>WYBW01000063.1 GCA_011525685.1 Verrucomicrobiia bacterium
GGTGAGAACGCCGAAGCGGGCGGCGTGAACAGACAAAAATCCGGCTGAGATCACGCGTCAAATGGGAATACCGAGTCATTAGAATGAGTCGGGCCTCAAAAAAGGCCTTTGTTCAACAACCTGTTAATGTGCAATATTGTATCCATACAGATACACTATGTAAGCGCAAAACCAACGCAGGCGCACCTTTTCTCAAACCGGGTCACTCAGGAGTCACACACCCCTTGCTTTCGAGCAGTCGGCTGGCAACCAAGCCGCTCAGGAATGTGATCGTTGAACCCATCAACACATACCACTGCCAGGAGACCATGAGTTGCAGCCAGACGAAAGTCATGCAGGCAATGCCGGTCACCACGCCGACCAATGCTCCGGTTGCACCCACGCGCTTGGTCAGGGCACTCAGCAGAAACAACCCCAGCACCGGTCCGTTGGTGAACGAGGCCACCGCCAGCACGGCATCCACGCCGCGGCCCTGCATCGCGATGGCGATCATGGCCACCGCAATCTGCACCACGCCCCAGAGCGCGGTGAACAGCCGGGAGGCGTTGAGGTAATGGTGGTCCGACTTGTCGGGTGCGAACAACGGGCGATAGAAATCCGTCACGGCGGTGGCCGCCAGCGAATTGAGCGAGCCGGACAATGTGCTCATCGCCGCCGCAAAAATTGCCGCGACCACCAGGCCGATCAGCCCGTTCGGCAGTTGCGTGACGATGAAGTGGGGAAACACCCGGTCGGCCCGGGCTGCGACGTCTGCCGGCAGCGAGCCGGTTTTGTGATAAAACACGAACAGCATCGCCCCGATGAGCAGGAACAGCGCGAATTGCAACAGGATGACCACGCCGCTGGTCAACAGCGCCGCCGTGGCCTGACGCGGACTGCGCGCGCTGAGATAGCGTTGCACCATCAGTTGATCCGTGCCATGCGTCGCAGTGGTCAGGAACGCGCCGCCGATCACCCCTGCCCAGAACGTGTAGCTGCGGCTCAGACTGAAGGTGAAGTCAAACAGGGTGAACTTGTGAAAGTCGTTCCCCACCGCCACGACCTCATTCCAGCCACCCGGGATTTGCCCCAGCAGAATGAACGCGGCGGCCACCGCCCCAATCAGATAAACCACCAACTGAATCGCGTCCGTCCAGATCACCGCGGCCATTCCGCCCAGATACGTGTAGGCAATCGTCACCACGCCGATGATGAGAATCGAAACGGGATCGGCCCAACCGGTCAACGCCACCAGCACAATGGCCGTGAGAAACAGCCGGATGCCATCGGCGATCGAGCGCGTGATCAGAAACAGCGAAGCCGCCGTGCGTTTGACCCGCCCGCCGAAACGCTGATCGAGCACCTGATAGACCGTGAACAGTTCACCTTTGAAGTAGAGCGGGATGAAGAGCGCCACAATGATCAATCGCCCGATCAGATAGCCGATGACGATTTGCAGGAAGGTGAAATTGCCGCCCACGCCCGCGGCATTGGCCGCAAACGCGAACGCGGGCACGCTGATGAACGTGACCGTGGAAGTCTCTGTGGCCACGATGGACCCCATGAGCGCCCACCACGGCGTGTCCTTGCCTGAAAGGAAATAGTCGCGAATGTTGCGTTGTTTGCGACTGAACCACCAACCCACGCCGAGCGTGCCCAGCATGTAAACGACAATGATAACAAGATCGAGTGGATGGAGTCTCATCGTTCAGGAGGCGACATTTCTGCGGAAGCCATGCCGCAAAGGCGAGGAAAATCTCCCTTGAACTTGAGCGCGCAAACCGGTTTGCGGGAAGTTGGCCGCTTACGAACGGCTGGTTCGGGCCTTCTGCAGAATGGCCGCGAGGGCGGCGATCAAGCCGTCGCGTCTTCGTGCCGCGTGAGGATTCAAGCGCAGCAGCCGCGGGTTCCACGCCAGATGGTAACTCCACTGACACGACTTGAGAGCCGGCAGCCGAAGCTTCATGAATTGACCTGAGCGCCCGGCCGGGAGGAGGAACGTCGGGAGCAGGGCCGCCATGCCATCTTCGCAGAGTGCGAGCTGCGCCTGGACAAAGCTCTCGCAATTCAACACCGGCTCATTCTCCCGCAGGAAATCCACGGCGGCGGGCGGCAGTTCGTTCAATGCCAGTGCCAGGGGCAGTTTGCGTTGCTTGAACGCGCGCCGGGCGTGTTGCTCGGATCGGCATAGACCACGCGGCACCCAGAGGCGAAGCCCACAGCCTCCCAACTCTGCGGTTTGCAGGGGCCGGCTCAACGACTCTCGCGTCACCACCCCAAAATCCAGGGTCAGTTCATGCAGCCGTCTTTCGATGTCATCGTTGGAGGCAGTTTCAACTTGAAACCGGATGCCCGATTGCGTGAAACCGGTCGCCGCCAGGACTTTGAGCAAGAAGGCGAGAATGAACGTGGCACTCGCGCCGATGCGATACACCTGCCCTTCGGCCAGGCATCCCCGCTGAAAATTGGAAATCCCCAGCAGAAAGAAACGGGAGATGCGCGCCAGTTCCCGGCCTTGCGCTGTGAGCCGGACATGTTTGCCGTACCGTTCCACCAGAGCCGTCTGGAAGAAATCCTCCAGCTCCTTGAGTTGACGGCTGTATTGGCTTTGACGGGTCGGATCGCCCTCAGCGGCGCGCACGATGCTTCCGCAAGCGCCTACTTCGACCAGCGCCCGCAACCGGTCGAGCGACAAACCTGATTGAGCCAGCAGCCGCGCAAACATAACTCGATAGTCAGCGTATCCGCGATCATCACCCTATCAACACAAAATCCCGCGTTTAAGCTGACACCATGAAAACAAATTCAGAACGACCGGTGGCCGAGACCATCACGAACGCCATGCTCACAACAGATGAGGTCGCTGCCCTCAAGCTGATCCTGGCGGAGGAACTTGAGGTTCAAACTGACCAACTCCAGCCCGCTGCACACTTGAAGGCCGACTTGAACGTGGATTCCCTCGACCTGGTATCCATCGTGGTGCGGGTGGAAGAGCGGTTCAACGTAACGGTCAGCGATGAACAGGCGGAGGCGGTGCAAACAGTCGAGGACCTTTGTGAGACGCTGGCAAAGGCGCTGGGACGCGCCCCCCGGTGAATCACCAGCGAACCCGGAGGCCGAGTGTTCAAGCAGCCTGATTTTGCAGCAAAGCCTCGACTGCCGCCGGCAGCGGTGCGCAAAGCTCGTCGAACAACTCCTGCAACCGCACCTCGGCAAGTTTCAAAGAAGGCGCGGCCGCCTGGATGAAGCCTCGGGTCGTTTGTTGGGCGTAACTCAGCAAACCCTGCCGGAGCGGCAACGAGTAAACCACGAGCGTCACGCCATAGACCAGGGTGTGCCAGCCATGCGCCTCCCCGCTGGTGACGGCTCCCAGGTAGCGCTGCACGAGCCGCTCGTCGCGCAGAGGTCGCAGACGCTGCAATTGCGCCAGGCCCACGCGCCGGCTCGCGGGCGCAAAATTGCCAAGCGCCGGTTCACGGGAAAGCGCCCAATCCAGGGCGACAAGTTCGCGCGCGTGCTGGCTGGCGGCATGGGTGTACGCACTGCGAATCGCCGGCAGTTCGTGGGGCATCAAGATTCGCGCGTGATACTCAAGCAGAAAATCCCGCAAGGCCGGCAGGCTCGCCACTGGCTGGAGCGCCAGCGCCTCGGCCAGCGTGTGCAGCGAAACCAAGCCATCCGCCGAGCCGAGTTGCTCGACGAGCGGATGCGCGTTGCCCAGCCATTCGGCCGGGTCCTGCGCCAGTTGTGGTTGCGGCCACATGTTGTTCGGTAAAAAGCTAAGACCGTGCCGCATCGCTTTGCGAGAGATAAAAGTTTCTTCCGAGCAATTTAATCCCTTGCTTCAATCTCACCGCCACTTTAGCTTGCCGCACCAGCACTGATACGGCGGGCGCGAAGTTTGCTCGCGTGCGGGCCAGGGACAAGAGGGACGGCGTTGAACAGCAGCCGCATTATTCCAAGACAACATTTATGAGCAGCGATTCACGAATTCCATTTCCCGGTATTCCCACCACCTCTGACGGCGCGGGCGGCGTCGTCTGGGTCGAAACCCACATCACCCAGGGCGCCTGCGCTTATCCCATCACTTCCTCCACCACCATGGGCACGGGCTATGAAACCGAGGTTTCGAATGGCAAAAAGAACCTCTGGGGCGACACGCTGACTTTCGTCCAGCCGGAATCCGAACACTCCGCCGCCACGACGTGCGAAGGCTTCGCGCTGGCCGGTGGACGCGTGACGAATTTTACCAGCGGCCAGGGCCTCGTGCTGATGAAGGAGGTGCTCTACACGATTTCCGGCAAACGATTGCCGGTGGTGTTTCACATCGGCGCACGGGCGCTGACCTCGCACTCGTTGAACGTGCATTGCGGTCACGACGACGTAATGAGTTGTTCGGATTGCGGCTGGGGGATTTTATTCGGCCGCAACGCGCAGGAGGCTTGCGATCTCGCGCTCATCGCGCGGCGCGCGGCGGAGGCTTGCGAGACACCGTTCATGAATGTGCAGGATGGCTTTCTCACGACGCACACCATTGAAAACCTCAAGCTGCCGGAGACGGAGTTCATGAAGGAGTACATAGGCGACCCGAATCAAAAGCTCCGCTGCTTGTTTGATCCGATGAATCCCATCATGACCGGCGTGGTGCAGAACCAGGATTCCTACATGAAGGGCAAGATCGCCCAGCGCCATTTCTACGACAAAGTCCCCGCCGCCGTGCAGGAAGCGATGGATGTGTATTACGCCAAGACCGGTCGCCGTTATCGCATGGTGGACACGTATCGCATGGACGACGCGGAATACGCACTCGTTGGCATGGGCGGCATGATGGAGACCGCGCAGGCCGCGGCCGATTACATGCGCGAGGAATTGGACCTCAAGGTCGGCGTCGTTCACGTCACCTGCTTCGCGCCGTTCCCGGCCACGCAACTTGTGGACGCGCTCAAGAACGTCCGCGCGCTCACCGTGCTCGAACGCATGGACAATCCGCTCGCGCAATCCAATCCGCTCGTGCAAGGCATCAAAGCCAGCTTCGCCGACGCGCTTACCGGCTTGAGCTTCGGCTCGAATGGCGAATTCAAATATCCCAGGATCACGAGCATCCCGAAGATTTATGCGTGCTCCGCCGGACTCGGTTCGCGTGACGTGCGGGGTGGACATTTCATCCAGGTCGTTAAGAACATGCTCGCCGATCAGCCTCGCGAATACACCGTCATCGGCATCAAGCACGCGCTCGCGTTGCCCGACGGCGAAGACCCGGACATCCGTCCGCCCGGCGCGTTCTCGATGCGCGGCCATTCCGTCGGCGGCTTTGGCTCGGTCACCACCAACAAGCTCATCGCGTCGTTCGTCGGCGAATTGTTCAACCTCTACGTACAGGCGTATCCGAAATACGGTTCGGAGAAAAAAGGTTTGCCCACGACCTATTATCTGACCGTCGCCGAGAAACACATCCGCACGCACAGCGAACTGGCCCATGTCGAGTTCATCCCGCTCAACGACGTGAACGCCTTCAACCTTGGCAATCCGCTCGAAGGCATCGCCGACGAAGGCAGCGTGTTCATCCAGAGTCCCGAGACCGACCCGCAACGCGTCTGGGATCACATCCCCGCCTACGGCCAGAAGCTCATCCGCAACAAGCGGCTCAAGGTGTTCTACCTCGACACCGTGAAGATCGCGAAAGAGATCGCGACCGACCCCGACCTCCAGCAGCGGATGCAAGGGGTGGTGCTCGTTGGCATCTTCATCAAGGTAACGCCATTTGCGTCGCGCTCCGGCATGGGCGACGAGCAGGTGCTGGGCGCGGTCGAAAAATACATCCGCAAGTATTTCGGCAAACGCGGCGAACACGTCGTGCAGGAAAATCTCAAGTGTGTGCGCGAAGGCTTGAAGAGCGTGATGGAAATCCCGTGGAACATCATCTCCGCGCCGGCAACGGCGAAGGCGAAGGCGAGCGAGGAAGTGGTGTTTGCGAAGTGAGTTATTCTGTTGCCGGGACGTTCATTCGATGAACACAAGACGATATATCCTGTTTTCGGTCTTATCAGGATGCGTGTGGGCTGTTTTCGCCTACGTCTTGGCGCATCGTGCGATGCCTACAATCGTGTGGGGCGGTCTTTTAGCGTCCCCACTTATCGGAATTGTAATCGGCTTAGCCTTTCGCCGTGCTTGCCGATTTTCCACTGTCGTTCGGTGGCCTCTGTCACTTGTGTCACTCTATTTTGCGGCTGTGCTATTTGGTGCGTGCTCCGGCATCTGTGACATTCTTGTTTCCAACAACACTGATCGGATTTTGAGTGCTGTCGTCTTGCAAGCTGTTTTCGCCACGCTTTGGGGACTCACAGTAACGGGCTATTTCTTGCTCCTATGGCCGCTGTCATTTTTGAATCACACGCTCCTCTGCCGAATCGCTAAGTCGCCCTGATCACTCTTAATCCCAAACGCTATGCCCACCCACCCCGAAGCCCCCGCCGCCGAGCGCGCCCCTCGCGTTCTCGTCGCGGCTTCGTCGGAGCGCGGCTCTGCGAGCCGCAGCGCGTCCACCCACCGGGAGATGCCCCAGTTAGCCCGTTTGCCTCGCTTTCAATCCGCTGCGGGTCACAGACCCGCGCTCCGGCGCATCGGCGGTCGCCATTCTGAATGCCCCAACGGGGCATCGTCCTTCAGCCCAGGGTTGGCCCGACAAAGTCGGGCCTACCCTAGGTTGACTGAACAAAATTCCCCCAACCCTGAAGGGGTTGTGTCCTTCCGCGCGCAATCGAACACCGCCACAACCCCGTTGGGGTTGTTGAATCATTTTGTGCCTTTGACCCAAGGTAGCTTCGCAACCGTGGGCTGGAGGCCGGAATCCCGTTGGGATTCTCAGACTGCTCGCGCTTGCCCGACCACTTGGATGGACTTGCCCTCCCTCGTGAATGCCCGAACTTTCAAGATTCTTCGGAATCATCATTCGGATGTATGCCGAGCCGTTTGCTCCGCATCATCGCGCGCATTTCCACGCTTACTATCAGGAGTTCGCGGCGGTGTTCGCGCTCGATACGCTGGAACTGATTGCCGGCGAAATGCCGCAGAAGCAGCGGCGTCTGATCGAAGCCTAGGCCGAGTTGCATCGCGACGAATTGAGAACCGATTGGGATTTGCTGCGAACCGGTCGGCGTCCGCAGCCGATTGCTCCGCTCCAATAAGATTGTCATGAGCCATCCGATTTACAGAGTGAAGTCGTTCGCGATTGTCGCGCCGCACACGCTGAAGGTGGACTTCGGCGATGGCTCGTCGCGGCGAATTGATTTCCGCCCAGCACTCGTGGGTGAAGTTTACGGGCCGTTGCGGGACTTGAAGTTGTTCGAGCAAGTGGCGCTTGACCGTGAAGTTCACACGCTCGTCTGGCCGAACGGGGCGGATTTTGATCCGGCTACACTGCATGATTGGCCGGAGAACGCGGATGAAGTTTCCGCTGCCGTTAAAGATTGGAGTTCGACCAGCACGATGGTGATGCGCGATTTACCGAAGTGACAGATTAAGAAAAAGATTAAGATTAAGAACCGAGAAAGAATTTATGAGCGAAACCCTCACCGCCCCCGTCGCCGCGCCCAATCGCGTCAACCAAGTGCCCATCACCGACGACGTCCTCAACGTCGCGGATTTCAACAACCGCATCGTCGGCGCATACAACGATGGCAGCGCCGAACTGGAATTGCCCGCGGACAATTCCACACTGCGCTCGTTCATCCCCGCCGGCACGGGCATCCTGCGCGACTTTTCCTACATCGCGCCCGAGATTCCACTGCTCAATAGCGAAAACTGCGTCGCGTGCATGGCGTGCGTCACTGAGTGCCCGGACACCGCCATCCTCGGCAAGGTTGTACCGAAGGCGAAGCTCGAGGAGGAACTCGCCAAAATTCCCGACGAAGCCGAGCGCGAGCATTATCGCAAGCAATTCGGCAAGACGACCAAGTTCTGGAACGTCTATGAAAAGAAGGGCGACGAGCCAGGTTATTTCGGCATCTTCATTGATCCGACCAAGTGCAAAGGTTGCGCCGAATGCGTGGATGCCTGCGGCGATCACGATGCGCTCGTCATGCTCAAGAAGGACGACCGCACCTTGAAGCGTTATCAGCGCACGTGGAATTTTTACACGAAGATGCCCGAGACGCCGAAGAAGTTCATCAACGACAAGCTGCTCACGGACATGATGCTCGCCGAGCGGTCGTTGCTCTACGTCGGCGGCGCGGGTTCGTGCATGGGCTGCGGCGAAGGCACGGCGCTCCGCATGATGCTCGCCGCGACGGGCTTTGTTTACGGCAAGGAAAACATCGGCATCGTCAACTCGACCGGTTGCTCGACGGTTTATGCCTCGACGTATCCTTACAATCCGTATCTCGTGCCGTGGACGAATTCGCTCTTCGAGAACGCGCCCGCCGACGCCATGGGCATCCGCGCGCGCTGGGATCAAATGGGTTGGCAGAACAAAAAGCTCTGGGTCATCGGCGGCGACGGCGCGATGCTCGACATCGGCTTCCAAAGCTTGAGCCGCATGCTGGCCAGCGGCATGAACATCAAGGTGCTCGTGCTCGACACGCAGGTTTATTCCAACACTGGCGGGCAATCGTCCACCGCCACGTTCATGGGCCAGAACACCAAGTTCACCGTCCACGGCAAGGCCATCCCCGGCAAGATCGAGCGCCGCAAGGAACTCGCGCAGATTTGCATGATGCACCCGAACACGTTCGTGGCGCAGACCAGTTGCGCGATGAGCAATCACTTCTACAAGGCGATCCTCGCCGCCAACGAATACGACGGCCCGGCCGTGGTGAGCGTCTATACGACCTGCCAGCCCGAACACGGCGTCGGCGACAACATGGCGATGCAACAAAGCAAACTCGCCGTGGACACGCGCACGTTTCCGGTGCTGATCTACGATCCGCGCAAAGGCGACAAGATCGCACAACGCCTCAGCCTCCAGGGCAATCCCGCCGAGAAACAGGATTTTTACATCGAACCGAAGACCGGCGAGGTCTATGACTTCATCCGCTTCGCCCGCACCGAAGGCCGCTTCGCGAAACACTTCGACAAAGACGGCAACCCGAGCGAAACGCTGATCAAAGCCAAACAAGAACGCCTGGACAACTGGCACACGCTGCAGGAGTTGGCGGGGATTATTTGAACCTCGTAGCAGCCGACGTGAGGAGGCTCAAACTTCAAACGGATCTACGGTTCGACTGCGCGATAAAACCGCCGCGTGAAGTTAGTCGCCGACGTATCAGTGAAATGAACAACCCCATTGGTGTTGATGACGATGGCGACTGGCTCCCAGTCGGCGAGGTTCGTTGACCCTTGGATCAAGTAGTTGAATCCAGCCGAACCGGCCAGAGTCAAAGTCGGGAAGGCGTTACTGCTGGAAGAAATGCCCATGCGGCTGGACCTGAGAATCCCGTTGCAACATTTGTTACGACGATGCTGGAGTTTGTCGCTGTGAATGGATCAAGGCGGAATGCCAACACGTGTGAACCTTCAGCGACGGCTTCTGGCAGCGCAAAGCTGTATTCTTGGCTCTCTTGAAGGGCCACGCGTTCGTCAATGTAGCCGATTTCATTCGTGTCCCAATAGACAGTCAACAAACCCTGCGCGCCGGGTGGGCTTGCAAACAACGCATCAAAAGTCACGAAGTTCACTGGATTGGTCACGATTAAATAGAAGGAAAGCCATGCTGGCGAGGCCGTCTGCATAGTGAACCCGCTGCCCGCAACTGTGATGGGACTGCTGATGCTTCCGCCGGATACGAGGCTGCTCAAATTGTGGATTGTTTTGAGTTCAGGAGGGGCGCTCACAAGCGGAAAGCCGCCGCTCGGATTGCATAGCTCGATTGGGTCCAACCCACGAGCGAGATTCGTTGCCGCGGTCCATCCCCCAGCTTCACTGCTCAAAGCAAAACCTTGACTTGCCAAGTCGGGGCAGCCCGCTAAACCGCCAGTAACTGTGCCGTGATAGAACTCATGCGCCCACCCGTGGTCTGGATTCGGAACAGCCTTGGAGCCACAGTACGTTAAGCCACAGGAACCATCAGTCACGGGAACGGTTATCTTGTCGGGATCAAGCCACGAAACATCCACATTGTACGCATGGCTTAGTTTTCCGCCGGTGCGGGTCTCACCGAAATCGGCCAACGCATCAACTGTGAAGTAGTTGTCGGACCAGGTTGACCACGAACCGTAACGCAACCGCCAACTAGTGAACAAACGCGTGTAAGGGTCCAAGAACGTTGTATGAGTAGTGGTAGCGGGAGATAGCTGCTTCATTGTTCGGGCTGCTTCGTCAATCAAGTGTGCTCCCGCACTGTGGGCGATGAAGTGGACGTGTGTCCACTGTTGTGTCGAGAGGGCAATTCCCAAGCTTCTGCCCTCCTGGCCGGCAGCCAGTAGCGCGCTACTTGGAAACAACGTATGCGCCTTTTCTGTCCATAAATACGGTACAACCTGCCAGTCGCCTCCAACGCGCTGAGAAATGCTGCTGGCCAGGTTGGAAACCCAAGTCACATCGACAGGAAGTGGCCACTTTTGCCAACCGTGAGTTACGACTACCAGCTTGTCTTTCCCGCCTTGCTTCATCGCTGGGGCCGTATAAGTCGGCAGCGATAAATTCGTCAAGGCGCCAGCCCAGTTCAAACTCGTCCAATTGTAAGCTACGAACGTGTAAGCCCCGGTTGTTGTACTGAAGTCGCCGCTCACCGCCAAGTAGTAATCGCCCGGAATCAAGTACGCCACGACTTGGAAATTGTCGCCAGCACCTGAATCATCGTCTGTGGCGATTTGGGTGAGCGTCGCGTCGTACAAGCGCCCCACCGTCGCAGTCGTACCTTGTGTAATGAAGTAATGCCAGCCAGCGCTGGTCACTGTCAGCTTAAAATAATCCCGATCATCCCCAACGTTTAGCGTGCCGCTCGTTATGCTGCCTATTGGCACGGGCGTGGCCGACCACGGGCTTAATCCGTGATCGTCACTCAGGCTCCCGGCCCCCGGCCCTTCCACATGGAAGACATAAGCACCGGTCGTCGTGCTAAAGTCACCGCTGACTTCAACGTAGTAAACGCCCGGAGTCAAATACGCCGCGATCCGAAAGTTCTCGCCCTCTCCTGAATCGTCGTCGCCGGCGATTTGGGTGATCGTCGAGTCAAACAACCGTCCCACCGTCGCCGCCGCACCGCGTGCAGTGAAAAAATGCCAGCCGCCATTGGTGACGGTCACTCTGAAATAGTCGCGATCATCCCCTGCGTTGAGAGTGCCGCTGGTCGCGCTGCCAACCGCCACCGCCGTCGCCGACCACGGGCTTAACCCGTGATCATCGCCAACACTGCCAGCCCCCGGCCCCTCACCGTGCAACGTGTATGCACCTGTCGTCGTGCTGAAATCACCGCTAACGGCTACGTAGTAGACGCCGGGCGTTAGGTACGCCGCGATCCTGAAATTCTCGTCTTCTCCCGAATCGTCATCGCTGGAAAGCAGAGTTAGCGTGGAATCGGCGAGCGCACCAAACGTCGCTGTCGCGCCACGCGCAGTGAAATAATGCCAGCCGGCAATTATCACCGTCACCTTGAAATAGTCTCGGTCGTCTCCGGCGTTGAGCGTGCCGCTCGTTGCACTGCCGATTGCCACGGGCGTTGCCGACCATGGGCTTAATCCGTGATCGTCGCCGAGACTGCCAGCCCCCGGCCCTTCGACGTGAAACGTATAGTTTCCTGTGGTCGTGCTGAAGTCGCCGCTAACCTCGATGTAGTAAACTCCCGGCGTCAGGTACACTACCATCCGGAAATTCTCGTCCTCGCCCGAATCGTCGTCGCTGGCGATTTGGGAGATAGTGGAGTCATACAATCGTCCAACCGTGGCGGTCGCGCCTCGTGCAGTGAAGTAATGCCAGCCGGCGTTAGTCACCGTCACCTTGAAATAGTCTCGGTCGTCTCCGGCGTTCAGTGTCCCGTTCGTTGCGCTGCCAATCTCGACTGGCGTTGCAGACCAGGGGCTTAATCCGTGATCGTCGCCGAGACTGCCAGCCCCTGGCCCTTCGACGTGAAAAGTATAGTTTCCGGTTGTCGTGCTGAAGTCCCCGCTAACCTCGATGTAGTAAATTCCCGGCGCCAGATACACCACGATTCGAAAATTCTCGCTCTCTCCCGAGTCATCGTCACTTGCGATTTGGGTGATCGTCGAGTCATACAACCGCCCAACTGTCGCAGTCGTGCCCCGCGCCGTGAAATAGTGCCAGCCGGCGCTTGCCACGTTCACCCTCAAATAATCTCGGTCATCCCCGGCGTTGAGCGTGCCGCTCGTCGCACTGCCAATAACTGCCGCTGTCGCTGACCACGGGCTCAAACCATGATCATCGCCAATGCTTCCAGCCCCCGGCCCCTCGACGTGAAAAGTGTAAGCTCCCGTCGTTGTGCTGAAATCACCGCTCACCTCCACGTGGTAAACGCCCGGCGTGAGGTACACCACGATGCGGAAATTTTCGTCCTCTCCTGAATCATCGTCACTGGCAATCTGGCTGATCGTCGAGTCAAACAATCGCCCGACCGTCGCGGTCGCGCCCCTCGCGGTGAAATAATGCCAGCCAGCGGTGGCCACCGTCACCTTGAAAAAGTCGCGATCATCCCCCGCGTTCAGTGTGCCGCTCGTCGCACTGCCGATTACCACCGTCGTAGCAGACCACGGGCTTAATCCGTGATCGTCGCTGAGGCTCCCAGCCGCCGGCCCTTCAACGTGGAACGTGTAAAGCCCGGTCGTCGAACTGAAGTCACCGCTCACCGCCACGTAGTAAACGCCGGGAGTCAAATAAGCCGCGATCCGGAAATTCTCGCCCTCTCCAGAGTCGTCGTCGCTGGCAATTTGGGTGACCGTCGAGTCGTACAATCGTCCAACCGTCGCTGTCGAACCCCGAGCTCCGAAATAGTGCCAGCCTGCCACGTTGACGGAGAAAACGAAGAAATCAACATCTTTACCCAATTCGAGGATTCCGACTGTGGCGCTCCCTACCGGAATCGGAGTCGCTGCGCCCGGCGTGTTTCCGTGATCATCCGCAAACACCACCTGCGCTTTGGTAAGAAAAAAGACTGCCAAGACCGCGACGAGGATGTGGCGCTTCGCTTTCGTGTTTCCACAGCATTCCAACTGAATTTCCACCGAGTCTGAGACGCCTATATCAAGCCTTTCCGAACGAAGGACAGTGGAACCAAACCGCCCGGTTTCCGCAACACTCTTTTTTGAAGGTCGGACTGGTTCACATCCCACGCAGTGTGGCAGAAACGGCCCACGAGGTAAAGCCTCGTGTTTGGCCGGAGAGGATTCCGCGAAAATGCGCCCATGCCGTCGCGCAAACCCGAATCCTGTCCGCATCGAAAGCGACTCGGAAAGAACGTCGCCGCGCTGCGGGCACGTCGGGATTTGACTCAAGAAGGACTGGCCGAGAAGGTCGGCGTGAGCGCACGCTACATTCAGAATGTAGAAGCCGGAGAGAATTTTCCCAGCCTGCCGACGCTGGTTCGCTTGCGCGCCGTGCTCCGTTGCGATTGGAACGAGCTTTTCGCCGGTTCCGAGAGGGCATGACCAGAAACCATTCGCCCGCTTTCGTTTCCAATTCGGCTGCACGGCCCGCGCACGTTGTCCGTGTGACGCCCGCCTGCGCGCTGGACACACGAACCGGTTTTTAATCGAACGTCGTGGCGCGTTCGATTGGAAGTGTTGCCCGAGCGGAAAGAGTTTTTCCCAAAAGCAAAACCCCGTTGACCCAGCGGCATGAACATCAAGGTGCTCGTGCTCGACACGCAGGTTTACTCCAACACCGGCGGGCAGTCTTCGACCGCGAGTTACATGGGGCAGAACACCAAGTTCAGCGTTCACGACACGAAGATTCCCGGCAAGATCGAGCGGCGCAAGGAACTCGCGCAGATTTGCATGATGCACCCGAACACGTTCGTGGCGCAGACCAGTTGCGCGATGACGAATCACTTCTACAAATCCATCATCGCCGCGGACGAATACGACGGCCCGGCGGTGGTGAGCGTCTATACGACCTGCCAGCCCGAACACGGCGTGGGCGACAACATGGCGATGCAACAAAGCAAGCTCGCCGTGGACACGCGCACGTTCCCGGTGCTCATCTACGATCCGCGCAAAGGCGACAAGATCGCCCAACTCCTCAGCCTCCAGGGTAATCCGTCCGAGAAAACGGATTTTTTCATCGAGCCGAAGACGAACGATGTTTATGACTTCATCCGCTTCGCCAAGACGGAAGGCCGTTTCGCGTGACAATTCGATAAAGACGGCAACCCGAGCGAGACACTGCTCAAAGCCAAACAGGAACGCCTCGACAACTGGCACACGCTGCAGGAGCTGGCGGGTATTATTTGAAACTTAGTAGCAGCCGACGGGAGGAGAATCAGAGCTTCACCATTCGCAACATCCTGGGATTTGAATGGCACCTTCGTTTCGCTGTCGAGATTTTGAAGAATCTCAATAGTAAACTCTCGGCGCCGTCATGCGAAGATACCAAAGTCGGGCCGTTTGACCCATCCGAAGCTGGCCTTCTCGGGTCCCTCAAGGTTTCACGGCCTTCGCCGCTCTGGGTTTCACCCGTGGCGCGTCGCCCCACAAACTTTCGAGGTCGTAGCGTTCCCGGGCGTCCGCCCGCATCACATGGACGATCACGTCGAAGTAATCCAGCACCACCCACGCCGCGTGCGTGCTGCCATCCACCGCCCGGGGCCGCAGGCCATGGTCCTCGCGCAATTTGTCGCTCACTTCGTCAATGATCGCCCGCAGGTGCGGCTCGCTGGTGCCGGAGGCCACGACGAAGAAATCGGTCACCGACGACAGCTTGCGCACGTCGAGGATGACGATGTCTTCCGCCTTCTTGTTGTCCGCGAATTCGCTGCAGAGCAGGGCCAGTTTTCTCGAATCCATCGGGGCGCAATCTGCGGGAGGCTCGCTCAAAGATAAAGCCGATTGTTGCGGATGGCTTCGGCTGCCGGTGGCGGCACCAGGTGGTCAATCGGCCGTCCGGCCTTCACCCGCTCGCGAATCTGCGATGACGAAACGCCGAACGGAAATCCCTTGAGCATCCGCCCCCGAAATGGCTGTGGAAAGCAAACCGGCGGCTCACCCGGACGGGGAATCGCCACGAACTCCGCCATCCGCGCCAGTTCCGCGGCCTCGCGCCACTTGGGCAGGTTGGCCACGTGGTCCGCGCCGATGAGATAAAACAGTTCCGCCCCGGGAAAGCGCCGGGCGTAATCGCGGAGGGTGTCCACCGTGTAGGAAATTTCCCCGCGCTGGATTTCCTGGTCGTCCACCTCGCAGGTCGCCTGGCCGGCGAGCGCGAGCCGGAGGAGGCGCAGTCGTTCTGCGCCCGGCGCCGGGTGATTGTCCGGTTTGAACGGCGATTGCGCGGCTGGAATGAAATACAGCCGTGCCAGGGCCAGTTCTTCCAGGGCGGCCTGCGCCACCAGCAGATGGCCAAGGTGAACCGGATCGAAGGAGCCGCCGAACAAGCCGATGCGTTGCATGACCAAAATTTAACCGCGCGCTTTGCGGAAGCCGACTTTTTTCATCGCGTCCACCACCGTCCGATTTTTCATGAAGGTCTCCCAGACAAAACCGGTCCGCACATTCTCCGCCATCAACAAGGTGATCCCCGCGTTGATGCCGATGACATCCGGGCCGACCCAGCCATCCGCTGGATTGAACGCGTCCGCGAAACCATATCCTGTCCAGGACAGTTTACCATATCGCTCGCGTAGCGTACGCAAACAGCTCATGCACTCTGCCGGAAGGAAGGGCAAGGAACCCGCCGCCGCGCACGGCACGATTGAGCCGTCCATCGGACCCAATTCAGGCGGCCCGCCCCAAACCACGTAACCATTTCGCGAGTCAGACGCCGTGATTCCCCACACGTCTTCGCCAAAATGCGGAAACCGGCTGGCCAGGTTCACGCAAAACGCGCGATGCGCTTTTGTCGCGGTCACCGAGTTCTCAAAATAATCCGCGTGCCGGTCGCGCTGGCCACGGAAATCAATCCACGCGTGCGAGTATTGATGAACAAACAGCGGATCGGGCGCGGAGATGTAACGGTATCCGCCGTATTCCATCCACGGGCGTTTCCACGCGTCCCAGGCCGTGGCTGGAATGGGATGCCGGCGGGCGCCGATGGCCAGCAGGTAGAGCATCATGTGCTCGCAATAGTGTGCCCAGCGCGATTTCAGAAATCCGCTCTCGGGTTTCCACCCGTGTGTCAGCGTGTCCCCGCCGTTCATCATCCATACCCAATCCATGCGGTCGTAGATTTCGTCGGCCCACTTGCGAATCTGGCGGTCGCGAAAATACTGGCGGCAGGTCAGCACGCCGCAGAGCAGCAATGCGGTGTCAATCGAGGAAAGCTCGCACTTCCATTCGCGCTCGCCGGTGCGCCAGTTGACGAAGTGATAAAAGAATCCGTGCTCGTGCGGCATGCGTTCGCAAAGAAACCGTAAGGCCGTGCGCGCGCGTTGCCCGGCCTCGCCGCGCGGCAGCCAGCCGCGCCCATCCGCAATGCACAGCGCCGTCAGCCCGAAACCAACGGCGGCGATGCTGGCGATCTCACGCTTGTCCTCGCCGGTGAGGTGATTGCGGTCCTTGACCAGGCCGGTTTCCGGCTGGGTGAAATCATGGAAGTATCGGAAGGTGGCGCGCTCGAGCTCTTCGAGGAATGTGTCGTCGCTCCTGGAGATTCGCGGTTGCTCGACTTTGAATGATGCCACCACGGCTTGCGCGGGACTCGCGGCCAGCAACAGCGGTGCCGCCGTGCCGAGTTTCCGCAGCATGGTGCGGCGAGTCATCATGCAACGCCTGCGGGTTCGCTGGCCGGTGCGGGCGCATCCAGGGCATTCTGCTCCAGCACGCCTTTCGCGCGCGGAAACATCAGCGCCGCCTCCACAATCATCCAGGTTTCGAGCACGAGGGTGGCCAGCCCGATGGCGACGAGTGTCCACTTGCCCTGGCTGATCCAACTGGGATTGTCCGCGCCACCGACGAACAACTGCCACGTCATCGCCCAAAGCGGCATGATCAACATGAAGATCATGGGCAGCGTGAGAAACCACACCGGCCGGCTGCGCCGCCAGAGATAAAAGGCGATGACCATGAATGAAAGTCCGCCGAGCAACTGGTTCGTGGCGCCAAACAACGGCCAGAGGATCAGTCCGCCCTGGCCCGCGTTGGTCACCGACCATTCCTGGCCGGGCGGCGGCACGGCGGCCAGCAACGCCGCCAACGCCACGGCAAACAGGGTGGCGGCGTGCTTGTTGCGCAACCAGCCAATCGGATTCCATGCCCTGGCCGCTCCGGAGGTTCTTTCCGCAAAGGCTGACGCCAGTTCCTGCACGACGTAACGTTGCAACCGGCAGGCCGTGTCCATGGTGGTGCCGGCAAACGAGGCGACCAGCACGCCCATCAACGCCACCGCCACGCCGCCCGGGATGCCGGCCGCCTTGAGAAAATTCGCCGAGCCGTCCACGAACGCCGCCACAAGCGGACCAAGCTTCGAGGACCACACGGCGTAACGGGACGCCCACGCTTCCTGGCCGGCCAGCACCGAACCGTCGGCCCCGCTGAGACCCAACCCCACACCGGCCGCGCACGCCAGAATGACCAGCACCGCGAGAAAGCCTTCCAGCAACATCGAGCCGTAACCCACGAAGCGCGCGTCCGTTTCGTTCTTGAGTTGTTTGCTGCTCGTGCCGCTGCTGACCAGGCAGTGAAAACCACTCACGGCACCGCAGGCGATGGTGATGAACAGGAACGGGAAAATCAGCGGCGCACCCTGCGGCGACCAGTTGACCACCGGCGCGGCCAGTTGTAACGCGGGCCGCGCGCCGTCCGGCAGGGGAGCACCCCCGGCGAAGGCCGCCCAAGCCAGTCCGACCAGGATCAAACCCAGAGCCGAGATCAGTTGCAGCGAGTTGATGTAATCGCGCGGCTGCAACAAGACCCACACCGGCAGCACCGACGCCGCGTAGGAGTAGAGCAGCAGCAGCACGACCCAGGTCCACGATGACCAGCCCGCCATCGTCAGGTTGATTTTGTGCAACACGCCCACGTCTCCGTAAATCACGGTCAAATACATCACTGCCAGCGCCATCAAGGACGGCAGCAACAGATTCGCACCCCGGTGATGCAGCCAGCAGCCGATGGCGATGGCGATGGGAATCTGGATGGTGCAGGGAAAAATCGCCGAGGGATAAAGCCGGAACACGCTGGCGATCACCAGGCCGAAAATCGCCAGGACGATGGTCAACGACAGGACGAGGATGAACAGGAACAGCAGCCGCACCCGGCGGTTCATGACGCGGCCGGCAATGTCGCCGACGGTCTGGCCGTTGTTGCGCAGACTCACCACCAGCGCGCCCAGGTCATGTACCGCCCCGATGAAAACCGAACCGAGCAGCACCCACAAGAGCGCCGGCAACCATCCCCACATGATGGCGATGGCCGGCCCGACAATCGGCCCCGTGCCGGCAATCGAGGTGAAGTGATGCCCAAACACGACGGTCTTCGAGGTGGGCACATAATCCACGCCATCATTCAACCGCGTCGAGGGACAGACGGCCCGGGCGGAGAGAGAAAAGATTTTGTGCCCCAGCCAACGGCCATAGGTGTGGTAGGCCACCACGAAACCGACTCCAGACAGAATGGCAATCAGCAGGACACTCATAGACCGGAGCGATCATGGATTGGTAAATCATTCGTCACGCCATAGGATGATGCCCAGCCACGCCCCAAAGCGCAATTTCGTCATTTCTTTCCCATCAGTTCCAAAACCGCCGCGGTCATGGCGATGACGCCAGTCTTGACGGTGGGCTCGGGCGCGGGCGCGAAGATCGGCGAGTGCAAGGACGGCAATGATTTGCCCGCCTGGACGCTTTCCTGCATGGTCGCCTCGCTCACCGCGCCGACGAAGAACATGCAGATCGGGATCTTGTGCTCCGTGCGGCCGTATTCGGAAAAATCCTCCCCGCCCATGACTGGCTTCTTGCGAACCACCATCTGCGGGCCGAGCCAGTTTCGGAACACACCCGCGAGCCGGCGCGTCAGTTCGGGGTCGTTGTAGGTGGCGGGGGTGAAATCCTCATTCACCTTCACGATGGGCAGGCGGTCCTCCGGCATACCGGCAGCCAGGGCCAGCCCGCGCGTGATGCGTTGAATCGCCGCGATGGTTTGCTGGCGCACGTCCTCCGCGTAAGAGCGCAGCGTGAGTTGCAGATGAACTTCCTCGGGGATGATGTTGTGTTTTGAACCGCCGTGAATCGAGCCTACGGTCACCACCGCGGGCTCGCCCGGCGCGATTTCCCGGCTCACGATGGTCTGGAGGCCCAGCACAATCTGCGAGGCCAGCACGATGGGATCTTTCGCCGCGTGAGGAAACGCGCCATGCCCACCCACGCCACGCACTTTGATGTCCACCGAATCCACATTCGCCAACGCGAATCCCTCGGTGAAACCCACCGCCCCACCCACCAGACTTGAATCATCGTGCAACGCGAGACAATAGTCCGGTCTGGGAAACCGGGTGAACAATCCGTCTGCGATCATCTGCCGCGCCCCGCCGCCGCGTTCCTCGGCCGGCTGCCCAATCAAGACAAGCGTACCCTGCCAATGCTCCCTAAGTTGCTTGAGCACGCGCGCAACGCCCACCAGGCAGGTCATGTGGACGTCGTGACCGCAGGCGTGCATCACGGGGACTTCATTACCCGCATCGTCCTTCCCGGTCGCCTGGCTGGCGTAAGGCAGGCCGGTTTGTTCCTTCACGGGCAGGCCATCGAGGTCGCTGCGCACCAACACGGTCGGCCCGCGGCCATTCTTGAACACCGCCACAATTCCATGGCCGCCAACGCCGGTGGTGACTTCGTAACCGCCGCGGCGCAATTCCTCCGCCAGGCGGGCGGCGGTTTTCTCCTCCTGAAAGGAAAGCTCGGGATGCGCGTGGAAGTGCTTGTAGATCTCAAACAGCGCGGGGTATTCGGCGTTGACGCGGGAACGGACAGCCTCGCGCAGCGCCTCCCCACTTCGCGCCAGGGTTGCTGCGGCCAATAGGCAAAGTTGAAGAACCAAGAAGGACTTTCTCATGGAAGAGTTTTTTGCGGGCGATTTAGAACGAAGTCCCGCTCGAACACCTCGTAGTCCGAACGCGACATGCCCAGCCGCTCGTAAGTTCGCCGTGCGGCTTGGTTGTGGGCGTGCATGTAAAGGCGCAGGCCGGCGACACCGTCCCCGGCCAGAGCCAGTCTCTCCAGGTGCTTGAACAAGGCTCGAAACACTCCCCGTCCGCGGCACTCCTCCTTCACGAACACGCTCTGAATCCACCACAGATTGCCGTTGCGCCAGTCGCTCCATTCGTAGGTGATCATGAGTTGGCCCACAACGGATCCCTGTTCTTCCGCCACGTAATAGACGCCCTTTTGCGGGTTGCTGACCACGGCGGTAACGCCCTGCTGCAGGACTGCGGGGTTCAGTTCGATCCGCTCGGTTTCCCAAGCCAGTCGCCGGTTGAACTCGGCGATGACCGGGACATCGGATAATTGGGCTTCGCGGATCCGGATTGCGATGCCGCGAACGATACGAAGGCAGCGAGGAGAATCAATCTCAGAATGGGGTGGGCGTTGGGTGCGGCCCAACGTGCTCACGGCTGGTTAGCCCATGGAACAGTGCGATCAGTCGTGGCCTTTGAGGCGTCTTCATGGTTCAATGGGCGCATGGACGAAACGGTCGAAATGCCGATAGACGGCGTGCTGGATTTGCACACCTTTCAGCCGCGCGAAATCAAGGACCTCGTCCCGGATTATCTGGCCGAGTGCCGGCGACGCGACATCCTGCGCGTGCGCATCATTCACGGCAAAGGCATCGGCAATTTGCGGCGCACGGTGCATGCGATCCTGGGCCGGCTTCCGGAAGTCGAGTCGTTTGCCCTGGCCAGCGAACACTTTGGAGGCTGGGGCGCTACTGTCGTCCATTTGAAACCAGAGCCCGGGCGCTCGGATCAGGCGCTCGGGTCAAGTACGGAAGCGTAAATGCTTGTCACAGTACCCGAGCCGTGAAAGCATGGCATTACAAGAACTGGCCGGAGTGTGGGCACACCCGCTGGTGAACAATCAATCCCGAACGAAAGGCTCATAATGAAAACCTCCATCGTTGCATTCCTGGCGGCTGCCGCCGTATCGCAGGCTGCCATCGTGAACTTCGATCTTTCCCCGCCCGGCAGCAGTCCGGGAGTTGGACTCAGTCCCTCGAACGAAGTGCCACCGGCGGCCAACAGCACCGGCTCGGGCAATGCCCTTGCTCTCATCTTCGACACCGATAGCAACGTATTGACGTTTGCCATCGGTTACGGTTCGGCTGCGGGCTTCACCGACCTGCTTTCGCCGGCAACCGCCATGCATATCCACGGACCCGCAGGGGTGGGAACAAACGCCCCGGTTGTGATCAATCTGGGCCCGCATCATTTTCCCGCACCCGACCCGACCAAAGGCGGAGTCATCTTTGGCGCGGTGATTGTTCCGACCGAGGTCGTGGATGATCTCCTGGCCGGTTTGCATTACGTCAACATTCACACCACGAATTATCCGGGCGGAGAAATTCGAGGCCAGTTGATCCGCCGCCTGACGCCCAACCGTCCGCCGACGCTGGCCTGTCCGCCGGCCTGCGTGGTCGAGTGTCTCGGCCAGTCCACGACGCTGCGGGCGCGGGTCAGCGACCCCGACGGTGATCCTCTCACCGTGGTCTGGTACATCAACGGCGCCCCGGCGCAGACCAATCAAATCAGCGCCCCCAGCAAACCACCCACCCGGGGAATGGTTCAACTCGTCGCCGAGTTTCCCCAAGGCACCAACAAGGTGGACCTCATGGTCGCCGACGGCACCGGCAACGTGGTCTCCTGCGGGACCACAGTGAAAGTGGTGGACCGCCTGCCGCCCGTGATCCGGAGCGTGGAGGCGCAACCGAGCGTGTTATGGCCGCCGAACCACAAGATGGTGGACATCCGGCTCAAGGCCAACATCAAGGACTTCTGCGACGATGCGAAACTCAAGATCGTCTCCGTCACGAGCAACGAACCGCAGAATGGTCTGGGCGATGGCGACATGTCGCCGGATTGGGAGATCATTGGCGATCATCAACTCAAGCTGCGTGCCGAGCGCTCCGGCAAGGGCAATGGCCGCACCTACACCATCACCGTGTGCGCCGAGGACTCGACCGGCAACAAGTCCGCCAACAGGATTGTCTATGTCAAAGTCCCGAAGAGCATGGGGAACGACAAGTATGACGATGATGACGATGATGACGACGATGACGACAAGTCCAAAGGCAAGCCCAAGGGCAAACGCTAAGAAACCATAACCTGATTTGTTCTCCAAGTTCAGGGGGCTGCCAACAGCCCCCTGTTCTTTTTCCAGCGGGATGCCAGATTCGCGTGTCAGATTCGCGTTGTCTTCCGGCGGTGGAGTGACTCACCCTTCGGCCATGCGTCGCTGTGGCCTCTGCCTTCTCGCCGGCTTGTTGCTGGCCGTCTTCGCCTCTGGCCAGACCAACACCAACTCAATCACGCGCGACCAAGTGATGGCGACCGCGAGACTTCTCGGTTTGGAGTTCTCCGACGCGGAAATCGGTCTGATGCTTCCGGGGCTGGAGACCCAGCTTGATGATTACCAAACCCTGCGGCGACTTCCCCTGTCCAATAGCGTGCCGCCGGCCCTCCAATTCAATCCCCTGCCCGTCGGGTTCACATTCGAGACCCAGCGGCGCACATTTCGTCCGTCGCGGTTGCCCAAAATCAAACTGCCTGCCAACCCGGATGACCTCGCCTTTTTCTCCATTGGCGAACTGGCCGCACTCATCAAGTCGCGCCAGATCACCTCCGAGAGATTGACGCGATTCTATCTCGAGCGCTTGAAGCGATTCGGTCCCAAGCTGGAATGTGTGGTCACGCTCACCGAGGCACTGGCGCTGGAGCAAGCGCGCCGGGCGGATCGGGAAATCGCCCAGGGCCATTACCGCGGGCCGCTGCACGGCATTCCTTATGGCGCCAAGGATTTGCTGGCAACGAAAGGCATCCCCACCACGTGGGGGGCAGCGCCCTACACCAACCAGGTTTTCGACTTTGACGCGACGGTGATCCAACGTCTGGAGGCTGCGGGCGCGGTGCTGGTCGCGAAAACGACGCTGGGCGAGCTGGCGATGGGCGACAACTGGTTTGGGGGGCGGACGCGCAATCCCTGGAATCTCGAACAAGGCTCGAGCGGTTCCTCCGCCGGTTCGGCGGCGGGTGTGGCGGCGGGATTGTTCGCCTTCGCCATCGGTTCGGAGACCTACGGCTCGATTGTGTCGCCGTGCGACCGTGTGGGGGTTACCGGCCTGCGCCCGACTTATGGCCGGGTGAGCCGGCACGGGGCGATGGCGCTGAGTTGGAGCATGGACAAGATCGGCCCGATCTGCCGCACGGTCGAAGACTGCGCGCTCGTGTTCAACGCGATTCACGGACCGGACGGCATGGACCAGACGCTCTACGACGCGCCGTTCAATTATGACGGGCGGTTGGACGCGCGGAAGCTGCGCGTGGGTTTTCTCAAGGAGGATTTCGAAAACCAGAGCGGCGTGCGGAAAACAAACGATCTGGCCGCGCTCCAAACACTGCGCAACCTGGGCATCGAACTGAAGCCGGTGGAGCTGCCGCGGTATCCGGTGAACCACATCTCTTTCGTGCTCTCAACGGAGGCTGCCGCCGCGTTCGACGAGTTGACGTTGAGCGGCCAGGACGACTGGCTCAAGCAACAGGGCGGCGGCTCGTGGCCGAACACGTTCCGGCGGCGGCGCTTGGTTCCGGCGGTGGAGTTTCTCCAGGCGCAGCGCATCCGCTGGCTGCTGGTTCAAGACACGGCCAGGGTGTTTGAGACAGTGGATGTGATTGTCGCTCCGTCGCAATCGGGCCGCAGTTTGTTGCTCGGCAATTTGACCGGCCACCCCTGCGTTGTCGTGCCAAACGGTTTTTCCACGAACAACACGCCCACGAGTCTATGTTTCATCGGCAAACTCTTTGGCGAGGCTGAACTGCTGGCCGTGGCGAAGACATTTCAGGATGCGACGGACTTTCATCGCCAGCACCCGGCCCTGTGAAACCCCGCATTGACACGCGGTTTCACTCCGGCTTACAACCCCCCAGGTCAGCCGTAAGTTTGCCGTTCACCCGTGCCACCGGCGTGGCGCAAAACCAGAGAGGCCATCATGCCCGCGTTTCCGAAGCCAACGTTCGATTACAGCTACAACGTTCAAAGCGAAATCAAGGCGCTCCGCCATTGGCGCGACACGAAGCCGGGCCGGGCCATACCGCGCAAGGCGGCCGACCGTCTGCTGCTCGTGACCTGGAATCTCGCCAACTTGGGCGTGCAACAGCGGCGGGACGACGACTACCGGCTGATCGCCGAAATGCTCAGTTGGTTCGACATCGCCGCGCTGCAGGAGGTGAATGAGAATCTCGCCGGCTTGCGGAATCTCATGAAGTTCATGCCAACCAGGTTCTCGGCGCTGTTCTCCGATTCTGCCGGCAACAATGAACGCATGGTTTATCTCTACGACCGCAAGAAGGTCAAACTCTTGGAGTTGGTCGGCGAGATTGCCGTCCCGCCGTCCGCCCACCAGGACATAAAGCTGCCGGGCATCACGCAACCGTTCACGGGATTCGATCGCAATCCTTATCTGGCCGCGTTCAAGGCCGGTTCGTTCACAGTGCTGCTTGTCAACGTGCATCTCTACTTCGGCAAGGAAAGCGAGGCGGCGTCCATCGAGCGGCGCTGTCTGGAAACCTACGCCGTGGCGCGCTGGGCGGACCTCAACGTCAAGAGCAAGCACGCCTACGCCACGGACATCATTGCGCTGGGCGATTTCAACCTGCCGAAAGCGGATCCCGCCGACCCGGTCTATAGGGCGCTCACCAGGCGCGGATTGCAGTTGCCGCCGCACTCGACAGAAGTCGGGTCGGCCATCGCCAGCGACAGTCACTATGACCAGGTCGCCTTTTTCCCATCGCAAACGAAGCAGGAATTCACCGGCCAATGCGGCGTGTTTGATTTCGACGGCGCCGTGTTCAAGACGCTTTGGGAAACCCGGACCCCGGCGCAGTTTCGGGCTTACGTGAGGTATTATCTCTCCGATCACCGCCCGCTGTGGGCGGAGTTCAGAATTTGACCGGAGCGGCGAATCAGGGCAAGCGAGCGCTCCAACACACTTTGCAAAGTGTGTTAATTTCTTCCCTCACCTCACCAGTCCGGTCAACCAGTGCGCCACGGGCGCAACGGCGAACCATCCGAGCCTGGAACGCTCACGTTTGCTTTGCGCCCTTGCTGCAACCTGGATTCCCGCGCGGCTTGCTTTCACTTCGCCGCTCCGGAATACTGCGACCGTGGAACCGACCGTCACGCAGCTTACGAACAACCTGGTGGCCTCTTACGCGCAAGTGGGCGGCATCAATCATCTCGACGGGAAGAATTTGCCTTCCAAACGCGCCGTTTGCGAGTTGACCACCGAGTTGTTGCGCCTCTTGTTCCCCGGTTTCTTCGACGAACAACCGGTTCACTCCTCCGAGATCAAGGTGGAAACCGCCGCGCGCCTGGACACCGTGCTGGGCCGGTTGGAGGACGAGATTCGCAAGAGCCTCGAATACAATCCGCCGCCGGAACTGGCCAAGAGCAGATTACGCTCGGCGGCGCACAGCCTGACGCTGGAATTTCTCGGCAGCCTGCCGCGCGTCCGCGAATTGTTGCAGACCGACATGGAAGCCGCCTACAACGGCGACCCCGCTGCGTTGAGCAAGGAGGAGGTCATAGTGGCGTATCCGTTTGTCGAGGCCATCGCCGTGCAACGGCTGGCGCATGAGTTGTATCTCAAGAACATTGCGCTCATCCCGCGCATCATGACCGAATGGGCGCACAGCCGCACCGGCATGGACCTGCATCCCGGCGCGCAGATCGGCACGCACTTTTTTGTGGACCACTGCACCGGCACGGTGATAGGCGAAACCAGCATCCTCGGCGATCACGTGAAGATGTATCAGGGTGTCGGCCTGGTGGCGAAATCGCTGGCCGCCGGCCAGCAATTGCGCGGGCAGAAGCGGCATCCGACCATCGAGGACCACGTCACCATCTACGCCGGCGCGACGATCATGGGCGGCGACACGGTGGTCGGCGAAGGCAGCACCATCGGCGCGAACGTGTTTCTGACGACGAGCGTCCCGCCGCACTCACTGGTCGTGCAGGAGGACGCCAACGTGAAGGTGATGAGCAAGAAGGACCGCGAAAAGAAACGGGACGAGTTTCATATTTGAACACTGAGCGCCTGGATCTGCTCAAATGGACGTCATGCAACAAGCCCTGCTTTTTCTCGTGTTGAGCACCGTAGCGGTCGCTTCAGCTATCGCCGATGAGGTTCGTTTCCCCCATGTTACGGTTTACGGCACGGCCACGACCGAGATTGTTCCCGATCAAATGGTCTGGTCCGTGAAGGTGCAGAACAGAGGGAGATCGTTGGAGGTGACAGCAACCGAACACACGAAGATGGTTCAGGCCGCACTGGAATTGATCAAAGACGCCGTGGTGGATAAAACGGACATTCAAACTTCCAGCATGGAATTCGGCGAAAATTGGGAAGAGAAAGCCGATACGAGAGTCAGGGCTGGTTACCTGGCTTCCACCACGATTTCTTTCAAGACTACCAAGATTGAAGCATACAAGAGCCTTTGGTTGGGCTTGGCCAAAATATCCGGGATCAGCGTTGAGGACATCGCTTACGACCATACCAAACGGATGGACATTCAAAATGAGACGAGGCAAAAAGCCCTGCTGGCGGCGAAGGAAAAAGCCATGACCCTCGCAAGAACGCTCGGCGCAGAAATTGGCGAGCCTTTGTCAATTGAAGAAGATGTTGAGGTGCATTATCGCTACATTCGCAACACAAACTTGCGGGAAGATACGGCAGGCGGGCCTGTTTCCCGCGGTGACCTGGCTCTTGGACGAATCCCGATCACCATGAGGATCAAGGCGTCCTTCCGCCTGGTATCTGTCAGAAATTGAGCGCCGTTGCAACAACCGTGCGGCCACTTGCCACCACCGGTCGCGAGCGCTTTCCGAAAACTAAAACTTCGTGAGCGTCTCCAATTCCCTCACCCGCTGCTCGATCTGCGTCCGCTTGAGCTTGGCGGTACGATTCAGCCCGAAACCTTCGCAGCAGAACGACGCCACCACGCTGCCGTGAATCATCGCGCGGCGGAGGTTGTCGTCAATTGAACCGCGGGCGCTCGCAAGGTAACCCATCATCCCGCCGACGAACGAGTCGCCCGCGCCGGTCGGGTCCACCACTTTGGGCAACGGATACGCCGGGCAGAGGAAAAATCCGCGCGGGCCGGACAGGATCGAGCCGTGCGAGCCTTGTTTGATGATGACGTATTTCGGGCCGAGCGTGTGGATCTTCTTGAGCGCGGCGAACACGTTGTCCTCCTTGGTCAACTGCTGCGCCTCGCTGTCGTTGAGGACGAAACCGTCAAGCCGCTTGATCAGCTTCAGCAAATCCGTCAGCGCGATGTTGAGCCACAAATCCATCGTGTCGGCCACGACGAATTTCGGTCGCGCCATCTGGTCCAGCACGTGATGTTGGAGCGACGGGGCGATGTTGGCCAGCAGCACAAACGGCGTGGCTTGATACGGCTTGGGCAGCGTGGGCGTGAAGGTTTCGAACACGCCGAGCTCAGTCAGCAGCGTGCGGCGGTTGTTCATGTTCGCCTCGTATTCCCCGGACCAATGGAACGTTTTGCCCGGAAGAATTTGCAGGCCGGCGAGGTCAATTTTGTGGCGGCGATAAAGCTGGAGGTATTTCTTGGGGAAATCTTCTCCAACGACCCCAATCATTTTCACCGGCGAGAAAAAACTGGCCGCCACAGCCGCATGACTGGCCGAGCCGCCCAGCAGGCGCGGATTTTCCGCCTTGGGTGTCTTGATGGAATCCAACGCCGTCGAACCAACAATCAGAACGCTCATAAGTTTTGAAATTGCAAGCGGGGCGGAACGTAGGAGATTCGAGTCCGGCAAGCAAGCCTGCCGCGGCGCTTGCCGTGCGCACTTCGGATACTCCCGGCGCGTCTCACTTTCTTGCACAGTCAATGGGAATGACCTGGGGACTCGTCGCGCCGCGAACCTTAGCGCCGCGTGCCATGCGGCGCACCAGCCTGGTCGGTCCGACACCGGTAGTCGCGTCTTCCGCCCGCTCTGCGCGGGCAGAGTGCTCGCAGCGCGAGCACTGCCACCACCCAGTTTGACCGCCCCTCTCCATCGTCCGTCCAATGGTCCAACGGCTCGCCAAAGAACAACTGTGAACAATTCCGCCGCTCAACGATTCACAAGCTTCACAGCCCGATCGGATGCCAGGCGGTCTTGAATTCCACCGTGTCGAGAATCCAGCAAGGATCTTCCGCCTTCGAGGTGAACCACTGGGCCGGAACCAGCGAATGATTCGCGTAGCGTTTGAGGTTGACGGCCGTACCGCCTCGCAATGCGGCGCTCAGTTCTGGGATTCCCGCGCCATCTACCACGGCGTTTACATCCAGATGACTCGCGATGTGCGGGACCAACTCGGCGCGTTTGCCGCTTAGAAGATTCACCACTCCGCCGGGCAGGTCGCTCGTGGCCAGAATTTCCGCGAAGGTCATGGCTGGCAGGGGAAACAGGTCCGAGCTGACCACGACGGCCGTGTTGCCGCTCAAAATCACCGGAGCGGTGAGCGACACCAGCGCGAGCAATGCGGGTTCATCCGGCGCAAGCACGACGACCACGCCGGTCGGGTCGGGCGTCGTGAAGTTGAAGTGCGGGCTGGCCACGGGATTCACGCTGCCGAACACTTGCGAATACTTGTCCGTCCAGCCGGCGAAATGCACCAGGCGGTCAATGGCCTGGGTGACTTCGCGTCCGGCTTTGGCGGTGGTCACTCCGGTGGAACGGGAAATCTCGGCGGAGAGTTCAGCGGCGCGGTTTTGCAGCATCTCGGCGGCGCGATAGAGAATCTGGCCGCGGTGGTAGGCGCTGGCCCCGCTCCAACCCTCAAACGCCGCCCGCGCGGCGACGACGGCGTCGCGGAAGTCCTTGCGCGAGGCCCAGGAGAAATTGTCGAGCGGCTCGCCGCCACGCGACCGGGCCGCCAGGTAACGGCCGCTTTCGCTGCGGGGAAATTTGCCGCCGATGTAGAGCTTGTAGGTTTTTCTGACGTCGAGGCGCGGGCGCTTCATGGCTGGCCGCAGCTTTGTGAAATCGCCCCGGGATGACAAATCTTTTCGCGGGAGTCACCTGACCGCATCCTTCACCAGCGCCGCCATGCCGAGCGTGAGGTATTGGGGCATCACGTTGAGCCTGACGGTCAACCGGCCCTCATGGAGCTTGGCTTCCGATCGTTCTCCCAAACTCTCAACGATGCTCACCGAGCCACTGCCTTTTGGCGAAACGTCCAGTGTGATTTCCTTCGCTTCACCCAAAGTCCAAGCCGCCAGTTTGGTTTCTCCGGCGACGTGGGTCAGCACCAGGACAAAATCGCTGGCGCTGCCCGTGTCCTGGCGGCGGGCAATGCGATAGCCGTTCAACTCCCGGGTCAGCGTCTGGATCGCGAGATAGGCGGGCTTGGGCTTCAAGTCCGGCCAGACCGTGCCGAAGTTGTGCTCCCGCTCGTCGGGATCGTTCCCGTCGTTCTTCCAATCGTACCAGATGGAGAGTGGCACGCCGTGCAGCAGGTTGGCGAGTTGTTGTCGCGCGGCAAAGGCGGCCTGGATTTCCAGCGAGATCCCCTTCGTGTGCGTCGCGTAACCCCATTCGCCGCTAAGAATCGGAATTTTGCTTTTCCTCGCGGCTGGCGCGTGGCGTTCGATCAATTCCCGCAGTTTCGCATAATCGGCTGCGGCGCTTTCCGGCGGCCGCTTGTAATCGCGATAAGGATGAACTGACACTGCGTCGAGGTATTCCAGCGCGCCCGAGGCGAGGTATTTCTCCATGAACGGTGGATCGAAACCGGAGATGGCCGGGCCAACGATCACCGCCCGGGGGTCGGCCTCGCGAATGGCCTTGGCCGTTGCCCGGGCGAGAGTGATGTATTGTTCCACGTTCGGTTCGGGCTGCCAGAAATGGATGTTCGGCTCATTCCAGATTTCCCAAAGGATGCCGCGCCCGCTGAAACGATTCGCCGCCGCGCCCGCCCATTTCGCGAACGCGGCCACGCTCTCGGGATGCTGCGGCGATGCTGTGGTCTTGTGCTGCTGGCCGGAGATGGGGTTCTTGCTCGTGACTTCCGCTTCGTAAAGCGGATTCGAGTAGTCGAGGATGTAAAGCGCGCGGATGCCGCGCTTCTCCAGGTTCGCGGTCAACTCGTCGTAGCCTGACCAGTCGTACTCGCCGCGCTTCCGCTCGATGCCGGCCCAGGTGAAATCCATCCGCACGAACTTGAAGCCCGCCGCGGCAATCAGGTCCAGGTCGCGCTCGTGCCCCTTGACGAAATGGATGTTGACGCCCACGCCAGCGGGGAGCACCGGCTCGGGAATTTGCGCGGCCAGCGCCAGTGGTATCAGACAACCCAGAAGTAAAATCGTGTTCTTCATGCCCAAACCTCACTGTTGAGTTTTGCCTACTTGATACCCGGTCCACCAAAAAGGCCAGCGCAATTTAGCGGCGTGGGCGACGAGCTTGCATTTTGGTTTCCTGTCACCACGGGCGCCTGCCCCGGGCCGCGCAGCCGGGAGCAACCCCGGAGAGGGGGCTTACCAGCCGCCTGGCTTGCTGGGCGGCTGGTAAGCCGCCGCTCCGGCAACATGCCAGGAACGAAGGTGCGCCCGGGGCCGCGCCGGGCACGTCGGTTTGTGACACGGCAGTTCAGTCCGTCTGTCATGGGCGAACCGCTTGAAGAATTGCGGGCAAAGGCATGACCGAGTGATGCTGGGAAACAATTCCCGCGCGTGTTCGGATACCAATGGTGGGGCACACAGACTCGCAGCATGACACCCGGTGCAAAGCCTGTTGCAGGGTGATCGGCGCCAGCTTGGGCTCGATGGTGACGTCTGACGGCTGCACGTTTGACTCGCTCCGGTTTGCTCCCTGGAGCACACTGGCGCCAAGCGTGAACAAGCCCGCACCGATCGAACAGCTTTGCGAGAAACTCGCCGCCAGTCTTGGTGACGCGACATTCGTGCGCCTGGTTTTGTCCGCACCCGTCGAGGCTGGAGATGACCCTCAAAAAGTCCTTGGCCGGTGCGTCACGCTGAAAGGTGTTCCGCACTTGTCGCTCACCTTCCGGCACGCCACCCGCGACGTGACGAAGAACCTCCCCGTGGACGAATCCGCCGCCTGGTTGCGCAGCCAGCTCGAGCACGCCTTCCGCAGTGCGCTGCTCTGCACCACCAAACGTGACTGGCAATTTCGTTTCAACGAATCCGGCGCGGCGCGGCTGATCAGTCACAGACCGTCCACCAGGATACTTCCTTCGCGCGAGCACGATCAACAGCGCGAAGGCATTCTTGATTTGCGCGCCCAGGATTGGTTGCACGGTTTGGGCGTCACGAACGACGCCGGGCACGTCCGCGTCTCGATGGCTGACAAGTATCGCCAGATCAATCGTTACCTCGAGATTCTGTCGCACCTCGCGAGGGATTGTGGCTGGTCCGGTTCGCCGGAGAATGTTTTGACCCTCGCCGACATGGGTTGCGGCAAGGGCTATCTGACATTCGGCGCATGGCATCTGTTCCGGCGCGTCTGGCAGCAGCCCGTGCGCATCATGGGTGTGGAAACACGCGCGGATCTGGTCGCGACAACCAACAGGCTGGCGAAGCAGATCAAAGCCGACGGACTGGAGTTTGTTTCCGGCACAATTGAGTCAGCGAAACTCCCGCGCGTGGACGCCCTGATTGCTTTGCACGCCTGCGATACCGCGACCGATGACGCCATCCGTCGCGGCATCGAACTTCGCGCGAGGCTCATCCTCGTCGCGCCCTGTTGCCACAAGCAACTTCGCCCGCAACTCGGCAAGCCCGAGCCGCTCGCGGCCGTGCTGCGTCACGGCGTCATGGAGGAACGCATGGCCGAGTGGGTCACCGACAGCTTGCGCGCGCTGTTCCTGGAATGGGCCGGCTACCGCACGAAAGTCTTTGAGTTTGTCGCCTCCGAGCACACGCCGAAGAATCTGATGATTGCGGCGGTGCGAAAGGGTGAGTCTTATGCGGACCGCTCTGCCCGGGAACGGATCAATGGGTTGAAAAACTTTTTCGGGATTCAACACCACGCGCTGGATTCGCTCCTGGAGCGGTCCGGAGGGTGAAACCGTCTCACCGCCCGGCCAGGGCTTTGACGCAGCGGCCGCAAAGCGTGGGATGCTCCGGTTGCTGGCCGACGTCCGTTTCCCAGTGCCAGCAGCGTTCGCACTTCTGGCCTTCGGCTTTGGAAACAGTCGCGAAGACGGCTGCTCCTCCGCTTTCCGCCAGGGCCACCTGCGAGACATTGATCAGTTCGCGAAGCGAATCCAGATTCAGCCTGGCATCCACCAGCAGCGACCCCGAGCCATTCACGGTCAGCTTTGCCTCGAGAGACTTGCCGATCTGCTTGGCTTGCCGGGCCTTTTCGAGTTCGGGCAACGCCAGGTCGCGCAGCACAAACAGGCTCCTCCAGGCCTCGCGCTCCACCTCGGTGGGCGCAAAGGCGACGGCTTTCCATTCGGTTTGATGAACGGAGTCCAACGCCCTGCCCGGCACAAACTCCCATGCCTCATCCGCCGTGAAGGACAAAATCGGCGCGAGCATCTGGCACAAGCCCTGGACGAGACGATGCAGCGCCGTCTGGGTCGAGCGGCGCCGAAGCGAATCCGCCGGGTCGGTGTACAGCCGGTCCTTGATGACGTCGTGATAAACGGCGGACAGCTCCACCGCCACAAACTGGCTCACGCGCTGGTAAACGACGTGGAACTCGTATTTGTCATAAGCCTCGAGAACGTCTTTTTCCAGCTTCGAAAACTCGCCGAGAATCCAGCGGTCCAGACCGGTGAGTTGGTCGTCCCGAACGGAGTGCCTTGCCGGATCGAAATCGTAGAGATTCGAGAGCTGATAGCGCAGCGCGTTGCGGATGACGCGATAGGTTTCGCCGACCTTGCCGATGCGTTCCTCGCTCACGATGATGTCGTTGCGGAAATCCTGCGACGCCACCCAGAGCCGCACCACGTCCGCGCCCCATTTCTTGATGTAGGCTTCGGAGGTCTGCGGCTTTTCGTACGCGCCCTGGCCTTGTTTGCTTTTGGAGATCTTTTCACGGTCCGCGTCCACCATGAAGCCGTGGGTGAGCACGGTTTTGTAGGGCGCCGCGCCATTGCCCGCCAATGAAAGGAGCAACGAGGATTGAAACCAGCCGCGATGCTGGTCGCTGCCTTCCAAATACATGTCGGCTTGGAATGGCTTCTCTTTGCCGCGAATCTCCGCGCGCTGCGCGATCACCGAACGCGACGACGAGCCGGAATCAATCCACACGTCCAGTGTGTCGTTGGATTTGCTGACGCCTTCCGGCCCTTTCCAATCGCTGGGCCTCAAGAGCGACCAGAGTTCGGCGGTGCTTTTCTCGAACCAGACATTGGAACCGTGTTTCTCGATCAGGTCCGCGACGTTCCGGACGATCTGCGCGTCGAGGATGGGCTCTCCGTTGGCGTCGTAGAACGCCGGAATCGGCACGCCCCAAGCGCGCTGGCGCGAGATGCACCAGTCGGGCCGGGTTTGCACCGCGCTCCGGATGCGGTTGACGCCCCAGTCGGGAATCCATTGCACGCGGTCTATCTCGGCCAGCGCACACTCGCGGAACGACCGCAGGACAGGCGTCGCGCCTGTCTCTGGCTTTCGTGAGCCACTCTCAGATGGAGGCAGGCGCGACGCCTGTCCGACAGCGTGATCTATCTTGATGAACCACTGATCCATCGCCCGGAAGATGATCGGCGTCTTGCTGCGCCAGCAGTGCGGGTAGCTGTGATGATAATTCTCCTGATGCAGCAGCGCCTGGCGCACGCGCAACTCGTGCAGCACGGCCTCATTCGCCTCACTCTTGCCGTGCTTTTCCAGGATGGATTTGCCGACCATCTCCTTCGGCATTTGCTGTTCGACCGGCAAGTCATTTGTGTGAGTAAACGCACCGTCATCGTTGACCGGCGAATAAATCGGCAGGCCGTGCTCGCGACCGAGGTTGTAGTCATCCAGCCCGTGGCCCGGCGCGATGTGGACGAACCCCGTGCCTGTGTCGTTGGTCACGAAGTGATCGCCGGCGAAAAGCTTTCCGCGGCGTTGGCAGAACGGATGTTGGTATTCGAGCTGGCTGAGGTGGCCACCATCAAGGCTGCGGACGATCTGATACTCCTCCCAGCCGCACTTTTCCGCAACGGTGGAGAGGAGCATCGCGGAGACAATGAATTGTTCCTCCCCCACCTGAACCAGTGAATAGCTGAAGGTCGAGTTGTAAGCGACCGCCAGGTTCGCGGGCAGCGTCCACGGCGTCGTCGTCCAGATGACGATGTACACACCCGGACGGCCCATGACCGGAAATTTCACATAGACGCTCTGGCTGACGTGGTCCTTGTATTCGACCTCGGCCTCGGCGAGCGCCGTTCGCGCGGGGATGCTCCAATAAATCGGCTTCTTGCCGCGATAGACAAATCCTTGCTCGACGATGTCCGCGAAGAGGCGCAGTTCGTCGGCTTCGTACTCCTGGTTGAGCGTGAGGTAGGGATTTTCCCAATCGCCCAGCACGCCAAGCCGTTTGAACTGCGCGCGCTGGATGTCAATGTATTTGCGGGCGTAGGCTTCACAAGCTGTGCGGATGGTGGCGGCATCGGCGGTGGTGTCGCCTCCCTTGCGCATTTCCTGCGTGACCTTGAACTCGATGGGCAGCCCGTGGCAATCCCACCCTGGAATGTAGGGCGCGCTGAAGCCGCGGAGGCTTTTGTATTTGACGATGAAGTCTTTGAGAATCTTGTTCAGCGCGGTGCCGATGTGAACGTCGCCATTGGCGAAGGGCGGGCCATCGTGCAGGACAAATTTCCTTGCGCCCGCGCGGGCTTCCTGGATTCTTTGGTAGAGCCTGCCGCTTTCCCATTTTTTCAGCCGCTCCGGTTCTCGAGTCACCAGATCGGCCTTCATCGGGAAGTCGGTGCGCGGAAGATTGAGTGTGTCTTTGTAGTCCATTGCCGCTTCTCAAAGAGCGCGCAAACTATCAGCCGTGCAAAGGGGTGTCAATGAACGCGCCGAGTTTGACAGGGCCTACGCATTAAAAGTGTTTTGAAGCGGTGAGCGGAAGTCGTTGAATGGAGCCAGCTTGCGTGGATGAAATTTAGAGGTTCCCAAACTCCTTCAAATATGGTTGATACTGCGGATGCAAAAC
>WYBW01000064.1 GCA_011525685.1 Verrucomicrobiia bacterium
ATGGATGCGAAGACTCTCCCTCACCCTTTTTCCCTCTCCCGCTGGGAGAGGGAGACCGTTGCCGAGACTTCAGATCATTCACCTGTATTCTCTCAATTCCATTCCACTGAAAACAGCGAGGAACCAATCAAAACTGGTTTGGCCATCCTCTGCCGGAGCTCGATTTTCGGAGCTTCCTCCGGATCAAAGCAATGACAGGTACAGGAAGTAGAAGTGGCTTGGCGAGGGTGGTGCGGAAATCACCAGATCGAAAGTGTCGGGCTGGCCGGCTACCGGCAACGGGCCGAGTGCCGGCACCGTGCTGAACGGCGTGCCGAGGTTCGGGGAGGACTTCACGCCAAACTGAACGCGACTCAAGTAAACTGCGGGCCAGTTGAATCTGAGGCGAAGCTGGGCGCCGTCCGGAATCAACACCATGAAGGGCGGACCCAGCGCCGCGATGGGCACGGCGGGAATGCCCAGCGGGTCGTTGGGGTCGGAATTCTCAAACATCTCCTGGAGGTTCATGTAACCGTCACCATCCCAGTCGCCGAACGGATTCTGGCTGTCGCCGAAGAACAGCTTCTCCCAGGAATCCACCAGCAGGTTGCCATCAAGATCGGAGTCGCTGGCGAGGGGGAGGCTGGTGAGGCTCGCCGTGATGACTTCCACGCCCAGGCTGCCGGCTGGCGCGCTCATGTCGGCGTAACCGCGCACCTGGAGCAGGGCGCCGGGCAACAAGCCGAAGGAATACAGCAAATCATAAGGCCGTCCGGTATCCTTCAGCAGTTCAACCGGGGTGGTGCTGCCGTGCAGCACGAAACCATCCGCCGGCCACCCGGGCGCGGAGGCGGTCGCGACCACGGTGATGTTGGTCACGGGGCGCGGCGGGACGGCGGCCAGGATGGTGTTGGCACCGATGCAGGCACTGGCGAACACCCCCGGGAGGGTCGAGTAGGGCAGATAGCTCGCGTCGTAATTGCACTGGGCCAAGAAGCGCCGCAACTGGTCCAGCGGCGGCGTCAAGCTGGCCGGGTTGGCGTTGTTGTGTGTGCTGCAAATGTCGTAAATCTCGTGGGCGACGGCGCGCAGGTTGACAATCGAACCCAGGTTTGAGGTTTCCACCAGATTGCTGATCGTGTGATAAATCGTCTGCAACCGGAACGCGGGCAGGCCGTTGGTGGTTTCCTTCTCCAACGCCAGCAGGGCGGCTTGGGAGAGGTTGGTGCGGCCCGCGTCGCTGGGCCGGAAGGGGAACAGGGTGAGGTTCGTGCCCCAACTGAAGCCTCGCGCGACCAGGATCTGGCCGACCATTCTCTCGACCAGGACCGCCGACAGGGTGTCGCGCACGGTCAGATCGCCCTTGAGAATCTCGCGCGTGACACTGGTGTAGGCGTTCGACGCGGACTGAATCCAGGCATTGGCCTCCGTCGCGAGGTTTCCTCCGCCGAAGCTGTAAGGCACCTGCACGGGATTGAATTTTGGTATGGGCAGCAGACCCACCAGTTCGCGGCCGATGCGCTTGTCCGCATGGGTCGTAAGGATGTCGTAGTGCAGCTCCGTGGCTTCGACGAGCAGGCGGTCCTCCGGCAGAACCACAATATTGGTGAGATGGCCGGCTGGATTCGTCACGCCGCTGACCGCCACGTTGGAAACGACCAGGGAGGCTGCGAGGAGACTCCCTGGCGGGGCGTAAACTCGCAACGCTGTTCCGGTGGCGGCGTAAGTGGTCAGATTGTTGGGCCCGTCGAAAGGCCGCGGCGTGACCGCACGGTCGAACACCGCGTTCAACTCCAGCCGCGGGGCGTTGGTGGGCACGCTCGCGGCGGACAGGGGATTGGTGCCGCGCAACAGTTCCTCGAGGTCCGAGTAGCCGTCGTCATCCGAGTCACCGCCACCGTTGGGGTCAAGGCCCTTGCCCAACTCGACGAAATCCGGCACGCCGTCATCGTCGGAGTCGAGTTCCGAGGGCGGCGCGCTGAACGTGTAGCTGGCGGTACGGATGGATGACTTGTTGTTTCCGGCGGGCGGCTTGGCGTAATACTGGACTGTGGCGTTGGTGAACAGCTTCACCGGCGCGGTGTAGGATTGCCACGCGCCCGCGCCTAGACGGTAGAACGCCAGATGCGCCGGGTCGGTGGTGGTGAGGGTGAACTCGATGGCCGTTTGGTAATGACCCGGGTTTGGCGCGATCTTCACCTCCGATACTTCATCTCCCACGGGCGGTTGGAAGCTGAAAACCGAGATCGTGGTCGAGTATTGGTTGACCAGTCCAAAGTTGGCCAGCGGCGGGTTCAATCCCACGGCCGTCACACTGGGATTGCGCAGGCCTTGCGTCGCGCCGCCGTAACGTTCCGCGGTGACGGTCACCACGGGCGGCCCGCCGGTGTAAGCCAGGGTCGAGGTCCAGTCACCGGCGTTGAGGATGCGCACCAAACCGGGGTTGTTGTTGACGAACGGCTCGAAGCGGAAGAGCAGCACATTGCCCGCCGCCGAGAGGCCGCTCTGAAACGGCAGCGCGCCGGCGGCGCCCGCCGTGAAATTCACGCCGTTGAAGTTCCACGTTTGGAACTGGGCAGACAGGCCCGACCCCGCTGCGCCGGAAAACATCATGAAGTGGCCGCCTTCCAGCACGCCCGTGCCGGTGAACGATTCGCCCGGGGCGGCGGTGAAGCTTTGCAACAGGACCGGCGCGTTGAGGCCGTCGAAGTTGAACACCGCCGCCGTTTCGCCGCCGCCAAACAGCACCAGCAGACGCAGGTTGGCGGCGACGGTCAGGACGTACACCCGCAGAATGGGCTGGCTGAAATTGAAAGTGGTGCCCGCGGCCAGGTTGAACGTGCCGGCCACGGGCTCCTGCACTTGATGCCGCGTCAGTTGGGTCGTGCCGGGACGGTAAAACAGGAACTGGCTCAGGGCATCGCCTGTATTGAAACGGCCCACGACATATTCGCTGCCGGCAGGGACGGTTTGGGCAAAGGTCTGAACGAGGGCGCCCGAAGTGAAATCATAAGCGCGGAACGTGTCCGAGGCGGCCCGGAACATCACGCCCACGCGGTCCGGCGTGCCCGTCTTCAGACTGACCCGGTTGGCACGCTCCATGAGGGAGGCCACGGCGGCGTCGGCGAGAAGGTTCAAGCTGGCGCCGTCGGTGTTGCGCACGGTGGAATAGCGGTAGGGGGAGATGCCGTTATACTTGCTGCCCACGAACAGGTCGTCAAAAGCCGTGTTGCCCGCGCCACCGATGTCCACGGCTGCCACCAGGTTCGGTCCCAAGGACCCGATGAAGACGGGCACCGGCAGGCCGGCCGTGATGGGGCTGGAGGCGTCGAGCAGATTGATGCGATTGGCGTCGGGCGCGGTGAACGCCAGGGAATCGCGCGTCGAGGCCGTGAACCGGCCCACGCTCAGGCCCGAGACGTTTTGCACGCCGCTGGCGCGGGTATCGGCCCAAGTGTAAACACCGGCGGAAAGCTGAAAGCCAATGCGGTAGCCGCCGCTGGCTTTGTCAACGAGGACGATGTCCGCGCGGCCATTGCCGTCAAAATCGCCCGCTGCCTGAAACTCCGTGGGCGATTCATACACAAAAGCCGGGGCTGAGGCCGCCATCAGCAGCGCGATCAAACCGCCGCCGCAGGTCCGCAGCCCGAGGTCAGGTAGTGTGCGCTTCATGGCACCTCCATTTCGTTGGTCGGCAGAACTTCGGCGATTTCTCCGTTCTTACGAAAGCGCACCAGCAGATAGCGGTAGCGCGCCCCGGAAATCACCGGCTGCGTGTCCTGCAGATACATGAGGAAGAAAATCAGGTTGTCCGTGACGACGATGCGATCATACACAATGTAGGAATCCCGCAGAATGCTGTTGGTCAAGTGCAGGTTCGTGTTGCCAAAGTTGATGGTGTAGTTGGTGATCTGATAAGAGATGTTTTCCATCATGGGCGATACCTGGATCACGTCGCCCGAAACCTTGGGAAAGGCGGCGTTCGTGACCTGAAAACGATACAGGGTCAGCGGGAAGATCGGGTCGCCGTCCGCATTTGTAAACAGCAGGCTCATCGGCGGGATGTTGCTGTAGATCACTTGAGGGCGGTCCGCGACGTTGACGGCGCCGCTGGAGGACAGGAGTTTGAAGCCGACACTCACCACGGCGCCCGTGAAATTCGCGTTCTGACTTTGCACGTAACTCGCCCCGAGTCCCGGCGGGAGGTTCGTGTTCAACGCCGGCAAACCCCGCGCCGGCCAGGGAATCGTGCAGAGGCTGAAGTTGGTGTTCGCCGGATTCCAGACGAACTGTTCGATGTTGCTCATCTCCCCGACCGTGCCGTCGGTGGCAACGGCTTTCACGAAGACAGTGTAGGTGTTGCCCAACTCGATGCTGGTGGGCACGGCAAACTGCGGTCCGGGACCGAAGCCCGGTCCGATGCGGGGAGTCTGGAACAAATAGAAATCGTAGGTATTGGTTTCGCCGTTGAGGACGAGGGTCTGCGGGATGGGGTTGGGCAACTGGGGCGCCAGAAAGCCGGGCGCGAGATTGGACTTCACCCCGAGCGGTTTGCCGGCGATCCAAACCTGGAACCGATCGAGGCCCGGTGGGGGCGCGAACCAGGTCATGGTCATGCCCGGATTGTTGGTGACGCCGGTGGCCAGCAACGGCGAGAGCAAAGGCGCGGGCGGCGGGGCGTGCGGGGCGGTGTCCACGCAACCCAGCTTGACCATGGGGCTGGGGTTGCCGTGCTCGTCCAGCACCTGAAGGTAATAACAGATGTTGGCCCCGTTGGGCGGTGCGCCGTCGTCCTGGCAGGTGAAGCTCGGACCGCCCACGGCCCCGTGGCAGAGCAAGGTCATGGGGCCATCATCCACACGACGGTAGATGCGCCACTCCTTGCTGCCGGGCGACGGTGTGCCCGTGATGATGATGTTGGTCTTGCTGCCGTCGGGTGTGGTCGGGGTGTGCTGGCGGCACACGTCGGAAAGCCGCGTGCGCTGCCCCTTGAGTCCGGCCTCAAACTTCAGGGTCCAAACGTCGCCCAGGTAGGATTCCAGGAGAAAGAACGGAATCGGGGTCGGGGTGGGGGTGAACTTGCCGTCAACCGTCGCGGTGTAAGGGTAAATGAGCAGGAAGCGGCCGGTGTTGGTGCCGCCCAACTCGAACGAAAAAGTCCGCGTCTGCTGGCCCGGTGAGTAGAACAGGAATCCCGAATTGAGCGTGTCCACGACCCCGAGTTGCGCGTCGAAGATTTGCACCAGGAAACCCACCCAACTGATTCGGGAACTGATGCGCGTTCCGTCGAAGCGGAAAGTGAACCGGCCCAGCGCGCCGCCCCGCTGCTGGCGGTTGGTTTCCACCAGCGTGATGCTCGGCTCGACACAGAAGACATCAATGAAACCCGTCGGCGCGGGCGGTCCTTCGCGGTCGCGCAACACCCCGAACGCCGGCGCGCTGTTGCCGGACAGGTTCGGACCGCACGCCCCAACGTCCTGCGCCCGCACGGTGTACCAGTAGGTCTTCCCCAAGTCATCCGCCACGCCCGGCGCGCCGGGACCGCTGTCCAGGTAACTCGCGGTGGGCACATTGTTCGTGTGGCGCACGATGGCGATGAGGTTGTTCGAGGGATTGCCGGCGCTGGCCTGGATTTGGGCGATGTTCGTCCAGCGGTAAACCCAGTAGTTCGTCACGGTATCAACGGTGTTCGTGATCTGCTTCCAGGTGACGCGCAGGAACTGTTGGGGTGAACCGCCGGTGAACGAATAATCATTCTCCACTTTCAGTTGGTCCGGCGGCAACGGCGGCATCCGGTCGCAAACCGTCAGCAGCGTTCCGGGGGAAACCAGTCCATCCCGGCCCAGAATGTCGCGCGCCGTGACGAAGTAGTAGAACCGCGCGCCGTTGGTGAAGCCGAGGTTCACGTAACCCGGGCGGAACCGGCCATCGTCGTCGGAGTAGAAAAATGTCTCCGGATCGCCGGCGGGCGGCGGATTGAAGTTGGCGACGTCGGCGGCGCTGAAGTCCTTGTCCGTCAGGACGGGCAGGTTGTTGCAGCGCTTGACGTGGTTGGGATTCTGCAACGCGCGGGTGGCGAGCAATGCGCTGGCGGGTGGCGTGACGTGCCAGTTGTTGGTCGGCGCCTCGGCGTAGGCGCGGGTCACGCGCCAGATGTTGAAGCCATAGTGCAGCAGACCCAGTCGGCGCAGCGGGTCGGGCGTTGCCCAGCGCAGCTTGACGTTTACATCGCCCCGGGCCGAGGAATCCACAAATTCCACCGGAGGGCCGGGCGCGGGCAGGTCCGTCGGCGCCCCGGGTTGCAGCGTGACGCGGCCGACGACCGCGAGGTCCTGCTCCTGGGCGGGATCGAACAACCGGATTTCGTAGGTGGTCAATCCCGGAGCGATCACGTCGGCATACGCCACGCCCAGCGCCATGGCCACGCCGGGATGCAGGCGTGCCATCATCAGCAAATTCTGAAAGTGCTCCTCATTGTCGAGCGAACCACGGATGGCGGCGGACAATTTCTCGGCGCGTGAGATCGAGCCGGCCGGCATCAAGGATTCGAAGACGCTGTGGAGGTCCTCCTCGAGCTTGGCGGGATTCTGGCCGACATTCTCGGAGCGGCGCAACAGCGGCTCGATGTTCCGCGTGTCAGATTGCTGGGTAACAATGCTGACACGCGTGAACGGTGCGGGCGAGGACGGGGCGCCCGGCTTGGCATAGATGGCGTAAGTGCGTCCCAACACCAGTCCCGGACTCGATCCCTGCCAGAGCAGATAAGCCCATTGCCGGCCCGCGCCATCCTGAATGGTGGTGCCGGCCGTGCCGACAAGGTTTTCCAATCCTTCCTGCGCCGCCGCGGGCTGGAGGAATAAAAGCATCAAGCCGGCGAAGAGCGACAACCTGACGGGCAGGATGCCGGTTCCGCGGTCCAAGCCGCTTGATGGGTTCGTCAACTGCATGTGCTTATCAGAAATCCACGTCCCAAGAGCCATTTTCGTAGGTGATGCCGACGTTCTTGCCGAATTTGATGCAGAACGGGCAGGCGCCCACCTTGCCGCTGAGGCGGCCCTTGCCTTTGAAGCGGAGGTTGTCACCGCTCTTCACGCCGATCATTTTCACCTCGCCCCGGATGGTCACCAGGCACAACGCCTCGCCCAGCACGCCGGCTTTCATGATGCCGCCGTAGGTCGGTCCTTCGATGAAGAAGAACGCCCCCGCGCCGATGCCCGCCGAGATGTTGAACAGGCACGACGCCGGGATGCCCAGCACCGCCTCGGAAATGGGAATCCAGCCCTCGCCATACAAATACGCGCCCGTGAACGGCGGGTCGCCCAGCACCGAGGCCACGTCGGGATCAATCAGCTTGATCGGGTCCAGCGTGCAGGTGCGCCCAAAGTAAATGCCGCCGGAGAGATCGTACGACCTCATGCGCACCCCGGCGATGGCGGCGAGATAATTTTCGTTGACCCCGAACGCCACGGCCGCGCCCAGTTTGTAAATCTCGAACGACTCAAAGTTCAACCCGCCCGTCAAGTTGAAGCTGCCGGCCATGCCGAGTGGCTTGAACGGTCCGGTCTGGAAGCTGAACTTCGTGGCGATGCTGGCCCGGAGGTCGGGGCTGATCCAGTTCAAGTCCACGTCCTCGGCGCCCAAGGTGACTTCGGTGGCGCTGCTGCCGGTGAAGCCGCAACCCGGCGTGGCCGAGGAGTCCAGTTCCTTGATGATGAGGTAGGCGTTGAACTCCATGTCGTCGGGCACGCGCCAGCGGAAGCGCGCGTCCAACCGCAGCATCTTCAGCGAATCCCCGTTGATGAGCGCGTGGCCGTCAATCTGGCCCGCGCCGATGGTATCCTTCAAGTCGCCCAGCGCGCTGTTGATGGTCTTGTCCACCTCGGCCAGCGTCTGCGCGATCAACTGACGCAGGACCTGGTTGAGCTGCTGGAAGACGCTGTCCACCGCCTCGCGATAAACGCTGTCGAGGTCATACACGCGCTGCTTGAGCGAAACCTGGAGGCTGGCGGCAACGGCGGTTTCCTGAAAGCGCTCGCGAACCTTCGAGCGCACCATCTGTTTGATTTCCGTGGACGAGTAATGAACAAACGGATCGTCAATCGCGTAATTCATCCCGTTGAAGAAGGTCCGGATCTCCTGGCTGGCCTGGAACGTGGCGTTGGTGAGTTGCGCGGCGCCGGACTTGATCTTGGTGTCCAGTTCCTGCGCGAACTCCTGGCCGAGGGCGACCTTGGCCCGCACTTCGCCGAGAGCCTTCTGCACGTCGTCCAGCAGCGAGGTGATCTGCTGCAAGGACGGTTCAATCTCCTTCATCAGGTTGCTGACGTGCGGCTCGGTGACCGAACCGAGGAAATCCGAGGCCAGTTGCCCGACCAGTTCGCCCACCAGTTGCTTGGCGATGCCGCGCTGGCCGCCGGTGATCTTGAGCAGACCGTCCTTGACCACGCCCAGCGGCACGCCGTTCGTGCCCTTGGAAATCGTGCCCGTGATGGCCGCGATCGAGTTGGTGATCTCGTCGAGCGTGTCGGAAAGTTCCTTCAACAACCCCAACGGCTGTGCCGCGCCGTCGGCCAGCATGTAATACTGGCGGGTGATGTTGGTCAGCACGGGCGTCGGGCCGGTGCCGATGAGATAATTGGACAACACCAGGCTGACTTGATTGGGGAAATTGCCCTTGGCGGCGGGCGGCAGGGCGTTCCACTCGGTTTGCAGCCGCGAATAAAGCGCGTCCACCGTGGGGTCCAGCGTGCGTTTGAAGACGTCCTCGACGAAATCGTCCAGCGTGCTGGCCAACATGCGATCGAGATTCTTGCTGCCTTCGAGCAACACGTCGCGCACCTCGTTGCCGGCGGCGTTGGCCAGCGCCTTGGCCACGCCGAACTGCTCGTCAATGACGTTGAACGCCATGTTGGCCAGGCTGATTTTCGGCAGGCCGTCATACTGGATGCCGAAATCCAGCGACGCGTTCTCCGGATCGAGGTAGGTGATTTCGTGCTGCACCTTGAACACCAGCAGGTCGTCCTTGATGCTGTGGAGCGACTTGAAGGTACGCGTGCTGTCGGCCCAGGCGAGCGGATAATCGAAATCCACCACGTCCAGCCAGAGCCGCTGCGCGCGCGGATGATACTGCTGGCTGCTGTTGTTCCGGTAATTGTCCAGCGTCACGCCCGGCGGGAAGCCAAAATTGTTCGGGTCGAAATACGCGGCGGTGAAGAAATCGTCGCTGCCGACGCGCCAGCCGAAGTTCGGATTGCTGCTGCCCGCGCGCGGCCAGCCGCCGGCCAGCCAGATTTTCGGCGCGGGCGTGACGCCGTTGGTGCGGGCGCTGGTGTGGAGATGCACCTTGAGTTCGTCGAAGAACGGCACCTTGATCTTGCCCGCAATGTTCATGAATCCTTGCGCGGGCAGGTTGGCCGGCACGGTGTTCGACCAACTGCTGTAATACGCGTCGGCCACCGGGCTGACGGTGTAGGTCGTGTTGTTCGGGCCGGTGAGTTTGAACTTGCTCGGCACCTTCAAGCGCGAATCAATCCCCTCCAGTCCGAACGACTTCGCGATGAGGTTGCCGTTGGTCTGGAAACCGAGCAGGCCGGAGAGCGGCTGGTCAATGTGACTGGCGTAGCCGCGCACGCCCACGACCAGCGAGCCTTTGCCGGGAGAACAGGTTTCGCCGGGATTGCTCTTGAATTGGATGGACAGCGGCTCGAAGTCGGCGTTCCACCACGCCAGTTTTTTGAAGACCTGGCTGGCGGGCGCGACCTTGGCGTTCAGCAGCCCGCCCACGCAGGTGAATTTCATCTCCTCGAAAGCCAGGGTGAAGTCCGAGGGATACGGCACCTTGAGCTGGCCGGCGGTGCGTGAGTCCACATTCTGGCTGTCCAGATACGCCACGCCGTAGTTGCTGAAATCCATCTCGTAACCCAGGAGGTAAATGGGCGAGGGAAACGTGCCGGGAAACGCCTCGTGCAAACCGGACACGCCGCTGAGGCGGGCGTAATACTTCGAGCAACCGCTCAACCCATACGGACCGGCGGCCTTGCCCGCCAGCCGGCTGATGGCCTGGCGCGCGTTGTTGGCATAAACGCGGAAGTTCAGCCCCGCGTAATCCGCCAGCCCCAGCAGGTAGGTGCTGGTAATGGGTCGCTCGATGTAGTTGCCGTTGGTGGCCGCCACGCCGCTCAACAGAATCGTCGCCGGACCCTGCTCGCGCGGTTGCGGGTTCTGGTCGCCCCGCACGAAATGGCCCGGCACATGAACCGCCGCGTTGGTGAAGGAAAGCACGCGCTGCGCAAAATCGCCCGCTTCGGGAATAAAACCCCAGGACAGCGTGTGGCTCGGAGCGAGCGGTCCTTCCGCCGCCAGACCACCGTCGCGGGTGAACAGCAGGCGCTGGCTGGCGGGCAGCATCGTCGGGAAATTCGTCAGCGCCGCGCTGTCGCAGCCGGGACAGGTGGTGGTGTAGGGCACGCTCACCGAGGCCACCCCGCGCAGCGCGCTGTTCGTGCCGGGCACTACCAGATCGCGCTCGACCACCATCGTGCCGCCGTTGGTCCAGGTGACGCGGGTGTCATAGGGGAAGAACGAGCGAAATTCCCCGTTGTTGAAATTGGCCGTCAGGGTCATTTCGGCCACGCCTTGGGCGTTGGCATAAACGACCACGGGATTCGTCAGCGTGCTGGTGTTGATGAACTGGTAGTATCCGCTGTTGTCCCGTTTGAAGGACATTGCTGCCGGGTTGACCGTGAATTCGCTGTTGATGAACTGGAAATAATTCTCCCAGAAGCGCGTGTGGAACAGCCACACATTCGTGCCGCCCGGCGAAAACGCGCCCTGCGACACCTTCCAATCCAACGTCCACGAAGCGATCCACAGCGGCTTGGATTCCTCGGAGGAATAAATCGGCGGGCCCGGTGTGAAAATGAGATCGCTCGTGGGCGACAGGGACTGATTCAGGGTCACATTGGGGAAATTCACCGTGGCCGTGTGCCGGCGCAGCGTCATCAGACTGGCGGCGTTGGTGGTGTAACCAAACCCGGTCGGCAGGTTGGCCGTCAGGTTCGCGCTGGCGCCCGCGGTGGTCAGCGAAACCGGGCCGCGGGTGAAGCTGACGTTGTTCACCGTGCCGACATCGGGCGCGGGCGCATTGAGCACCACGAAACTGGCGGAGAGTTCGGCGCTGCCATTGGCATACAATCGCACGCTCAGAGGAGCGCCGCTGCCGTAGGTGTGCGACGGGCTGCCGACCACGAAGCCGCTGTTGTTGTTCACGGTCAGCGTGCTGTTGATGAAGCCCGCGCCCGGCGCTCCGGGGGCGGAATCGCTGGCCAGACTGGTGAATCGAGTCTCGATGCCGCCGAAGAAGAGCCGGCCGTTGAAGTGCAGCAGGCGGGCAGTGACGCTGTTGGTGGTGTTGCCGGCCAGCAGCGGCTGGCCCGGCTGGTTCGTGTGCCCGATGGAAACCACCAGGTAATAGGTCTGGTTCACCGAATCCAGTTGGCCCGCCGGCTCGATGTTCAGGTTTTGCACCCGCAAGCGTGCGCGTGGCAGGACGGGCGTGGCCGAGCCAGGCTCGTAGCTGAACGTGGATTCGTTGATGAGCGTGGAATTGGTCTTGAGCGCCACTGGCAGGCCGCCGCTATTGAACAGGGCGTAGTTGAGCACCAGCGGATAGGCGATCACCGGATTCGCCGGATCGTTGAAGCTGTCGTAGCAGTGCGTTTCGTAATTGACCGTGTAGATGAAATTGCTCCGGCCCGACACGTTGTTGGCCATGGCGATCCGGTTGGTCGCGGCGGTGTTGAGCCGCGTCAGGACGTTGAACGCCGCGTCGCTGCTGACCAGGTTGGTGAAGTGAAAGAACTGATACGGCCCGTCGGTCCGCACCAATCCCGTGTCCGTCGTGCCCCGGAACAGGCGACATTCCACCGTGTAGCTTTCGTAGGGATTCAGCCGGGCGGCGGGCACAAGCGCGGCGGTGTTGGTCAGGATCAACCGCTGCCCGCCGGACAGTGTGACGTTGGTCACCACGTTGTAGGTGGAACTGCCGTTGACCACGCCGTTGGTTTCCAGGATGGGAAACGGCACACCGCCGGAATCGAGCAGGCGATAGCTCAGGCGGTAGCTCAGGTTCGTGGACGACGGCGTGAAGTTTTCGGCCCGGAACACGGATTGCAGCCGGAGCGCGTCGCGGTTGAACGCCGGATGATTGGTCAACGCATCGGAAGCGATGACGTACCCCGTGTAATTCGTCAGCGCCAGACCGGTGAACTGCTCCACCACCGGCGCTGTGGCGGCGGTGACTTCGATGTCATCCAGATACCAGCCTTCGGCAGTGACGGTGACATCGCTGAGGAACTCAAACCGCAACGTGCGGTTGACACCCGCAAACGCGTTCAGGTTGGTGGCCACCTCGGTCCAGGTGGTGCGCGGAATGCCATTGGACCACAACAACGTGCCATCCAGAAACACACGGCAATAATCGAAGTTGCTCTCAATCGAGGGCACGAGATTCCAGAAACGCAAGTTGACCCGCGACTGGCCGGTGAGATTGATGGTCCGGCTCATGAACGCCGTCATGTAATTGGTGTATTGCGGCGCGGCAGTGGTGCCGGCGAAACCAATCCCGGCGCAATACCCCTTCCAGCTTCCCGATCGCGGTGCGCGGCCGCCGAACGCCGCGTTCACGTCCTTCCAGTACGCCGGGCTGCCCGTGGGATTGTCATCCCCGGTGCTCCACGCGCCGGGGAATGCGCCCTCGAAGCCTTCAAACACCAGGATGGTCTGCGCCCGGAGTGACAGGCACGCGCCCACCACCAGACCGATCACGCCGATCCAGAGCGGGAGAAACCGGTGGAGACAGGGAAAGACAAGCCTGCCCGAGCCTCGAGTTGGATCACGTGGCGAAACTGGCTTCAAAAACGACTGCGCCATGGGCACGAGTAAGACAAATTACCGGATCACTGCTGAAGTCGCTTACGCGAAACGATCAAACGCCCGCCAGTCCAAACATTCAAGTGAAAAATTCATTCTTGAGAAAATTTGTCCGTGAAGAATTCACTCGGAAAGAACCAGTCGTTCTCCGTTCAATCGAGGCCGTGCTCCATGCTGACCGCGAAGCCGCTTGCGCTTCGGCACCTCACCCGGTATGCAAGGCGCATCGTGAATCATCCCCGGACTTGCAAGCAGCGCGCTGCCCGGCCTTGTGGTGGCACGTCTTCGGTCAGAATTGTGGCGGTCGTCTGCCTGGCACTGTCTGCGCCCGCGCTCAAGGCTTGGGAAGGTCACGGTTGGAATCAGTGGCGGCAGGTGACGACATGGCAGAAGCCGGAACTGAACACCGACCAGGCGGGCCGCCGCGACTTGGTGCCGCTGCTCGAAAGCGAGGGCGGCAACAATCGCCTCGCCTCGTTGGCAGGGTGGGAGGCAAAGCGACCACAAATTGCCTCGACCATCCTGCAGATTCTCGGCACGCCCGCGGACTTGAAACCGCCGCCGATCGAAGTGCAGGAGCTGGGCAGCGAGGAATTCGACGGTTACACCCGCCGGCACCTCAAGATCAAGACCGAGCCGGACGACTGGATTCCCGCATATCTGCTGGTGCCCAAGCAGCTTTCCGGAGCGCGAGTCCCGGCGATGCTTTGCCTCCACCAAACCGTCGCACAGGGCAAAGAAGAGCCTTGCGGCATCAACGGCGATCCGGAACTGGCCTTCGCGGTCGAGTTGGTGAAGCGCGGCTATGTCTGCCTTGCGCCGGATGTGATTGGCTTCGGCGAACGGATCGCGGCTGGCAAACAGCCTTACGACAACAGCCTCGCGTTCTATCGCAAACATCCCGGCTGGTCGTTCATGGGCAAAATGGTCTGGGACGTGAGCCGTGTGATGGATTATTTGGAGACGCTTCCCTTTGTGGACGCGAAGCGAATCGGCAGCATCGGCCATTCGCACGGCGCGTATGGAACGTTGTTTGCCACAGCGTTTGAACCACGTCTTGCCGCGGCGGTGGCGAGTTGCGGCTTCACGACGTTCCGCAACGATCCGAACCCGGAGCGCTGGTCGCATCTGACGGCGCTGATTCCGCAACTCGGCTTCTACCTGCCGGAGGTGGCGAGCATTCCGTTCGACTGGCAACACGTCCTGGCACTGGCGGCACCACGGAGGCTGTTCGTCTGGTACACCACCAAGGACTCGGTCTTTCCGAACACAGAGAATCTAAATGCGCTCCTGGAAGACGTGAAAGGCGTTTACCGGCTTCACGGCAGGGAGAACGCACTGGCCTGGCAAGCCGACGACGGTCCGCACAAGTTCCCCAGAGAGCGGCGTGAAGCGGCTTACCGCTGGCTGGACCAAAACCTTGCGCAAACCTCAAGCTTCCCCCTCACCCCATCTCTTTCCCCCAGTGGGCGAGAAGGTGTCCGCAGGACGGGTGAGGAGGAATCCGCCAAATCCACCAGCGCCTTTTACCCGGGCCAACTCGTCGCGCGCGCCCGGTCCAATGCCCGCGAGCACGCCTGGGCCGCGGAGATCCGCGACCCTCTCGTAGCCGCCGCCAGGCCGTGGATGGCCATGTCGGATGACGAGCTGTGGGATTTGATGTTCGGAAACACACTCAAACGGGCGTGGCAGGTTTGGTCGGATGGACACTGTCCATCATGCAAGCAGCCCGTGCCGATGTATGAGTGGATCGCCGACGCGCTCCAGCAGCCTTGGAAAATGCGCTGCCCGCAGTGCAAAGAACTTTTTCCCAAGAACGATTTCGCCAGCTTCCATCGCTCCGGTCTGGACGAACAAAACGTGTTCGATCCCAAGCGCGCCGATCGTTCGCTGCTCTTCAACAGCGAACATCCCGACCCCGCCGATCCGCTGCACAAGTTTGGCGTGGATGACGGCGATGGCTACGTCGCCGATGGCAGGCGCTGGCGGTTCATCAACGCCTACCTCATCTTCGGCCAATGGAAACAGGCGATTGTCGGCGGCATTCGCAATCTCGCCGCCGCCTACGTGGCGACGGGCGATCCAGCCTGCGCGCACAAGGCGGGAGTGTTGCTCGACCGTGTCGCTGACCTTTATCCGACGTTCGACTTCGGCAAGGAGGGTGTGATGTATGAAGGCGCGCCGCGATCCGGCTATGTTTCCACCTGGCACGATGCGTGTGTGGAAGTCTATGACCTCGCCCTGGCTTATGATGCCGTCTTCGAGGCGTTGGCGACGGACGGGGAGTTGGTGAAGTTCCTGAGCGCCAAAGCAGCGAAGCACAAGCTCGCCAACTCCAAGTCCACCTTCGTCGGCATCCAGCGCAACATCGAGGAACGCATCTTCCGCGACACGCTCAACAACCGTCCGAAGATCGAATCGAATTATCCCATGACCGACGTGACGATCCTCACGCTCAAGACCGTGCTCGACTGGCCGGGCAATCGCGCTGAAGTCATGTCGTTGCTCGACGCCATCATCCGCAAGGCCACGGCGGTGGACGGGTTGACGGGTGAAAAGGGCATCGCCGGTTACTCGGTGATCGCGCCGCGAAACATCGCCGAACTGCTGGGCCGTTACGCCCGCAGTCATCCCGGGTTCCTTCGCGAGGCGCTGCAACGTCATCCGCGGCTTCATGACATGTATCGCTTCCACCTCGATACGTGGTGTCTGGAGCAGTATTACCCGCGCTCGGGCGACACCGGCGCGTTTGCCATGAAGAACCCCGACTACGTCGGCGTGGCGTTTTCCAGGAATCCGGGAATCAATCCATCGGCCTTCGCGTTTCTTTGGGAACTCCACGAGGCCACCGGCGACAAGGATTTCGCCCGCCTGGTTTACAAGGCCAACGGCGCGAAAGTCGCCGGCCTGCCGTACGATCTCTTCGCCGCCAACCCTGCCGACTTTCAGGCGAAGGTCACGAAGATGATCGCGGAAAGCGGCGCGGAAATCAGACTGCCCAGCATCAACAAAACGGAGTGGGGACTGGCCATCCTGCGCAGCGGCGAAGGCACGAACGCGCGGGCCGCGTGGCTCGATTACGATTCCGGCGAACGGCACGGCCACGCGGACGGAATGACCATCGGCCTGTTCGCAAAGGGTCTGGACCTGTTGCCGGACTTCGGTTATCCGCCGGTGCAATACGGCGGCTGGTCGGCGCCGCGGGCGGTTTGGTACACGCAGACCGCGGCGCACAACACCGTCTCGGTGGACGGCCAGAACACAAAACCCGGCACGGGCAAAACGACCTTGTGGTTCGAGGGAAAACAGTTCCGCGTCGTGCGCGCCTCCGCGCCCCGGCTGATCGGTGGAAAACAATTTGAACGAACCCTCGCGCTGGTGGACATCTCGGAAACAGACTCTTACTTGATTGATTTGTTCCGCGTCGAAGGCGGCAAGGAGCATACGCGATTTCTCCACGGGCATTTCGGCGCACTCTCGGCCCATTGGCTTTTGCCCGTGCCCGTCGAGGCGTCTCGCTACGGCGACGTAATGCGCAATTTCCGGCGCGACCCAGGACCGCCGCCGATTTGGAGTGTGACGTGGCATGTCGAGGATCATCTCAAATACCTGCCGCACGGGAGTCAGATTCAACTACGCCACACCGATTTTACCCGCGGCGCGGAAGTCGAACTGGCCGAGTCGTGGATCGCAGTTGGCCTTTATGGCGGGACGGCGGATGCCTGGGTTCCGAGCGTGCTGGCGCGGCGCCGATCCGAGCAAGCGCCGCTGGCCTCGACGTTCGTTGGAGTGATGGAGCCTTTCGAGGCACAATCGAACCTCGGCAAGACGCGTCGCCTCGAACTAATTGGCGGCGAGGAGAAGCCTCTCCCCGACGGGGACATCGCATTGGAAGTGCAGCTTGCCGACGGTGGCCGGGATTTGTTTCTGGCCCGAAATGTGGAACGCGCATCCGGTTCTGCCTCGCTGCTGCTCATCGAAAGGGAATCAAGGCTTCGCTTTGAAGGCGACCTGTGCCTCGTGCGATTCGACGCGGCGAACCAGCCCAGTCGCGTGGTCTTCTGCCGGGGCAAGTCATTGCGCGTGGGGAACCTTCGGATCGAGGCAAATGACAGCGAGGCAAGCTTTGAAATTGATCTGACCAGCCAGATTGCGCCCGTGGTCGCGGGTCCTGCTGGCGCGGTCAAGTCACTGGAAATCGCTGGCCGGCGTGTGTGGCCCAAGTAAACTGCTCCGGCGAATCACAATGAAAGCAGCAGGGCGTACGATCGGCAACCTTGCAGCGTCAGCCATCCTGGCTGACGTAGAACCGGGCTTCCAGCCCGGCGGAGGAAGCTTCGTCAAAGATGGCGGGCTTGGAGGCCCGTCACTTCGTTCTCCGTCGGACCGTCGTTCCGGGCGGCAGGATGCCGCCCTATACGACAGGCTGGGAAGCCTGCGGCTGCTCTTCCAGCGCGCCTTGACGTTTTTGTGTGCTTTCACGCTGGCGGTCCTTTCACTGCTCGGCGCCGAGGAGGCCACCTGGCAATTCGGCACGGCTCGCGCGAAGATCACACCCAAGGAAAACCTCTGGATGGGAGGATTCGCCGCGCGCACCCGTCCCGCCGAGGGGACGCTCGACGATCTTTGGGTGAAGGTGCTGGTGCTGGAGGCGCCGGACGGCGGCAAGGCCGTGCTCGTCACCGCCGATCTCGTCGGTATTCCCAAATGGCTTTATGAAAGTTTGGCGCGCGACCTGGAGTCGCGTCACGGCCTGAAGCGCGACCAGCTTCGATTCGCCACCTCGCACACGCACTCGGGTCCGGTGCTTGCCGACGCGCTCCAGGACATTTACCCGCTGGACAATCAGCAACGCAAGCTCATCGCCCAATACTCGCGCGATCTGCGCCAGACCATCCTGGAAACCGTGGATCAGGCGCTTGTCTCGCAAAGTCCGGCCACCCTTTGGGCCGGTGAGGGCCGGGCCACGTTCGCGGTGAACCGTCGCACCAACGACGAAGGCAAGCTCGGCGAGATCCTCGCTCGTGGTGAATCTCCCAAAGGCCCATCGGACTTCACCGTGCCGGTGCTGGTGGTGCGGTCGCCGGAAGGGCGGGTGCGCACGCTGGTTTTCGGCTACGCCGCGCACACCTCGGCCCTGACACAGAATTATCGCTGGTCCGCGGATTATTGCGGCGTGACGGTCGAAGCCCTCGAAGCGAAACATCCGGGCGCCTCGGCGATGTTTTGGCAGGGCTGCGGCGGCGATCAAAGCGCCGCCCCGCGCGGCACGGTGGAGTTGTGCCGGCAACGCGGTCAGGACCTTGCCGTCGCGGTGGAAGCGGTCCTGGAAAATCCGATGCGACCCATCCAACCCAAGCTCCGCGCCGCGTTTGAGTTTGTCTCACTGGACTTTGGCGAGCAACCCACGAAAGCCGAACTCGAAACCGCCGCGAGAGGCAACGACTACCGCGCGCGCTGGGCCAGGCGGTTGCTGGGCGAGTTGGCCGCGCGCAACACCTTCGCCAGCGGTTATCCCGAGTATCCGGTTCAGGTCTGGAGACTCGGCGAAGACCAACTCTGGATCGCGCTCGGCGGCGAGGTGTGCGTGGATTATGCGCTCCGCTTCAAACGGGAGTACGGCCCGCAAACCTGGATCACCGCCTACGCGAACGATGTCATGGCCTACATCCCCTCGCGGCGACTTTGGGAGGAGGGCGGTTATCAGGCTGGCGCGTTCGACGTTTATGGTCTCCCGGCGAACCGTTGGTGTTCAGACATCGAAGATCGAATTGCGGGTGGGGTGTCGCGTTTGGTCGAAAAGGTCCGTTGACGGGCACCTAGGCGGAACTGTGCGGTTGGAATGGGGAGCGCGCCTGCCCCAGGGCGCAGTGGGGCGCGCCCTCGCGCCCGACTCGTGGCACACGGAGTCCACCCGACATTGGGTGCGTCTGGGAACACCCGCGCTGGATGCGAGGGTTCTCCGAACCGCAGCCGAGGGGCTGCGCTCCCAGAGAACTCCCCCACTTCGTTCAAGCTTGGATGGACTTCTCCAAAGGGCGACGTCTGTCACCGGATGCACGCCAGACACCCAAAGCACGGTTTGGGAATTTGGGAATTTGGACTTGCCACTCGTCGAAGCCACAGGAGAATCGGCAGCGTGAAACCCGGCCAACCACAACGAATTACGCCCAGCCGCAGAAAGGTGTGGGCTGCGGGCGCATCCCAGTTTTTTGCAAGTCCGCCGTCCTGCCGGAGGGGCGGCTTACCAGTTGCCCGGGCCATTGGGCGGCGGGTAAGCCGCCCCTCCAACTTCCAACCCGGCCGCGCGGCCATTCGCAGGCGGACCAGGTCACAAGGCAGTAAGATGTGCCTGTCGGCAGCGGTGTCACGCGCCAGGCTGTTGAAAAGATTCTTCTTGGTTCTGCCGGCATTGCTGCTCTGCGGTTGCTCCACCTTCAACCGGGATTGGAATCGCGCCACCCAGAATCCCGTGCCGGTGAACTCCATCGAAGGCCGCTGGGAAGGAATCTGGTTGAGCGACGTGAACGGCCACACCGGCCGGCTGCGGTGTTTGCTGTCCCGTCAAGGCGATAACCGTTATCAGGCGCGCTTCCGGGCGACGTATTGGAAGGTGTTTCGTTTCAGTTACACCGTGCCGCTCCAGGTCGAAGCCGAGGTGCGCGATGGCGCATGGCACTTCACCGGTGAGGAAGACCTCGGCAAACTCGCGGGCGGTGTTTATCACTACGAAGGTCACGTCACGCCGACGGACTTCTTCTCCACGTACCGATCGGAACACGATCACGGCACTTTCCAGATGCGGCGGCCGGACTGATGCTACATCCCCAATTTGACGAACTCAGACATGAAACAAAGCGTCCGATTTTTTTTCTTCACCTGGCTGGCGATCGGGCTGGGTGCGCGGGCCCCGGCGCAACAACCGAAACCGGCGGGCACGCTCGAAGAACTGCAGGCGCGCCTGACCAGTTTTGTCTCGCAACCCCGGTTCGCCGCAGGATTGTTGGGCGTCAAAGTGGTCTCCCTCGACACTGGCCGGACGTTGTTCGAGCATGAGGCCGCGAAGTTGTTCAGCCCGGCCTCGAACTCCAAGCTCTACACCGTGGCGCTGGCGCTGGATCAGCTTGGCGGGGAGTATCGGATCAAGACCTCGCTCTACGCCGCCACGAAACCTGACTCCCAGGGGACGATTCAGGGCGAGCTCATCATTTACGGACGCGGCGATCCGACTCTCAACGCGCGGCGTCACGGTGGGGACATTTTCAAGGCGCTGCAACCGCTCGTGGCCACGCTCACCAATGCCGGGGTCAGACGCATCCAAGGCGACTTGATTGGCGACGAGAGCTTCATTCGCGGCAATCCGTACGGCTCCGGTTGGGACTGCGACGATTTGCAGTACTATTACGGCGCGGAAATCTCCGCCCTGACCATCAACGACAACACCCTTCAACTTTCTGTCAAACCAGGCGAAACCGCGGGAGTCGCCTGCAAGCTCGCGCTCGCGCCCGCGACTTCCCATCTCATTTTGAGCAACCGCACGGAAACGGTTCGGGCGGGTGGCCGGCGCGAGATAAGCCTGTATCGCCCCCTGGGGCAGAACGTTCTCTACGTTTCCGGCCAACTGCCGCTGGACGATCCGGGTTACACGCGCGAAGTGACCGTGCATCATCCCGCAGGCCTGTTCAGCGCGCTCTTCCGGGAGGCCCTCGCGCGAAACGGCATCACGCTCGATGGCAGGCCGCGCACGATGAACTGGCTGGACCGCCAGGTGCTGCCGTTTGAACCGGACAAATTCGTGGAGCTTGGGTCGGTGGAATCGCCACCCATGCGCGAACTCGCCCGCGAAATTCAGAAACCTTCGCAGAATCTCTACACCGACTTGATCCTCGCGCACATTGGCTCGCTGGCGCTGGCCACGAACAAATCTTCCACCGTCACCTCGGAAGACTCGGGCATCCGGCAGCTTTACGCCTTCCTCAACAAGGCCGGCGTTCCGCGCGGCGACGTGCAGTTCGAGGAAGGTTCCGGTTTGTCCCGCAACAATCTCACCACGCCGAACGCCACCCTCGCGCTGCTGCAATTCATGCACGGCCACGCGGAGTCGGAAGCCTTTCTGAACGCGCTGCCGGTCGCCGGCGTGGATGGCACTTTGCGCGCCCGGATGCGAGATACGGCCGCCGCCGGCAACGTGCGCGCCAAGACCGGCACGTTGCGTTGGGCGAATGCGCTCTCCGGCCACGTCACCACCGCGGCGGGCGAGCGCCTGATCTTTTCCATCATGCTCAATCGTTACGTTGCCGGCAGCAACCCGCCGGCCCGCGGAGAAATGGACAAGCTCGCGGTGATGCTGGCGGAGTTTGCCGGGCGCAGCGACCAGTGACACGACATTTCGCTTTTGCTGGACCTGGCCTTGTTCTACACTCTGGCCATGTCAGAGATCGTCAAGTTTGTGAACAACGGTGCGACGACCATTACTCCGGCGATTGCGGAAAAGGTGATGCGTCAGCTCCCGCAATGGAAACTTGAGTTCACCCAGATTCACGCCCCGCTGTTTCCCCACCTGGTGGACCAACTGGGGTTTCTGGCCGACGCCGTCGAAGACGCCGTCGAAGGTGCCTACAAGGAACTGCCCTACTGCGCCATCGCCCAGGCGGTGTTCGCGCTGGTGTACTCCCACAAGAAACTGGGCATCATTCCCGACAGCATCCTGAATCTGGGTTACGCGGACGATTCGAGTGTGGTGCGCGCGGTGCTCATACAGAATGAGAAGGCGTTCGCCATTTACGCCGGCGCGCAGGGACGCGACTGGCAGCGGATCACGAGTCAGCCGTGAGCGGCACCGCAGCACCGCGACTTCGATTCACCTTCCTGCGACAGGCCCTTCGCGTCATTGCCAAGGCGCATTTCACTTTTTGTAGCCGGGCATGCCTGCAAACCGGCGCGCCTGCAAGAAACTGCGATGCCCCGCCTTCGCCAACCGCGACCGGGAACTGCTTGCCTCCGACGCGGTTTCATGCCATGAAGCAGGCATGACAGCCTCCCCTGAGAATTTCCCGACTCCTGCCGCCTCCCATTACCTTGCCTCGCTCAAGGGCTGTGACAACGCCGCGTCACTCATCTCCCGCCGCGCGGCGATCAAGTCCACGCTGGCGGTGGCGGGGGCCGCGGCACTGGGAACATCCGCCTGCGCGGCCGAAACGCCCAAGCCGGACGCGCGCCGCGCCTCGCCGAAGCGTTATGAGATGAAAAAATCCATCAACCTTTGGGCCTTCCCCTATCCGGAGCGGATGAACCTGGAGGAATGTCTGCAACTGGCCAAAGACGCGGGCTTTGACGGCATCGAACTCAATTACGATCTGGACAACGACCTGTCTCCAAAGGCCGGCACGAAGGAATTCACCGCCATCCGCCGCATGGCCGACCGCATCGGCATCGCCCTCAGCGGGCTGTGCTCGTTTCTGTTCTGGCCGTATCCGCTTACCAGCAACGATGCCGCCAAGCGCGCGCGCGGGCTCGAACTGGCCGGCAAGATGGCCGAGGCGGCGCACGATCTGGGCGTGGAAAATCTGCTCGTCGTGCCCGGCGCCGTTCACATCCCGTGGCGCACCGACCATGAACCGGTGCCCAACGACGTGTGTGACCGCCGCGCCCGCGAGGCCGTCGCCCAGCTTCTTCCCAAGGCCGAAAAGCTCGGCGTGTTTCTCAACATCGAGAACATCTTCTTCAACGGTTATCTGATGACGCCGATGGAACACGCGGCGTTCATTGACAGTTTTCAAAGCGCGCATGTCCGGGCGCACTTCGACACGGGCAACATCATGATGTTTCAATTTCCCGAGCACTGGATTTCCGTCCTCGGCCAGCGCATCAAGAACACCCATTTCAAGGAATTCACGAAGAAGGGCACGGATTACTCGCTGGAAACGTTCCGACCGCTTCTCGATGGCACCACCGACTGGCCCGCCGTAATGGACGCGCTGGCGGCGACCGATTATCGCGGCTACCTGACGTTCGAGTATTTCCATCCCTACCAACATTACCCGGAGGCGCTCGTGTATCAGACGAGCGATTCGCTCGACCGGATGTTGGGCCGCAAAGCGGGCCGGGGTTCAGCTTGAATGTCTCCCCAAGGTTTCCTGTCTATTGCGCACGATGGCTACGAATCCGGTCGGTCCGAATGGTGTTCAATGATAGCAACGCTCGAACCCTGTCCCGTCTGGTTTGGCGGTGAATGGCGCCACGTCAACAGCGTGCCCACGACGCCCGTCCACAATCCTTCCACCGGCGAGGTGATCGCCGAAGCGCCGCTTTGCACGGCGGCGCACGTGAACGAAGCCGTCGAGGCCGCCGCCGCCGCGTTTCCGGCCTGGATGGAAACTCCCGCGGTCGAACGCGCCCGGGTGCTGTTCAAGTTCAAGACCCTGCTCGAGGAGAACTTTGAGGACCTCGCGCGCTGCACCACGCGCGAGCACGGGAAAACCCTGGTCGAGTCGCGCGGTGACGTGAAACGCGGCATCGAGATGGTCGAGTTCGCCTGCGGCGTGCCGTCGCTGTTGATGGGGGAGTCGTTGGAAAACCTGGCGCGGGGCATTGATTGCGACACCATCCGCCAACCGCTCGGTGTTTGCGCCGGCATCACGCCGTTCAACTTTCCCTGCATGGTGCCGCTGTGGATGTATCCCGTGGCCATCGCCTGCGGCAACACCTTTGTGCTCAAACCGAGCGAGAAAGTGCCGCTCACGAGCGTCAAGGTCGCGAAGCTCTTTGAACAGGCCGGCCTGCCGAAAGGCGTGCTGAACCTCGTGCATGGCGGGCGCGAAGTCGTGGACGCGCTGCTCACCCATCCCAGGGTGAAGGCGATCTCCTTCGTCGGCTCGACGCCCGTGGCCCGGCACATCTACGAGACGGGCACGAAACATGGCAAACGCGTCCAGGCCAACGGCGGCGCCAAGAATTTTGTCCTGGTCATGCCCGATGCCGACGTGGACCACTCCGTGCGCGGCGTGATGGAAGCCGCGTTCGGTTGCGCGGGTGAACGTTGCATGGCCGGTTCGACGGCGGTGGTGATCGGCGGGGCGGAAAAATCGGTGTTGCCCACGCTCGTCGAGGCCACGAGGCGGATCAAAGTCGGCCCGACTGACCGCGACCCGCAGCCGGACATGGGCGCGGTCATCACGCGGCAACATCGCGACCGCGTGCTGCACCTGATCGAAACCGGGGTGAAGGAAGGGGCGCGGATCCCCGCCGACGGTCGTGGCGTGAAAGTGAGTGAAGCGCCCAACGGATTTTATGTCGGCGCGACCATTCTCGACCACGTGCAGCCGGTCATGACCGTGGCCCGGGAGGAGGTTTTCGGCCCGGTGTTGAACGTGATGCACATGGAGGATTTGGACGCGGCCATCGAAATGGCGAACCGTTCACCTTATGGCAACGGCGCCTCCATTTTCACCCGTTCGGGCAAGGCGGCGCGCGAATTCAAGCATCGCATTCGGTGCGGCATGGTCGGCATCAACATCGGCGTGCCGGCCTCGATGGCGTGGTTTCCGTTCAACGGCTGGAACGACTCGTTCTTCGGCGACCTGCACATGCAGGGTCGCGAGGGAGTTCAGTTTTTCACTCATCAAAAGGTGACCATGAGCCGCTGGTTCAGTTTCGGCGAGGGCGACGTCTGGCACCGCGAGCCGCAGAAGTGACCTTTGGCTCGGGTCAGTACTCCGGCGCGTCACGGCACGGGCCGGGTCTTGATGGCGGCGGCGGGCGTGCCCAACTGCTGAACGGTGATCGAGCCGCTGCCGGGATTGAAGGGCTGAGGCACGGGTTGAATCGGCGTGGGCGGCGTGACGATGGGAGGAGGGTTCGTCATCCCCGGAGGCCGGTGAATGGGAGGCGAGGGGTAAACCGGCCACGTAGTGTATCCGGAGTAAACCACTTCCGGATAGTAGGTCGTGGGCGGGTAACTCTGGGTCTGAACCTCCCGCTCCACCACGTTCGTGTGATGCGTCGTGAAGCGCCCGCGCAGCCCCTCCTCCAGCCAGACGACGGGATCATAGACGTAACGCTGGCTCTTGGGGTCTTTGCGCACGTTGTGCGGCACAATCCACGCCCAGCCGAGGGGCGACTTGCCCACGTAGGCTTGGGCGCGAAATGGGGACACGGCCGGAGGAGAGCCGGCGGTTTCGTTCTCCGCAGGCGGAGCGGCCTCAAAATCGGCCAACCGGGACTGGAGGGTTTCGGTCAAGGTTCGGAACACTTCGAGTTGCCGGATCAACTCCCGGTTCGCTGCCTGCAGGGTCTCGGTGGTGGTTCGGGCATCGCGGAGTTCCGCCTCAACCTTCCGGGTGCTTTCGCGCAAGTGGCGGTTGGATTGCAGGGTCGCGCTCAGGAGGATGCCGGCGGTCAGGAGTCCCGCAGCACAGCAGACGCTGACGATGCTCAGATATGTTTTCATACGCTTCGACGCCTTGTGCCCAATATAGCTGCCGGCCCGGTGGAGTAAACAGGAGTTTCCAGAACACCGGAGCGCGATCGCGTCGGTCGCATTTCGGTTCCTGCAAGTCCGACGGTCTTCCGGAGAGGCGGCTTGCCAGCCGCCCGACCCAAGCAAGCCGCCTCTCCAACCTTCAGCCCGTCCACGAGGCCAAGGGCCGGCACATCCAGTGTGAGATGCGCGAGAGTGCGTCGTCAAAATCAGTCCCGGAAATCAGTCCCTGCTTGCCGGCGGCTTTGCAATGCCTGAACATCCGTCCCCGCGGAGAGATACGTTTTGACCCGCGCCTCCCGCATCCTTGAATCGTGAAAGCACCAGTTCTGCCGGCCACAACTCACATCCCGCGACAGTACTCCGGTCCTTCGGCGGCCGAAGTGCTGGCGCAACGCCAACAGTTCCTCAACCCCGCCATCTTCCTTTACTACAAGCAACCGCTGATGCTCGTGGAAGGCTGGATGCAATACGTGTGGGACGAGACAGGCAAACGCTATCTCGATGGTTTCGGCGGCATCGTGACGGTGAGCGTGGGGCATTGTCACCCGGAGGTGGTCGCCGCGACGAACCGGCAGAATGAAACCCTCCAACACTCCACCACCATCTACCTGCACCCGAACGTGGGCGCGTACGCGCAACAACTGGCGTCCAAGATGCCGGGCGAACTCAAGGTGTGTTACTTCGTCAATTCCGGATCGGAGGCCAACGATCTGGCGATGCTCATGGCGCGCGCCGCCACCGGCAATTACGACGTCATCGCGTTGCGCAACGCCTATCACGGAGGCAATGCCTCGGGCATGGCTTTGACGGCGCACAGCACGTGGAAATACAACGTGCCGCACAGCTTCGGGGTTCATCACGCCCTCGCACCCTATCCCTATCGTGGCCCGTACGGTTACGACGACCCGGACGCCGGCCGAAAGTACGCCGAAGACGTGAAGAGTCTCATTGACCACGCCACGCCGGGCCGGGTGGCGGCGTTCATCGCCGAGTCCATCCAGGGCGTGGGCGGCGTGGTGGAGTTTTCGCCAGGTTACCTTCAGCACGCCTACGAACACACTCGGGCGGCGGGCGGGGTTTGCATCGCGGACGAGGTGCAAACGGGCTTTGGCCGCACCGGCACGCATTACTGGGGCTTTGAAACGCAGGGCGTTATTCCCGACATCGTCACGATGGCCAAGGGAATCGGAAACGGCTGTCCACTCGCCGCCGTGGTAACAACGCCGCGAATCGCCCGTTCGCTGGTGGGCAAAATCCATTTCAACACTTTCGGCGGCAACCCGGTGGTGGCCGCGGCGGGCCGGGCGGTGCTCGAAGTGATCGAGCGGGAGAAATTGCAGGACAACGCCCGCCAACTGGGCGCGCACCTCAAGCGCGGCTTGGAGCGGTTGAAGTCGAGGCATCCGATCATCGGCGACGTGCGCGGGCAGGGTTTGATGCTTGGAGTGGAACTCGTGAAGGACCGCGCGACCAAAGAACCGGCCGGAGAGGCTTGTGCGGAAGTGCTCGAACGCGCCCGGGCCCTGGGCCTGCTGCTGGGCAAGGGCGGCTTGTGGGGGCAAACCCTCCGGTTCGCTCCGCCAATGTGCCTGAACCGGGCGGATTCGGACTTCGCGCTCGAAGTCTTGGATCAGGCGTTCAGTGGATTATGATGGCCAGGTTGAGCGCCACGACGTAACGCCGACTTTCCAGTCGGCGCCGCGCCGGTTGGAAAACCGGCGTTACCCGCACGACCCAGTGTGGGAGTACGTGGGGACGGCCAAAAAGGAGTTCGCCTACGACGGGCCGGGGCCGTTGCGGGTGCGCAAGCGGGTGGAGCGCCGCTGAAACAGGCGACCCACCGTTGTTACTCGGATACTTCCTCGACCAGCGCCGCCGCTTTGCGGGCGCCCTTGCCGGCCTTGATTTCGGGCACAAGCAGGACGGTGCCGATCAGAATCAACCCGGCGCAAATCCAACCCACCAGGTGCAGCGGTAGGCCGGCAATGAGGTGGAACGCCACCAGAGGCGCGGCCACGCCGCGCACGCCGGTGAAAAACGTGTGGACGCTCATGTAATCCGCCACGCGCCCCGGCGGAGCGAATTTGGTGACCCACAAGCTCCAGGCCAGGTCGGCCCCGGAGTTGGCCAGGCCGAAGAGCACCGCGGCCAGCACCAGCCACGGCATGGTGCCGCCCACGAAAAAGGAAATGGCGCCGAGCGCAAAACCCAGATTGAGCGTGATGCGCAGGACGAAGAAGTTCATCCGGTCGAACAACCAACCCCAAACCGGATTGACCAGCAGGCGGGCCAGGTTGGGAATCACCCCGATCAGCAACGCGATGTCGGCCGCGGTCAGCGGATGGCCGTTGAGGGTCACGCCGTGTTCGGGATTGGCCAGGTACTCGACGCGCAAGGGTAGCATCATCAAGGTGGCAAATCCCAGAAACATCCAGGACACGAGCGTGATGCGAAACACTCGATCGTCGCGGGCATAGCGCAGGGCCCGGAACGGGTGCGTGCCGCTCAGCACCTCGAGCGGACGCGAGGGAACCCGCGCGAGGCAGAACGCCGCCGCCGCGAATGCCGCGGCAAACACCAGCAGCAGCCAGCGATAATAACTGAGGTGCGCGGACAACGCGCGCCCGGCCAGGTCGCTGAACACCGCCGCCGTGGCGATGCGGATCATGAACGCGCGCGAAAAGAGCTTGCCCCGCTGCCAGGCCGGGTAGTTTTCCTGGTAGATTTGCGTCAGCAAAGGAATCGCCGCCGAGGAAGCGGTCATGGCCAGCACAGACCCCAGAACGTAAACCGGCAGGAACGGCAACAACGCCATGACCAGGAAGCACACCGCCCCGAACATCGCCAACCGCGAGGCGGACTGTGCCACGGGCCAGCCCAGCGCCGCGACGCGGGTCACCACGAGCGGGGCCAGGATCAGCCCGAGACTGCCCCCGGCGGCCACCAGCGCCTTGGCCCAGGCGCCGGACTCAAACCACCGCACGGCGATGAGCAGGAGAAACGTGGCGCCCGCGCTCTCCAGAATCCCCGCCGAGACCGCCCGCCACAGTTCGGAGCGGTAGGTCAGGGCGGTGCGATGGGCATCGGACATTGGTGCAGACTAGGCGTGCCCTTGGCCACGAGCAAAAAAGATTTGGCATGGAAATGTTGGCGGGGTGACTTGGTTTCTTGCAAGTCTGCGGCTCTTCGCTGTCTTCGGTGGAATGAAACCAAAGCGGGGAGCAACGCGGAGCGTACAGCGGGTCTCCCTCTCCCAGCGGGAGAGGGGCAGGGTGAGGGAGAGCGCGTGGAAAACCCGGGGCGCAGGAACTCATCTCGGCCCGCCACGATGGATGCGAAGACTCTCCCTCACCCTTTTTCCCTCTCCCGCTGGGAGAGGGAGACTGTTGCCAAGACTCCGGATCATTCACCTGCGCTCTCGCAATCCCATTCCACCGAAAGCAGCGAGGAGCCGCTATCGGATCAAATGGGCGGCGGGGAGATAGACCGTGAAGACCGTGCCTTCGCCAACGCGGGTGCGGAGGTGCAACGCTCCGCCATTTTCCTTCACGAGCCGTTGCACGATGTTCAATCCGAGGCCCGTTCCCTGGCGCGCGTCCTTGGTGGTGAAATAGGGTTGGAAAATCTTGGGCAAAATCTCGGGAGGAATACCCGGACCGTTGTCGCGGACCGAAAGCCGGACAAGCGGGGCGTGGTTTTGAAAATTCTCGACGTTGAGGAGGCGGGTTTCCGGGCCGTCCTTGAAGGCAGTGAGTTCCAGCGGTTCATGGAGCACCTCGCCATCAATGTCCACCTGATGGCTTTGGCCGGAGCATTGGAACGCGTTGACAGTGAGGTTGAGGAGAATCTGGATCAGGTCCGTGCCGTTGATCTTCACGCCGGTGTCCCTGGCCAGCGGATGAATGTGAAACTGGTTGTTGAGCAGGCTGGGATGGACGCGGATCAGATGGCCCAGGTCGGCCAGGAGTTGATTGACCCCCACCCGCGCGCCTTCACTGGGTTGTTTGCGCAGGAAGCCGAGATAACGGCGCGAAATCTCGATGCAATTGGTGACCTGCCGGGTGATCACCCGCAGCCGGTCCTTGACGAATTCCAGGTCCTCGGTCTCCAGCCGCGAGGCGTTGCCGATGCGTTCGGTCATGAGCTGGATGAAACCCGAAATGACCGTCAGCGGCCCGTTGATGTCGTGGATGATGCTGGCGTAAATGGTGCCGCGGTCCCGGGCCATCTGTTCCTCGATCTTCTGGTGCTGCAGCTCGAGCATGAGCTGCTGCAACTTTTCGGCGTTGTCGTGAATCTCGCTTTCGAGGGTGCGCCGCTGCATGGCGCCGGCCACGGCGGCACGCATCGAGCCGATGTCGAAGGGTTTGTTGATGTAGTCGCAGGCCCGCAGCCGGAGCGCCTGACGGATCGTGTCGGTGGTCTCAAACGCCGTCATCATCACGACCTCGATGGCGGGGTCCACGTATTTCAATCGTTCCAGCACTTCGATGCCGGACATGCCCTTCATGCGAATATCACACACCGCCACATCAATCCGGTGCTGCTGCGCCAGTTGGATGGCGGTGGCGCCGTCCTCCGCCGTCAACAAGTCGTATTCGTCCTTGAAGAGCACGCGCAGCGACTGGCGCGGACCTTCTTCGTCGTCCACAATGAGCAACCTTCGCTTGGGCTTGCGCGGCGGGGACGGTTCGCTGATGACCTGCGGTTCGTCGAGAATGGTGGCAGACATATTCGGCATTAACAGGGCCGGATAACCGGCCATGGTTCAAGATTATCCACTGACTTTACGGAGTCACACGGTAGCAAAAGCCCTTGTGCTCTCAAGCGGAAATCCGAGTTGGGCGCCGCAGAGGCGGCGTGCCAACCGCCAAGTGCGGCGGGCGACTGGTAAGCCGCCCTTCCAGCGGACCAGCGGACTTGTGAAGAACGGAGCTGCGCCCTGGCTTCTCTGAGGTGGGCAAGGCTCGCCCCCGTCTCAGGCGTCCAACGTCTGCGTCGGGTCCAGCGGCAGGGAAATGCGCACCACACCCGAATGCCCGGATTTCGGGGGCACGATTTCGAGTTTGCCGTGGTGCGTTTCGATGATTTTGCGGCTCACGGCCAGCCCGAGGCCCAGGCCCACGTTGCGGGTGGTGAAAAACGGGGCGGCGGCCTTTTGCATCGCTTCCGGGGTGAAGCCGCTGCCGTTATCCTGCACCTCGATGCGCAGACCGGGCGGTTCATCGCCGCCGGTTTCAGCCCGCAAACGGACGCCGACCTTCGGATCAGTGGGATTGGCTTGCAGGGCGTTGATGAGCACCTCGGTGAAAGCGTGTTTGAGCGCGGCACGATCCCCGGTGACGAACACCGGTTTGCCCCCGTTCTCGCACTTGAGCTGCGCGGTCTTGACCGGCTGATACTTCCGGGCCTCCTGATAGGCTTCTTCAATCAGTGTGGAAAGCGGAATGGCCTCGTGGGAAGTCATCGTGTCCCGGGCCAGAAAGCGCATTTGGTTGATCAGGCGGGTGACGCGCTTGACGCCGTCGGCCAGGGCCGCGTCGAGCGAGGCGCGGAATTCGGCGTCCCGGTATTTCTCGGCGAGCAACTGCTGATGCGTCGAGAGCGGTACCATGGCATTGCCGACCTCGTGCGCCAGACGGTCGGCCATGGTCTTGACCAGGCGCAGGTTGGCGGCCTCGACTTCCAGCCGGCGCAACTGTTCGCTCTGGGTCAGGTCCTCGATGACGAGCAACGCCGAGCCCGGCGTGGCGGCGTTCTGCCTTTGGAACGGCACGACCGTAATGTTGTAAATCGTGCCGGGCGAGTTTTCCGGCTCGTATTTGAAGGGCACCACCGCCGCCCCGGTGCGCAACACCTGATAGACCTTCGAGGCAATGAGTTGGGGCAGGTCGGTGAATTCCATCTCACCGCTGGTGCGCGAGGCGACGCCGAAGTATTTGCGCGCCATTTTGTTCGCGTGGAGGACCTGGAGGTCCCGGCTCACCACGACGCAGCCGCTGCTCAGTTCCCGAAGCACGCCCGCCATCATTTCGTGGTTGCCGGCCAATTGATCGTGCAGCCAGATGTTGCGAATGGCCAGACCCACCTGTTCGAGCAGGTGGAAGATCAGTTCAAGTTCGGTATTGACCAGCGGTTCACCCGTCACACGGCCGTCAAACAACGCCACGCCGATCAACGTTTCGCGGTCCAGGATGGGAACGGCGACCTGCGCGCCCAGCAACTCGAATTCCTTGTGCGTTTCGACATCCCCCTGAGCTTCCTCGCTGGTGCGGCGCAGGATGCGCCCCAGCCGGAAGAGCTGGCCGCCAATGCCGGCGTCGAACGAAAGCTCGAAGTGTTCAAGCAGCCCGGGCGAGAGGCCGATGGCGCACGCGGCCCGCAGGCGGCGGCTTTCCTCGCCCGCCGCGAGGCCGTCGAATGCCCCGTAAGGCTGACGAAGAAAAATGGCCGCGCGATTGATGCTCAGAATCTCCCGCAACAGCAGCAGGAACTGCTTGAGCAACGCTTCCGCGTTCAGAGAGTGCGTGAGGATGGATGAAAAATTACGGAGCACGCCCAAGGTTTGCGAGGCGGGGCTGGGGAGGGCGCCCGGCCCGGCGGCGGGGCTCTTTTGGGTTTCACGTGATGGCGAAGCCGAAGTTGGAAGCGGCCGGTCCTTGGGCGCGGCAAACAAGCGGTCCAGCAGGGCCGTGAACATCCGCAGTCGCAGTGGCTTGGTGAGCACATGGCTGACCCCCTGTAAATAAGCCTCTTCCTCCCACTCGGGCTGCCGCGCGCCAGCAAACACAATGATCGGGCACTTGGGTTCGCGACGCCGGATGCGCTCCAGCAACCAGACGGCCTGCACGCCGGTTAACTCAACATCCAAAATGCAGACACTGACCAGTCCGTGCGCCAGCAACGGTTCAGCTTCCTCCACACTGGCCCGATGGATGGTCCGGTATTGCTCCGGGTTGAGACCCGTCCGGAGCGCTTCCGCCAGTTCGGGGTGGGGCGCCAACACAAGCAGGTTTTTCATCGGGTGTTGTGGTTGGCGTGTCGCGGTCAGGGTTTTCGGTCAAGAACCGGGCATCCCGGCGGGCAGGCTCTCGATTCGGTGGCGTTCCGCCCCATGCCGGCAGTCTGATTAGTGTGTTCCGCCTTAGGCTGCCGCTTCCCCATGATTTTCACTGACGATACATAAGCCATACGATTGCCCACGGGTCAATCCATTCTTGATTGCCTGCCCGTATTACAGCGCAAGCGACCAATCCTCTCAACCAGTGATTCACCGGATTCCGCCACCGTAACCTTCCCGGAACTCGCCCGGGAGAAGACCCGGGAGGCACTCCGGACGCGGGATTCCAGTGGCGGCCCTTGCCGCAAACGCGGTGACTTGGACGGGTGAGGCGGACGGCCTATTCGGAGGCGGCCAGTTTCTCCCAGAGGGCGTCGTTGAGAAGCGATTTCTGAAGCAAGCCCACGTTGCTTTCCAGAGCCGTGCGGTCCGGATGCACCGGCATTCTCAAGGTGAAAGTCGTGCCCTGTCCTTCCTGGCTTTTCGCCTCAATCTTGCCGCCATGGTGATACACGATAAAGAAGCACGCCATGAGGTGAATTCCGTATTCAGCCGGAGTATCACTCCGCAGCACGAAGGGATCAAAGAGCACCCGCACCGCCTCGGGCGAAAGACCCGGGCCGTTGTCACTCAACTGAATCTGCACCTCCGGTTTGGCGCTTCCATCCACCAGAGTCGCCGAAAGGGCCACCTTGCTGCCCACCGGCAGGCTCGCCAGTTCATCCCGAAGCAGCAGTTCAAACAAGCGGTAAAACTTCGGCTTGTCCACGTGAAGCTCCGGCAGGGTGTCGGGGACCTGGTTCTCGAACTGGATCTGTTTCGCCGCGAACTGGGCCTGCAACGAGTCGGCGACGCTGTCCACGACCTCGCGCAACTTGACTTGATCGGCGAACTGGAACGAAGGGTGTTCCGAAGCGACCCACAGGTCCTTGAGCAGGTTGTTGATTTTCTCAATCTGCCCTTGGACGTTGTGATAGTAATCCTTCCAAAAGTCCGGATTCCGCAGTCCGTCCAGGTCCACCTTCTCCTCGGCCATCTTGGCGGGTGCCAGGTCGAGGAAGGTTTTGACGGCCACCAGCGCGTTGCGGATGTGATGGCTCAAGCCCGCCGCCAGCAGGCCGAGGCTGACCAGCCGGTCGGCGATCATCAGGTTGCGCAGGACGGACATCTTCTCGCGCAGCAACTGATCGCGCTCCCGCTGGAGCAGGAAAAACTCGAGCGCCTGTTTGAGCGTCTGCTGGAGCTGCTCCGGCTCCCAAGGCTTGGTGACGTAGCGATAAATCGCCCCCGTGTTGACCGCGGCAATGGCCGCGTCCATGTCCGAGTAGGCCGTCGCCAGGATGCGAATGATGCGGGGCTCGAGTTGGTGGGCGCGTTCCAGCAGCCACACGCCCTTTTCGCCGGGCATCCGCTGGTCGGTCATCAACACTCCGATTTCGTGCCGGTGCTCCTCGAGCAGCTTGAGGCCATCCTGGGCATTGGCCGCCGTGAAAATGCGGAAGTCGTCCTGGAACGCGCGCGAAAACCCTTTCAAAGACTTTTCTTCGTCGTCCACGTAGAGGACCGCGAACTGCCGGTAATTGTATGGCGATTCCATATCGGAGGCGGAATGGGTGTTTATTGTCACGCCCGGGCCGGGAACTCCAGCGTAAATTCACAGAACTTTCCGCGCTCGGTCCGCACGGAAATCCGCCCCTGACATTCCTGGAGGATGCGATAACAGATGCTCAACCCCAGCCCCATGCCCTGGCCAACGTCCTTGGTCGTGAAGAACGGATCGAAAATCTTGTCCAGGTGCTGGCTTTCGATGCCCATGCCATTGTCGCGGACCACGAGATAGCTGCCCCCTTTTTCCTCCCGGCCCTCGATCCAGATGGTGGGCTGCTCCCCGTTGAAGGACTTGCTTTGCATGGCATCCAGCGAGTTTTGGATCAGGTTCACCAGGACGTGGATGAGCTTGGTCTTGTTGGCGCGGACCGTCTGCCCTTCCGGCAACTGGGTGACCACCCGGGCCCGATCCTTCAACTCGCCGCTCAGAAAGCGCAGGGCGGAGTTGACCGCTTCCGACACCGCGACTTCCTCGTGCGCTTCGGTTTCCGGATGAGTGAACATCCGGAGGTCGGACACAATGTTTTTAACGCGCCCGACGCCGTCTTCCACATCCTTGAGGATGTCTTCAAAGTCACCGCGCTGTTCCGGAGGAACGTATTTGGCTTTCTTCTTGAGGGTGTAGAGGCCGGTGGTGGCAAAGTTCAATGGGTTGTTGATCTCGTGGATGATCCCGGCGCTCATGACGCCCAACGAGGCCATCTTTTCCTTTTGAACCAGTTGAGCCTCGGCCTCTGTGAGTTTTTGGATCGCGTCGGCCAGTTCCTTGTTTTGGAGGTCGAGCTTTTGATTGGTTTGTTCGAGCGTCTTCTTGTTCTGATCCAGTTCGTAGCGCAGGGCAAACTCTCGGAAACGCAGGCGGTTGTAAAAGTAGTTGCCCACGATGACGATGACGCCGGTTTCGATCATGAAGATGATGTTGCTGTAGAACAAGCCGTCTACACTTTCACCCGGGTTGACAAACTTCATGTGCAGAATACAGCCAGCGAGGTAAATAAGAAGTACTCCCAATACTGCCAATACTGATTCGCGCGTGCTCCAATGCACCACAACGCTCACGGCTAGAAGGATTAGGTTCAGGCCCGCATAGTACGGCGAAACCGGCCCATGTTTCATGAAAATCATCACTCCAATAAACATGGCCGGAATCAAGGCAATGGGGAGACCCAAGAGCTTATAGTGTCCTCGCCCGAACGACGTCGTGTGCAAGTAGAAAAGCACCCCGGCTAGAACAGAACAGGCCAACCGCAATGCCAAGAAGACCCCCAACGATTCCCGGTAAAGAAAATAGTCCAACAACAATCCAAACGGCATGAGGAAAAACACCAGGGCCGACGCGACTTTGCCGGTGCTAATTCGCTCTTGTTGTTCGTTTGCCAGAAAGGCCACTCGAAACTCTGGATCACGGTATGTGGGTTGGCTACGCATAATCCGGTTTACGAATTTCAATTAGCACATTGACCCCGGTCGAATCCGTTCGCAGGTAACCGGCGTCCAGTCCTGGCTTGTCTGGCACGAGCCGGCGCATCTGCGCCGGTGTTCGATAAATCAGATGCCAGTCCAAGAGGTGCTCCATGCCCCAGCGAAGAGGGTTAGACGGTTCGACGTTTGTCGCCACCAACAATCCGCCCGGCAACAGCCAATCGTACATGATGTTCATCAAGCGCTGACAAACAGGATTCGACAGGTAGTCGAACAACCCGGCGCAGTACACAAAGTCGTACCCGGCAGGCTTGGACAGCAGCGGTCGCCGCACATCTTCTCTAAGAATTTGATGCACGGACTTCTTGAGATATTCCACCGACAGCGACCGCGCGCGTTGTTTCCTCAAGTCGTCCAAAGCCGAGCGGACGTAGCCCAAAGTTTCCTCGTTGAAGTCCAGCATCGTTAGCTCAACATGACTGCTGAACGGACTCTCGCGAAGAAATCGCTGCACTTCTTGGGCCGGACCGCACGCCATGTTAAAGACACGCATCCGACGGCGAAGACGGCAGACCCGCATTGTTTCCTCCTCGAGAGTTTTGGCCAGATAGTCAATACGGTTGCGATGAGCCTCTGCCGGTGGTTGACGGAGAAACCAAGTATTTATTACTCGCGCAAAAAGTGATCCACCCTCGGGTCGATTACGGGCAATCATGTTGACCATTTCATAGTCACCCGCATAGCCGAGAGGTTTGTGGAACGTCCGATTTGCAAATGGCGCGCAGAGCACCAAAGGGTGCAAGTGCCGGCGCATATAACTCTGGTGCGCCGGAACGGCTTCAGTGTCTAGTCCTTGAGCTATGGCCTCAAACTTCTCAAAGAGCACGTTGATGCTGGGGATGATGATGTGACTCAACTCTTCATCTATATTCGGCTCAAACTCCATCTTGATTTTACCATTGGATCGCAGGCCAAGCTCCACCTGGTCGAGCCAGAGTCGTAAATCGCGGAAGTAACTATGCATATCAGCGATGATCAACTTATACTCGGGAGCGATCTGGTAGGATTTCTGCCACTCGTGAATAAACTCGTTGAATTGCACACGCAGTCCACTGTTGCCAAGGACACCCGCGTTGAACTCCAGATCAATCCACTGCGCATCGTCAAGGGAGGACTCGCAAACCAGCGTGGTGCCGGTGTGCAGCACATTCCGGATAACCGCGCGACCGGAGTAAATCGTCCTTGCTTGGAAGTTGATTCGCAGTTCCGGAAAGACTTCTGAAGTCCGCAAGACTATCGTGGGGTCATAGACTTCAAACACAACCGCGTGTCGGCTGAACCGTGTCAGACTACCATGAATCTCGGTTCCTTGGCTTGTCTTGCAGACCACCGAGCTGTCCCTGGGGCGACCGTTTTCTTTAGTTGCGTTGACTGACATCTGACCGCGATTTGAGCTCATTGTGGAAGAATGACCTTGGCGCGCAAGAACTACTACGCCTTCCATCGAATTCCCGGTTTGACCGAGTTGCCCCGTCAGGCTCGGTGCAAAGACAACTTGTGCATTTCCCATTACCACGCAAGGACAATTGACCCAACGCTGCACGCGGACGGTGGTGAATCAGAAGCGAAGCGTCGTCTGCAAGACCAGCGCCCAAGCGTCAGGCAGGTTTGTGGTGACTCGTCCACCAGGATGAAAAACCCGCTGGAGGCTGGTCTGCAAGGTCCACCACGCCGTGAGCTGCGCCTTGTAACTCAGTTCTATCACGGTTTCGTGATCGGCAAGCTTGGAAAAAGCCGCCGGCCCCCCGGCTCCCGTGATGATGCCATTGATGTCGCGTTGAGCCCGCCGCAAGTCATCGCTGATTTCCAGGTAGGACGCCGCCAGCCCAAGCGTGTCCCAGTCCCGGGTCGGGATCAGGCCTTTGTAAACCACGCCCCCGTCAATGCCGAATTGCGCCAGGTTGCGATCCTTGGGAGCAAACGCCACCCGAAAGAAGCCGGCCAATCCCTGCCGCGCCGGGTCTTCCTTCTCCAGCTCCCGCCAGAACATCTGGTCGGCGAGGAAATAAATGCCATAGTTCCCTTCGCGCTCGGATGCCGTTCCGCCGGAGAGCGGGGGAAGCGGAATGCCGTTCGCCGCCACGTAGTTGTCGAAAGCCACGAAGGCTCCCTGATACATGTCGAAGAACTCATCCGTGTGATAGTAGCCTCCCAATTTCAAATTGCCTGGTGGCCCTTCGGCGTGTTCGCTCTGGTTGATTTTCAGGGTCAACTCGGCATAGATCAGCGCCCCCTCCTCGCTGCTGAGTTTGATGTTTGTGCCTCCCTCCTCGCGATCAGGGTTTCCATCATAGGCCCCGATTTGAAAGTAGGCGTGCTGGCACGGGTCCAGGCGCAATCTCACTCCGGGCGCGCCGTAAGGGGTGGAGGCGAGGGCGTGATGGCCCACCGGGAAATAGGGCTGATCATAGACATTGAACGCCATGGTGGGATAAAAGAAGGTCTGGTTCAGGAAACTGAGTCCGGCGAGTGAATTGTAATACTCCGGCACGATGAAATCGCGATCAATCGCCAGTTGCCCGAACTTGAGCGCCACTTTGTTGCCCCAAAACTTTTGCTCGTACCACAGTTCCCAAAGCTGCCAGGTGTCCGGAAAATCCAGCAGGCTGACCTTGTTGAGGTCGCCAATGTAATTCTCGGAGAACTCAGGTCCGTTATGAATGGAAAGCCCGCCGACGTGGAACTGGCCGCCTCCATAGCCCACCAATTTGTCTGAGTAGAGATCCATCAACATCATCAGCCCGCCTTCCAGGACCGAGCCTTCTTTGATGCCCCCTTCCAAGTTTATGGGCAGGGCGCCAAAGTAAACAAACTCGAAGTCAACGCCGCGGTCTTTGAGATTGGTGCGCAAACCACCCCAGTCGCCGAGAAGATAGTCCTGCTCCAGAAAGCGCCTGAATTCAGACTTTGGCGGCTCGGCTGCGACCTCGCTGCCAGTCGCCGTATCACACCATGTGATGCCAGCCAATCCAACCAGCCAGGCGAGACAGTTTGTGTTTTTTATCTTCATATTACGGATGTCGGTGTTCACCAGCACAACTTTATGAAGAGCGCCAATCCGGGCCGCCCGTACTCTGATTGCTGACCGAGAGGCTTAATCGGCCAGTTTCGCCCCATTTTTAGCAGCTACCATGCCCCGAAACAACAGGCCGAGGGTGCCAAAATAGCTCCTCGCGATGTCCGCGGAAAGGAAAGCCAGGTAAACATCATTGGAAGGCCAGAAACTGTTGGAGGCAAAATACAAGCACTTCTCGCTGCCTCGGTACTTGGACTTGTGGAACGCCAGCCCCTGGAAGTTGTAAATCTCGTTGCCGTAGCGCGCGCTGAGCTTGAAGAACAGCTTGCAGCCGAGGTCATCGTTGAATTTTCCCTGCTCCAGTTTCACAAAAGGGGACAGGTTCAAATTCAACACCTCCTTGCCTTCCGCCCGGAATTTCTCCATCGCCGCCATGTGCATCGCGGTCGGGAGGCGACCAAAGCGGCGTTCATCAGAACGCAGAACATTGGCTGAATAGCCAATCACCTGTCCCTCGCGATAGATCGGATCATAAAAAGCAAACCCCGCCACGTGCCCTTCGCGGTCGTAACTGACGAATTTGCGGACGTCTTCCTCGGCGGAAAACACCGGGCGGCGCGCGTAAATCCAGATTTCCCGGTCGTTGACCTTCTTGGCGCCAATCCAGCGGGCCGAAACCGCGTTGAGTTCGTCGCGATTGACGGTTTCGATGTTTTCCTCGCGAATCTCAACCCCTTCGCGTCGGGCTTCGTTCCGGGCGCGCTTGATCAAGTCCAACTCCTTCCAGTTGCCGTTGGTGTTGTACGTCTGGACGGGCAGTTCCACTTCGCAGCCGAGGCAATTAACCTTGAACCGCAGTTCGCGCAGCACCTCCGCGCACGCTTCGGAAATGCAGGCGAACACCGCGTGCGGGTTCACGGAGAGGAAGCTGCTGATGACCTTGCGATAATCCTGCGGCGCGCAGACCGGATCGGAAAAGGCAATCCGTTTGGGCCGGCGGGCGAAAACCGGATGCAACGCGGTCGTGTAGGCGATGTAACCACAGTCATCCACGAAATACTCCATGCCGGCCTGGAGCGTGGCGTAGGACAGCGCCTCGCGGCCATGCCGGCGGAGAAAAGGGGACAGCAACTCCCATTTCGCCTTCTGGCTCAGGGCCCTGGCGGCATCTGCCTCTATGATTCTGAACGCCATGATGACTGTGCGCCGCGCGTTGCAGCGCAGAAAAGATTACGCGAGCGTTCTCAAGGCCCAGTCCGCAGTCAAGGCAAAGACTTTGTCTTTGTTGCGGTCCATGTGACCCACGTGACCGTTCCCGGGGATGATGTGAAGTTGCTTCTGGCAGGCCAGCGCCTCGTAGAGCAACTGCGCGGTTTCCGGCGGATCCAACCGATCCTCGGCACCCCACAGGACCAAGGTGGGCGCGGAAATACGCGACACTCGCTGGAGCGTATCCACAAAGAAAGCTTCGGCGGCACCGGGCAACGGAAACGTCATGAATGCTTCCCGCAACCTTGGATCCGCGTGCAGCCGTTGCTCGACCTCCGGATCGGAAGCCATGGGCAATCCCCGAGAGAACCTGAGCAAAGGCACACGCAAATCACTTTTCGTCAGCCACTTTTTGATTTTGCCGGCGGCGACCAGCAACTTCAAGGGCGCCGAGTGCGACCAAGGCAACGAATCCCGGACGGTCGCATCGAGGGCCACCAGCGCCTTCAGCCGCGGCTCATCAACAGCCGCTTCCAGGATGGCCGTGCCCCCGGAGGACAGCCCGAACGCGCCGATGCCATTACCATCAATCCGCGGATGCTGCGTGAGAAAGTCAATTGCCGCGCGCACATCGGCCACCCACTCGCGCAGATTCACGTGATAGCGTTCCCCCGCGCTTTCCCCGTGGCCATGCATGTCCAGCGCCAGCGTGGCGATGCCCCGTGCTCCCAGCCGTTCGCATAACTCGTAATAGTTTTCCTTGTACTCACCCGCGCCGTGACAAATGATCAACACGGGCGAGGTGGCTGCGCCTGCTGGAAGAAAGAGCGTGCCCGCAACGTCTTCACCGTTGGAATACAGACGCACGGATTCTCTCGAGGTTTGCACAGTTGAAACTCGCTTCCAGCGTTCTTGATGCCAGCGCCCGCCCTGCGCTGGGGCGAACTTGGAGGCAGCGCAAGCCTGTCATGATCCGAGACACAAATGTCTCAAGCCACATTCCCGGAATGTGCCGCGGGTTCATCGTGAAGTGGCTGCCTTGCGCCCACTGAACCACCGCCAGCCATGCGAGTCTTGTCCACTCAACTCGCCATCACCTTGACATTTTTGCCGCGTGGCTCTAACTGTCGCCATCAGCAGCAACCCACCCGTGCTGGGAGTCATGCACCGTTTTTGAAGTATCGGCGAGAATGATGAATCGGCGAAGCCACAAAGAGCCTGCAGGGAGTTCGACGCGGGAGCGCCCAAGCGACTCCGCGTGCGGCGTGTCGCCGCAAGCTCCTCCCCTTGGCTCGGCTGTCGTCGAAACGCCCGCGACGCTGCGCAACTGCTTCGCCGGCGCCGTGCTCACCGTGGATTCCCGCCAACGTCTCGTGGCATGCACCCCGGCGGCCGAGTCACTGCTCGCCTTGAAGCGTGGCCAGACGACCCTGCCGGCCTGGCTGCGCAAGATCGTTCAACCATGCTTCGACAACGGCGAACCGCTCCTCACCCGGACGATTGCGCCGGTGACCAGGCAGGGCTCGCACCTCTCGTTGTCAGTTTCCGCGGTGCCGATGCGCCGGGGCCGCGTGACGGAAGTCGTGGTGGTGTTGCACGACCTTTCTCCCCTCCGGCATATTGAACGAAATCTCCGCCGCCTCGACCGGCTCGCCAGTGTCGGAACGCTCTCGGCCAGCATGGCGCACGAAATCAAAAACGCCCTGGTGGCCGTCAAGACTTTCGTGGACCTGCTGTTGGACCGGAACCGCGACTCGGAGCTGACCGAAACCGTCCAGCGCGAAATGCAGCGCATCGAGGCCATCGTCCGCCAGATGTTGAGGTTCGCCGCGCCGCCGCGGCCCGCTTACTCCGCCGTGCGGCTGCATGACGTGCTCGAGCACTCGCTGCGCATGGTGCAACGCCAGCTCGAAGGCAAGTTGATCACCCTGAACCGCTCCTTTCGCGCCGCCCCGGATTACATTCAGGGCGACGATTACCAGTTGGAGCAGGCGTTTGTGAACGTTTTGCTCAATGCCGTGGAAGCCATGGGGCCGAACGGTTCGCTCCAGGTCGCCACGGAGCTGGTGACGGCGCCGGTCGAGGCCCAGAGCAAGGGTTCACCCCTGGTGCGAGTTACCATCAGCGACACCGGTGTCGGGGTGGCGCCGGAAAACATGATCCATTTGTTTGAACCCTTTTTCACGACGAAGCATGACGGAACGGGTTTGGGGCTGCCCATCACCCAACGCATCGTCAAGGAGCACCACGGGGACATCACCGTGCAGAGCGAGCCCAACAAGGGCACCACGTTTAACATTCTCCTGCCGGCCAAGCCTCAATGACGGCCGCGCCATGAGCCGCGACTTCCGTCTCGCCATCCTCAGCGATGTTCATTACGCCGCCGCCGCCGAACAGGCCGCGGGCGACGATTACGAAATACAAGCCCTGCCCAATCCCTGTCTCCGCTTGTTGGTGCGCGGCTACCGCCGTTACATCTGGCTGCGTCATCCGCTCCGCCACAACGGTCAGCTTGACCGCTTTCTCGCGGAGGTGCCTCCGGTGGACTACGCCATCGCCAACGGGGATTACTCCTGCAACGTCGCGGCCGTGGGCGTGGGCGACGAGGCCGCGTTCCAAAGCGCACGGGAATGTCTCGACCGGCTGCGGGCCCGGTTCGCCGACCGGCTTCTGATCAACCTGGGCGATCACGAGTTGGGCAAGCTTCGCCTCATGGGCACGCGTGGAGGGATGCGTCTGGCCAGTTGGCGTCGGGCAACCCAACCTTTGCTGTCGGTTGCCAATCCTTCGCCTCGCCTCGCCGACATGAACGCGAGCTTGGCCACCGTGGCGGAAGCGGAGCCAGGGTTGGGGCTGCGCCCCTTCTGGCGGATCGAGCTGGGCAACTACGTTTTGGTCAACGTGGTTTCCACACTTGCGGCGCTGCCCGTGTTCGAGCGCGACATGCTGCCGGAGGAGCGACCGGCTTGGGAGAAACTCCGCGAGGCGCATCTGGCCGAGGTGCGCGCGGCGTTCACCGCACTTGAACCCCGGCAACGCGTGCTGCTGTTTTGCCACGATCCGACCGCGCTCCCCTTCTTGTGGGGCGACGATGCCATCCGGGAAAAACTGCCGCAGCTTGAACAGACCATCATCGGTCACCTGCACTCGAATCTGTTTCTGCGCCTGAGCCGTTTCTTGTCCGGCATGCCGGTGTTGAACTTCCTGGGCGGTTCGGTGCGCAAACTCAGCACCGCGCTCCATCAGGCGCGGGATTGGCGGCCTTTCCGCGTGCGGCTTTGCCCGTCGCTGGCCGGGATCGAACTGCTCAAGGATGGCGGTTATTTCACGGCGGACCTCGACGCGGAAGCCCGCCGACCGGCGCGCTTTCAATTTCATCCCCTGCCGCGCTGAAGCCGTGCGGAAGCGGTTTCGCGGCGACAGAATCGCCATCAGGTCCAGCAATCCTCCCCTCGCCTCGCCGGGCGCATCTCATTTTCTTGCAGGGGGCGTCGGGGCGATGCCGTAGCGCGGACTTCCAGTCTGCCGGATCGCGGATTTCCAATCCGCAAACGCTGGGAATTCCCGGCCTGCCACGCCGTGCCTGGGCCAGCCGACTGGAAGTCGGCGATACCGCAGGTTGGGAAACCTGCGCTACGCCAAGAATGCCTGCCTGCGATAAACTGAGATGCGCCCCGCCTCGCCTCGTCGGTTCAACCCTGCTTGCGCCCGTCGGTCGTTGTGCGTAGCGTGCCTCGGACCGCATGACTGTTCAGGAACGATACGACGATGCCATGTTCGACTTCAGCCGGGGCGACTTTGACAGCGCGCTCGCGAAGCTGAAAACCATTCTGGCCGAGAACCCGGCGCACTTTGACGCGCAACTTTCGCTCGGCATGGCCTGTTATCGGAAGGGGGATTTCGCCGCCGCCATCGCCGAAGGGCACAAGGCCGAGCAGCTCAAACCGCACGAACAACTCGTGCATACGAACCTGTCCCTCTTTTACATGAAAGCGGGCGACAAAGCGAAGGCCGAGCATCACGGATTGCAGGCCCGCATTGCCTCCTGGAAGGCCGACAAGTCACCCCCCGGCGCGCAGTCCGCCGGCGATCCGGAACTGGCCCTGGCCCGGCCGCCGCCGCCGCCACTCAAGCCGCCGGAGAAATTTCCGGACATGCCGTGGAGGAGGAAGCCGGGCGCGGCCAGCGATCAGGGGAACAAGGCTTGAACTGCCCGCCCCGGAGTGGCAGCGTGCGCGCGGACACAATGCAACGCCCATGAAAACCTCGTACGAACTCGCGATGGAGCGCCTGAACAAGTCGGCGCCGGTCGCCAAAATCTCTGCCGCACAAAAGGAGCAACTGGCCGAGTTGGACTCCCGATACGCTGCCCGGATCGCGGAGCGCGAGATCGCCTTGAAGGGCGAGGTGGCCGCCGCGGCCGCGGCGGGAGATTTCGACAAGATGGAACAGCTTCAGCAACAGCTCGTCAGCGAGCGCAAAGCCCTGCAGGCGGAATTGGAGGAGAAGAAGGACAAGGTTCGGGCCAGCCGCTCCAGGCGTTGAACGCCACCCCCAAGCGGCAGCAGCCTTGCCGCGTTGTTACTTTCCAAGACGACTTGGCAACCCCAGAGAGTCCTGCCGCCGCAGGTTTGCTTTACGTCACATCGGTCTTCAACCCGCGCCGCCACAGATCGAAGAAATGCAGGGCCACGACGACCAATGAATGACGGATGGTGCCCGCCGCCACCAGGCCGGGCGCGTCGGCCACCGGCACCAGCCGCGTGAGGAGGTCCTCGCCCTGATCAAACTGCACCGGATGCACGCATCGGCAATTCTCGATCAACACCGTGTAACAGAGGTTGCTCATGATGGCCGGATTGGCGAACACCCTTCCGAGGATTCGCGCGTGTTCCCCGGCGAAGCCGGTTTCCTCGCGCAACTCGCGCACACCGGCGGCCACCGGCGAAGTCTCATGGGGGTCCATGACGCCTCCGGGAATCTCCAGTTCCACCGTGTCCGAGCCGTGCCGATACTGTTCGATCATCACCAATTGCTGGTCGGGTGTGAGCGCAATGACATTGACCCAATCCCGGCTTTCCAAGACGTAAAACTCGTGCTCGGCGCCCGTGCGGGGCGACACCTTGCGATCGCCGCGCAGCTTGAAGATGGGAAAATCCGCTATGGGCCGTGACCCAAGTTTCTGCCAGGGTTTGATCATGTGACTCACACGTTGGGATGCAAATTCGGCGAACGCCCACTCGCGGCTGATACCGCGCGCGGTTTCAAAACCCATTCTCGCGGGCGGCCCAACCCTGCTTCATCAATCCCAACAAGTGCCGCAGCGCTTCCTCAGGTTCGCGCCCTTTTTGCTCCGCAAGCTGGCGCGCGCGCCGCTCGAGTTGCTCCGCCATCGTCGCCGACTTTTCCGCCGGACAACCCAGTTGCACCAGCAGCGCGGCGAGTTCGGCGTGACTCATCGCAGGCATGATGGCAGTGGGGCGCTTGCGGCGAGTTGACGTGGCCCGCCCTCACGCTCAGGTCGCCGGGCTGGAGGCCACAATCCTGACGCTCTCAATGTGCATCCGCTTGACCGGGCGGTCGCCGGGCTGCGTGGGGGTGGTGGCAATCTTTTCCAGCACGTCGTCGCCTTTGATCAATTTGCCGAACGCCGTGTATTGCTTGTCCAGGAAGCGCGGGTCGCCATGGCAGATGAAGAACTGCGAACCCGCCGAATTCGGATCATTCGAGCGCGCCATCGAGAGCACGCCGCGCACGTGGGGACGCTCGTTGAACTCCGCCTTGATCTGGTAACCCGGACCGCCAGTGCCCCAGCGACTCTGGTTGGCCGGGTCCTTGGTCAGCGGATCGCCGCCTTGGATCATGAAGCCCTTGATGACGCGATGAAAGCACGTCCCGTCGTAGAAACCCTGCCGCGCGAGTTTCTTGAAGTTCTCGACGTGTCCGGGCGCCACGTCGGGCCAGAATTCCAGCGTCATCTCCCCTTCGGAAGTGGCCAGCACTGCGTATTCTTGAGTTTGGCTCATAAGTCGGAATCGTTGGCGCTTCAGGGCAGAATGGCGGCGGACTTGATGTAATCGAGGTTCGGGAACGACTTCTTCAAATAGGCGTTGCCTTCCATCTGAATCCGTCCCTGGTCGGGGCCGCGGCCGCGCGGGGCGCCTTCGCCATACTCGGAGTTGATCTTGTCCACCACGTCCATCCCCTCCGTCACCTTGCCGAACGGCGAGAAGCCCATGCCGTCGAGATTCGCGTTGTTGCCAAAGTTGATGAACAACTGGGTCGTGCGGGTGTTGGGGCCGGCGGTGGCAAACGTGATCGCGCCGCGCGTGTTGCTCGCTTTCACCGGATCGTCCTGAATCTGCGCCCCGCGCCAGACGGCGGAAACTTTTGGATCCCCATGAATCCCGAACTGGCACATGAACCCGGAGATGACCCGGAAGAAGGCCAGGTCCTTGAAGTAGCCGGACCGGACGAGATTGTAGAACCGGTCGGCGCCGTTGGGCGCGAGCGACCGCGTAACCTCCACCGTGAAGCTGCCCTTGGTCGTCTCGAATTTCACCTTGAACGACTCCGGCGCTTTCGCGGTGAGTTTGGACGGGTCGGTGAAATCCGCGCTGCTGGCGGCTGGCTTCTCCTCCGGCTTCGGCGCCGCTTTGTCCGGCTGCTTGGTTTCCTGGGCCGACGCGGTGAAAAGTCCCGCGGCGAGTCCGATGATACCGATAACGGTTGCGATTTTATTGATCATAAAGCGGCGGCAATCTCTCATGCTCACCCTCCGAAGTCACGCGCGGATTTTTTCGCGCCACGGGCGACGGCATGTCATGCGCCCATCCCTTATCCCCCTACATTGCCCCTGCACCCGCAAGAATGGTGGATTGACGGGGAACACGCGGCAGAAGCAGAATGGAAGGGTTGTAACAGGCTTTCCAAGCAGGCGATCGAAAGAGTCAGGTTATGAAAAGGGCTTTGGGGCTGCTCTTCGCGATCAGTCTGGCTGAGGCCACTTGCGCTCAAGATGGCGGGCCAATCACCCACACGGCCGTTTCCCGCGCCGCGCATGAGACGGTGTGGCAGCGGGTGGAGGAACCGAGCCGGTTCGGACTGTCCCGCGAACGCGTCTCCGCGTATGTCGAACTGGCCACAGGGTTGAATTTCTTCGACGAGACGACACAAGCATGGCGGCCCAGCCGCGAGGAATGGGAGGTGTATCCCGAGGCCATTGTGGCGCGTCATGGCCAGCACAAGGTCTTGCTCGCGCATAATCTCAATCTGGACGGCAGCGTGGATGTGCTCTTGCCCAGCGGGGAGGGACTCCCGCCGGTGCGGCTGGTTTCCAGTCCGGTGAGTCTGGGTTTCTACGATCCGGTGGATGGGAAGCAGTTGGTGATCGCGGAGGTGAAGGATTGCGAGCCGGTGTGGGGCGTGGCGGCCAACGAGATTGTCCTCCGGGATTGATTTGACCGCATCCGGGGTTCGATTCGTTACCTCTACACCAGGGCCGGGTTGCATCAGCATCTGGTGCTGGAGCAGCGGCTCGAACTGCCCGAAGGGTTTTCGGACCAGAGCCGGCTGGAGTGTTACACGGTGTTTGCGGCGGACACGCCGCAACCGCGGATCACGACGCGGGTGTTGCGAGGGGAGCGGGACGCGCGGTTGCGGGCGTTGATGGTGGAAC
>WYBW01000009.1 GCA_011525685.1 Verrucomicrobiia bacterium
ACATCACGTATCTGGTGAACAGCAGCCAGGGGTTGGCCGCGAGCTACAAGTATGATGCGTATGGGAATCTGGTCAGCCAGAGCGGCAGCCTGGCCGGTGCGAACGTGTATCGGTTTTCGTCGAAGGAGTGGCTGGCCACGCCCGGCCTCTATTACTACGGCTACCGCTGGTACGCGCCCACTCTGCAACGGTGGCCAAGTAGAGACCCCTTGGGCGAACCGGGGTTTGAAGTGCTGCGCGGTCGTAACCCGAACCCACTCGGGGATGGGCCGAATCTTTACGTGTTTGTGAGCAACAATCCCATTGGGAATACTGATTTGCTTGGGCTCGAAAATAATCGCTGGAATCGCGGCCGGTGTTGCAATAGATCGAAAGAGGATCAATGGGCACTGGTTGACAGTGGCGAGGGTTGTGCCCGATGGCGAAAACTAGCCCCAAAAGAGTGCGTTGGCGGAATGTGGACAGACGACGACTGTGAGGGAATGACTTGCAACGGGGGATTCTACAAAGTTGCAGGATACGATCTTTCGGCTTATTGCATGTTTCGCTGCGACATTTGGCCAATGGGTGGACGCCGATGGACACCTGATCCAGGAGACCGTGGAGGAAGGGCTAAGTCGCCCACCGGTGTTGGAAAGTGCGCGGACGAAAGCGATTCCCCACCGGGTTATGAATACGGCCGCTAGCAGCGGCCTGTTGAACAAGTTGACCGAACAATTCAAATGCGAATCGTAAGCGTTGTTTTGTGCCTTCTGGTCGTGGCGGTTGCCGGATCGCTCCACCTACTGCTTGCGGACAAGCAAGAGATTTGGGCTCAGGCCCATGACCCGGAACTCGGTGAGTTTCGGGTTGTCGCTGATTCTATGAATCGGCTGGATGGGTGGAGCGTGGAGCTTTGCTGGCGCAGGTACGATGGAGCACCTTGGATGCTGTATTATTTGGATCACGAGTCACCTCGTTGGAGAGAAGATGTGCGGATTTCCGTTTCAGAGGGTCTTGTGGCTGTGAGCCGAGGGAACAACGAAATAGGTCGAATCAACACGGCTGACGGAAGCTTCCTTCATCATCGAGCGGGAAATGAACAGCATCCCGCTGCGATAGTGCTCAGTGCGAATCCATTTTATCGCGCTTGCCGGATTTCTTCTGGGTCTCCCGGCTGGGCATCGTTGTGGCCGGATGTGAAAGTCCGTGGACAATGAAACTGTCTTTGTTGTGGCGCAAGGGGTTCGCAACACGTAACGCGCCGGTGTCCCGCCAGAAGGTGTGAAAGAATCTAGCGGCGCTCCCGCCTTCGCTCAAAGCTACGGCGGACAGGCAGGCCGTGCGGGAGGAAGGTCGGCCATCCGCCTTCGCCAATGGCCATGGCATGACAGGCCCGCGCGTGCCGCACAGCCCTGGAAAGACACCCCCGGCGGGCGCTCCGTGTCACTCAGGTTGCTAAAAGAAAAGGCAAAAAGGTGTCACCCATTAAGGCGACCCTTGGGCAGGGACGGTTCAAAGGCTGTTGGACCTCGCTACGCTTTCCGATAGCTGTTGATGATCCAGCGGAATTTCCCGGTGGCGCTAGGCGGGATTTCCTGTACCTGTTGCATCTCAATTTGCGCGGAGGGGCCGAACACCAACTGGAAACTGGCCTTCAACTTTTTCAGGTTTTCTTGCAAGCCGTCGGTCTGCAACGGAACGTAACGGAAGACGAATCGTGCGCGGCCGGTCTGTTCCAGTTGCCATTCGCGAATCAACTGGCGGTTCAAACTCACACCGACGAAGTGCCGGACAAACACCGAGGACTGCCAGGTGCCATCCTCCGTCAGGAGCATGTCGTCCTGCCGGCCCTGCAAGCTTTGAAGGCGCGGAAAAGGCGAGCCGCACGGACAGCGAGAGCTTTCCGCCCACACGCCAATGTCGCCCACGTCGTAACGGATCATCGGGAAGGAGGAATTGTTCAGCAGCGTGACCAGGATGCGTCCCGGCCGACCCGGCGGACAATCGCGGCCCTGGTCATCCACGATTTCCAGGAACGCATTGGGCGAAAGGACGTGCAGGCCGGTGTGATGTTGACATTCGCACGCCATGTCGCAGCAATCGCGCGAGCCGTACTTGTCGAAGACCTCCGCTGAGAAAGTGTCTTCCAGCAAGCGGCGGAATTCCGGCGTGACCGTGCCGGCGCAGGCCATGATGGATTTGAAACGGGGAGGAGCCAGCTTCTGGTCCTGAATGAACATGGCGAGGCTGGCGGCGGCGTCCACGTAGCTCATCAGGTGCGCGATGCGCGGATGCGCCAGCATCGTCGCGTGATGACGGCGCAGATCGGCTTCGCGGGCCTTGAAGGCGTTCATCGTGACTTCGGCGTTCAAACTTTGGAGCACGCGCTGTTGCAGGCTGGCCTGTTGTTTGAGCAGGTCCGCTTCCGAGCCCCAGAGCCGGAAGTAGGGCGTGCCCAACGGAAATCCACATTGGCGCGCGGCGTAAAGGCGGGTGGCGCGTCCCCAGTCGCGTTGATTCGCATCGTGAATCACCGTCGTCGGGATGCCGGTGGTCCCGCCGGTTTTGACGGCCAACCAGTCGTACCGGCGACGGGAGACACTCTCCGGGGAAGTGATCTCCCCGCGCAAGGGGTCAATGACGAGGCGGGTGAACTGTTCACGGATCTGCGCCCGGCTCAGGGGCGGGAAGCGTTTCAGCCATTGCCGGGCAGTCTCTCCGGGTTGGCGGTCGAGTTTGAGGTTGCGATAGTATTCCGATTGTTTCGTGGCGGCTTGCAGCAGCGCGGAGAGTTTTTGCTCGAGGGCGTGGTCGAGCCGCTCGGGAGTGAATTGTTCCCAGACCAGGAACTCGTTCCAAACGCGGCGAATCTTCGAGCCGATGGCCGTTTGCAGTCCAAAGTAGAGCGCCCGTCGCGCCGGGGCGGGCAACCGGGCGAGCCATTCAACGTTCAATGTGTCCTCTCCATCCCGGCGGCGGCAGAAAGCCCAGGTTGATGGGCGAATCCAGCAGGCGGGTTCGTTGACCGTCCAGTTCCACCTCCAAGCCGGTCAACTCGAAGCGCCCCCAGCCCGCACCGGCAAACTGGTGGCGTCGGGCCAGGAGCGGCAGTTTGGCCGGGTCGAAGCCCATGTAGTGGCACAGCGCGGCATCAATGGCGAACGGATCGTCGCCCACCACGAGCCAATCGGTCTCGCGCGGCAGCGGCTGCAACGGTCCGTTGCCCTCGCCTGAAATCAGCCCGTCCACAATGCAAAGGTAATGGCGCTGCGGCGAGTCCTGAAGTTGCCCGCCGGCATTGACGCACTGAATCACCAGGTTCAAATCGTAAATCATCCGCCAAATCGTGTCGTTGCCGGGCCAGGCTCCGCCCGCGGCGTAGAAATTTTTTGGAGCGGCGGTGCGGTTGTCCATTCTGGTCTCAATGCCTCGGAGTTTTTTGATCACGTGCCAGCCCGGTTTCAACAGCGTGAAAGCCAGCCGGTTGCGTTTCTGCAATTTCTCGCGCAAGGTGGTTTGCGCCCAATAAATCCAGCGGTCGCGGTCGGCGTATTCGTCGCCGCCCCATTTGGGTGGACCGCGCCGGAAATGCGGCAGGAACGCCTTGTCCGCATTGATTCCAACGAGATTCTTCAAGGCGGCGGTGAGGCCGCTCTTGGCGTGGGCTTTCCACTTGGCCAGGTTGATGAACAGGTCGGCGTTGAGGACGCTCTGGCAGACGAAATAGTTGTGCGAGCCGGGGCGGTGGTTGCTGCTGGTGACGGTGGCGCTGTAGTCGTTGACCGCGAAACGATCCGCGCTGGCGGCGAGCGGTTCCAGATGACTGCGTTTGCCCAGGGCCACCGTGCGGTAACCGGCCGGGTCGCCATGCGCGCCCCGGTTGGCGACCAGGAAGGAACCATCCACCTGCCGGAACGTCTCCTTGCGCAGGTCATGCACGGCAAGCCTGCCGCCGGACTTTTTGAGGAGTGGCTCGATCGCCTCCGTCAGACCCGACTGTTGGCACAACCGCGGCCAGTCAGCGTATTGCAGGGGGCAGTCGCCGATCAAAATGGATTCCGCGGAGGGAAAGACCTCCAGACAGGCCGCGGCCGTGGCAGTGATGACGCGCGCATCGGTCACCAGGGCGTGGATGGGAAAGGCGGGATCGGTCTCATGAATGACCCAGTTGGGCTTGAGCACGATGCGACGGGGACGAAGCGCTCCGCCCACAGCCTCCAGTTCCTCACGGATGATCCGGGTCAGCCGCCCGGAGGCGCCGGTGTGGATCCGTGTCATCATGCGCGCGGCTTAGTAGGGAGTTTGGGCTTTGTCCGCAAGGGAATTATGGCGGCGGACATTCACGCGAAGCGGACGGGGTGCTTTGAAGTTCCGGTTGAACGAACTGGCGGAAACCACATCTCCGCGAAGCCGGATTGATGATTTTTCCAAGTTACTGAAGCAAAACGGCTTGTCTATTTTCGCCAGCCGTCCGGTGAAAGGCGGTTCCACCAGACCGCAGTGGGTTTGGCCACCTCGAAGCGGGTTCGTCGCTCCGGACTGCGCGGCGTGTAAATGGAGTAATGACAGGGTTTGAGGAAGAAGTGGCCGGCGGCGAGCCGCCGCAAGCGATGATGCACCACCCAGACCGGGCGGAGCGTTCGTACCCAACCGGGAGCCATCGCGAGGCTGGTCTCATGCTCACGCACGGCATTGGGCGTGAGACACAAGTTGTCGCCCGTATCCGCGAACGCGGAAGTAAAGTGGTCGAAGACTGCCATGGGCACGCCGGCGCTCATCAGCGATCGGATCCAGTGCAGGTCCCCCAGCGCGCGCCACCGCGTGTCAAACCAGAGGCCGCGTTCGTGGACCACCTTGCGTCGCAGAAACACCGCGCTGGTGAGCACCGGAAAGCGAAACCAGATGTGATGCGGGTGAGGCAGGAGGGAATGGCGATGGCAAACGTAATCTCCCTTGCCGTTCACAACAATCGTGCCGGCCAGTGCCACTTCGATGTTTGGATGGCGGTCGAAAAAATCCCGCACCGCCGCCAGCGCGCCGGGGAGGTACTGCTCGTCGCAATTCAGATACGCCAGCACGTCGCCCGAGGCGCGGCGAAAACCGCGGTTGATGGCATCGTACATGCCCTCGTCCGGTTCCACCACCGCCTGGACGCGCGCGTCGCGCTGCAGCCAGTCCAGCGTGCCGTCGTCCGAGCCGGCATCCTGGACGATGTGCTCCAGTTCCACCCCGGTCTGGTCATGCACGGAGGCAACGCAAAGTTTCAGCCAGCCCGATTGCCGAAAGCTCGGCGTGATGATCGAAAATCTCACTACGAATTCCTTGATCCCACGAGCGCCACCCACGGCGCTCACAGTCGTCGCAACCGTGAGATAAACAACTGAACCGTCCCCTCGCAACCCTCAAAATCCGAAAATCAAAAAAATCTTCAGGCCGGTCCGGCGCGAAACCGCTGCGCAATGGGGATGCGCCGGCCCACGCCAAAGGCGCGCGGCGACACCTTCAGACCCGGCGCCGCCTGGCGCCGTTTGTATTCGCTGAAGGTGACCTTGTTGATTACGTCGTCCACCACGGCGGCGGCGAAACCCTGTTGCAGGATGTCCTCCCGGCTGCGGTCCTCCACGACGTAAGCGTGAAGAATCGCGTCCAAGACCTCGTAGGGGGGCAGGGAATCCTGGTCCTTCTGGCCGGGGCGCAACTCGGCGCTCGGCGGTTTGATGAGGGAAGATTCGGGGATGACCACTCTCTCGCGGTTCACCCAACGCGCGATACGGTAAATATCAATCTTGAAAACGTCGGCGATCACGGCCAGCGCGCCGCACATGTCGCCGTAAAGGGTGCAATAGCCCACAGCCATCTCCGATTTGTTGCCGGTGGTGAGCACCAGATGACCAAACTTGTTTGAGAGCGCCATCAGGGTCAGGCCGCGCAGCCGCGACTGGATGTTTTCCTCGGCCTCGTTGGGGCGGGTGCCCGCGAAGACGCCGGCCAGTTGCGCCTCCACGGCTTTGAACGCCGGTTCAATGGGCAGCACTTCATGGCGGATCCCGAGGTTGCGGGCCAGGGCGGCCGCGTCGGTCAAACTGCCTTCACTCGAATACCGCGCCGGCAGCGACACCCCGAGTACCCGCTCCGGGCCCAGGGCGTCCACCGCCAGCACCGCTGTCAGCGCCGAATCAATTCCGCCGGAAAGGCCGAGGACCACCGACTTGAACCCGCACTTGTGAACGTAGTCGCGAATGCCCAGCGACAGCGCCCGGAACAGTTGCTCCTCCGCTGGCGGCCACTCCAGCGCGATTGCCCGCGCGTCGTCGGCCAGGTTCACAACCAACACCTCCTCGGCGAACGACCTGCCCGCCGCGACAATCTCACCGCGGCGATTCAACGCCATGCTGTTGCCGTCGAAGATCAACTCGTCGTTCGCGCCAACCAGATTGACCTGCACCAGCGGCAGACCTTCGTCGCGGGCGACGCGCTGGAGCATGGCCAAACGAGTGGCCGCCTTGCCCGCGTGCCAGGGCGAGGCCGAGATGTTCAGGATCAGGTCCGCTCCCTGCGCGACGAGTTCCTTCACGGGATCGCGACGATACAACCGCTCCGGCCAGAAATCCGCGTCGTTCCAGATGTCCTCGCAAATGGTGATGCCCAGTTTGCGACCGCCGAAGGCGAACGGAGCCGCGCTGCGACCCGGCTCGAAATAACGGTCCTCGTCGAACACGTCGTAGGTCGGCAGGAGCGACTTGGCCTGGCGCCAGCGGACTTCGCCCTCATGAAGAATCGCCGCGGAGTTGGTGAGGGGACGGCCCGGGCGTTCCGGGTTGCGATCCACGAAGCCCACGCACAATGGCACCGGTCCGGTGAACTTGGCCGCGGAGGTCAGCGCGCGGAGATTGGCCTCGATAAAATCCTCGCGCAACAACAGGTCGCGGGGCGGATAACCGCAGAGAAAAAGCTCGGGCGCGATGACGAAGTTCGCGGATCGTTTGCAGGCGTCCTCGTAGCCGGCGCGCAGCTTTTGGAGATTGGCCTCGTAGTCGCCGATGGTCGAGTTGAGCTGCAAAACGCCAATGTTCACTGCCGCGAGGGTAGCGGGACGCGCTTTGCGCGCAATTGGAATTGCTTCGCGGATGGGTTGGGGCGTCCTTCGTTCCGCTTTGTCCCCATCCTGATTCGTCCGGCTTACACCCTTTTTGGAATTGGCATCACACGTTCACCGTCTCCGCCGTCACTGGCACGTCCTGCAATATCTGCGTGATGATGTGGTCGGTGGTGATGCCTTCGGCTTCGGCTTCGAAGTTGGGGATGAGGCGGTGGCGCAACGCGGGCAGCGCGGCGGATTGAAGGTCCTCGAAGCTGACGTTGAAGCGGCCCTGCGCCAGCGCGCGGACTTTGCCGGCGAGGATGAGCGTTTGCGCCCCCCGCGGGCTGCTGCCGAAGCGCAGGTATTGGTTGGCAATCGGCGCGGCGGTGTCGGTCTTGGGATGGGTGGCCAGCACCAGGCGCACGGCGTAATCCTTCACATGCGACGCGACGGGGACCTCGCGCACGAGTTTCATGAGTTCCATGAGCGTGTCACGGTCAAGGACTTTGTTCACCTCGGTCTTCGTGCCGGTGGTGGTGCGATTGATGACTTCGTTCAATTCATCCGCGTTCGGATAGCCGACGAGGATTTTGAAAAAGAAGCGATCCAGTTGCGCCTCGGGCAGCGGATACGTGCCTTCCTGGTCAATCGGGTTTTGCGTGGCCATGACGAAGAACGGTTCATTGAGTTTCCGAAGTTCGCCGCCGGCGGTGACCTGTTTTTCCTGCATGGCTTCGAGCATGGCGGACTGGGTCTTGGGCGTGGCGCGATTGATTTCGTCCGCGAGAATCAGGTGGGCGAAGATCGGGCCGCGTTGGAACACGAAGCTGCGTTTGCCCGCGTCAGTTTCCATGACGAGGTTTGTGCCAAGGATGTCGGCGGGCATGAGGTCGGGCGTGAACTGGATGCGGTTGAACGGCATGTCGAGCACCTCGCCGAGCGTGCGGATGAGGAGCGTCTTGCCGAGGCCGGGCACGCCTTCCAGCAGGACGTGTCCACCACCAAACAGCGCGATGAGGGTGTGCTCGACGATGGCCGTGTGGCCGACGATGACCTTGCCGATTTCGGCCTGGAGCGCGGCGTAAGCGTCGCGGAACTGGGTGATTTGGGATTCAGTGCTCATGGGATTCAAGGAGGAACTCAGGAACTCAGGAATTGGCGACCAAATAACTCAGATCTTCGGGGCCGATTCGTTTGATCAGCAAGGGCATCGCGGCGAAGTTGAAGAGCAACCCGGTCTCAAGCTTCGTCGCTTTCAAATACGAACGCACGATGGCGAAGAATATCTTCTCGAGCGCGACGACCGCCTTCAGTTCAACCACGACCAACTTCTCGACCAGAAAGTCAAGCCGATGCTCCCCCACTTGGGGACCGCGGTAAAAGACGGGAACGGTTCTCTGTCGCTCATACCTGATTCCCATGGTATCGAACTCGATGGCCAATGCCTCTTCGTAAATGGTTTCAAGAAAACCCGGGCCGAGAGCTTTATGAACGTTGATGGCTGCGGCGATAATACTCCCCGTGAGTTCCTCATGCTTCATGTTCTCTTCATGAGTTCCTGAGTTCCTCCTTCATTCTCCGGTTCACTTCTTCAAATCGTCGAAGTAGTCCTTCACCGCGCCCTGGTAGGCGCGCGGGACTTTCTCCTGGCTCAACGCGCTTTGGGCGTCGGCTTGCGCGGCGGTGGCGGCCTCCTCGTATTGCACCTGGCTCGTGCCCTTGATGCTCACGCCCTTCAGGGTGATGCTGGGCATCTGGCCGCCGGGGGAGAACTGGCCCTTCACCTTGTCGGGCTTCAGCGCTTCGCTGAGACGCTGGTCGCGGTCGGTGATTCCGCGCGGGTCCATGTCCGGACGTTCCATGCCAGTGTTGTCCCAACGACCCGTCCACTCGCCGGTGTAATCGCCCTGATCGTCATCGGCCCAGGTGCCGACGCCGCTGCCGGGCTTGCCGCCCTGGCCCATGCCGGGCCGTTTGCACATTGCCCAACCTTGACACGTGCCGATGCACAAGGAGGCCTGGTCCAGGTTCTCGAGTGCGGCCAGGAGCGATTGCGCGTCGCCCATTTGTTGCAGCAACTTCTCCAACTCCTTCGCCGCGTCGGCCAGCGACTGGGAGGCGCCGGCTTTGTCGCCGGATTTCATCCGCGCGGTCGCCTGTTTCAAACATTCGCCCACTTCGCCGTACTCGGAGGCGGGCTTGATGGCGTCGGAAACTTCCGCCAGGATTTTTTGCAGTTGCTCGGGCGACAACTGCGCGGACTTCAGTTGCTCGGCGAGCTTTTCCAAAGTCATCTGTGCGGCGTCGGCCTGACCGTTCTGGAGTTGTTCGGCGAGGTCTTTACCAAGTTTTTCCGCCTGCGCCTGGAGCGCCTGGAGTTGTTTGGCCATGTCGCGCAGTTTTTCCAGGTCCGTCAACGCGGCCTCGAGGTCTTTGAGGAAACGGTCGGTCTGATTCGCGGCCAGCGCCTCGATGGCTTCATCCAATTGCGGAAGGTCGAGGCCCATCTGCTGGGCCTGTTGCGCGAGGGCGGAGAGCGAGGCGGACAATTTTCGTCGCTCAGCCTCACTGCCCGCACCGGTCTTGTCAGCCAGCCCTTTCGCGGCCTCCTGCAACTTCTCCAAGTCCTTCTGCAACTTGTCGAGCGCCTCGCCGTTGCCAGCCTGATCGCCGACTTGTTTTTGGAGCGATTCAATCTGCTTTTGAAGGCCGGCGGCCTTCTGCGAATCCGCCCCTCCCGGCGTCCGGGCCGCTTGCTCGAGCTTGCGCAGGCCGGGGTCCTTGGCCAGTTCCTTGAGTTGATCCTTGAGTTTGTCCGCCGCGCTGGCCAGATCGCGCAGCGCCTCGCTGCGGTTGAGCGAAACTTTCTGCAGCTTGTCGCCCAGTTCGGAGACCGACTCGAGAGACTTCTCGGTGCGCTCCAGCGCCGGCTTGCGCTGGGCGAGATCGCGGCGGGTCAGGTCGGCAAGTTGCTTGCCGACGTCCTTCATGACCTTCGCGTCCGCCTGCCGTTGCTGGTGCGCCTTGCTGCGATACTCGGGCACAAAGCCCAGTCCGACGGCCGCCACCAGGATCAAAACCGCCCACCGCGCGGCTTTGGGCAGGTGAAACCGCACCAGCCGGCGCGGGTCAATTTCACCGGCGTGCGCCGCCGCGTCGTGGACGACCAGTTGTCCCCAGCTTGAATCATTTCCCGTTGCTCCAACTTCAAGCGCCGTGCTGAGGCGCTCCTTGAGATTCTGTTGAACATCCAGCCAGCGGGCCGTTCCCGGCAAACTGGGTTTGTGCCAACCGCCAATCAAAAAGCCGAACCACGGGCAGACCAGGGCCACCGCACCGGTCCACCAAAGCGAAGTCACGGGAATGGGCGCGAGCTTGTAAACCGCCAGGGCCATGAGCCAGAGAAGGCTGCCCGTGAACAACCCGACCCACATCCCGCGCAAGGCGCGCGCCAGGCGACGGCGTTGGGCCGCGCGGTGGAGCGTCGTCTCGATGATCTGGAGTTCGCTCATGGCTCTGATGGCAATCTGCCGCAAGGGCGCGAACTTGGCCAGCACAATTCCAAAGTCCCACGCAGCCCATCCAGACCTTCGTGCCTCCGTTGGGGAAGAGGCAGGGCTCAACCGCGGCGACCGACCACTGGGGGGCAACCGCGGCTACTTTTCCTCCTGAGCAGTAATTGGAGAACTTCCCTGCGCCGCATTGGCCGGTGCGCGGACGGGTTGCCCAGCCCAAGTCCTCGTCCGCCAGATGACGAACGCCCAGAGGATCAGTGCGATTCCGCTGGTGACAAAAGTGGCTTGGAAGGCGAACAGGAGAAAATCGTACAAGCCATGCACGAACATGGCCAAAGCCACACTGCCGGCCTGCCAGCACGTGCGGCGGAACGAGGGCGGCAGGTGGAAGCGCGCGTAGCCGATGCCAAGTCCCCAGATGGCACTGAACAGCATGTGGGTGAGCGGCAGCGCCGCGGTGCGGGCCAGTTGTTCCGGCCAATGGAGGTCAGGCACGTTGTAGAAGTTCTCCATGCTGGCGAAGCCCAGCGAAATCGCCGCCGCGTACACGAACCCATCCATCGGCTCATCGAATTCCCGCCATCGAACGACAATCAGGCAGAACAACAGCGCCTTGGTCCCTTCTTCGAGCGGACCGATGATCGCGAAGCAATAGAAAGCCGTCCAGGGCACCTCGCCGAATTTGACGTCGTCCACACCCAGCGCATCCAGCGCGACAAAGACGCCCACGGACAGTGCCCAAGCCACGATGCCCAGCAAAAAAGCCACCACCAGGTGACGGCGCGGTTCGGGTTGGCGCTGGTCCTTCAAGCGCACGTAGTACATCCACAAGATTGCGCTCGCCAGGATGACGCCCATCAACTGCCATGTGTCTAACGGAGACGGCACGGGGCGAATCATAACCCAACAAGCCGAAGGACGAAAGTGACGACGGGAATCTGCCCCCACAGTTGCCCTGCGGTTGGTTCAAGCAGGGAGGGAAGTCGGGCCGCGAAATGAAGTGGTGGGTTGGCCGGGACTCGAACCCGGGACCAACGGCTTAAAAGGCCGCTGCTCTACCGACTGAGCTACCAACCCACAGGGCGGGCGGGTCTGTTTCTCTGTCCAGACAGGGAATCACACCGCGACCGGGAAAGTGCTGGCAAAACCAAGTGCGGCAAAACCTAGGCAAGTCCTCCGCGTCGTGCAAGGTCTTTCTCCAGTCTTGAGAGCCTCTTGTCGCTGCCCCCAAGAAAAGCCAGCCCGGAGTGCGCCGTTCACGCCGCTTCAGCTCCCGCAAGCTCAACGGCCAATCGTTTCGCCACAGTCCGCCCGCACGTTGAAGCGACCGGTTGGTCGCGCTCCGGGAACAATGTCAAGACGCTCGCCGCTCAATTGGCGGGACGGAACTGGGCTTTTGCCTCCGGCATCCGCTGCTTAAGCTGCCGTATGCGCTTTTTGTCAGTGGGGTGTGTGCGCAGGAACGCGGGCACGGCGTCGCCCTGCTGCTGCTTGGCCTCGGCAAATCGCTGCCAGAACAGCACCGCCGCCTCGGGATCGTATCCGGCCCGCGCCATGTAGATCAGTCCGATGCGGTCGGCTTCAGATTCCTGTTTGCGGCTGTGGGGCAATTGTCGTCCGAGCGTGGTCGTCACGCCGTAAGCTGTGGCGCCGACCGCCTGCCAGGCCGGATCAGTCTTGGACAGGCCGGCGCCCAACAGGCCGCCCAATCCCTGAATCACCATCGCTTCGCTCACCCGTTCCCCGCCGTGACGCGCCACCGCGTGGGCGACCTCATGCCCAATCACGGTTGCCAGTCCGGCCTCGTCCCGGGTGATGGGCAGGATGCCCGTGTAGATGCCGACCTTGCCGCCGGGCAGGCAGAAGGCGTTGGCCTCCGGGCTGTCGAACACGACGAATTCCCACTGGGCCTTGGGCATGTCCGCCTGCGCCACCGCGGCGATCCGCTGACCGACTTTTTGCACCAGCGCGTTCGCCGCCGGGTCTTTGCTGATCGGCGTATCCTTCTTCAACTGTTCGAAGCTCGTCAGCCCCAGTTCCATCTCCTCGCCCAGCGTCAGGAGTGTCAATTGCGACCGCCCGGTCACCGGCACGGTGCTGCAGCCGCTCCACCACACCGCGCTCAAAACCATCAGCGCGCACAGGGCCATCCGTTGGCAAAATCGTTTGTTCATAGCTTTGATTTGGTTCGACCCCACCAGCGAACCAGAATTTTTTGGGTTTTCAACCCGGAACATTTTGAGGTTAATGTCGCCTCGTTGGACAACCGACTGATTCGATGAAAGTCAATCTCGCCTACGGCCAGGGCCACCTCCCGGTGGAGTTGCCGGATGATCGCACCACGGTCATCGCGCCGACGCACACTCCGGGACTGGCGGACGAACGCGGCGCGGTGCTCGCGGCGCTGGCCCAGCCCATCGGCGCGCGGCCGCTGCGCCAGTGGATCAAGCCGGGCGACCGCGTGTGCATTCTCTTCACCGACATCACCCGCGCCACACCCAACGAACGGCTCATCCCGTGGCTGCTGGATTATCTGAAGGATGTGCCGCGCGAACACATCACACTGCTCAACCAGCTTGGCACGCACCGGCCCAACACCACCGCCGAACTGGAGCGGATGCTCACACCCGAGGTGGTGCGCAACTATCGCGTCGTCAATCACGAGCCGGAGAATCCCGCCGCACTCGTTCAACTCGGCACCACCCGTGACGGCACCCCCGCGTTGCTCAACAAACACGCCGTCGAGGCGGACGTGCGCATCGTGACCGGCTTCATCGAGCCGCATTTCTTTGCCGGATTCAGCGGCGGCATCAAGGGCCTTGTGCCGGGCGTCGCGGGTCTGCGGACCGTGATGAGCAATCACGGGGCGAAGAACATCGGCGACGCGAGGTCCACTTTCGGCATCACCGAGGGCAATCCGCTCTGGGAGGACTTGCGCGACATCGCCCTGCGCGCGGGCCGGAGCTTCCTGCTCAACGTCTCGCTGAACGAAGAACGCCGGATCACCGGCGTGTTCGCCGGCGACATCCTTGCCGCCCACAAGGTCGGTTGCGAATTCGTGCGCCGGTCGGCCATGCAGAAATTCGACGCCCCCTTCGACATCGTGATCACAACCAACAGCGGCTATCCGCTGGACCTGAATCTGTATCAAGGTGTCAAGGGCATGAGCGCCGGAGCACGCGTGGTGAAACAGGGCGGGACGTTGATCCTCGCCGCCGAATGTCGCGAAGGCCTGCCGGCGGGCAGCCCGCTGGACAAGTTGTTGCGCAGCGCGGCGAGCATCGAGGAGGTGTTGGGCCTGCTGAATTCGCCGGGGTTCATTCGTCCCGAACAATGGCAGGCGCAGATTCAGGCCCTCGTCCAGCGCAAGGCCAACGTGCTGGTCCACAGTTCCCTGGCGGACGATGTCGTGCGCGCGGCGCACCTCACGCCTTGCCACGACATCAGCGCCACGGTGAACGAATTGATTCGCGCGAACGGCAACGGCGCGCGCATCGCCGTGCTGCCGCAAGGGCCGTTGACCATTCCCTACCTGGCCGAATAGACCGGCCGGGTTGAGTCAACCCATGACCATACAACCGCCAGAAATCAGCGTCACCCGCCCCGTCGGGCAGGCTCTTGACCGGGTGAAGCTCGTGTTGTTTCAACCCTTCGACTTGGGCAAGTGGTTCGTGATCGGTTTCTGCGCCTGGCTGGCGCAACTGGGCGAGCACGGTTTCGGCGGTAATTTCAACTTCAACTTTGGCGGTGGTCGCGGTCGCGGTGGCAGCGTGCGGGAGGCCTTCGGGCAGGCGTGGGAGTACGTCCAGAACAACCTCTACTGGATCCTGCCGACGGTGATCGCGCTTGTCGCCGTGGGCGTGGCGCTTTGGCTGGTGTTCACCTGGTTGAGCAGCCGCGGCAAATTCATGTTCCTTCATTGCGTCGCCCACAACCGCGCCGAGGTGGCCGTGCCCTGGCGGCAATTCGCCCACCCGGGCAACAGCCTGTTCCTTTTCCGCATCCTGCTGGGATTGACGGGAACGATCCTCACCTTGCCGCTGCTGGCGGTAATCGCCGTTGGCATTCTCCGGATGGTTCAGCGCGGCGAACCGAGCGTCGTGGGAATCCTGGTGAGCTTGGTGATGGCACTGGCTTTGATCGCCGTGGCCATCGTGCTCGCGTTGATCGGCAAGTTCACAACCGACTTCGTCGTGCCGATCATGTTTCTCCGCGGCGTTGGCTGGCGCCAGGGCTGGGGAGAATTCTGGGGAATGCTCTGGCGCAAAATCGGCCACTTCGTTCTCTACATCCTCTTTCAAATCCTGCTGGCCCTGGCCATCGGCACCATCACGCTGATCGTGGTGCTGGCGACGTGTTGCATTGCGGGTTGTCTGCTGGCCCTGCCCTATCTGGGGACGGTGCTGTTCCTGCCAGTTCTGCTGTTCAGCCGCGCTTATTCGCTTCACTACCTCGCGCAGTTCGGCCGGGACTACGATGTGTATCCGCCGCCGGTGAATGTTTGAAGACCTGTGCCAGGGAGCGAGGACGGCGGAGTCCGCGCGGGTGCATTGAACCGGGTTCGCGCCGGCATGGCTGTCCGCGCTCCGAGCAAACCTTGGTGGGTGACGCTGCTCGCCCAAATTATTTCGCCCCGGCTTCAGCCTTGTATTCCCCGTAAGCCTTCGCCAATCGCTCCGCGCTGGCCGGCCCGCGATGAATCCAGACCCGATAACGGCAGCGGATCACCTCGCCGACCGGGAACGTCGCCGGTTTGACCCCGGGCCAGCCGAGGCAGAGGACGCCGTAATGCCGCGTCAACCATTGCGGCGGAAAATCCGGATGACTCGGATGCACAAAGATCGCCGCGCCGCTCGTGACTTTCTCCGCGTCCCACAGCCGCGTCAAATCCGCCCACGGCAGATTCGTCATCGGCAGGTCCTGCTTGGTGAGGCCGGCGGGAATCGTAATGGCCGTGTTCGTGCCCGGCGCGAAACGCAGCGTCAGCCCGCCGTAACTCTTGCCTTCGGCTCCGGTGAGGGTCATGGGCGCTTTGATCGGCACCCACTCACATTCCACGTCAATCGCCCGTTCGCCGCCTTTCGCCGGATGCACGCGCAACTGGATTTTTTCCTGCACCACCTTCTCGTTGCCCACATACCAGCCGTTCTCCATGGCCAGCGTCGCACCCTTCGACGAAGCGTCCTTTTCGATCCAACGCTCGAACTGGTGGCGGATGCCTCTCAAATCCCAAAGGGAATACTCCTGATCGCCAATCCGCACGTGCGGCCAGGCCCAGAAGAGGCCGCGATGATGGTAATGATCCCGCGGGAAATCATCGGTCAACACTTCGCCATCGAGGCCGTAGAGCGGATGCACGTAGGAACTGCGCGACCGATTGGCCGGCACGCCCTCCCTGCTGATGACACCCTGATTGTAAACCAGCACCGGTTTGTCTCCTTCCCACAAGCCGACCGATTTGTCGCTCACCGCGGCGAAACGGAAGCCCGTCTTGCTTGCCGAATCCGCGGCGCGACAACCCACGGCCAGCATCCACAATGAAGCGACGATTGTACAAGTCACCATCGCGGCGCGACGGCCTCGAAGAACCAGCATCAGCCCTTTCATGCCTTTAGCAATAGCGCCTTTCTTGTCCTGTCCACCAGCAAGAATTGCATGGACTCCAATCCCAGTGCATATCTCAGCTTCCTGCAGGTAATGGTTGTCGCGCTGCGACAATCCCGTCCGCGTGCAGCGGACGGAATTGGCTCACCGGCGTGGGGCGTTGCGCCTCTGAACGGATCCCTCGCTGTATTCAGTTAAATGGGATTGCGAGAGTGCAGGTGAATGATCCGGAGTCTTGGCAACGGTCTCCCTCTCCCAGCGGGAGAGGGAAAAAGGGTGAGGGAGAGTCTTCGCATCCGTCGTGGCGGGCTGAACTGAGTCCCTGCGCCCCGGGTTTTCCACGCGCTCTCACCACGACCCTCTCCCGCTGGGAGAGGGAAACCTGCTGTCCGCTCCGCGTGGCTCCTTGCTTTCGGTTTCATTCCACCGAAAACAGCGAAGAACCTCTGCACGCGGCGCTACTCCTTGCAGCGCGACGAGTTCCACCAGGTCATTCCCATTCGCCCTGCAACAAGGCAAGAGGCGCTGCCAACCCCACAAACCTGGTTGCATCCATGGAACAAGTCATCCAGTCCAGTTCCGCAACAAAGCTTGAAAGAAATCTCCCGCTGCTGCGAATCTGTGTCTGTGCGGAAAATTGATGCAGCCGTGCCAGGTGCCGAGGGCCCGGACGCCACGCGCTCCAGTCTCGTCAACCGCCTGCACAACTGGAACGACCACGGCGGCTGGCAGGTCTTTTTCGACCGCTACTGGAAGCTCATTTACGCCGTGGCTGTGAAGGCCGGCTTGACGGACGCCGAGGCGCAGGATGTCGTCCAGGAAACCGTCGTCGCCGTCGCCAAGCAGTTGCGCGAAGGCGGCTATGACCGCGACCGGAGTTCCTTCAAGAACTGGCTTTGCATGATCACCCGCCGGCGGATCATAGATCATTTCCGCCGGCGCACAAAGTTTGCGAAACGCCCGCTCGCCAGTGATGACACCAGCCGTACCAACACAATCGCCCGCGTGCCCGATCCCGCCAGCCTTGAACTCGACGCCGTCTGGGACGAGGAATGGCGCAAGAACCTCGTGGACGCCGCCATCGAACGCGTGAAGGAGAAGGTCACGCCCAAGCAGTTTCAAATCTTCGACCTCGCCGTGCTCAAGGACCTCCCCGTGCGCGAGGTCACAAAGCTGCTCAAAGTGAACACTGCCCAGGTCTATCTGGCGCGCCATCGTGTCGGCGCACTGGTGAAACGGGAGGTGGAACGTCTCGAAAAGCAGGCGGAGAACGCGGAGGGGAAAGGCATGAAAAGCGATTACGATGAATCGGAGCTTCGTCCTCAAGGTTTTGGAGTGCGGCAGTCCTCTGCCGCTGGGGAGGTTGTGGGTAGGCGAAAGCGCCAGCGGACTGGCGCAGTCCAGGACGCTTGCGCGCCCAAGGCGGCATGCCTTTGGGGCGGGGCGCAGTCTCGCAGTCGAGAATTGCTCGAATCCTTCATGGAGTTCTTCGTATTGCTGACTGCATGGTTCTCCGCGCAGCCGCAGTGGCGCCGTTATCGTGTCGCCCCGCGCGCGAACCCCGCCGCCTTCCGTCATGACTTGCTCCGTGCGATTCAGCGCGAACTGTGTCGTAGCGCCGACTTTCCAGTCGGCGATAACGCCGGTTGGAAAACCGGCGTTACCACGCTATCCTCGGTCGTCAGTCGCACCACCCTCTAACCAAGATGCCCGAACTCGATCCATCGGCGGCGACGCGAAATCCCTCTGAGGCCACGTTTCCCTTTCGCCCATTGCCCGGCGAGTCGCCGCCGTTCCCCGTGCCCGATCACACGCTCCTCCGCCGCGTCGGCAAGGGCGCTTACGGCGAAGTCTGGCTCGCGCGGAACACGCTGGGCACCTGGCGCGCCGTGAAGTTTGTCCGCCGCAGTTCGTTTGATGACGACAAACCCTTCGAGCGCGAGTTCGCCGGCATCCAACGCTTCGAGCCAATCTCCCGCAGCCACGAAAGCCAGCTCAACATTCTCCACGTCGGGCGCGCTGAGGACGGGTTCTATTATGTGATGGAACTCGCGGACGACATGAGCGGTGCGCTTCCCGGTAACGCCGGTTTTCCAACCGGCGAGTTTCAGCCCGGCTGCGCGCAGACTGGAAAATCGGCCTTACAACCCGACACCTACACCCCGCGCAATCTCCGCAGCGAACTCCACCTCCGGGGCCGCCTGCCCGCCGCCGAATGTCTCCGGATTGGCCTCGCGCTCACCACCGCGCTCGAACACCTCCACAAGCACGGCCTCGTCCACCGCGACATCAAGCCCTCGAACATCGTCTTCGTTAATGGGATTCCCAAGCTCGCGGACATCGGCCTCGTGGCGCGCGCGGAAGCCACGATCTCGTTCGTCGGCACGGAAGGTTTTCTGCCTCCGGAAGGACCGGGTACACGTCAAGCCGACATCTACAGCCTGGGCAAGGTCCTCTACGAAATCAGCACCGGCCACGACCGGCAGCAATTCCCCGAACTGCCCACCAACATTGTCGAACTGCCCGACCGCGCCGCACTGTCCGAACTGAACGAAGTCTTTCTGAAAGCCTGCCATCGCGATCCCCAAGAGCGCTACCAGACGGCGGCGGAGATGCACTCGGACCTTGCACTGCTGCAAAGCGGGCGTTCCGTCGTGCGACTTCGCGGAATCGAACGCAAGCTGCGTTTTGTCCAGCGCGCCGGGGCGATCGTCACAGCAATCGCCGCCCTGGCTGCCGGTCTGTATTTGTGGCAGGCGCGGCAGACGACAATCGTCCACAACCTCGCGACCGAGAACCTCACGTTGGCCCAGCGGGCGGAAACCAACGCCACGCTTGCGCTAAAAAATGAAGCGGCAACCCGCGAGAGCCTCTACGCCGCCGACATCAACCTCGCCTACCAAGCATTGAAGTCGGACAACCTTCGACTTGCGCGATCACTGCTTCAGAATCACGTGCCCCAGCCGGGCCAGCCGGACCTGCGCGGCTTCGAGTGGCGCTACCTCTGGGAACAATGCCGGAGTGAAGAACTGTTCAGCATCAAAGTTCACACGAATACTTCTCGCGTCCTGGCGTTCGCTCCCGATGGTCAGCGGATTGCGGTGGGCGCGATGAACGGGATTACCAAGGTGCTGGACCTTCAACTCCGACGCACGATTGCGTCGCTTCCGGGCACCAACCCGGTTCACTCCCTGTCGTTCTCGCCGGCCGGCGAGCTCCTGGTCATCGGCACCGCAAGCGAAGTTCGCGTGTTGGAGGCCCGCTCTTTCACCGAGTTGCGCCGGCTGCCGGGCGCGGCTGCTCCGGCCTTCTTCTCTCCCGAAGGGAGGTTTCTCCTGATTGGAAAGCTGCTGCCGCCCGACGGGCGGCAAGATCCGTCGCAGGCAGAGCAGACGTTGATGGTCTGGGATGTCACAAACTGGTCGGTAACTCGCTCGACGACTTTCCCAGCGTCAGGTCCGTCCAGTATTGCACGCGACTTGTATCTACAGCTTGCCTTCGGTACCGATCCCAGCCGGCTGGCCGTGCTGGTGGGCGATACCATCCGGTTGCTTCGGTTTGCCGATTTGAGTGAGCTCGCCGTCTTGCCCGACAAGATTCCTATCAAACAGTATTCCCGACCGTTTATCGCCCTGTCGTCGGACAACCGGACGCTGGCGATTCCCGGACAACAAGGATTCGAGGTTCGGCTTTGGGATCTCAACGAGATGAAGGAGCTCAAGGTCTTGACAGGCCACACCGACATGGTCATCGCGGCGGCGTTTTCGCCGGACGGCACGATGTTGGCCACTTGCAGCCCCGATCAGACGACCAGGCTATGGGAAGTGGCGACGGGGGAACTGCTCAATACGTTTCGCGGTCAAGCAGACGAGGTATTCGATGTGGCCTTCTCCTCTGAGGGGAAACTGCTGGCTTCGCTCGGGTGTTATGATGCGGTGGTCAAGTTGTGGGATCCGACGCGAAGGCCTCGCCGTGAATCCTTCCGCGATTCGCTGATCCCTGTGGGTTTTGAAGCAGACGGTGGGTTACTCGCCTTCCGTCAGCCGGAATGGGATGCCGTCGCGGTTGATCCCGCCATCTTCCAAGTATCGCCAGTGGGAGTCCCGAAGTTGCGGAAGGAAGCGTCGTACGGCTTGTTTCTCAACAGCGTTTCATCGGACGGGCGATTTCAAACAGTTTGGGGGCGTGACCAAGACGCGGATGCGGACTTCGTCGAGGTCTGGGACCGGCGCGAAGCCAGGCGTCTCTGCGCGCTGCCGGCCACTTCGCCAAGGGTTTCGTTTGCCCCGACGCGCAAGCTCATTGCCACCTTCACCACCAACCAACTCGGTGAATTATCGAGCGCTATCTGGCAGTTGCCAGCCGGTACCTGCAAGTGGATGTTCACAAACATTGTGAAAATTGCCCCTGATGAAGCGCAGCTCTTCACGCGTACGGTTGGCGGTGAACTCCGTCTCTGGAAGATTGACCGGGACACGGTGACTCCGGCTCTGAGGATGTCAGGGGCCTTCGGCGATGCCGTCTTTTCGCCGGACGGACGATTGCTTGCTGCCTTTGACCCAAGTGGTGACATCCAAATCCGCTCTCTTCCCACGGGTGAGGTGCTCGGCGTGCTCAAGGGGCATACCCGAAAAGGGACTCGCCTTGCCTTTAGTCCCGACGGGCGGACTCTGGCCAGCATCTGTGACGACCGCACGATCCGGCTCTGGCACATTGCCACCCGGCGGGAACTGTTGCAGTTCCAATCACCGGATGAGGATCAAGGCCCGTTCTGCCTCGAATTCTCTCCCGATGGCCGCGCATTGGCCGCCACACGTCAGGACGATGAAGGTCCGCTCGCCTGGCTGTATTTTGCGCCCTCGCTCGCCGAGATCGCCGTCGCGGAAGGCGGGGATTACCGGGCTGCGGCTGGGGACAATCCGACTACCTGGCTCGCGGTCGCGAAAGCCCTCGTTCGAAAGGAACGCTGGCAGGAGGCCAGGCAGGCATTTGACGAAGTCCTCAATCGCACGGCGAATCGCGACGACCTCGCCTGGCTCCGCACCAACGCGCTGCGACAGCGCGTCGAGTTGGTCAAGCAGTTGAGCGCGAGCGGAGACTACCCTCCCTTTTCGCGCTGACCATGGAGTAACGCCGGCTTTCCAGCCAGCGAGTCGCGCTTGGGTGTTTTCGCGCAATACCGGAGAACTCGCCGACTGGAAAGTCGGCGTTACGGGTTGCCTCCACTTTTCCTGAAAGATTCCCAAGCCGCATGCGAATACATCCTCATGACCACAGCCAACATGACGAAACTGATCAGCTTCAAACCACTTCACCCCATGAAACGAATCATCCATTACTTCATCCTGACTCTTGCCGTCGGCGCATCGTGCCTCACCGCCCGCTCCAATGATTTGGAAGAACGCCGCCCGTTGTGGCGAACCGTGGCCAAGTATGAATCGGAGCGGCCTGTTTCCGTGGATGCGCTCGCCGCTGATGCCGATGGGAATCTATACGCCGCCATCTCAACTTCGGACAACGAGGGGCGGATTCATGCCGTCGTTCGGAGGAGTTCCGACCGCGGAATCACCTGGAGCGTGGTCGAGGATTTTATACCCGGCGCTTCGGGTTACGCCCGCATTTTGAGTTTGGGGTCGGACGCGGCGGGCCACCTCTACGCGGCGGGTTATGTTTCCGACGAGCAGGATCACCTCCGCTGGATCGTGCGCAAGCGTGATGCTGGAGGAACCGCCTGGACCACAGTGGATGATTTCACTTTAGCGGGCAGCCAGAGAACGGCGGCGCAATCGCTCTCGGTGAATGCCGACGGAACTGTCTATGTGGCGGGTTACGGCGACGAGCCTCCGGGCTCCGGCTCATTGCACACTCGCACGCACTGGCTGGTCCGATGCAGTCGCGATGGCGGCAAGAGCTGGTCCACAGTCGAGGATTTCCGCCATGAATTCAGCGCCCGAGCGACGGCGATCTTGAGCACCCCGCAGGGATTGTTTGTCGGCGGCTCCGGCTGGAACGAGGGCAAAGCAACTGGCGAAACCTGGCTCGTGCGCAACGGCACATTGGAGGAAACCGGCTCGCTCCGGTGGCGGACTGTGGACGCGTTCCAAATGGAAGACGGCAAGCAAGGGCATGTCTCGCGCGTGCAATCTTTGGGAATGGACCGACAGGGCAACTTATACGCGGCAGGACGCAGCCACGCATGGGTGGAGGAACGGAGCAGCGCACACTGGGTGGTGCGCCGGGCTTCACGCGCGGGCTTGGATTGGGCCGTGGTGGACACCTTTCAACACCATCCAGGTTATTTTGCCGCAGCCCAAGGGGTGGCAGCGGGCAGTGATGGGGGCGTCTTCATTGTCGGACAGGCCGGGCACAGCGACGGCGGTATCAACTGGATTGTCCGGCAAAGTTCGACTGGCATGGCAGGAACCTGGAAACTCAGCGACGACTTCCGCATGGAGGCGGTGACGTTTTCAACCGACCAATTCGCCGAGGAGAGCCAGGGGCAGGCCAGCCAGACTGTGATGTCCAATTCGCCGGGAGAGTATTCCAAAGGTTTGGCCATCCTGATGGCCGCGGAATCGCTCTACACGGGTGGTTCAGTCTGGGCCGGCTCGGGACATGCCGTCCTGCGAACGTGTGAGCTTGGTCAAGCTGGCGAATTGAAGTCGGCCCGCCGTCGTTGATGTGGCCGCCGCCGTCTGTCTTTGACCAAACCCACCGATCAGACGGGACTCTTACTTCAACCCGACCAGGTAGCCGAAGCGGGCGCGGAATTGGTCCGGGGTCATGGCCACGACCGCCGCGAGCTTGTCGAGCTGGGTCACGTCCTGGAAGTCCGCCGGCTCCAGCCGGATCATGTAGTGGCAGGCACATTCGTAGGATTCGCCCTCCACGTTGACCTTGCGCACCTGGAAGCGGCCGGTTTCCGGGTTGAGCATTTTCTCGAATTGCAGCGGCACCATTTTTCCGTTCTCGAAGCTGATGACGGCCCCGTACTTGCCAGCCTCGGGGGACAACAGAAACTTCACCGCCCCGTAGCCCAGGTCGCGCGTGTATTCGGCATCGAACGGAATCGGATCGGCGCAGCGCAGTTCATAGCCGAGGTCCTTGTCAATGAGCGTCATTTTCAAACCGAGCTCTTCAAGCCGTTGCGTGACCACATCTTTCATCAGGCGGCCGAACTCAATTTCGCCCAGCCGCAGATGGCCGTGGTCGTCGCGGACAATCTTGCCATACCGTTCGAGGTTCTCGCCGGGCACGGCGCTCACCAGGCCCTTCTCGCCCATGGATTCGATCAAGCCCTCGGCCAGCACCGCGACGCCGTAGTGCGAGCCGTAGGCGCGTCGCTTGATGATGGCGCCGATGATGATGTCGGCCACGCCCTCGGCGGTGACGGGTTTGCCGCGAAATTCCTCGGGGATGATGGTCAGAGCCGCGGCGGCCGCCTTGCCGATGCCGAGCGCCAGGTGGCCCGCCGCGCGACCCATGCTGATGATGATGTACCAGCGGGAGGTGGTGCGGGCGTCCTCGGCCAGGTTGCGGAGAATATGCACGCCGTAATGCCTGGCCGTTTCGAAACCGAACGTGGGCGTGGCGCCGGGCAGCGGCAGGTCGTTGTCAATGGTCTTGGGCACGTGCGCGACGCGGATGGCGCCGGCGCCCTTGCGATAGACGTGGCTGGCCGAAAAGGCGGTGTCGTCGCCGCCGATGGTCACCAGCGCGGTGACGCCCAGCTTCTGCAGCACGTCCAGCACGTTGTGCATGCTGGTTTCGGACTTGGCCGGATTCGTCCGGGCCGTACCCAGGATCGAACCGCCGCGCAGGTGGATGCGCTTTACGTCGTCAATTGTGAGCTTGGTGTAACGCTGCTGATCGCCGGCGGCGAGCCACTTGAAGCCGTCGCGAAAGCCCAGCACTTCGTAACCCTGATTGATGCCCTCGATGGTGGCCGCCGCGATCACGCCGTTGATGCCCGGCGCCGGTCCGCCCCCGACTAATATTCCCAGTTTCCCTCGTTTCATTGCATTTGCCATAGTTCAAACCAAGTTCAGTTTCATTGCGTGGACGCGCGCCCGTTTTTCCAGCCGGAGAACGACCACACCCAAGGACGCAGTCTGGCCAAAAGGGGACGAAAGGTCAAAGCCCGTTTGAGCGGGAAAACGGCCTGGGGCGTATCTCAGTTTATTGCAGGCAGGCATTGCTGGCGTAGCGCAGGTTTCCCAACCTGCGGTATCGCCGACTTCCAGTCGGCGGGCCCAGGCACGGCGTGGCAGGCCAGAAATTCGCGGCGTTTGCGGATTGGAAATCCGCGACCCGGCAGACTGGAAGTCTGCGCTACGGCATCGCCTCGGGGCCCCCTGCAAGAAAATGAGATGCGCCCAACGGCCTGGGGCGTTGGTTGGAACGGCGAACCAGTCCACCCTATCAGCCAGGTGGTGGGACAGGCAACCTGCCTTTCCTGTGGGCTGTGGACAGGCTGGCAGCGATGGCAACGATCCCCGCCCCAATCTCGAAAGCTATTTGCCCAACAACTCCGCCACCAACGCCCGCTCTTCCTTGAGTTCGTTCTCGGTGATGGCGATTTTGCCGCGGCTGAATTCATTGAGCGGCACGCCCTGAACGATCTCCCATGACTTTCCGTTGCTGCGGATGGGGTAGCTGAACAACAAACCCTTCTCAATGCCGTAGCTGCCGTCCGAGCAGATGGCCACGCTGTTCCAATCGCCGGCGGGCGTGGGGTTGACGAGCGAGCGCACCGTGTCAATGGCGGCGTTGGCCGCGCTGGCCGCGCTGGAGGCTCCGCGCGCCTTGATGATGGCCGCACCGCGCTGCTGCACGGTCGTGATGAAATCCTTCTCCAGCCATTCGGTGTGCTTGATGATGTCGGTCACCGGTCGGGTGCCGATCCTCGCGTTGAAGAAATCGGGGAACATCGTTGAACTGTGATTGCCCCAGATGGCCAGATTGGTCACCGCCGTGATGTCCACGCTGGCTTTCTTCGCGAGTTGCGCCTTGGCCCGGTTCTCGTCGAGGCGCGTCATGGCGAAGAACCGGTCGCGCGGGACGTTGGGGGCGTTGTTCATGCAAATCAGGGCGTTGGTGTTGCAAGGATTGCCGACGACGAGCACACGGACGTCACTGGCGGCGTGTTGCTGGATGGCCTTGCCTTGGCCGACGAAAATCCTGCCATTCGCCCCGAGCAGGTCCTTGCGTTCCATGCCCGCCTTGCGCGGCGCGGCGCCGACCAGCAGACACCAGTTCACCCCCTTGAAGCCTTCGTCGAGATTGCCCGTGGCCACGATGCCCTTGAGCAACGGGAAGGCGCAGTCCTCGATCTCCATCACCGTGCCCTTGAGCTTCTCGAGAATTTCCGGCACGTCCACTTCGATCAGATGCAGGATGACCGGTTGGTTGGGGCCGAAAACCTCACCGGAGGCGATGCGGAACAACAGGGAATAGCCGATCTGGCCGGCGGCACCGGTAACGGCGACACGAATGGGGTTTGCGCTCATGGTATCTTGAATCGTTGAATTCTCAGTTCGTCAAGTCGGCGAGACAATAGAAGGAAGGACGACTCAAGTCACGTCCAGACTTGAGCGGCGATTCCCTCAACCGCTCACAACCCAATCGGATGCCACGCCTTGGTGAACGCGCCATCACGAATTGAACGCAACGCGTGCCGCCAAGCAAACCCAGAAAAGACTGAGAAAACGCGCGAGAGATGATGGCAGGAGTTTTACGCGAATGGTTGTATCGGTTAACGCTGAGTTGCTGCTCTCTATCAGGGGACGAGTGCGGCAAGAAACACTTGCGCACACAATGCTCGGCGCGTCCCCGGCATTGGGAGCAGACAACGGTGTGTTGATCTGCGCGTTCATCTCTACGCCCTTCGCTCCCGAATACTCGCCAGAATGTCCGCCACGACCTCCCCCTTCGGCTTCGCGCCTTGCGGGCCGCCGTGGTGCAGGCGCACGGAAACGTTGCCGGCTTCCATGTCCTTCGGGCCAATGACCAGCATCGTGTGGACGCGCAGTTGTTCCGCGTTGGCAATCTTCGCCTTGAACGGCGTGGCGCTGAAATCTGAATCCACGCGCACCATGTTCGCGCGCAGTTCGGCCACGATGGGCTGGGCGTAGTTGATCAACGCCTCGTCGTCGTTGAGCGTGATGACGCGCACCTGATCCGGCGCGAGCCAGAGCGGGAAGTTGCCCGCGTAATGCTCGATGAGGAAGCCGATGAAACGCTCGTGCGTGCCCAGCGGCGCGCGATGGATGCACAACGGCGTCTTGTTCGAGTTGTCCTTGTCGCGGTAGGTCAGGCCGAACTTGGCGGGCACGGCGAAGTCCACCTGGTTCGTGGCGATGGTGAATTCGCGGCCGATGGCGCTCCACACCTGCACGTCAATCTTCGGCCCGTAGAACGCCGCCTCGCTGGCGACCTCCACTTCTTACATTACTGCACAAACAATTGGTAAAAGCGTTTCGCCTGCGGCGCGGTGCTTGGATCCTTCCAAACCGCAAGGCCGTCGGAGTCGAAGCTGAAGTCCTCAATTGGCGTATCAGTCCAGTTCAATAAATCCTCCGACGTGCTCATGTAATAGGAACGATTTGGCAAATATGGAAAATGGATGGTGACCCCACCTTGTCCAAGCATCTGCATGTGGACAAACAGACAACTGGAAGGATCATTCGGATCAGTTCCGAGAAGAAATTCATTGCGATTGCTCAGGCCATCTCCGTCCCAATCTCCATCGAGGTCGTTTGGCCCCGTGCCGGGCAAGAGCGGACTGATGCCGAAGTGCTGCGTCGCCCAAGCGTCTTGGATTCCATCTCCATCCAAATCTTCCGATTGAAAGTCCGTCGCGATGATGGACGTGCCGGTGTTGTCTATGCGGAATGATGCCAGGCGATCACTGGTAAGGAGACGCTGGCCAAAGACGACATTCGAAAAAGTGGATGCGATGCTCCCACATTGAATTAGAACGAAGCTTTGTGAATTGGAGACAGCCACGCCTGGATCGATGGAAATTCGCAGATTCCCAGCCAACGAAATGCTCCCGGTGACGGTGAGGGAACTGTTTTGCGGAGAGCCCGGCGCACCGGCAATGGAGAGGGCGAGTTCGGACGTGGGATCGAACACAAGATTGCTCTGAATCGTGATCGTCGAAGGCCGAAATACCCCGCGGTTGGTAACCGGCCCGATGATGACCCCGCTCCCGATCAATCTTGCGTAGCGGCGGACTTCAAGCCCGCTACGACAGATGTTCGTGCCGCCAAGCAGCTTTAAGGTGGCAAGGTTTGTCCCATCCCCAATCCGGAGGGGAATACCGGTGGACAGGTCGCAGGCTGCCCATTCAGCATTGCCCGCGCGGATATTGAGGGCGGAGGTGGCGGCACTACCAGCGGTCACCTTGTCGGCGCGGAGCAATCCATTATTCAGATCAAGTGGCCCGTTCACGGTCAGGTTGGCAGTGCCAGCACTGTTGGTCACAAACAGTTGTCCGGATTGGATCGTCAACGCGGCCCGACCGAAGGTTGAGCTGCTCAACGACAAAGACGGAGATACAATTGAAGCCTTGCTGCTGACAACGACACGATTGGTAGCAAACGAAGAGAACGCTGCGCTGATGGTCAAGCCGCCGGTCAGCTTCCACAAGCTGCCTTCGCCAGAAATGTCTGCCGTTGAGCCCGAGAATGCATTCAAGACTCCATTGCTGGTGAAAAGATTTGCGCCGCTGGAAACTAGTAACCGGGACCGCGAACCCGACAGGACGATTTGAGTTGAACAATTCGCAACCGCGCTAACGCCTGCCAATGAGACGAGGGCACTCGATCCGCTGGCTAGGATTTGCGAACCAGAGAAGACACCCCCGGTTTGGACGAGAAACTGATTTTGGCTGCCGGCCACGGTCAGACCATTTGTGGCCATGCAGCTTGCGCCCGCGCCATTCAACAACAGGCGATTGTTGTTGCCGCTGCTTCCACCGATGGTGGCCGAACTGGCGAGCAGCTTGCCGCCATATTCCACGAGCAGTTGGTTTTGTGAACCGCCCGCCCCGACCGAGATGGCATTGGGAGTCAACCAGGTTGAGCCGCTTCCGGATACCGTGGCGCTGGCGTTCGAGCTTGCCGAATCAAACCCCACGTGGCTCGTGCCGCCCGTATCGTCGCGGAACAATCCTCCCTGCTCCACCCGAAACCCTCCGGAAGTCAGAGTCACCGACGCTGAAGAATCTGCCATGAACATGCCGCCACCCTGACCGATCACGAGCTGCTGACTCTGCCAACCACTCCCCGTCCCCATCCGAAGTCGCTCATACCCTCCCGATCCGGCCGCAAAGGTCTGGGAAACGACCGGTGCGTTTGTGGACCGTATCAACTCCAGCCCCAGCGCACCCGCAAGTCCCGCTGGCGGCGTTACTGGTGCGGTTGGCGTGTCGAGATAGGTCACCCAGCCGTCTTGAAACATTATGATCCCGCTTGGCACGGTGCCGTCGTTGTTGGGAATGATTCCGCCGCCCGCAATGACAAGTTTTCCGCCGTCTGATGTGATGGAACTTGCCTGAACCGAAATGCCAGCGGGCACGACAATATCCGTCGCCGGTAAATGAAGCCCGCCGGTGAACAGAAGGAAACCCTGCGAGCCCTGGAAACTGGACGTCTCGGACAAAGCAACCGGGCCGACGAATCGCAGAGTGCTGTTGCTGAGGATGATGTGGCCGCGATTTGTAAGCGTGCCGGTGATGGTGCCGTCGGTATTCGTCGCTGCCAAAGCCGAATTGGTTTCAATCAAGATTCCCCCGGCCTGTATCGCCGAAGTGCCTCCATTAAGAATCAACCCTGACCACGTTGAAGCATCGTTTCCACGGAATACCAAGGACGCCACCGACGCATTGGTGGCCTGGATCAACTGTAGAAAGGTTGAGCCGGAACGCTGAATCCGCCCCAAGTAATTCGGATTGCTTAAATCCAATTCAGCAGCGGTGGCGTTCCGAAAGGAAATCGTCGTGTCTGTGGTGGCGATGGCATTGCTGGTTATGCTTGGTGTTCCTGAAGCGAATTCCAAGGTTGCTCCATTCACCAAAACCGTTGACGCGGGGGCCGTGCAATTGCTCGTTTGGAGTGTCGCTGCGTTACTCACCACGAGCGCTCCGCCTGTGCCAACGACGAGGTTCGGGGTAAGAAAACGGGAAGCAGGTCCGCTTAGAATCAGCAAACCCGAACTCCCCGGCAAAGCGCTTATGCTCGCAGCATCAGCCTGGACCAAACCGCTGTTGACGCGAAGCGTTCCGCTTCCGGCACCGCCAACAACGAGCGTTGCTGTTTGTGAAGCATTTGTCACAAACGCCCGCCCGCCGGTCATCGTCACATTGCCGACGTCCCCGGCGAACACGCCAAGTTGCCATCCTCCGAGTTGTAATTCGCCGTTCAAAGAACCGATGATGGTATTCGCGCTTCCCGCGCGAAGCTCTCCCGCATCCAAATTGCCATGATGCCCCACGTAGAAGTTACCGAACGTTTGAATCACGGCGCTCGTTCCGCCAATCATGTTCAACTGATCGATTGAGCCACTTCCCCCCTCAACCCGCAATGTACCCACGTAGAAATTGAGAAGACCGATCCACAGGCTGCCGTCAGCCACATTCAAAAGATTACCGGGAGAGCTACCTGTTGAACCATATTGCATGTTGTTTGCCCAGAACTTGGCCCCATTCGTTATTAGAACCAGATTGTCCAAGTTGCCGATACCCCAGACCAACCCCACGCCCGCGTAGCCATTGATGTAGAACCACGAATTACTGCCAGTAACGGTAATTCGATTGCCGCCACCGTTGTTCAAAAAATAGGAATCCGGCCCCGGCTTGAATAGTCCACCATTGGTAATGATCAATGTTTGCTGTCCCGCATGAATTCCGAATTGCATGAGTGCATCGTTGATCCAAGCGCTTCCGGGATCAGAAATAACCACCTTGTTGCCTATGCCGTCCGACAAACCCAACTGAACTTGGCGAGTCTGAAACGTTGCGCCGCCGCGAACATTGATTTCATTATAACTGTAGGCGTCCAAACCAGGGACGGTCAAAAGCGAATTCGAACCGAGGATGTTGAGGCGAGCGCGTTTGACACCGCCCGCCTCCCCGAGCGTCAGCCCCCCGTAATCGAACTGACCAGTAATGATCCGATTCGTTCCTCCGATCACATTCCAGACGAACAGGTTGCTGGCCGTCGTGCCGAGCGAGACCTTGCTGGCGTTGCTGACGGTTACGCCTTGCAGCGTCGTCAATTCTCCGTGCCCAAATGTCAGGATGGATCGGGTCCCGTTCGTCGCCAATAATACGTCAGCCACTACGCTGGCACCGCGCAAAGCCAGCTCTCCGGTCCCGATACGTCCAATCGACAAAACACCCGCGCCCGCTTCATTCGTCACGATCAAAGAACCGCTGACCGCTGTAACCCGCGAAGTGGCACCCATCGTCTCGCCAACCCGCCAGGCATTCGTCAACCTCCACAATCCGGCTATGGACTGGGTAACGACCCCGTGGTGGAAGTAGGCTGCCGAATTTGTTGCGTCAACATCAACGGTGAATGTATATGCGCCGGCGTTCGTGAACACAACATCATCCGGGGCAGCCGGAGTACCGTTCGGCGACCAGTTTGAGTGGGCGGAATAAACTCCGCCCGTCGAATTCGTCCAGTATGAAATCCCCGCCCCCGCTTTGATTGCAGACATTGCCCAGAAAAGTGAAAACAAAACCAGCTTCAAAAGGCATCCGGCACGAAGAGATAGCTCGTTCATACACGAACAAGTCTACTCCCGGACAGGCTGTTGAAAACGCCTTTTTTCGAGTTAAAAAGCCATGTGCCCCCAATGATTTTGAGGGTCAATTCTTCAAAACACGCCCTTTTCAAGAGCCTGCTGACTCTTGCGGGATAAAGCGTGGAATCAACCTGCCCTTCGCTCCCGAATACTCGCCAGAATCTCCGCCACGACCTCCCCCTTCGGCTTCGCGCCTTGCGGGCCGCCGTGGTGCAGACGCACCGAGACGTTGCCGGCCTCCATGTCCTTCGGGCCAATGACCAGCATCGTGTGGACGCGCAGTTGTTCCGCGTTGGCAATCTTCGCCTTGAACGGCGTGGCGCTGAAATCCGAATCCACGCGCACCATGTTCGCGCGAAGTTCGTTCACGATGGGCTTGGCGTAGTTGATCAACGCTTCGTCGTCGTTGAGCGTGATGACGCGCACCTGATCCGGCGCGAGCCAGAGCGGGAAGTTGCCCGCGTAATGCTCGATGAGGAAGCCGATGAAACGCTCGTGCGTGCCGAGCGGCGCGCGATGGATGCACAACGGCGTCTTGTTCGAGTTATCCTTGTCGCGGTAGGTGAGGCCAAACTTGGCGGGCACGGCGAAGTCCACCTGGTTGGTGGCGATGGTGAATTCGCGGCCGATGGCGCTCCACACCTGCACGTCAATCTTCGGCCCGTAGAACGCCGCCTCGTTGGCGACCTCCACGTAGTTGATGCCGGATTCGCTCAACACCCGGCGCACCATGTCCTCGGTCTTCTTCCACAACTCCGGTTCGTTGACGTATTTCTTGCCCATGCCCTCCGGCGACGACGTGCTGAAGCGCATCTGGTATTTCTCCAGGCCAAAGAGCTTGAAGTATTTCAGATACATGTCGTTCACGGCGCGGAACTCGTCGGCGAACTGCTCCTCGGTGCAATAGATGTGGGCGTCGTTCATGTTGAGCGATCGCACGCGCATGAGGCCGAACAACTCGCCGCTCTGCTCGTAGCGGTAGCAGCAGCCGTATTCCGCGAGGCGCAACGGCAGGTCGCGGTAACTGCGCGGTTCAGCCGCAAAGATGCGGTGATGATGCGGACAGTTCATGGCTTTGAGGTAGTAACTCTCCGCCTCGCCCAGCTTTTTCAATTCCGCGCGCAACTGGGACAACTCGTTGAACGCGGCGACAATCTCCATCGGCGCGGTGCTCGTTTTAACCGCCTGTTCAACCAACTCAAGTTCGGATTTCGTAATGACAGACATGGAGCGACGATTTGCTTCAAAGATTTTCCAACAACGCTTCAACGGTAATGCCAGCCTGCTTCAGAATGGACTGCAACGTCTTTGGTTTGATTTCGCGGTGCATGGGCACACACGGATGCAGCGAACCTTTCACGTAATGCCGGTGCGAGCCGGTCTGCCGGACGAATTCAAAACCGAGCCGCTTCAAGGCGCGGCAAACCTCGTCTCCGGAAAGGTCGCGCGGCAGTTTCACGCGACTGACGCGGACAAAACCGGATCCTGAACGAAATGAAGGCGGATCGGCCAGCGCAACCGTTCGTCACCCTCGTCAAACCGGCACTGAACCAAATCGCGGATCATGGCGATCAACTCGTCGAGACTGCTTCCTTGCGTCGCCATTTCCGGCTCATGGCAGACCGCGACGAGCATGTCGTCGTCCTGTTCGATTTCAAAAACGAGTTCCTTCTTCATATTCAGGCGTAGCGCAGGCGGATGACTTTGGGCCGCTCCGTTTCCTTCTCGAAATGGCAGGACACGGCGTCCTTTACCATTGTGCGCAAATCATCCCAATCTTCGCCTTGCGTGAAAAGGCTGTGGCCGAGCGCGCGCGCCCAAAAGCCGCCCTCTTCCGCTTCACGCACTGCAAAAATGATTTCGCTCATGGCTCAAGCATGTCTGGCCGCACCCAATCTTACAAGGCTGCCGTTGGCAACCCGCTCTTGCTGTGTTCAAGCACCGCAATCGCATCCTCGCGCTTGACTGTGGGAAAGCACTCCAGAAATTCATCCAGCGACAAGTTGTCCTCCAGATACTCGAAGAGCGACTGCACGGGCACGCGCGTGCCGTGAAACACCGGCGCGCCGCTCATGATCTCCGGATCAACTTCGATGGGCAGATTCGCTTTCACGCGAACAGAATACGAGCAACGCCGCGAAAAGACAAAGCCGTTTCAAGCAGGGCTGCAAGCCCGGCAGACTATAGCCCAGGGCAACGCCCTGGGTGCATCGTCAAAAGAAATCCAAAGCCCTGAAAGGGCGGCAGAACTCTCGCCAATCAGCCGCCGCCTCGATATTCTCCCCGCCATGCCGACAGACCAAACCTTTCACAGCCGGGTGCTTGCCGACGGGCACGCCGAACTCACGGGCGAAGGCAAGCAACAGAAAATCCGCTACATCGCCGCCGACCACACCGAGCGTTACGCCGACCCCGAGGAACAGGTCCGCGCCGAGTTCTGGGCCGAACTGATTTGCCACTACGGCTACGAGCCGGAACGCATCGGCTTTGAAATCACCGTGCCGCGCCGCACGCCAGCGGACCGCGCCGACATCGTCGTCTTCCACGACCGCGAGCAGAAGCGCCCCTTTGCGGTCATTGAGTGCAAACGCGATGGCGTGACCGACGCCGAATTCAGCCAGGCCGTTGAGCAGGCCTGCGGCAATCGCGCCAAGTGAAAGGCAAAACCACTGGCTCGTCTGGTCGCCGCCGAAGTCATCCGCCGTCGTGAAACCGCGCGCCGCCTGCGGGCCGAGGCCGCCCGCGAATGGGCCGCCGCCAAAGCGTGGTTCGAATCCGAACTGCTGGGCCGCCCCGCGAACCCGGAGCGCAACTCGTAACGCCGCTCGTTCCGCCCAGCGGCAATTTTCACGCCCGGCAGAACGCCAATGGCGTTCCACCCTTCAGCCCGGGGTTGGCGCGGGAGCGCCTACCCTGGGTCATCTGCGTGAACATTCCTCCCAACCCTGAAAGGGTTGCATCCCCAGTCGCGCGATTGGATGCAACCCCGTTGGGGTTGAAAATCATTTACATGGCCCACCCAGGGTAGCTCGTGCCTCGCAACCCTGGGCTGGTGGGCAGAACGCCGTTGGCGTTCACCCGAGCCACGCGCGAAGCCCTCGACCATCTGCCCATCCGCCACGACGACCACGCCGGATTCATCGCCGGACTCCAAAAGCTGCTCGACCCCGTCGAGCGCGCCCGCAACTGCGTCGCGCATCACCGCACCATTCCCAAACGCACGCTCGACGACTACCCCCAAGCCCGCGAAGACCTGCACCGGGCCATCCAAGAATTCTGGGACAAGGTAAAACAAGATCCGATGGCGTGAGTTGCACGTGGCCGTTCTGTCGCCCCTACAGGGCTTGGGGTTTCTGTGTTGACGATGAACCCAAGGCGTTGCCCTGGGCTATTATCTTTCGGGCTTTCAGCCCTTCAGTTTGGCTTCGTGGAAATCAGCGTTCACCCGCCGGGCCGTGCCCCACGCGGCAGGTCAGCATCGCTCGACGGCTCAACTCCTGGCGTCTCTGCGTCTCCGCGTTGAAAGCCGTTTGAGCGGCTTGGGCATTCGCGATTCAGCGCGGTCAGAGCCGATGCGGGCCGCCGGCGGCGAGCATGTGTTGGCCGAGGCTTTCCACGGCTTCTTCCAGCGCGGGCAGTGAGGACGCGGGCTGGAGTTGGATGCGCAATTCGTCGCAGAGCGGCTGCAGGACGGGTTGCAGGCGCGAACCGCTGATGAAAATTTTCTCCGGCAGGCTTTTGCCCATCGTCAGCGCCTTGACCAACGTGCGTCCGGCGGCTTCGCCGGGCGTGAGCGCGCCGCTGGCCACGTCCATGCCGATGACCAGTCCGCGCCGCTTTTCCACCAGCAGGGCGAACCGGCCGAAGCAGGGGCGACCGTCCTCGACGAACGAGCCGCCGGGCAACATCGTGCAATCGAATTCGCAGGCGAGGCCCGGCTCGCGCTTGAGGGCGCGGAGTTTTTCCAAGTCCGCGCCGGAAGGTTGAAACGGCTCGAAGCCGGTGAGCGGCGGCAACAACAGCGGTCGCCAGTCGAGGTCTTTGGGCGTGAGCGGACGGTCGGGCATTGGCACGGGCAGGAAAGGTATTTCCGTCGCGTCGCGGTCGTCGAAGAGATCGGGGTGCTGCTCGAACAACCTGTAGAACGTCGTGAGGCGCGGCAGGTCGGCGAAAAGTTGGTCGGCCTCGGCCTGGGTGATGTGCCAGGGATGCCAGCCGGGCGTGGCGGAGCGAAACTGCGGCCAGACCGCGCCCTTGCCGGCGGGCTTGAAGGCGGCGGCCTGGAGCACCGCCAGGTCTTCCTTCCAAAGCTCGCGCTTGGGCACGAACTCCAGCTTGAGGCAATCCATACCGTCGGCGTTGTTCAAGTCCTCGGGGTCGGACAGCTCGCCGAGCATGGCCAGAATCCAGCGCAGGCCGGCGCGACGATAAAACACGGCGGCGAAGACTTCGCCGGCGTTGCCGAGGACGTGGCCGATACGCGTCTCGCCGGTGGCGGGATCAACCAGGCCGACGGGGTTGCTGTCGTAGGCGAACGTCCACGGTTTGAGCGCGGCCAGTTCGGCGGCGGCGACGAGCAGGGCGCGCCAGGTTTCGGGGGCGACGGGCGGGGGCGGGGCGAGTTTGGGCATCAATTCCTCCTGCGCTCTGGGTTGTTTGGCGGGAACGTTTCTCGTCATTCGGATGTGGTCAGAGGACAGGCGGGACGCGCTGTCCTACTTTATTTTCGCCGCATAATCGGCCAGTTGCTTTTCGAGTTCGGCGATGCGGGCGAGAAGCTTTGCGCGTTGCTCGCGGTGTTCGTCTATTTCCATCGGCGGGAACATACTGTCCGCGTAATACGGCAGGTGGCCGGAGGTTTTATACATTTTCTCCCGCGCCAGATGCGGCGTGCGGACGCGGACGTAGCCGGCGGCGAATTCGGTTTCCTTGGCCAGCTTCTCCAGTTCCTCCACCAGCACCGTGCCCTTGGGCAGCCACAGCGGCATGCCCGGCCCGACAAACTCGGTGTCAATCGCGAACAGCCCCATCTCCGCACCAATCTTGCGGTGGTCGCGCTTTTTGGCCTCCTCCTGCATCTTCAGCCACTCGTCGAGCTGGGTCTTGTTCTTGAAGGCCGTGCCGTAGATGCGCTGGAGCTGCGGGTTGCGCTCGTCGCCCTTGTAGTAGGCGCTGGCTACGCTGGTGAGCTTGAACGCGCCGATGTTGCCGGTGCGCATCACGTGCGGTCCGGCGCAGAGGTCAACGAAGTCGCCGTTCTTGTAGTAGGAGATCGGTTCGCCTTCGGGAATCTGGTTGAGCAGATCGAGTTTGAACTTCGAGGCGTTGCCGGGGCGTTCGCCCAGTCCGCCGAGCCGTCCGCTCTGCGCGTCGGCAATGGCCTGCTCGCGGGGGACGACAATCTTTTCAAAGGAATTGTTCGCCTTGATCTCCTTTTTCATCTCGGCCTCGATCTTCTCGAAGTCCTCGGGCGAAATGCGGTGCGAACATTCGAGGTCGTAGTAAAAGCCATTCTCGACGGGCGGGCCGTAGGCGAATTGCGCGTCCGGCCACAGGCGCAGGATGGCCGTGGCCATGACGTGGGCGCAGGAGTGGCGGATGCGCTCCAGCTCGGTCATCTTCGCGCGGTCGTCGAGGGTTTTGCGGTCGGGATTCGATTGTGGCGGTGGTTGCTGATTCTCGTTGGGCATACAGGCTTTCTTTGTTTAACGCAAAGGCGCGAAGACGCAAAGGCGCAAAGCTGGAGCGCGGCTGTGGTCGCAGACCCAATCGCAGTCTTGGGAACGGGCGAGCGTGCCGTGGGTGGTGCTCCGCACACAGTCGCGCTCCCATTCTGAGGTGTTGCGTCTTTGCATCTTCGCGTCTTTGCGTCTCTACGTTTCCTGGTGGAAACAAAAACGCCCCGGACTTGCGGTCGGAGGCGTGGGCGTCCATCTCGTTCGAGACGAACGCTTAAATCGTCGTGGATGTGTTCCGGGTTTGTTCGCCCATCACGCCGGAAAGGTAAGGGAGCGCCTCATGGCTGGCAATTGGATTTCGAGGGGATTCCGGTTCGCTTCTAAATTGTAGCGCGGCGAACTCTTGATTCTCACGTCCGGATTTTTTCCTTGTCTGTCCGCGTGGGTTCGGCGTGAGTGGTGAGGTTCATGCCCTTGCAGCAGCCAGCTTTGAAGGTAAAGCCAGCCGGAATGCTGGCCACGGAGAGTCCGATGCGCGACCTGGAGGCGATCATCCGGTCGCGCACGCCGTTGATTGCCGTGGAGAGCAACGAGGAACCGCAGATCGTGAGTCTGGTGCGCCAGATCGGCGGGCGGCTGCAGATCAAGGCCTATAGCTGGACGGTGACGGAGGGTTTGCGGGCGTTCGACGCGTGCGACCAGCCCCCGCAATCGGTGCTCAAGTCGCAGGACGTCCTCAACTACATCAAGACCACCGCCAAACATTCGTTGTTCGTGTTGCTGGATTTTCACCCCTACCTGGAGGACGCGCTTCACGTCCGGTATTTGAAGGACATCGCGCTGACCCAGGCAAAGCATTACTCGACCGTGGTGCTGGTGGGTCACACGGTGCGGGTGCCCGAGGAGTTGCGGCCTTTCACGGCGAGCTTCCGCCTTCCCTTGCCAACGATCGAGGAACTGCGGGCGATTGTCTTCGAGACGGCCGCCGAGTGGGGCGCCCGGCACGGCCAGCGCGACGTCCAGACCACCAACAAGGCGCTCGACCTGCTGGTGCGCAACCTGGCCGGACTCACGGCCACTGACGCGCGCCGGCTCGCCATCAAAGCAATCGCGGATGACGGCGTGATCGCCGAGTCGGACATGCCCGAAGTGATGCGGGCCAAATACGAATTACTGGGCCGCGACGCGCCGTTGTCATTTGAGTACGAAACGGCAAAGTTTTCCGAGATTGGCGGGATGCAGCGTCTGCGGAAGTGGTTGGAAGTGCGGAAGAGTTTTTTTGCCGGCGGGCCGCAGCCGAACCTCGATCCGCCGCGCGGCGTGTTGTTGCTGGGCGTGCAGGGTTGCGGCAAGAGTCTCGCGGCCAAGGCGGCGGCGGGGATTTACGGTGTGCCGTTGCTGCGGCTGGATTTCGGCGTGCTTTACAACAAGTACTATGGCGAGACCGAACGCAATCTCCGCAAGGCGCTGGAAACCGCGGAAGTCATGTCGCCCTGCGTGCTCTGGATGGACGAGATCGAAAAGGGTCTCTCCACGAGCGATGACGACGACGGCCTGTCGCGGCGCATTCTTGGCGCGCTGCTCACCTGGATGTCGGAGCGGCGCAAACCCGTGTTTGTGGTCGCGACGGCCAACGACATCAGCCGCCTGCCGCCGGAGATGGTGCGCAAGGGACGCTTTGACGAGATCTTCTTCGTGGATCTGCCGTCCGCGGCCAACCGGCGAAACATCCTGGAGATTCACCTGCGGAAACGCAGCCTGGACCCGGTGCGCTTCGAACTCGATGCGCTGACGGAGGCCACCGAGGGATTTTCCGGATCGGAGATCGAGCAGGCCATCGTGTCGGCGATGTACACCGCGCATGCCCAGGGTCGTGAAGTGTCGCAGGAGGATTTGCGGGATGAGGTCCGGCAGACCCGACCGTTGTCGGTGGTCATGGCCGAACAGGTGGAAGCGTTGCGACAGTGGGCCGCGGATCGCACAGTGCCCTGTGACTAGCCGGGCGGAGAATTCAATCGAAGGAATTGAAACAAGGGCTTGTGCCGGTGATTCGGCTGCGCTAAAGTTCGCACCATGAAGCCCCGGGCAGTTCGACGCATCCGGTTTGGTGCAGCGGCAGGCGATTTTCTCAATCGCCGGTCGTGCGGCCTGCTGGTTGCGTTGGCCGTCCTGACAGCGATGCCACTGGCCCAGGGATCGGAGACATCCGCCGTTTCCCAATTTCGCAAGGAGATTGAGCCGATTTTGATCAGTTACTGCTACGACTGTCACGGCGACGGTCTGGCGCGAGGGAACGTCGCCTTCGACGAATTGAAAACGGATGAGGCCCTGCTGGATCATGAACTGTGGCTGAAGGTTTTGAAAAACGTGCGGGCCAACATCATGCCGCCGGAGAAGAAGGCCCGTCCGAATGACGAGGAACGCGAACGGCTCGAGCAATGGATCAAGGTTTCCGCCTTCGGACTCGACTTGCAGAATCCGGACCCGGGCCGGGTGACCGTGCGGCGGCTAAACCGCGTGGAGTATCGCAACACTGTCCGCGACCTGACCGGCGTGGACTTCCGCGTCGAGTTGGAATTTCCACCCGACGACAGCGGGCACGGCTTCGACAACATCGCCGATGTGTTGACCTTGCCGCCCATGTTGTTGGAAAAGTATTTCGAGGCGGCCAAGAGCATCGTGGCCCGGGCCGTGCCGGACGCGCCGGGCGGGCGGAACTACGAGCGGTTCTTCGGCAAGGCGCCGGCGGCCACGGCCGAGGCGCGGCGCGCGCATGCCCGGGAAGTGCTGGGGAATTTCGCCCGCCGAGCCTTCCGCCGCCCGGTGGACGACAAGACCCTCGATCGTCTCACGGCGCTGGCCGAAAGCATTTATTCCCAACCCGGAAAGACTTACGAGGCTGGAGTGTCGCAAGCGATGGTGGCGGTGCTGGCCTCGCCACGGTTTCTGTTTCGCGAGGAAGGGACAGAGCAGGTTAACAAGCCGAACGAACATCCGCAGGTGGATGAATACGCGCTGGCTTCCCGGCTGTCCTATTTCCTTTGGTCCACGATGCCTGACGAGGAGTTGTTCCGGCTGGCCGCCGAGGGTTCGCTCCGGAAGAACCTTTCCGCGCAAGTCAAACGGATGCTCGCCGACCGGCGCTCCGAGGCGTTGACCCGAAATTTTGCCGGTCAATGGCTGCATACCCGCGACATCGAGAACATCCCCATCGAGGAACGGGCGGTGCTGGCGCGGGAAGATGGGCCGAATACGGACCGCGAGCGCAATCGCCGGCGATTCCGCGAGTTGCGCGACAAGCCCGAGGAAACCCTGACGCCGGAGGAAAAGGAGGAGCTGGGAAGACTCCGCGCCGCGTTCCGGACCGCCGGCCAACCGCGCGTCGAGATGACCGGGGAACTCCGCCGGGCGATGCGCCAGGAAACCGAGAGAACCTTCGAGTACATCCTCAAGGAAGACCGCAGCCTTTTGGAACTGCTGGACAGCGATTACACCTTCCTCAACGAACGGCTGGCGAGGCATTACGGCATCGAAAATGTCACCGGCAACGAAATGCGCCGCGTCATCCTCCCGGCCGACAGCCCGCGAGGCGGGGTGTTGGGGCAGGGCACAATTCTGGCCGTGACCTCGAATCCGACGCGCACTTCGCCCGTCAAACGCGGCGTGTTCATCCTGGAAAACATTCTGGGGCTGCCGCCGCCCCCGCCGCCGCCGGACATTCCGCCGTTGGAAGACGCGGCCCGGAACACCGGCGGCCGCACGCCAACGTTGCGGGAGGTGCTGGCGGTGCATCGCGAGCAGCCCTTGTGCAGTTCGTGTCACAACCGCATGGACCCCCTCGGGCTGGCGTTTGAGAATTTCAATGCCATGGGCATGTGGCGCGACCAGGAATACGGACAGCCGATTGACGCCGCCGGCAAACTGGTCACCGGGGCGGCGTTTTCCAACGTGCGGGAGTTGAAACGGATTCTGGTCACGCAACATCAGCTTGATTTTTACGCCGCCTTGACCGAGAAGCTGATGACTTACGCACTGGGCAGAGGGGTTGAGTATTACGACGTTGAGACGGTGGACCAGATCGTGGCCCGGATGGTGAAAGCCGATGGCCGGCCATCCGCCTTGTTGATGGGCATCGTCGAGTCCGCGCCGTTTCAGAAAACCAGAAACTTGAACGCGCCAAAAACCGCCGAAACCCCCCGGCCTGTCCAACAGCGGGCCCAAGCCAGAACCACGCCATGAAAACAAAACACCTCCCCACCGAAGTCCTCGCCGCCCAGCGCGCCGCCAGTTTCAGCCGTCGGAACTTCCTGCGGGGCTTGGGCGCCTGTGTGGCGCTGCCGGCCTTCGAGTCGCTGCTCCCGCTCAAGTCGCTGGCCGCCGCCGGTGGTCAGATGGGCGTCACGCCGACGGGTGCGCCCCTGCGCGCAGCCTTCGTTTACATCCCGAACGGGACCATCCCCGAGGCCTGGTGGCCAAAGACCGAGGGCGCCGATTTTGAACTGAGCCGCACGTTGCAGCCGCTCGAGTCCTGCAAATCGCAGATCCAGGTGCTCGGCGGGTTGGATCACCGGAACGCCACCGCCGGCCCGGATGGCGCGGGCGACCATGCCCGGGCCAATGGCACCTTCCTCACCGGTGTGCGCATGAAGAAGAGCGCCACCGACATTCGCGCCGGCATTTCGATTGACCAGGTCATCGCCCGGGAGATCGGGCATCTGACCCGGTTTCCGTCGCTGGAACTTTCGTGCGAGAAGGAACGACGTTCCGGGGCCTGCGATTCAGGCTATTCCTGCGCCTATCAATTCAACCTGGCCTGGAGTTCGGCGACCACGCCCATGACGCCGGAGGCCAATCCGCGTCTCGTGTTCGAGCGGCTGTTCGGCGCCGGCGCCCCCGGCGAACGGGCTGAGAACCTCCGGCGCCGGCAGCAGGAACAGCGATCCATCCTGGACTTCGTTCTCGAAGACGCGCGCAGCATGCAACAGCGGCTTCCCTCGGGCGACAAGGCCAAGCTGGATCAATACCTCACCGGCGTGCGTGACATCGAAACGCGCATCGAGAAGGCCGAACGCTTCGGCAAGGTCGAGGACCCCGGTGTGGAGACTCCCGAGGGCATTCCCGCCAGTTACGCCGAGCACATGCAGCTCTTGTTCGACATGCTGGTGCTAGCGTTTCAGACGGATTCCACCCGCGTCGCCACCTTCCTGCTCGCCCACGACGGCAGCAACAAGTCGTTTGCGGACATCGGCGTGCCGGAAGGGCATCATGACCTGTCGCACCACATGGAGGACGCCGAGAAAATCCGGAAGCTCGAGCAGATTGATCTGTGGTACGCCAGGCAGTTTGCGAAGTTCCTCGAGAAGCTGCAGAGCACGAAGGATGTGGACGGCAACTCGCTCCTGCACAACTCGATGATCGTTTATGGCGGCGGCAATGCCGACGGCAACCGTCACACGCACCACAACCTGCCCATCATCCTGGCCGGCGCGGGCGGCGGCGCGTTGACGCCGGGCCGCTACGTCAAGCACGGGGCCAAGCCCGCGAGCAACCTCTTCCTCTGCATGGCCGATCGCATGGGGGTGAAGGGATTGGAGCGCTTTGGTGATTCGACCGGGCGGCTGGGGAATGTTTGACGCCGGTTTGACGCGCCTCCACGGCGGGTTGCAAATCTGTGAAAGAAAGGTCGCTCGCAGATTGAACACGAGGTGGCGGGAGTCATCCGCCGAATCGTCTTGACCCAACCGGCTCATACTTTTGCGGCCGTCTCTGGCAGTCAACGAGCCAAAGCCCGGATGCATCGTTGCAAATGCTTTCGGCACCCAAATTAGCGCCGGGTTTGCTGAGACTGTCGCAGTCCTCCCGGAACCACGCTGAAACATTTTTCCTCCCGCCGGCGTCTTTCCCTGTCGTATGATGCACGCATGACGCGCGGCAAACCCATCTGGCTCGTGCCATTGTTCCTGGCCCTGCTGGTCGGCGGGGCGGGCTGGTGGGCCGACCGCCAGTTGCGCCGCACGATTCAACAGGAACTGCGCGGCGATTTGCAGTCCACCCTCGAAGCCAACGTCACCGCGCTGGAAATCTGGATGGAAAACCAGCAGCGCATCGCCGCCGCCCTGGCCGGCGAACCGCGCTTCCGGGCCGTGGCGCTCGAATTGTTCGAGCGTTCCGCCACCGGCCTGACGAACCGCACCGCGTTCGCCGAGTGGTCGCGGCAGGCGATTGCCCGCGAACAACTGGCGGACCGGTTGCGCACGCTCGGCTACGGCATGGCGCACCTGGTCAGCACCAATCTTACGGTGATCGCCGACACGGGACGTGGTCGCGGCCGCTTGGGCGAACAGGTGTTCGAGGAATTGCAGTCGAAGTATCAGGAGTTGTTCGCCACCGGAGAGCCGATCCTCATCACCCCGTTCAAGCTCAGACCTCCGGAGAACCAGCGCCGCCCACCGCCGCCACCCGGCGAGGGACCTCCTCCTGTCAGGTTCGGGCCTCGCCTGGACGGCACCAACGCTCCCGGGACAACGCGCCGGGAATTCCGTCCCTTCCGCGATCTGGCCGTCATGCAGGTGTCGGCGCCGGTGAAGGACGACCAGGGCCACACCCGCGGCGCGCTTTCGCTCCTCCTGAATCCGGACGCGGAATTCTCCCGCATCCTTTCGGTGGCGCGCTCGGACGAATCCGGCGAAACCTTCGCCTTCGACGCGGATGGCCTCATGATTTCCAAAAGTCGCTTCGACGAACAGTTGAAGAAACTCGGGCTCTTGAAGGACGAGCCGGGAACCGTCTCGGCGTTGACACTCCAATTGCGCGACCCGGGCGGCGATTTGACACGAGGCTTCGAGGCCGGCACGAATTCCACCTGGCCGCTCATCCACATGGTCGAACAGGCCATCGCTGGCGGCGCCGGCGTGGAGGTCGAGCCGTTCCGGGATTATCGCGGCGTGCCGACGGTGGGCGCGTGGCGCTGGCTGCCGAAATACAGTTTCGGCGTGGGCACCAAACTGGACGCCCGCGAAGCCTACCGGCCCCTGCGCCTGGTGCGGAACGTGTTCTCGATCCTGTTTCTGCTGCTGATCCTGTCGTCAGTGGTGATTCTGCTGTTGTCCTTTCTGCAAGTGGTCTGGCGGCGACGGGTGACGGAGGCGGAATTGAAGGCGCGGCAACTCGGCCAATACCAGCTTTCGGAGAAGATTGGCGCGGGCGGCATGGGCGTGGTTTACAAGGCTCATCACGCATTGCTGCGACGTGAGACGGCCATCAAATTGTTGCTGCCGGACAGGGCGGATCGCGACGCCATCGCGCGCTTCGAGCAGGAGGTCCGCCTGACCTGTCGCCTGACGCACCCGAACACGATCCAGGTCTTCGATTACGGCCACACGCCCGACGGGATCTTCTACTACGCGATGGAATATCTCGACGGATTGAACCTGCACGACTTGGTTCATCGCTACGGTCCGCAGCCGCAGGAGCGCGTGGTCCACATCCTCCGGCAAATCTGCGAATCACTGACCGAGGCGCACGGCGTGGGCCTGATTCATCGCGACATCAAGCCGGCGAACGTCTTTCTGTGCGACCGCGGCGGTGTGCCGGACATTGTGAAGGTGCTCGATTTCGGCTTGGTGAAACAGATCAACGTCCAGGCGGACCAACCCGTCCTGCTGGAAACACCCGGCGCGGATGGCATCGTGGGCACGCCCAACTTCATCGCGCCGGAAGCCATCCGCGACTGCAACCAGGCTGACGCGCGCAGCGACATTTATTCACTGGGCGCGCTGGGTTATTTCCTGCTGACCGGCAAGGAGGTTTTCGACGGCGACACCATCGCGGAACTGTGCCGCAAGCATTTGGACGAGCTTCCCGAGCCGCCCGGAAAGCGCGCGGGAAAGGCCATTGCTCCGGAACTGGAAACACTGTTGATGCGCTGCCTCGAGAAAAACCCGGCCGCCCGACCGCAATCCGCGGCTGAAATGTCGGAGCTATTGAGCGCGTGCCGGCTGCCCGAGGTTTGGACGCGGGAACGGCGTGCGGCTTGGTGGACCGAACATCGCCAGAAGACCACCACCCTGATCGAACCCGTCTTCCAAGCTGAGCCGGCCCAGAGCCCCAAGACTGTGAGGATTGAATTTGCCGATCGCACACCTTGACCGGGTCCGCCGACGGCATGGTTCAGGCAGTCGGTTTCGGCCACTGGAAGCACCATCCTGCCCCCGCGCCACCCTTGATTGAGCCAGTCGGAAGTCCTCTGGATGCCGCGAACGATCAAATATTCTCCGCAATGCTCGGCGGGGGTTGGTAGGCGCTTTGTCGCTCCGGCGGAAGGGCGCTCTCCTCGGCGGCCAGGACCCGGTAGTTGCGAATTTGAAGGGACACGGCCTTTCCGTCCTCCAAGCCCAATTGCGCGTATTCCTCCTTGGTCATGCGGCTGCGCAACACAAGTCCCGAGCCCAGCTCAAATTCCAGGCGCAGCATGATGCCCAAGAAATACGTCCGGATCAAAACGGCCCGATAAGGATACAGATTCACGTCCGGGGAAACCTGCACGGCATAGGGCCGGAAACCAATCCGCAGCCGGGCGCCGTCCGGCTGGTCGCCCGCGGCGAATTGCAGCTCGCCCACCCGGGCCACGCCATCTTTCACCTCCGCTTCGAGCACGTTCATCACGCCCACGAACCGCGCCACGAATTCATTGGCCGGTTGCTCATAAACTTCACGGGGCGTGCCAAGCTGTTCGAGATCGCCCTTGGAAAAAATCACGATGCGATTCGAAACCTCCATCGCCTCCTCCTGGTCGTGCGTGACGAAAATGGTCGTCACGCTCAGTTCATGATGCAGCGTAACCAGCCATTCGCGCAGCTCCTGTCGAATCTTGGCGTCCACGGCGCCGAACGGTTCGTCCAACAGCAGCACGCTGGGTTTGGGCGCGAGGGCGCGGGCGATGGCCACGCGCTGGCGTTGACCGCCGGAGAGTTGATGGGCGTAACGTTTCTCCAGTCCTTCCAGTCCCAGCAGCTTCACCAACTCGGCCACGCGCGCCTTGATGTCACGGCGTTTCCATTTCTTGATCTTGAGGCCGAAGGCGATGTTCTTGAACACGTTCATGTTCTTGAACAGGGCGTAATTCTGGAACACGAAACCAATGTTGCGTTGTTGCACGGAGAGGTCGTTCACCCGCTGGCCTTGGATGAAAATGTCCCCGGAGGTGGGCTCTTCCAGGCCGGCGATCATGCGCAACACGGTGGTCTTGCCGCCGCCACTGGGCCCGAGCAGCGCCATCAACTCGCCCTCCTTCACGGAAAAGGAGACGTTGTTGACGGCGGCCACCGCGCCAAACTGCTTGGTGATGTTTCTCAGTTCGATGCTCATTCTGGTTGGCGGCCCACGGCGGCTTCCGTTGCGGACACCTGGGCATTCTGATATTCCCGCTGCTGCTTCCATTCCAGCAGCGTTTTGAGACCCAACGTCACCAGCGCCAGCAACGCCAGCAGACTGGCCACCGCGAATGCCGCCGGGCCTTGATACTCGTTGTAGAGCTTTTCGACGTGCAAGGGCATGGTGTTCGTGACGCCCGAGACGTGGCCGCTCACGACCGAAACCGCGCCGAATTCGCCCATCGCGCGCGCGTTGCACAGGATGATGCCATAAAGCAATCCCCACTTCACGCTCGGCAAAGTCACGTGCCAAAAGGTCCGCCAGGCGCCCGCGCCCAGGGTCAAGGCGGCTTCCTCCTGCTCGCGGCCCGTCGCCTGCATCACGGGAATCAACTCGCGCGCGACAAACGGGAACGTGACAAAGATGGTGGCCAGCGCAATCCCGGGCACGGCAAAGATGATCTGGATGTCGTGCCGGTCCAGCCACGGGCCGAGATAACCCTGCAAGCCGAACATGATCACGTAGATCAACCCGGCCACCACCGGCGAAACGGCGAACGGCAGATCAATGAGGGTGATCAGCAGTGATTTGCCGCGGAACTCGAACTTGGCGATGGCCCAAGCCGCGCAGACGCCGAACAGCGTGTTCAGCGGCACGACGATGGCGGCGATTTGCAGCGTCAGTTTGATCGCCGCGAGACTGTCGGGTTCGCGCAGCGACGCCCAATACAACTGCCAGCCCTTGGCCAGCGCCTGCGCGAACACGTTGATCAACGGCAGCAGCAGAAAGACCGCGAGAAACAGCCCGCACACGCCGACGAGCAGACCTTTGACCAGCGGCGATTCTTCCGTGCCGCGCTGGGACTTGGCGGTGGCGTCGCGATTCATTCTGGAAACATTGCCGCCCATGGTCAGGTTTGATAACGGCTGGCCCACCGTTCCAGCAGGTTGATGGTGATGAGCAACAGGAAGGAAACGACCAGCAACACCACCGCCAGCGCCATGGCCGCGGTGTAATCGTATTCCTCCAGCCGAATCACGATGAGCAGCGGAGCGATTTCCGACTCGTACGGCTTGTTGCCCGCGATGAAAATCACCGAGCCGTACTCCCCGATGGCGCGCGCGAACGCCAGGGCGAAACCCGTGATGATGGCCGGCAACAAGGTCGGGGCCACGATCGAGAAGAACGTGCGCAACCGGCCCGCTCCCAGAGTGGCTGCGGCTTCCTCGACCTCGCGCTCGAAGCTCTCCAGCACGGGTTGCAGCGTCCGCACCACGAAGGGCAGGCCGATGAAGGTCAGCGCGATCACCACCCCCAACGGCGTGAAGGAGCCTTTGATCCCCATCGGCACCAGGAACTGTCCCAGCCAGCCATTCGCCGCAAACAAGTTGGAGAGCGTCAGGCCCGCCACGGCCGTGGGCAGCGCGAAGGGAAAGTCCACCAGCGCGTCGAAGAACCGTTTGCCGGGGAATTCATAACGCACCAGCACCCAGGCCACGATGGTCCCGAAGACTGCGTTGATTGACGCGCCAATGAGCGACGCCCCGAACGTGAGTTTGTAGGCCGCGAGCGCGCGGTCGGCCGTGGCCAGCCGCCAGAAATCCGCCCACGACATTTCCAGCGTGCGCAGGAAGAGGCCGCCGATCGGGATGAGCACGATGACGCTCAAGTACAGAATCGTGCAGCCCATCGTCAGGCCGAATCCCGGCAGCGGATTGTGGCGTTTGGCGATCATCTGGCACGCGCCGAAGCACGACCTCGGCCAGGTTGGAAGTTCGGTTTCACCGGGAAGGAAAGATCAGCACCAGCGACTTTCCTCACAGGGTCGCCGGACCTCGACACCAGGCAGCAGGGCGAGAGGGGAGCACGTCTCATGCAGGAGAAGCGGGCGAGGGCTGCGCTTGCGCCTCGAAGGCGCCGACCAGTTCCGGCAGCACGCCCTCCAACGCCACTTCGATGCGCCGCCATTCGGGAATCAACGGCGAGCCAAACAGATGATCCTGGTATTCGGCGAACGCGCGATCCAGCGCGCCGGCAAAGGCCTCGATCAATCCCAGTTCCTGGTGCCGGTCGAACTTGGGCAGGCTGTTCATCTCTGCGTGGGATTCATAGATGCGCACATAGCTCCGCGCGTTGGCCAGATAGGTGTGCTTGAGGGTGCGCAGAAAGTCGTGGGTCAGGATCGAACCTTCCGCCGAGAGCCGCGTGAAAAACGTTCGCGCAATATCCGAAACCATCTTTTGCAATCCAGTGTTGGCGTCCTCGCCCACGTCCTGATGCTTGTGATCGTAGCGCCCCGTGATCTCCACCTGGCAGATGCGGTGCGGCCGCGTGATGCGATACATCTCCGCCAGCACGCCCACCTCGATGCCCCAATCCGAGGGAAAGAGCAAATCCGTCGCGAGGCTGGAAAACGTGGCGAACTCGCCGGACAGCGGGTAACGGAAGTCGCTCATGTATTCGAGGAAGTCCAGTTTACCCAGCACGTCGCGCAGGGCCTTGACGAACGGAAAGTAGAACAGCCGGGCCACCCGCCCATGCAGGCGATCCGAGTACCGGGCGTAGAAGCCCTTGGCGAATTGATAGCGCAGATGCACCACCGGATAGAGCAAGCGAAGCAGGAAACCGCGGTCGTAGGTCAGGATGTCGGCGTCGTGAAATGCCAGCACGGAAACCTCCGCTTTGCCCAACGCATAGCCCAGGGCGGTCCACACGGCACGGCCCTTGCCCCGCGCTCCCAACGGCAGGACCTGTCCGATCTTGTCCAGCACCGCTTGAACGGCGGGCGCGTCGTTCCAGAGCAGTGCGCCCTTTTCACCCAGCGGTTTCACGATCTCTCGCGCCTGCCCGAACTGTTCCTCGCTGCTGCGATCCAGGCTGATATAGACCCGCTTGACGAAGTGCATCCCGGCCAGTTCGGCGATGATGTGCTGCATGGCCGGCGACGACAGATCACTAAACAATGCGGGAATGATGACGCCGATCGGCGCGCGGCGCGCGGTGCGGACGATGCTCTTCTCCATGCGTGCCAGATCTTCATCCTTGAGCAAGGTCAAGGTCGGCACCACGTTCTGTTGAAAATCAGCCATGACAGTGAATATCAGCGTGCGTCCGCCGGACGCTTTCGGTTCTGCCCGTCAGCCAAGCGTGCTGCAAGACTAGCTTTTCGTCGCTCGTCCGCACAACCCCAGAATGGGGCGAGCGACGCACAGGTTCCGGATCATGATGATTGCTGCGTCAGAATTGGCGCGGTGGCGAATTGTGAACCGGGCTGTGCCCGGAGCGACGAACTGCGATCACGGTTTGTAGATTCTGTCAAACGATCCACCCTCGGTGAAGTGATCGCGGTGCGCCTGCTGCCAGCCGCCGAACATTTCGGCGACCGTGAACAGTTCCAGCCTTGGAAACGTGTCCGTGTGTTTCGCCGCGACGGACTCCAAAGTCGGCCGGTAGAAATGCTTGGCGGCGATTTCCTGGCCCGTCTCGGAATAGAGATACTCCAGGTAAGCCCGGGCCACGTCCGCCGTGCCTTTGCGGTTCACATTCCGATCAATCACCGCCACGGCCGGCTCGGCCAGGATGCTGACGGTAGGCATGACGATTTCAAATTGACCGGGGTTGGTTTTCCGCGTCACGAGCAACAGCTCATTTTCCCAGTTGATGAGCACGTCGCCAATGCCGCGCTCAATGAATGTGGTGGTGGCGCCGCGGGCGCCGGAATCGAGCACTGGAACATTCTTGTAGAGTTTGGCGACGTATTCCTGCGCCTTTTTCTGGTCGTTTTGGTTCGCCTTCAACGCATAACCCCAAGCAGCCAGATAATTCCATCGCGCCACCCCGGAAGTTTTCGGATTGGGCGTGACGACGGAAATCCCTGGTTTGACCAGATCATCCCAGTCCTTGATGTCTTTCGGATTTCCTTTGCGAACCAGGAAACCGAGGGTCGAAACATAGGGTGAACTATTCCCGGGGAGGCGTTGCTGCCAGTCGGGGGGCAATGCCTTCGACCTCTCCGCGATGGCGTCAATGTCGTAGGCCAGCGCCAGGGTCACCACGTCGGCCCGCAAACCGTCAATGACCGAACGCGCCTGTTTGCTGGAGCCGCCGTGGGATTGTTTGACGGTGACAGTGTCGCCGGTCTTTTCCTTCCAATGTTTCGCGAACGCGGCGTTGAATTCGAGATAGAGTTCCCGGGTCGGGTCGTATGAAACGTTCAGCAGAGTGACGTCTCTCGCACCACCTGAACTCGCTGCGGCGATGCCCAACGCACTCACCAAAAAAAACGTCTTCAGATTCACGCCCGTAAAGCACTTCATGACTCGGAGACCTGATTCAGTCAGCTCTCGTTTGAACTCTAATCCAATGCCATACTAAATCAATGTATATTTACAAGATGCTTGTAAATAGTTAACTACAAGATTCAAGATCCAATACTTGACTCGGTGAATAGAGGTTGTTAAATGGGCGGAGATGAAGCTGACCGTTCGAGGCGAATACGCGTTGCGAGCCTTGTTGGTGCTGGGGAGAGATTACCTTGAGGACGACTCCGTGGTCCGAATCCAGGCCATCGCTGATCAACAGAGCATCCCAAAGCGGTTTCTCGAGCAAATCCTCAACGACCTTAAATCCGCCGGGGTGGTGGAAAGCAAGCGGGGCGTGGCTGGGGGGTATCGGCTGCGCCGCCCTCCGCAGCAAATCACGCTGGCCGAGATCGTCCGGCACGTGGACGGCCCGCTGGCGCCGGTCAGTTGTGTGAGTGAGCGATACTACGAAAAGTGCTCGTGCCCGGATGAAGCCCGTTGTCCGATTCGCAGCGTGATGAAGGAAGTGCGGGAAGCCACGGTGAAGATTCTGGAAAACGTCACGGTCGCCGACCTGTGCGAGCGCTGGCGCAAGCTGCGCCAGGAACCGGGCGGGCCGTTTGATTTTATCATCTGACCGGAAAGAGCCCCCGGCGGGACCATCTTTTTCGTTTCGCTCCGCCGCAGAGAGCAGCGCAAGGACGCTGCCCCATCATCGGCCCAGCACCCTGCGCGTAGGACTGATGAAGCCGGGCGCGAGATCAGGATCCGGCGTTGTTTCCTCTGGAAGCGAGGGCTTGGCCTTTCCGCCGTTCAAGCTGACACTGAGTCCCACCACGGCGGCGAAATGCAGCATGTCCGAGGCAAACCCGCCCACCACCAGGAAGAACATGAAGACCCGCGTGAGGAAATCGGCCAGCAGGAACGCATTGATGATCCGGAGCGCCGGATCGCCGTAACGGTAGTTGTTCAAAAGGACACGGTAACCTGCGATCAAAAACCAGATCAGCCCACCCAACCCCCAAATGCCGAACGGAATGATCACCGAAAGGGGGCCGTTATGGTAGTCGCCCGCAAGCGCCGCACCGATCTGATCCTCGGAGATGGCATTTAACTGGAACGCCTGCTCGGTGGTGGCATCGAAGTCCGAGCGTGAAAAAGCCAGGCCTTTGCCCAGCAAGAGATATTGCGGGACCTGAGGCAGCACGGCCTTCCACATGTTCAGTCTCCAGTCCGAGGATATCTGCGCGGAGTACTTTGCCACCGGGTCGAGGGGTACCGGCAGCACGGCCAGCGCGCGCTGGATAGTGAAGGGGAGTTTCGACGTAAAAGGCAGAGCCACGGCAGCCAAGAGAACCCCACTGATCGCCAGAACCGGTAACAACTTCGTGCGATGCAGCCCCTCGAGATAGAACTGAAGACCGAAGCACAAGAGCATGAACAACAGCGTAGAGCGGAATCCACCCAGAAGTCCGATCCCGGAGCAGAGCACGAAAATGACAAAGCGCCAGGGCTTGCCCGATAACATCAATCCCCGCACCCCATGCCTGGCCAGCATGTAACAGAAGATCGCGGCGGATGCGGCGCTCAAACCCACCAGGCGTGTCGAACCCAGTTCGATGGTTGAGGTGTCGGTGGAAAAAATCGGGAACAGCCAGAACAAGAACGGCATCCAAGAAACGAGGATCGGAAAAAGGTCGCCGATGAGGTTGGTGACCCCACCGAGGAAGAACAATCCTACATATAGCGCGGCCCGGTCCGGGGGAATGCGGTAAGCCGTGATGGCAAAGTATCCCAAGATGGACAGCAACAGCAGCAGATAGCGCTTTCCGCCATAGACCTCGCCTCCGAGCGCGCGCAAGCCGATTCCACCGGTCAGTTGGGCCGTCACCAGAATCACGATCACGAGAAAGATCAGCGGCCGTGTCAGACTGGGAACTTTCAGAAACTGGTAACGTCGGTCCAGGGTCCGCCGGGTCAGCGAAAGCATGAAGCTGAACGCAATGGCGGCGGCGCCGAAGGTCGGCCGCCCCTGCACGAAGAACAGAACTGCCGTGGCGTTCCACAACAGCAACATGAGCGGGTAGTGATACCGGATGAGCAGCGGCGAACAGAGGAGGGCCAACACGAGGGAAACCGTGACGAAGGCCTCGCGTTGCAGCGGATTGGCCAGCAGATAACCCAGGAAGATCGCGGCGGGAACGCAGATCGCGTAAACGACGAGCGACCGCAATGCCGATTGGACGTTACTCATGCAACTTTCAATGCCCCCGACGCCCGACCGACCAGACTGACCTCAACATGGCCCAAGCGTCCTTGGGTATGCGAATCCGAAGCCGCCTGCGACGATCACCAATTTGTTTCATGCTATTCTCACCTGGAACACGAGCGTGGTTTTGACGTCATGCTACTAGCAGGATCGGGTATCGTTTGCAACACTTTCATGCCCACTTGCAGAATCCCTCCTTGCCAGCAGTCTCGGTGGCTTCCTGGATGCCCAAAAACCGATGCCCGCTGATGGGCCACGGAAAACGCCACTTGCCTCAAAAAGTCGCCTCTACCCTTGACTGCGTAACGCTGCTAACCACTTCTTTGTCGCGGATGAAAGTACTGATTGATTGTCACGTTCCCTTCAGTCTGGCGCACGGGGGCATGCAGACCCAGATCGAACAAACGCGGGCGCGGCTGCGGGAACTCGGCGTGGATGCCGATTACCTGCACTGGTGGGACGAAACCCAGCGGCCCGATGTCATCCATTTCTTCGGGGTCCCCAGCGGCAACTACGCGGGTCACGCGCGTACGAAAGGAGTGCGTTTTCTCCTGAACAACCTGTTTACCGCCACCTGCAATCGCAGCGATCTGGCCCTGACGCTCCAGTCGGTGGTGACGCGCGTCGTGCAGTCGCTCCCGCTGCCGGCGCCGCCGGCCTGGAAAACCTATCGGGAGGCCGACCACCACGTGGTTTCGCTGCAAGCGGAAAAAGTGGTGCTCGAGCGCGTTTACGGCGTGCCGGGCGACCGGGTTACCTGTGTTCCGTATGGACTTTCCGACGCCTTCCTGAAAGCCGGTCCTGGGGATCGAAGCGAGCCGCATCTCATCTGCACGGGCACGATCACCGGGCGGAAACGCATGGTCGAACTGGCCCTTCTCGCCCAACGGGCAAGAGTCCCCATCCTGTTCGTGGGCAAGCCGTACAGTGAAGCTGAACCCTATTGGAAGGCGTTCCAGAAGCTGGTGGACGGGCAGCATGTAAAATACTTGCCGCATACCGGCAGCGAATCGCAAATGGTCGAACTGTTGCAGCGCTCCCGGGGCTTTGTGCTGATGAGCCGGTTCGAGAATTGGTGCCTCTCGGCCCACGAAGCCGCAGCCTGCGGGTTGCCCTTGCTTTTGCCGGATCAAAAGTGGGTGCGGGAGCGCTTCGGCAGCCAGGTCTGTTGCTTTGCCGGCCGGCCGGATCGGGACGCCGAAATCCTGAGGCAGTTTTACGATGAATGTCCCAAGCTCGCCGCGCCGAAGGTGCGTCTCTACAGTTGGCTGGAGGTCGCGCAGGACTTGAAATCCGTTTACGAGCGACTGCTCAAAACCTCCTGATAGATTTCCACGTGGCGGCGCGCCACCACTTCCGGGTGGTACCGGGCGCGCATGATCGCCGCGGCGGCTCGTGGCCGGGGTGAGCCGCGGCGCACCCACCGCGTGATCGCGTCCCGCAAGCCCGCCCAATCCTCTTCCGCGAAAAGCTCCGCCCCCTCGGCGCCTTCGGCAATATCCGGTATCCCGCCCACTCTCGTGCCGAAGAATTTCAAGTTGCGCGCCAGCGCCTCGGCCGCCACCAGGCCAAACGACTCCGCAGTCGGTACATGCACCATCCCCGAAGCGGTGTCATACGCTTCAATCAATCCAGCGGTGTCCTTCGCACCGGTGTACGAGGCGTAACCCTCCCGTTCACCCGCTTTGATCCTCTCCATGAACGTCCGGGCGTAAGGACTTTGCGGATTCGCCCGGCCCAGGAAGCGGAAAGTGACCGCCGGTTCCGACCGATGCAATGACTCGGCCAGCTTCAGCAATTCCAACTGGCGCTTGTACTCGCAGATCACCCCCACATTCAGAATCACGCACTGAGACGCCGGCTGTTGAACGGGCAGTTTCTCGAAGAACTGTTCACGGACGGCGTTGGGCACGCGCCAGCAGCGTCCGGCGCGCTGTCTTACGGAATCCTCGGTGTGCGCCGAGTTGCAGAAAACCCCACGGGTGCGGCGCACCGCAAAAGTCTCCAGTCGCGCCGCCAGCCAATAAAACGACAGGGGTCTCGCCCGGAGCACCCGGGCCATCTCCGCCATGTTCCCATGCAGGGTGATGACATTCGGAAACCCCGAGCGCACGGCGCTTATCGCTCCGTCGAACTCGGTGCCTTGGCCGTGAACAATGTCCGGCCGGATTTCGCGCAGCTTTCGTCGGGTGGCTCGGACGCAACCCTGATAGAGCGTGCGCATCCAACCGAGCTTGGGCACGACCAGGCTGTGGAAGCGGAGGTTCGGGGAAAGAAACTCGGGTGAACGCACCCGCTCCCGAATTGTCGAAACGACATGCACCTCCAACTCCGGCATCCTGGCAAAACCCTGCAAAAGCGCCTCGGGCGCGGTCCCGAAATGCGGTATCGGATTGCCGCAGTCATCCAGCAACCCGCGGTTGTCCACCACCAGAAGCGCGACCTTCATTCTACCCGATCTTCTGAAATGCCCGATTATGGCCCACCTGCAGCACTTCCCGGAAGCGGGCCCGGTCAATTTCCCCGGCCACGCGCGACGGCCCCTCAATGCCGGCCGTGGCGAAGACCGGCGGCTGGAAATTCGTGGTCAGACCCGCGTCATCCAGGACAATGATGCCTCCGGACTTGATGCTGTTCGAGCACGCGTCCCAGTCCTGTTGCACCACTTCGTAATCATGGTTGCCGTCAATGTAGATCATGTCCCAGGACCGCGAGCCGATCAGTTCCACAGCCTCGCGATCGGTGGAGCCGGCGCGCAGCAACCTGGGATGCGGCAAGCCAAAGTGATCAAAGTTCTGAAGAGTGTCCCGGTAGTAATCCAAGTCACGCCGATAACTCGAGGTAGAATCGCCGCTGCCGGAAAACGGCGAGATACCCCAGACCTCACAAGGAACTCCCGCCCGTCGAGACCACAACGTCACCAGACTGATGACCTGCCCGCGGAACACACCAATCTCCAGGAAGTTGCCCGGCCGGAACTCCTGCAACAGCAATTGCCACATCACGTGGAACGCGTCCTCGCCGAAGCCGCGGCGCTCGCGGGTGAAGTAAGCGCGGTGCTCCCTGATCTCGACCGGCAGTTCCCGGTGAAAATGACGGAAACATTCAAAGTAGAAGCCAGTCGGATCTTCAAGACTCCGCTGCCAGTTCGACCGCGCCAGACTCATGGCGGAAGGCTGCCGGCGCAACTTGCGGATCGTCCACAATCGCACAAGCTGATACCAGCGGGCTCGCAGGAAACCAGTCAAAGACATGCGGCGAACCTAGCAATCTGACACTGGTACGCCAGCGCAAAAGACCCGCCAGGCAGTCAGGCGAAGGCACCGTGGCCTGTCAAAGGACCTCGAATTCTGCTCCGGTTTCCCGCGCCGATCACAGTGCGCTTGCACGGTGTTGCGCGGTCTGAAATGCTGCCGCCGGTGAACCTCGTTGACCATGGGCCGTCCTTCGACCTGCGGCCCGAGCACATCACGATTGCGGTAACGGTTTACAACCGGAGTCAGTTCGTGCTCGGCGCGATTCGCAGCGCCCTGGAACAGACCTTGCCGGTAAAGGTCATCGTGGTCGAGGATTGTTCCCCCGATCCCCGGCTTCGCGACCTGATTGTCGGAGAATTTGGATCGCGGATCACCTACCTCCGCAACCCGCGCAACCGCGGCTTGTTCGACAACTGGAACGCATGCCTGGAGTATTGCCAGACTCCCTGGATTTCCATCCTGCACGATGACGACCTCCTGCACCCTTGGTTCGTGGCGAGCATGCTCGAACTGGCGCGCAAGTCGCCCCAACAGAGCCTGTATTTCGGCCGTTCAGCCATCATTGATGAGCGGGGGCAACATCATCCCGCGCCGCAAGTCTCGTGGCCGGCCGGTTGGCGACTCATTGACCTCGTAGAATTTGCCGACCGGTGTTTTGTCTATTTTCCCGGTCAATTGTTTCGCGTGGCCGATGCCCGGGGGCTCGGCGGCGTGCGACCTCACTCCCGCTTCACCGGCGACTGGGATCTCTGGTTCCGGCTGGCGACTCATGGCGGGGGAGCGCAGACGGCAACCGAAGTTTCGATTGTGCGGACGCACGACAGCGCCGAGCGGGAGAGTTGCCGCGTGGTGCGGCAGGGCTGGAAGTGGGCGCTCGACAACATGCAGCGCAAGCGCAATCTCCGCCTGCTGCATCAGCGGAAGAACATTTCTGTGCCCTTTGACCGGGCCAAGCCGCTTGCGCATGCTCCCATTCCGAGCAGGGTGTTGTTGAACTATGCCAGAAAGTTTCCCGCGCCCTTGCTCGCTTACAACTGGTGGTTGTTTGTCCATAGCCGGCCACCCTCGGTGGGCTATGCCATGTTTCAGCGAGTGATTCGGCTGTTGGGACCTGGCTCGCTCCGGCTCTGCTCCAGAGCTTGGAATCTGCCAAAGCAAGCTTGAGGTTCAGGAGCGGCTGAGGCCCTTGGCGCGAGCCAGCCACCAATAGCGCAAGCAAAGCAGGGCGTGGTAAACCGGCGCGCTGGCCGCCACCAGCGGATAAACCCGTCCCTCCACCCGCCATTGGTCGCGCATCCCGCGCAGCGTCCAGACGCACAACCGGTTCAATGCGGTCCGAAAGGGACGCCGGCGAATTTGTTCCCAAACCAGCGGCCACCGCGGATCCTCCCACCGCCAGCAGTTCAAATCCGTGGGCCGCCCCAAGAGCGACCGGGAAATGCAGTTGCGCCAATGGTAGGCTTGCTTTCGGCAAAGCACATTGTAAAGGCCGTGAGATTTCCTGACAGGTTGATGGTGCAGCACCAGATCAAGGAATTCGAAGCGGCCGTCCGGCACGGGCACTTGCTCCACCATGCCAAAGAATCGAACCCGCTGGCGGTGGATCAGGAAGTGCCTCCCCTGCGGCCACTTCTTTGCCACCGCGCGCCGTCCGTTCCACCAGGGCCAGTTGCAGGTGTAGCCGGAAATTTCGCCGGGCGGTTCCGCCCCCGCACGAAATTTGATCAACCATTGCTTCAGTTCCTCGCTGGGAAATTCATCCGCATCCAGCCGCAGAATCCAGTCATGCGCCGCCTGTCCCCAGGCAAACGGCCAGTGCGGCTCCTGCTGGTATTCGCGCGCCCGCTCGAAGAACCGTCCCCCGGCCGGTTCCACAACCTCGCGCACGTTGCGGGTGTCGGGACCGTCATGCACCACCACCAGGTCGTCGAAAAGACCCTGCGTCCGGTCCAGCAGCCGACGCAAAAGGTCCTTCTCGGTGCAAACACAGACAACAAGCGATATGGAGATCATACCCGGTGCGGCGCATAACATCGGCGGGCCATTCCCCGGCTGTCGAGCATTTCTTCAAAGGGGAGGCCGACGTCGTGCGTGCCGCCACTGATGAAACCGCACCCGATAGTAGCGCACCCGCAGTGCCAACTGCTCCTGCCACGTATGGCCGAATTGGTGGCGATCCAGGTAAGCCGCGGCGGCCTGGGCGCGTTGGAGGTCCTCATCGGCCAAAGGATTGGGTTTGCCTTGCACTGTTGCCGCCAGCGCTTGTTCCAGTCGGTCGAGGGAGGTTTCGGGGCTGGCCAGAGATTGAATGTGGCGCCGGGCCGCGTTGCCCATGGTCTGCCGCAGCGCCGGATCACTGGCCAATCGTAAGATCGCGTGAGTCATCTGCTGCTGCGTGCCCACCACGAAGCCGGCTTCTCCATGTCGCGCCAGTTCCACTTGCGCCTGTCCGTCCCACGGTGTCGTGTTTACGATCACTGGCTTGCCCAGGTTCATGGGCTCGGCAATGCCGTAGCCGAAGCTCTCGCCCACCCGGGAATAGTGCAGGACCGCATCCATCGCCGCGCTTGTCAGGCGCAGTTCTTCGGCGTCGGCCGTGACCGGCAGCACCAGGAAAGCCTCCGCTTGTGGTCCGTTCCGCACCGCAGCCGTAACTTCGGGTGGTGGCGTGCGCAGGAGAAACCGCAAGTTGCGCTTCGCCTCCCAAGCCCGGCGAAAAGCCCGGATGGGTGTTTGATCCCAGCGAATGGCATCCGGTCGCCCCAAATGACCAAAGACAACCTCGTCGTCACGAATTCCGAGCGAGGCGCGAAATCGTTTTACCGCTTCCACTGCCGGACCTGGATCGGGATCAATGGGATTGACCGCCACGCTGCAGCGCTGGAAGAAATCCAAGTTCAGTGGCCGGAAGCTGCGACGGGCGGCTTGCACCGCGCCCGTCCAGGACACGAACAAACGAAAATCCGTCCAGGCGGCCTCACGCTCGTTCCGCAAGTGCGCGAAGATGTTGGTCTGCACCACGGGGATTTTGGGCAGCAAAGCCAGTCCATCGCCCAACACATCGCCGATGTGTGGGTGGCCGGGAGAATGGGCGTGGATCACGTCGGGCCGCAGCCGGGCCACTTCGTCGGCCACCGGCTGGGCGGCCGTCGCCACCACGCGCGCTTCCATCCCTTGAGCGGCCACTTCGGCACGGCGCGGGCCGTCAATCAAAGACAGCACGCTGACCTCGTGGCCGCGCTCCTTGAGTCCCTTGGCCCAGCGGCAGGCGGCCTTCTCGGTGCCGCCCGTGCCGAGCGAGTTGACGAACACCAATACCCTCATGGCAAGCGACGAGTCGTGTGAGCTTTAAGGCGAGATCGAGACATTCGGAGGCTTCGCCGGGCGGACCTACCCATTCCAGTCAATCAAGCCGGTGCCGGTCCAATGTCCAAAGGAGGTCAGGTCCAGCTTGGGCCGGGCGATTTCCCGCCAGATGTCCAGCATGTTCCATTGGCGGATGTCGTCGAAAGCCACGAGCGCCTGACGCGGCAACTGGATCGTGGCCAAATGTTGCAACAAGGTTCTCTCAAAACGTCCATCCTTCGGAGCATCCACGAACAACAGATCTGTCCCCGTCAGTGTGCTCGCGAAACTGCTGAAGAAGGTTGGGACGCTCAGATCACCGATGACCTGTCGCAGCCGGCCATCCTCGAAATCGGAGGGTCGCAATGCGCTGTCTTTGATCTCCGGCCATGGGATGATGTCCAGCGTGATCAGTTCTCCATGCGGCGGTAGAGCGTGTTTCAGGGCCAGGGCGCCCAGGCCTTGGAAGGTCCCGACCTCGACCACGCGCCGCGGTTGCAGCGTCTGCACCAGCGCCGCGAGCAGCTTGTAGTGCTCGCCGGGCCACACGTCCGGGTAGTAAGGCGGCGAGACCATCCGCTTCGAGATCCAGGACAGATCCAGGCGGCGCGCCGCGGCGACGGCGCCGAGCGCAACGTCAAACAACCGCTCACTTGGCCGGCCCGGGTCGTCGTCCGCCGAAGCCAGCGCGGAATACTCAATGTGGCGGCACCGAAAGGGCAACGGCAGACTCCAGTGCAACGCCTTGCGTTTGAGTCGGTCAGTCAGGTTCATAAATCAGGGTTGGGCGCATCGGCGGTGAAGTATTCCACCGAACAATAGGGTCGTTCGGCCAGAATTCGATGGTGGGTCAAACCGGCTGCCTGCACCAGTCGGCGGCAGTTGGTTATGTCCACCAGATGATGATGCAACTCCATGACCAGCCCGCGCGTCTTGCGGAGGAGGTCGGGATAATTCCTCAGCACCGCCTCCTCGGAGCCCTCGATGTCGCACTTCACCAAATCAATGGTTTCCCACCGTCGAGTCAGTTCCATCAAATCCACGTAGCCCACCTTGGGTGCCGTGCCGGAAGCCGCCGCCACGACCCGAGTCATCCCATGTGAGGCACTCTGCTGGATCGCGGCGTTGCCGGAGCGTTCTCCAGCCAGGCCATGCACCAATTGAAGCTGGCCGGCGAAGGAGCCAACGCGCGAGCGCAACTCCTGAAAATTCCTGGGGCTGCCCTCCACACAACAGATCTCCAGCGGCGCGGTCACATTCAACAGGTGACGAAGATGCAGCGCCCGCAGTGCGAAGAAGCCGACGTTCGCGCCCAGGTCCAGGATTCGCACCGGACCGCCACCAGTCGCCTGACTCAGTGTGTCCCGCAACGGCGGATCATATTCGTTCTCGACAAAGATGTCGTTGTAGATGCCCCAATCGGCCGGGGATTTCACGCGCAGCACGATGCCGGAGGCCAGTTTCCACTCCAGCTTCATCCGGGTGAGCAGCAGCGCATGAAGATGGTTCTGCGCCTGCCAACAGGCGCTTTTCCATCTGCGTTCCAATCCAGCTCGCAAATTCATAATGACAACCACTGCATCATCCTGCGCGTCCATTCAACGGGGGGCCAAACCGGCTCGACCCGCGATGACTTTCCGCTCGGTGCGGAAAGCCACCTGGGGCCAGCACCCCTGTTCATACAGCGCAACATCCCGTTCATGATTCAGGCGCGTGACCCTTCGCGCCAGCCCTGTTTGCCTGGCCTGTCCCCCGGAAGTTTCCCAGCAACCCCTGCCACCGGTGGCGCAGTAAAACGGCAACGAGCACCGCCGCGTGCAGCCCTGCCGGCAAAATCAACCAGGCCGAGTCGCGCTTGAACGCCAAGTACGAGAGCGCGAAGGCACCGCCGACCAGACCGTGCATTCCAATCGCGGCCCACACCCAGCCACTGAGCCAGCCGCGGGCGCCGACCAGGCGGCCGGCAAACAAGTCCTGCGCAACGCAGGCCACCCGGCTCGCCAAAAATCCCCATGCCACGCCCACCACGCCCGCCGCGTGCCAGCCGATCCAGGCCCCCGCCGCCGCCAGCAAAGCGCCGGTGACCGTGAACCCCAGCGCCGTGCCCACGCGATTGAGCGCGCTCAGTTGCGAGGAAGAAACCCCTGCGATGGAGTTCAGGCAATACGCGAGAATGATCGGCGTGAACAGCGGTGCCGCTCGTGCCCCGTCTTCCGCGCCCAGCCAGAGCCGCAGCAACACCGGATGCCAGACGGCCACCCACGCGGCGGCGACCAAATACCATCGCGTGAGGAAGCTGAACATCTCGTCGAAAATGGCCGTGGTGGCCGCCTCCCGGCCACCGCCGACGGCGCGGTTCGTGTTGTGAAACACCGGTCCCATCACCGCCGCGCCCAATCCCTGCAGCCGCATTCCCACATTGCTGCAAATCGAGTATAACGTGAAGCCGGCCGCCGGCGCCAGCCGGCCGAGAATCAACCGGTCCAGCGACCCGAGCATCGAGTTGACCACGAGCGACACAAAAGTTTTTCCCGTGTAAGCCGCCATCTCGCGCCCGCGCGCGAGGCTGGCATGGCGCAGATCGAACCCGATTTGATGATGCCGGCGGGCGTGCCAGACGAGCAGTCCTAATTGCAGCAACCCGACCAACGCCGCCCAGATGGTGATCCACAGCGGATTGCCGGTGCGCCAGGCGATCCAAATGGCCGGGATCACCTGGAGCAAACTGCAAGCGGTCCGCAGCAGGCTGGTAAATTGGAAATCCAGATGCGCCTGCAGCAAGACGATCCAGAACTGCCCGTAGTAATTGAGGAACAGACTGACCCCCCCGACCACGAACAGCGCGCGCAACAGCGCGTGATGCTCCGGCGCGGCATTGAACCACTGCGGACCAATGAACACGCCGGAAATGGCAAGTGCGGCGCCCACCACCATCAGCAGGGGAAGCGCGATCAAGTTGCCGGTGCCCCAGTATTCACGCACCGCAGCACGGTCGCCCCGGCCCAAAGCCATGCCGACGTAACGCGTCACCGCGATCCCCAGGCCCAGATCGGCAAAACCAAACAAGCCCGAGAAGACCATCAGGTAAAACCACAAGGCATACATCTCCTCGCCGAGAAATCGCAGGAACAGCGGCACCGAGAAGAGATTCACCGCCGAAACCACCACCAACGGCGTCATGCCCCAGAGGAACTGCCGCTTCAGGTTCATGGGGGATTGACGGTCTGCCTCGACCCCTGAGTTGAAGGCTGTGGTTTCGCGACGTCCGAGCAAGCGCCGGCCGAGCCGGGTTGCCGTTGTTCCACTGGATTAGGCACGCGCGACTCAGATTGCTGGACCAAACCAGACGTGGCCGGCAAATGGCAAGAGGAGAGAAGCAGCATCAAACCCGGTTCGCTCATTGGCAAAGCATGTTTTCCACGAGGGCGATTATCCAACAGGAAGCGCTTCGGCACGTCAACGTTGGTGATGCGGTCGAACCAGGGGTGATACTCAACGTTTTGAGTCCCGCAGGTTTCCGGTGTTTCGTTGATTGCCCCGGAACTTGGGCCAGGGTGTCGTGGCCAGAGGCGAATTCCCGCGGATGGCCACCAGCCCAAACGTCATGCCGGGCAGGTAAATCGTCCCGGTATTCCCGATGTTCGGTGCGCCGCCACCGCTCGGGAAGATGTAATGGATCCAACGATGATTCCGTTCGTGGTCGTAGTTGACCACTTGGCCATGGCGAAAGGGGAAAATCACCGAACCATCCGCCGCCACCGCCGCCGCTCCGTCCATTTCCGCCTTCCCGCGAAACCACTTCTGCTGGCCTTCGGCCGTAATTGCCCATAGCCCGTCGCTGGATGACAGGAAAATCATTCCGTTAAACCCAATCACCGGCGAGCCTTCGCGAGTGCTCAAGGTCTGCAACTTCCAAATCAGACTTCCATCCCCGTTAATCGCATAAAGAAAACCGTCCACGGAACTGAAGTAGATTCGGCCTTCCCAATCCAACGCCGGCGAGGAAACGATCGGGCCACCGGTCAAAAACTCCCATCGCTTCTGGCCATCGGGCGACAAGGCGTAGAACTTGCGGTCGTGCGAGCCAAAATAGACCGTCCCTTCCTCGCCGATGGCGGGCGAGGAAACCACCGGACCGCCCGTTCGAAATTCCCAAGCCTTTCCTCCGTCCGCTTTCAAAGCATAGAGGTGACGATCCCACGAGCCGAAATAGACCATTCCGTCGTGGGCAAGCGCCGGAGAGGAATCCACCCAGGCACCCGTCTTGAAATCCCATTTCTTCCGGCCATCGGCGGCGAGCGCGTAAAATTTCCGGTCGCGCGAGCCGAAATGGATCGTCCCATCCGCGGCAATCGCCGGCGAGGACTTGATCTCGCGTCCGGCGCGGAAGACCCACTTTTTCGAGCCGTTCGGATTCACTGCCCAAAGCCGGCCATTGAAGGTGCCAAAATAAATCGTTCCGTCCGGGCCGATGGCGGGGGAGGAGTCGCTCTGGCTTTGCGCGTTGAACACCCATTCGTTGGTCGCCTCCTGGGCGGGCAAGCCCCACAACAATCCTCCCAACAGTGCCACCGCGCACAGCACGAGCCGCCACAGTCTTGGTGCTGGGGCGGTGCTGCAGCCTCGCGGCGGTGCAATCATTCTGGAATGCAACTTGGCGGGATTCTATTCACGGGCGAACCGCGGCGCAACGACCCAAATTTTTGTTGGCGCGCGTTGGGGAGGCTCAAATTGAGTTCACTTCCCGGCTTGCACGGAACATCATCCTCAAGCCGACCGCGGGATTCCGGCGCAAAGTGGACCGTCGGGTCTGAACGAGCCACCGGCTGGAAAGGTTTGGCAGGAACGATTTGGATGGGTCAACCGCGCGCAAGAGCAAGTGATCAAACATGCTGACAACCGGAGTTGGTGGAACCAGGCGCTCCTGGTGCCATTGGTTCTTGTCGCGCTGCTTCTCCTGCCGCTCATGGCGATTGGGTATGGGCTGTGGCACTTTGGATTGCTTGCCTCGATTTGGACCTTCTGGCGTGCGAAAGGGCGCAAGGTGCTGTTCGTTTATTCCGACAGCCCGAACTGGCAGGAATATGTCGAACAGAACATTCTTCCCCGGCTGGAGGACAGCGCAGTGATTCTCAACTGGTCACACCGGGCGAAGTGGAGTCATTCCCTGGCAGTGCTTGCCTTCCAGCACTGGGGTGGGACGGAAGACTTCAATCCCTTGGGGGTGATTTTCAGACCGTTCAAACGAACCAAGGTGTTTCGCTTCCACCAATCCTTTCTCGATTTCAAACATGGCAGACCCGCCGACCTCAAAAAGCTGGAGGCGGAGTTTTTCACCTTGGTCGGGAGCGCCGGGGGAACGTACAGGTTGAACGAACCAGGGCAAACGACGACATGATCCACTGTGAAAAGCTTACCAAACGCTTCGGCCATTTCACGGCGGTGGATCACGTTTCTTTTTCCGTGGGCAAGGGTTCGATCTTCGGCTTCCTCGGTCCGAACGGCTCGGGCAAATCCACCGTCATTCGCATGTTGTGCGGCTTGCTGGAACCCAGCGAAGGCCGGGCGACCGTCGCGGGATTCGACGTGGCCCGGGAAACCGACCAGATCAAGAGTCTCATCGGCTACATGTCGCAAAAGTTCTCGCTGTACGACGAGTTGACGGTGCATGAAAACCTGACGTTTTACAGCCGCCTCTACGGGCTGCGCGGCGCGGCGCTGGCGCAACGGCGCGAGGAACTCATTGCCATGACGCATCTGAAACCGTACCTGAACCGGCGGGCGGCGTTGCTGTCCGGCGGCTGGCGACAACGGCTGGCCATGGCGTGTTCACTCGTACACCAGCCGCAGGTGCTGTTTCTGGACGAACCGACGGCGGGGATTGATCCGGTGGCGCGGCGTGAGTTGTGGGATTTGCTGTTCGAGTTTTCCAGTCACGGCATCACCCTCTTCGTCACGACGCACTACATGGACGAGGCGGAACGGTGCTCGCACGTCGGCTACATTTACCTGTCCAAGTTGGTGGTGTGCGGCGAACCGGATGATCTCAAGCAATTGCCGGTGGTGAATCCGCCCGGCACGCGGCGGATAGACGTAACCTGCGATCACGTCACCGTGGGCTTGCAGGCGGTGCGGCGGCTGCCCGGTGTGCGCACGGCGACAGTGTTCGGCCAATCCATGCACTTGCTGATCGAAGAAGGCATGTCGGAAGATGTGCTCCGCGAGGCATTGGCGAGGCACAACATTCCGCACGCCGACATCCGACCCATCGCGCCGTCGCTGGAGGATGTGTTTGTGGCGCTGACCAACAACCCGAACGGCGAGACGCAATGAAGCACGAAAACACGAGGCCTGGTTCGGCCACCGGGTTTCTTGATCTTAATCCTGTTCTTGCTCCTAATCCCTTCGGTCCGGAGAACAAGATCAAGATGAAGATCAAAAGCGAGAGGGGGAGCGAATGAAACCTCCGTTCCGCGGCTTCACCGCCGTCCTGCTCAAGGAATTCACGGTCGTCTTTCGCGACCCGACGACGCTGTTCTTCATGTTCTTCCCGCCGCTGATCCAGATCGTCGCGTTCGGATTCGCGCTGGACAATGACGTGAAGCACATGGCCACGGTGGTGTTGAACGAAGACCGCACGACGGAAAGCCGGCAGTTGGTGGAGAAGTTCGTGAACACGCAGACTTTCCGGGTCGTGGGCGAGGTGCAAAGCGTGGACGAACTCTCGGCGGCGATCCGCGAGGGCAAGGCTTACGTGGGCCTGCAAATCCCGCCGGATTTCACGCGCAACCTGAACGCCGGCCGCGGCGCGCACGTGCAGGTGCTGATTGACGGGTCGAGTTCCACGATCGCCTTGCAGGCGCTGCAAACCGCCATGGGCCTCGCCTTGCGTGAGTCGCTCCTCACCACGATGAGGGAGGCCCGCCGAACCGAAATGCCCGTCGAGGTGCGACCCCAAATGCTTTACAACCCGACGATGGAGAGCGCGCACTTCTTCGTGCCCGGCGTGATGGGCATTGCGCTGCAAATTGCCACCGTGTTCGCCACGGCGCTGTCGGTCGTGCGCGAGCGCGAGCGCGGCACGCTGGAGAATCTGCTCGTCGCGCCGCTGTCCCGCTCCGGTTTCATGCTGGGCAAGCTGACGCCGTATCTGTGCATCTCGACGACGATGGCCGCCGGCATTTTCGTCGTGGCGCGGTGGATTTTCGGAATTCCCATCCGCGGCGACCTTGGCGCGCTGTTTCTCGCGGTGTTTCTTTATGTCTTCACCCTGTTGAGCCTCGGGCTGCTGATTTCGACGCGCGCCCAGAACCACATGCAGGCGCTGCAAATGACCATGGCGCTGCTGCTGCCGGCGGTCTTTTTCTCCGGATTCATCTTTCCCATCGAGACGATGCCCGCGTTCTTCCAATGGATCAGCACGCTGATTCCGGCGACGTATTTCATCGAGCTGATGCGGGCCATCATGCTGCGCGGGGCGAGCTTTCAGGATTTCTGGATGCACTTTGTCATCCTGGGAGGAATGGGCCTGGTGCTGTTTGCCCTGTGCGCGTTGCGATTCAAACAGCGCATCGCATGAAACCGCCACGGACCATGGCCGATCCGATTCCGAGACTGCGAACCCTGCTCTGGCGGGGATTGCGACGGCGATGCCCGCAATGCGACCGCGGACCGATTTTCAAGGGTTGGATCAAGATGCACGACCGCTGCTCAAGCTGCGGACTGCAATACTTGCCGGATCAGGGCGATCTGTGGGCATACCTCGTGGCGGTTGACCGGGCGCTGTTCATTTTTCCGCTGATCGTGATGATTTACTTCCGCCTTTATGTGCAGGACATCCGGTGGTTTTACCTGGTCGCGGGGGTGCTGCTGGTTCTGTTCGTCGGCACGTTGCCACAACGCAACGGGATGGCGCTCGGGGCGGATTACCTCATTCGGCGCAAGTGGGGCGACCTCTCGGAGGCGGAACTCCGACGCGAATCCGGTGATCCGCCGCCACAAACGCCGCCGCTTTAGCGAGGCGCGCGACTCGCCGCGTCCAGTTCCGGCGGTAGATAGGTGATGATGCGGGCGCTGCGCCGGTACATGAAATAGGAATAAGTCCATTGCATCAGCACAAAGAGTTTGTTGCGGAAGCCGATGAGGAAAATGAGGTGAACGAACAACCACGCCAGCCAGGCGAACCAGCCGGACATCTTCAACCTGCCAATCATCGCCACCGCCGCGGAACGGCCGATCGTGGCCATCGTGCCCTTGTCGCGATACTTGAATGGCGAGCGTTGCGCGCGACCCGCGCCCGGGGTCAATTCGTCGTCAATGATCCGCGCCACGTGCCGGGCCATCTGCATGGCTGCCGGTGAGACACCCGGCACGGGTTTGCCGTTCTTCTGGAGCACGAGCGCCAGGTCACCAATCGCGAACACTTCCGGATGGCCGGGCAGGCTGAGGTCGGCATTCACCTTCACCCGGCCGGCTTTGTCGAGTTCGACGCCGAGTCTCTGCGTGAGCGGCGAAGCCGAAACGCCCGCGGCCCAAAGAATGTTTTCCGCTTGAATCACCTCGCCGTCGTTGAGTTCGACCTCGCCCTGGCGAATCTCTTTCACACGCGTCGAGGTGCGAACCTGGACGCCAAGATTCCGCAACTGGCGCAGGGCGCTTTGCGCCAGATCCGGCGGCAAATGCGAGAGCACCACCGGGGCGGCCTCGATCAAAATGATCCGCGCCTGGCCGGGGTCAATGCGCCGGAACTCGCGCCGGAGAACGGTGCGCGCCAGTTCGGCGAACGAGCCGGCAAGCTCCACCCCCGTCGGTCCGCCGCCGACAATCACGATCGTCATGAGTTTCTGGCGGACTTCAGGATCGCAGACGGTTTCCGCCTTCTCGAACGCCAGCAACACGCGGCTGCGGATGCGCAGGGCGTCGTCGAGCGTCTTCAATCCGGGCGCGAACTGTTCCCACTCCGGATGCCCGAAGTAACTGGTGCAACCACCCAGCGCCAGCACCAGGTAGTCGTAGGACTGCGTGGTCATCTCGAGCAACACCCGCTTGTTTGCGAGGTCGAAATCCACGACCTTGTCCAGCAGCACCACGACGTTGCGGCGGCGGAGTATGGAGCGGATGGGTTGGGCAATGTCCGGCGCGGAGAGGCCGGAAGCGGCCACCTGGTAGAGCAACGGCTGGAACAAATGATGATTGGTGCGGTCCACCAGCGTCACCCGCGCGGATGGATGTCGGAAGTGCTGGCAGAAGGTCAGGCCGCCGAAGCCGGCGCCCAGCACGAGAACATGCGGGTTCTTTTTATCTGACACGCAATCAGAATGGGTCAGGACTTGAAAAAAGCAAATAGCCCGAAAACACCAGTGCGGTTGCGCCTGCGCCTCACGGCCGCGGCGGAAGCGCACGTTCGCGGCGGACATCCCTGGGTGTTTGCCCAAAGTGTCCGCGAACAGAATCGCCACGGCAGCGCGGGCGAACTGGTGGTCATCTACGACCGGCAGGACAAGTTTCTGGCGGTTGGATTGTACGATCCGGATTCGCCGATTCGCGTGCGCGTGCTGCACACCGGCAAGCCGCAGACCATAGACGCGGCCTGGTGGGCGGCGCGATTGGACGCAGCGGGGCGACGGAGGGATGGGTTGTTTGATGAGCGCACGACGGGCTACCGGCTGATCAACGGCGAAAGCGATGGCTGGCCGGGGCTGGTGCTCGACCGTTATGACACGACGCTGGTGATGAAGATTTACACGGCAGCGTGGTTGCCGAGATTGGAGGAGGTCACGGGTTTGATTCGGGACCGGTTGCGGCCGGAGCGAGTGGTTTTGCGCACGAGCAGGAATTTGCGGAGTGCGCTCGCATCGCCGGGTTCTCCCCCTCACCCCGGCCGCCCCCAGGAACCGACGGCGTGTAACGCCGACTTTCCAGTCGGCGGGGTCGCCGGTTGGATAACCGGCGTCACGCCCTTCTCCTGCGGTTCGGGGCTTCAAAGCGGGAGCTGTTGCTCGGGTCATGCTCTCCCCCACGAGGGAGAGGGAGAATCGCTGAGGACCGGTCCGCGGGTTGAGGACCTCGCGGATGGACCGCTATTGATTGGAGACCGGCTGGAAAACTGTCCTACATTTCTCGAAAGCGGGTTGCGGTTCGAGGCGGATGTTCTGCGCGGGCAGAAGACGGGGTTCTTTCTGGATCAACGGGAGAACCGACAAATTGTCGAGACTTTCGCCAGAGGCCGCACCATGTTGAACGCGTTCAGCTTTTCGGGGGGGTTCTCGCTTTATGCGGCCCGAGGAGGGGCAAGAGCGGTCACGGATCTGGACATCAGTGCTCACGCGCTCGAAGCCGCGAAGCGCAACTTCAAACTTAATCACGGCGAGCCGGCGGTGGCGCGTTGCCGGCATGAGCCGATCCGGGCCGATGCCTTCGCGTGGCTCGCGGAGCACCCAAAGCGCAGGTTTGAGTTGATCGTGCTGGATCCGCCGTCGCTGGCGAAACGCGAGACGGAGCGGGCGGGAGCGATTCACGGCTATGCGCGGCTGACGGAGCTTGGACTCAAGCATCTCCTGCCCGGCGGCATCCTGCTGGCGTGCTCCTGCTCAGCCCACGTGAGCGCGGAGGAATTCTTTGCCGCAGTCAGACAAACCGCCGCGAAGTCGGGCCACCGTTTCACGGAATTGCGGACGACGCGCCATGCGGCGGATCACCCGGCCACGTTCCAAGAGGCGGAGTATTTGAAGGCCATCTATCTCCGTCTCGACGCGCGGGTACGGCGTTGAGCTTCAGAACAAGCCGCTGGCAATGATGCCGATGACGCTGAGCGGGCCTTGATCTTCGAGGCTCTCGGTGGCCTTGTCCACCTTCTGCAAGGTCAGTTTGGCGTTCTTGTAGAATTCCTGGTCATTGATCAGCTTGCCCACCGTGCCCTGGCCGCTGTTCATCTTCTCCAGGATCTCCTTGAGATTCGTCATCGAGGCGGTGGCCTCGCGGTAGAGAGCCTCGTCCTTGACCATCAGGCCCAGCGAACCCTGGCCGGCGTTGATGTCGGCAATCATCTTGCGCGCGTCCGTGAGGGCCAGTTTGATCTCCTGGCTGGTGTCTTCCATGGTGCTCTGAAGGTTGGTAACGGTCGAGAGGGCCGAGGCGTAGAGCGTCTCGTCGAAAATCAGCTTGCCCACGGTGCCCTTGCCCTCGGCGATCTGGGTGGAGATGGACTTGAGGTTTGCAATGGATTCGGTGAGCGGTTCGCTGTTTTGTTTGAGCAAGTCGGTGAGCGGTCCGAGGAGGTTGTCAATCTTGTCGCCCGCGAAGCTCTTGGTGATGTTTTCAATGCCCGAAGCGACGTTGTCGAGCTTGGCCATGACGGCGTTGAGGTCGGGATGCTCGGCGGTGTTGATGATTTGATCGGTCATCAGGGCTTTTGCCTCCGGGGTACCGAAGTCCACGGCCACGAAATTCTGCCCCATCAAACCGGCCGACCGGATCGTGGCGGTGCTGTCGGTCCGCACGATGACATCGGGCCGGAGTTTCATGGTGACCCTGACCTTGTCGCCGGCGATCTGGATTTTCTCGACGCGGCCAATTTCCACGCCGCCCATCTTGACGCGGTCGCCGGGTTTGAGTTCCTGCACCGTGGTGAAGAGGGCGTGCAATTGGAGGCCGGGACGGAACTTGTCCAGTCCCCCAACGGTGGTAATGAGCAGGAACGCCGCGGTGGCGGCCAGCGCCACGAAGAGGCCAAGGCGGGTTTCGAGGGTGTTTTTCATAAGCGAGTTTTGTGGTTGGGATTGAAGTCAGCAGTCAGAAATTTACGGATGATGGGTTCGGGCCGTTGTCTCACCTCGTCCGGGGTGCCGACGGCGAGGATGCGCCCGTCGTCAATGACGGCGATCCGGTCGGCCACGCCAAACGCGAGGTCGCGATCATGCGAAACCACGAGCGACGTGACATGAATGCGTTCCTTGAGTTTCAGGATCTCCTCGCCGATGACGACGGCCGAGAGCGGGTCCAGTTCGCTGGTCGGTTCATCGTACAGAATCAAGTGCGGTTCAATGACCAGGGCGCGGGCAATGGCGACGCGCTTCTTCATGCCGCCGGAGAGTTCATTGGGCATTTTGCGTTCGGTGCCCTTGAGGCCCACGACCTCGAGCTTCTCGGAAACGATCCGGGAGATCTCGGCCGGCGGTTTGAGCCGGTGTTCGCTGAGGTAAAGGCCCACGTTTTCCCCGACGGTCAGGGAATTCAGCAGGGCGCCGGATTGGAACACGAGCGCCATGCGGTAACGGGCCATGACCTCGGGAGCGTGAATGGGTTCACCACTGATCAGAATCTCGCCTTCATCGGGCCGTTCGAGACCGACGATGTGTTTGAGCAAAACACTCTTGCCGCTGCCGCTGGGGCCCATGATGACGAAGACCTCGCCGGGTTCGACTAGGAAGTCAATCCCTTTGAGCACTTCGTGGCGGCCAAAGCTCTTCCGCAGTCCACGCACTTCGACCGCGACGCCGCCTTGATGATTCGCACCGGCGCTCATGAATTGAAGACCATCAGGACGTTGGTCAAAATGTAATCGAAGATGACGATCAGGACGATGGAGTTGACGACGGCCTTGGTGACGGACCGGCCGATGCCGCGCGGTCCACCGATGGTCACCAGCCCTTGATGGCAGGAAACCACGCCGACGATCAAAGCGAAGCAAAAGGACTTGAAGACGCCATTGGCGACATCATCCAGTTCCACCACCGAGCGGAGATTGGCAAAGAAGACGGCGATGGGGATGTAGATGCGTTCGTTGGCAAAGGACACCAGGGCGCCGCCCAACCAGCCCACCAGAATCGCGAACAGGACCAGCATGGGCAGGGCCAGGGCGATGGCCACCATCCGGGGCAGGACCAGGTAATGGATCGGATTGATGTTCATGGTGCGCAAGGCATCAATCTCCTGATAAACCTGCATGGAGCCGATTTCAGCGGTCATGGCGGAGCCGACGCGCCCGGCGATGAGGATGGCCATCATCACGGGCGCCAGTTCCTTGGCCATGGAAATACCCACCAACCCGCCTACGGTGCTGGCCAGGCCGCTCTCCACCAGCACGGGGCCGGTCTGGAGGGCGAGCACGCCACCGATGAAGAATGACAGCACGCAAACCATGAGCAGGCTGGCGTTGCCAATCTCGAAGAACTGGTCGAAGACCTTTTGCCGCTGGCGCCACGTCAGGGGCAGGGCCAGCAAGGTGCGCCACGCGAGCAGCACCATTTCTCCGATGTTTTGAAACATAACGCGTCTTCCGTCCGCCGCTTAAATCATCTGCGTCTCAACACCATCATTCAGATTGCAATGATGAACGCCGGTCCGCGCCCGGCAACCTAAAACGGCACCCACTCCGGTTCCGGTTCGGTTTGGACCCGGCTTCGGCTGAACGGAACGTAAAACAACCGCCACCGGTTCCGTTCCGGCCCGGATGAATACTGGAAAAGTCCGAAAAGGAGCGAGCACTTTTTGGTCGTGGCCGTGGTTTCGCGGCGATAGAGATTCCACAGCAGGGATTGGCTGGCCGCGCCGTTGGTGGCGTTGTGCTCCGAACGCCACAGCGACCAGAGCGGCGACCAGTTGCGCTCGATGCTCTTGTTGGTGGGCAGGATCGGTTCGAGCAGGGCCAGGACCTGAAAGCGCGTGCTGCCATGCCAGTCGCGGCGATGCACGAACAAGGGCCACAGGTCGGTGCGTCCGCGCACCCGCCCGGTTTCGGTGTTCTTGTCGCTGACCTCGGAATAAACGAACCAGAGAATCCGCGTGCGCTCGCGATCCAGTGGAGCGCTTTGCACGCGATTGTATTTGTAGAGCGGCCAAAGGTAGATGGTGCTGGTCAGATTGGTGTTGCTTCCTTGACTGAAGATTGGCCACACCCGGCTGATGGTCTTGCCCTCGCCACGGGCGAAGACGATAAAAGGCCAGGGAGCACCCACTTCCTTGTATTGTCGGTCCCGGTCGTCGGTGACGGTCAGGCCCAACGGCCAAAGATAAGACGTGGAATCACGGCCGGGTGAGCGGAAGTAACTGTAGAAAGGTAGAAGGAATTGCTGTCGTAGTTCGTTGGTGGTACCCATTTCCCGCTTCTGGTCCGCGAAAAACGGCCAGAGCACGAAGACTTTGTCGTGGCCGGGCGTGGATTCCAGGTCTCCCCAGACATTCGTGCTGGTGGTCACTTCCTTGCGTTCGCGACCATACAACGGCCAGAACTGCCATCCCCTCAGCCCGTCCCCGTAGCGCAGGTGGAAAAAGGGGAAAACATAGTTGTAGGTGGTGATGTCACCGCGCATCGCTTGGAGATACCGATAGGGGACCGCCAGAAATGGATCATTGGGCAGCGCACTGGCCGACTTTCGCCGGACGGTTTTCACATAGATCGGCCAGGCAACGAAATCAATCTCACTGCGAAAGACGCGTTGCTTCAAATGACCATAAAAGGGAAACAGCGCCGTGTAGTTCAGGTTGGTGTCGGGTGAACGTTGCTGGAAGTAAATGGGGAAAATCGTGAAGCGCTTTCGCGGGACTTCTTCCTGACTCTCACCGCCCGCGAAACTCAACAATTGCATCAACTGCCAGCGATATTCGCCACCGAAGCGGTCGTACGTCAGCAGCGGATACAAGAAGTCGAACTCCTCGCCACCCGTTTGGTGTTCGGTATGCGAAAAAACGGGCGGCACTGCCACCGTCCGGTCAGCCTCCCGCTGCTGCGAGTAATAGAAAGGTCCCATTGCCTCGGTTCGCTGACCCTGTTCCAACGTGAGATGAAATTGATCGAACCAGAAACCAACATTCAACGGCTCGATTGCCGACACGTTCAACCCCGTCACGCAAAGGAGAGAAGCAAGACTGAGTCGCCGCATGATGACGCCCACTGGTGGTTTGTTCAGCATGATTCGCAATGGGCTGGTCCAGAATTCGTAATCAAATCTTTCGATTCGGGCACAAGGTCCGCGTTACCGTTAACGAAGCGAGAAAGCCCCTTCTGTTCCGGCTTTGAACATAGAGATTGACTTCGATAATGGTTCATCTATCTTTTCGTTGCACTTGAGGTTCTGCCTCGGTTTAGAGGTTTTTACCTCGGTTCCTCCCGACCCAGTGTCGATCGTGCATTGTCGGCACTGGGTTGTTTCATAAGCACCCCTCGCCGCATCAGCAGATTCAACAATGCCGGCAGGGTGGTCAGTCCCGCAATCATGCAGGTCGCGACCCCGGTCGCCATCACGTAACCCAGGCTTTGAATACCCTGGTGTTTCGCCACCACCAGACTCCCAAATCCCGCGATGGTAGTCAGGCCGGAAACCAGCACCGCCTTGCCGGTGCTCTTGGCAAGGATCGCGGGCTGCCGTTCCTCCGCGAAGCGGTTGAGGATGTGCAGTCCGTTGGTCACACCAATCCCAATCACCAAAGGCAATGTCATGATGTTCGCGGGGTTCAATGGAATCTGGTTGAAGCCCATCAAGCCGCCCAGCCAGAACGAGCCCACCCCGACCGGGATCAACGCGAGAATCACCGAGGTCAGACTGCGAAAGTGCAGGAAGATCAGCAACGCCACAGTGATCAGGGCGTAGCGGGCCGCCTCCTCGTAGCTGCGCTTGAGCAACGTGGTGTACTCAAAGAGCTGGACCGGCGTGCCGGTGATGACGGGATGATTGGTGTCCTCCGGATCCAGCGCGGCGCGCAACTGCCCGATAAACTCCTTCTGGTTCTGCCGCTGCCAGGCGTCGTTCTTGGGATAAACCTGAAGCGCGTACTTGCCGGTGGCACCGACGAACCGGTTGCGCAGCGCGCCGGGAAGGTCCTCGACGCGCAGCCGTTCACGATTGTCCTGATTGCGCAGCGCCTCGAAGGTTTCGCGCACGTCCTCGAACAGCGCGCGTTGGAAGGCCGCCAGTTTCTCTGCACTATTCGGAAGCCGCAGCATGTCTTTGCGGCAACTCTCAATGGTTTGCCTGAGAGAAACGAACTGGTCGGCCAGCGCCGGGTCCTCGTTCTGGACTTTCTCGAGCGCGCCGCCCAGATAACCGTAGAGCGAGTACAATGAACGACTGAACTCCGGCACGTTCACCGGCCTGGTGTCCGCCTCGGGAAATCGCAGGTGAGCCAGTTGGGCTTTGATCTCACCGATTAGCGCCAGCTTGCCGGTCTGGTCCTCGAGCAAATAGCGGCTCACCGAATCCACGCCGGCGACGAGGTCCAGGGTGTGGATTCGCTCCTCCAGGGCCACGGCCTCCTCCAGTGAATCGGCGACCACGGCGCAGAACAACACCGAGCGTTGCGTGCTGTTGGTGGAGCGCGAGGCATGAATCAGCTTCTTCTCGAATTCCACCGCCGGCAGCCGGGCGCTCTGCATGTTCAGCAGGTTGTAATCGAAATACACTTTGGGAAACTGGGAGGCCGCCAGGGCACAAAAGGCGATGCTCATCACCACCACAAACACCGGCCGCTGCAACCACAGCCGCTCAATCCGGGCGCGCGTGTCCGGTTGATCGCCCAACGCATGATCCATGACGTTTTGCCGCCCTCGCAGCAGGAGCACCGGCAGCAACGTCATCATCGGGATGAGACAAATCACCAGACCGCCGCCGCAAATGATGCCCATTTCCTGGATGCCGCGAAAATTGGTAAGCGTCATCGCCAGAAACGCCCCGGCCGTGGTGAAGGCCCCGGTGAAGATGCCCTGCCCGGTGAACACCATGGCCGTGATCAACGCCTGTTCCTCGGACTTGCCGTGGCGCAGCTCCTCCTCGTACCGCGTCACCAGATGCACGCCGAAATCTATCGCCAGACCAATCAGCATCGGCACGAACGTAATGGTCAGGATGTTCAGATGGCCAACCGCGGCAGTGGCGAAGGCCAGCGTATAAGCCAGCCCCACGACGAGGCAGATCGTGGCCTTCACCGGCCGGCCGGTCTCCTGATAACCGTAAATGAACACCACCGCGCACAACACCAGCGCAAGCACGCTGGCCAGCAGGGTGTCCTTTTTCGACTGCAACATCTCGTCGTATTCCAGAACGGGCTCGCCGGTGATCCCGACGTTCAACCCCGTCACCTCCGCCTTCGTTTCCTCCACCAAGACGCGCAAGCGCTCCACCGCCTTGCTGTTCAGGGCCTCACTCGGAGCATGCGCCGTCACCAGGTACATGCTGCCTTCGTCGAAGGTGATGTACTCGGCCTGGTCAGCCTCCTGCCCGGGATTGAACAATGCCGTCACGCCCGGGGACGGCGGAAGCCCCGGCCGGTTCAAGCCCGCGGTGGCCTGCTGAAGTATCCGCTCCAACGCGGGCAGCGCCTTGACCAGCGACTGCCCCTCGCCCTCCCGGGCCCGCCGTGCGGTGCGGAACTGCGTGTTGACCAAATCGAACAGCGACACGAGATTCGTCGTCCGCGTGAACTGCTCGATGAATGGCCGGTAGTCATGCAGGCGGTCTCGCAACTTGCCCAGGTCCTCCTCCGGCACAAACAACAGCGCCTTGGCCCCCATCATCTTCAGGTCGCCCTTGAAGATCACGTCCCGGAACAGTTCCGGCTCGGCTTCCATCTTCGCGCCCAACCGTTCCACAAACTGCCGGTTCTTCTCGGCGTCCTCGCTCTCCACCACCACCACCAAATCATCTTGCGCCGGGAACTCCTTTTTGAACGCCAGGAAATTTTCATGGTAGCGCTTGTTTGGACCAACAAGACTCTTACGGCTCGTGTCGAACTCCAGCCAGCCGTAAGGCTTCGGCAGGGCGTAGAACACGCAGGCGACGAACAGCAGCACCTGCGGATAAAAGAACAACCGCGGATACCGGTAGATGCTCCGGGCAAGCCGGGTCAGCACGCGCGCCGCCAGAGAATCAGCGCTGGGCGTTTTCATGGCGAGGGCCGACCTCCAACGTTACACTCCCAACGGAACGATGCGCCGATGGCCGCCTGTAACCCCGGTTTTCCAAACGACGATTCCCGGCCTGTAACGCCGGTTTTCCAACCGGCATTTGCCAGGCCGACTGGAAAGTCGGCGCTACAGGATTGTCGGTCCACCGGGAAGGCGAGCATCCTGCCAGAAACGGGCCAGGCCGCGCGCAATAGCTCGGCGCCACGGCGGCGGCGCTCCCAAGGTGTAACGCCGGTTTTCCAACCGGCGACTGCCAGGCCGACTAGGAAATCGGCGTTACGGGATTGCGGGTCTTGAAAAGCCGGCGCTATGGGATCGGGGTTCATGGCGAGCGCGTCATTCGGGCGGAGGGAAAAGGCAGGGATTTACTTCACGCGCGCGGCTCGATTCAAGCCGCCAGCGCCGGATCGGGATACTCCGCGTTGGAATAAACCTCCTTCACGTCGTCGTGCTCCTCCAGCGCCTCGATCAGTTTGTTCACCGCGGCCACACTTTGCTCGCCGCTCAACGGCACCGTCACCGACGGCAGCGACGTCACCTCGGCGGCGGCGCACTTGATGCCCCGGGCTTCCAGGGCCTTGTGGACCGCTTCAAACTTCGCCGGCTCGGTCAGAATCTCGTAGCCTTGAGCCTCCGCCTTGAAATCCTCCGCGCCCGCTTCCAACGCCGCCTCCATCGCCTGATCCTCGGTGGCGGCCTCGCGCGCGATGATGATCTGTCCTTTGCGCTGGAACAACCGGCTCACCGAACCGGGCGTGGCAATCGAACCGCCGCTCTTGGTCACAATGCTGCGGATTTCCGCCGCGGTCCGATTGCGATTGTCCGTGCTGATCTCGACGAGCAACGCGACCCCGTTCGGCCCGTAAATCTCATAGGTCAACTCCTCGAAACTGGCCCCCTCGCCGCCGCCCAGCCCCTTCTTGATTGCGCGCTCGATGTTGTCGTTGGGCATGTTGGCCGCGCGGCATTTGAGCAGCACCATGCGCAACCGCGGATTCATGGCCGGATCGCCCCCGGCCAGTTTGGCGGCAATCGTGATCTCGCGGCTCAACTTGGAAAAAATCTTCCCGCGCTTCGCGTCAATCGCGCCCTTGAAGTGTTTGACCTTCGCCCATTTGCTGTGACCGGCCATGATTCAATTCAGAATTTCACCTGCTCCAGGTATTTCAAGCTCTCCGGAATCTGCTGCAACACCGACGGCGATTCGTCCTCGATGAAATAATACTTCACCCCCGCCTTCTTCGCCGCCCGCAGCAAGGTGGGCCAATCCACCTGGCCTGTGCCGATGACCACGTTGTTGGCCACGTCCGTGTGACCCGTCAGCGCTCCGGTTTTCACGCCCTTCTTCAAATCCTTCACGTGCATCGTGCTCCAGCGTTTGCCGTACTTCTTCATCAGCGCGGCCGGATCCTGGCCGGGGAACGCCGCCCAGACCACGTCCATCTGATAACTCACCCACTTTGGATTGGTTTCCGCCATCATCAAGTCGAACAACGTGCCCTGGCCATGAGGTTGAAACTCATAGCCGTGAATGTGGTAGTAAAACTTCAACCCGTGCCGGGCCAGCGCCTCGCCCGCCCGGTTGAAGACGGCAATGGCGTCCCGGCATTGCTTTTCGTCGAACGGCGCCTGATGCGGTATCCACGCGCAGCCGACATATTCCAGCCCCAGAATCTTGGCCTCGCGCGCAATGCTCTCCACGTCGTCGCGATATTTCTCATAAGAGAAATGGCCGGCCACCGCCTTCAACCCATGCTCGGCCAGCATCTCCCTGAACTTCTCCGGCGCAAGGCCGTAAGTGCCCGCCAGTTCGACGTACGTGAACCCAAAGTCCCTCACCTTGGCCAGCGAGCCGGGAACATCCTTCGCAAACTGATCGCGCAAACTGTAAAGTTGCAGGCCAATCGGCCCCTTGAAACTCCTGCCGATGCCCGCCTGCGCCTTCGCTTTGCCTGCGCCCTGCGCCGTCATGGAAACCATCAGGGCGACCGTCGTGAATGTGAGAAGCCGTAGCAAATTCATTTTCATGCCCGCAGTAAACACCATCCGCATGTGTGAGGAAAGACTGATTCGCAACCCGGCTCGCTGGTCTGCCCGAATGGAATCATTCTGCGAAATCCGCCCCTCGGTAGCGCCGACTTTCCAGTCGGCTCGACGGTGGAATCTTTCGCCGAGCATCCGCCGCACTCGCCACGAGCTTTACTCCACGGGGCAAGCGCGCCGGTTGGAAAACCGGCGATACGCCCTTTTCTGAGGGAGAGGGAACAGCTCTTCGGACACGCTTTCCCTGCCTCACGATCACCGGCAAACCTCCGTCGCACGAATCCAGTGCCAACGGTGAAAGATTCTCCCTCTCCCAGCGGGAGAGGGCCGGGGTGAGGGAGAACTTGTCGTGAAATTCACCGCTGCCACGGCGCATTCCTCCGACCCACGCACCGCCGGCCTGTAACGGCGACTTTCCAGTCGGCGCGGCCGGTGGAGTCTTTCGCCGAGCATCCGCAGCACCAGGCAGGGGCCGCACTTGTCAGGGCAACGGCGCCGGTTGGAACACCGGCGTTACGCCCTTCCCTCAGGGAGAGGGAACAGCTATCGGACACGCTTTCCCAGCGTCAAGATCACCGGCAAACCTCCGTCGCACGAATCCCGTGCCATCGGGGAACCATTCCCCTTCCCGACGGGATACCACGTTTCGGTTCTGCACATCGGGGAGCCCTTGCGTTGCGCGCCTACTAGTATTACTGGGCTGCGGCGCGGTCTTGTTCACCGGCCATTGGCTCAGGCGTTTTGGCAAGCAATGACCACTCGAAGAGAGTCTTAAGTACACATTGCAGGTTCTTCGCTGTTTTCGGTGGAATGAAACCAAAGCAAGGAGCAACGCGGAGCGGACCGCGGTTCTCCCTCTCCCAGCGGGAGAGGGGCGGGGTGAGGGAGAGCACGTGGAAAATCCGGGGCGTAGGGACTCATTTCAGCCCGCCCCGATGGATACGAAGACTCTCCCTCACCCTTTTTCCCTCTCCCGC
>WYBW01000010.1 GCA_011525685.1 Verrucomicrobiia bacterium
CAGGGTGAGAACGCCGAAGCGGGCGGCGTGAACAGACAAAAATCCGGCTGAGATCACGCGTCAAATGGGAATACCGAGTCATTAGAATGAGTCGGGCCTCAAAAAAGGCCTTTGTTCAACAACCTGGTAGAAGAACGGACCAGAGCCAACAGCGTTGGTGTCGGTGAAACTTGTCGTGCCCAACTCCCCGACTATATTGCTGGTCAGCATTGAAAATGCAGGCTGATCTCCGAGGTCGCTGGCGCGCTCCAGGAAATAAGTTCGATTGCTCACGCTTTCCCAGCTCACGATGGTTCCAGACACGCCGGGCGTTGGTGTCAGCAATCGCAGGGCGGACGCAACATCAGTCGGCACAGTGCCAGCGATCCACTCCTGCCAGTTGTTCATGAGGTCGGTGTCGGCATCCGAGTAATCTGCAGACCCGTCGGTGGGCAGACCGTATTGCTGCGCCCAGGCGTAAGAGAGAAGCGAAGAAGGCGTTTGGAATTCGTATGCGCCCATGTCCACCGTGCCGCCGGCGATGCGCGGGTTGCCGTCGAGATCAACTCCGGATGGCGCGTAGGAATTGTTGCCGGCGTTGATGCACGGCGAATTGGATTGCAGACGCAGATTTCCAGTCGCTTGATCAACAAAGAGCGGTTCAGCAGAGATATTCCCGACGCCGTTTGTCGGCATGGGGGTGATGCAGGAGGCGATTATGGGCGGATTGATAAGGGTTCCATTCCTGTAATTCTCTCCAAACGGGGCGGAGTTGTAATAAACGATGGAGTTTCTGATCGAACTTTCATACGCGCCGCCACCTTGCGCGGAGGCCGAATTTATGGAGAGTGTGCAGTTGTTCAGGGAAGCACGAAACGCTCCGCCGCCTGCCCCAGCCTGGTTCCGCAGTAGCAGGCAGTTGACGAGTCGACTATACGCCGTGCCGCCGCCGAGACCAGCGACGTTCCAGCTAAGGGTGCAGCCTTCGAGCGCGCCGCCGAAGGCCCCGCCACCGTACGCGGATGAACCGTACGCCACATTTTCCGTCAGGACGCTCCTGAAAAGCGAGCATTCGTAGGCACCGCCGCCCTCGGAGGACCCGCCCCCATTGACGCCGTTTCTGGCGAGCACGGAATCCGAAATTGTGGTCTGATAAGCCCCGCCTCCTTTGCGTAGAGCGGAATTATGCGTGAAGATGCAATTTGTTGACGTTCCGCCGTAAGTCCCACCGCCCAGGTCAGCATGATTACTTGCCACCGTACAATCGTTCAGGATGCAATTGTAAGCGCCCCCGCCATCCCCGTAAGCCCCATTGTCCGTTAGCGTGCAGTTGCTGAGAACATTGGAATGCGCTCCACCTCCAAAAGAGGCCCGATTGTCCGACAGCGTGCAGTTGGTGAGAGCACCGCCTGATGCGCCCCCACCGTAGCCGCCGACGTTGTTGGAGAGAACGCAGTTGATCAGTGTAGTGTTGTAGGCTGCGCCACCGTATGTATCCGCCCAATTGCCGGTCATCACGCAATTGGATACGGTCCCACCTCCGGCTGGGGACGAAACGGCCCCGCCCGCACCTGAGATCGAGGTCCCACCTCCGGCGGTTTTCGCGCTTCCGTTCGTCAGGGTAAAGCCCGCAATGAGGGCACCATTGGCCAGATGAGCGCAGCGCGTCGAGTATCCTCCCACGATCCGAGTTTCCGTTGGCCCATTCACGCTCTGAACCGTCACGGGTTTGTCCACAATCACTCGGTTGATCCCACCGCCTCCTGTCTGATAAACGCCGTTCGTCACTAGGACCTCGTCCCCTGCCAGAGCGACATCCACAGCGTCTTGAATGTTCGTCGCGGCGGTGGCCCAGTTGGTGTAGGGCGGCGTCGGGGTGGCGCTGTTGACGTCCACGTAGCGGACGGCGGCTGGAGCGGAGTTAAAGGCAGCAGAAACCATGGCTGCCGTCGCGAGTTGTCGGAGTTTGGATTTCATTGGTGTTTGTGATTCATACGCTGGCCGTAGTCAATTCGACCGCAAGCGATAGAAGCGGTGCGGGTGATTCACCCAATCCGGATCAACGAAATTAGTGGATACGGCGGACAGAGCAGGACCAGGGAGAACAACAAGCGTGGCGAGAAGGGAGTGGAGCAGGTTTGATTGCACGACGGCTCTGTTTGTTTACAGCTTCACCAGTTTGAAAAAGCCCGAGGCGTTGGTGACAGGAATGGTGATTCGATTTGTATTCTGTGAGCCGGCCACGATTTGCCAGTCTGGGTTGGTCAGGCTCGGTGTCTGCTGAAGCACGAATCCGGGAGCAGATGTCCATTCCAACTGCACGCTGCCATTTGTGAATATGAGCGAGGTGAAGCGATAAATGGGAATCTCGGGGCGGGCCAAAAGGATTTTCAGCGTCAGAAAATCGCCGCTGCCCGTGCTGCCTGCGAAGATCACATTGCCTTGCGCATCCAGCGCCAAGCCGAGGCTGTTGGCGCCGCCGTTGGCGTAGCGGTAGTCCCACAGCAGAGTGCCGTCGGCTGAGGCGTACTTTGCCAGGTAGTAGTCCGAGCCGCCGCTTTGGGCGAACGAATATCCCGCCACGATCACGTCGCCATTGCGGTCCACGGCCAGCGCCCAAGGATCATCGTAACTGTCCGACGGGCCGTTGTAACGCTGTTCCCAAAGCAACGCGCCGTCCGCCGCAGCGTACTTGGCGGTGTAGTAATCCGAGTTGCCGCTGCTGTTGTTGGCGGAGCCGGTCACCATCACGTTTCCGTCATTGTCCACTGCCACAGCCTGCGCGCGGTCAAAGTAGTTACCCGGTCCATTGTAGATTTTGTCCCAAAGCAGTGCGCCGTCCGCCGCCCTGTACTTGGCCGTGTAGAAGTCGTTATTCGGCCAGATTCCAGTGTTCCCCACGAGAGTCACGTTGTTGCTGGCGTCAATTGCCACGGCGTAGAATCGATCGTCGCTATTACCCTGACCGCTGAAGCGTTTTTCCCAAAGCAGCGCACCGCTGGCTGCCGCATACTTGGCCGTGTAGCAATCATCGTTGCTCCCATTCCAGGAAAATCCCGTGACGATCACATTGCCGCTGCCGTCCAGTGCCATTGCCTGAACCACGACGCCCTGCGGCGAACCGGTATTCGTCCAGACTCCTGTACCGTTTGCCAAATACTTGATGGTTACGCTCGGGGACTGCATCCCTGACTGGGTTCCAGAGATTCCCGACACAATGACATTATTGCTGGCATCTACCGCGACCGCGATCCCGGAATCGCCGCCGTTCGATGGCCCGTTGTAGCGCCTCGCCCAGAGCAGTGAGCCGTCGGCTCCAGCGTACTTCACTGTCAAATAATCGGCCGTTGCAGCGCCGAATGGATTCACCTGACCCGTCACAACGACATCCCCATTGCTGTCCACGGCCAATGCCGCTGGTGCGGCGTTCGTCTGGTATTGTTCCCACAGCAAGGCGCCGTCCGGCGAATTGTATTTGGCTGTGTAGTAGTTGAAAGAATTCCCATCGGACGTGTAGCCGTTCACAACCACATTTCCGACGTCGTCAACCGCGACGTCCTGGGCGGTGGCGACTTGGTTGCCCGTTCCGTTACGGGTGCGGAGCCAGCCCAGGCGCAGGCTGGCCGGGCTGCTGGTGATGGCCCCAAAGCTATTTGTGACGACCACTGCATAGCTGCCCGCTTGAGCGAGCTGCACGTTGCTGATGACGAGAGTAGCGGCGGTCGCGCCGGAAATGCTGGCCTGATCGAATTTCCACTGGTAGGAGAGCGGCGCGGCGCCTCCCGCCTCCACCGTGAAAACAGCGTTCGAGCCCAGCTCGACTAACACGGAGGCTGGCTGGCTGACGATGAACGGCGGCCGTTCCAGCAAGTTCAGGTATGCCGGCATGCTATTGGTGGACCCGGCCCAATCGCTGACCAAGACGCGGTACTCGCCGATATTCGCAATCTGAGCATTCGAGATAATCAGCGTGTCGTTTGTGGCTTGAAGAAGGTTCATCCCGTTGAATTGCCATTGAAAACTGAGCGGCGGATTCGTCGTAGTCGCCGAGACGCTGAACACAGCATTGGAGCCAGTGAAAACAGCTTGATCCATAGGCTGCGCGGCGATCCTTGGAGGATTAGGCAGAACGGTCACGAAGGCCTGCGAACTATCCACTCGGCCAAGGCCGTTGGTGACCATTACCCAGTAAACTCCCGCCGAAGCTGGTTTTGCCGTGAAGGTGAGAGTGCTGGCATTGGCATTACTCACGGCCTGGCCATACGGGCCGTTCGTCGGCACGACCACTGGCGAAAAGTACCATTGGTAGTTTAATGGAAGGCCGCTGACGGCTCCAACCGCCAACGAGACCGTCGCCCCGGCAAGCACAGTCTGATTCGTCGGTTGCGTCGTAATCTTTGGAGCGCCCACCGTAATCGTGTCCGTCTGGCTGAGGAAGATACCGAACGCCGACGCGCCGCCGCCGTAGGTCAAAACATGCGTGCCTGCTGCAAGAGGTTGAAGCATCAGAAAATAACCATCGGCAACGGCAGTTCCTGAAGAACCACCAGGGACACCCAGCGCATTTCCCCATGTGGCGACAAAGTTGAAATTCGGCGACGCTTCACGATGCGCAAACAAAGTAGTTTGCGGAATCGGCACGCCATCCAAAGTTGCGTGAAGACTGTCGATCAGATCGGCCTGTTGCTTGGCCGCCTGCCTGACTTCAGCCGCTGACTTGTCGAACCCCAATTCCAACTGAGACTGTTCGCCAACGAGCAGCGGCATAAGGATGTAGGTATCGGAGGGGACTTCGAAATGGCGGCTGTTGTTCCCGCCGGGACTTCCTGCGAGGAAGAAGACCGGACCGGACTGGTTCAAGTTCGCGAACCCGCCGTGCGAATCATAGAACGGATTGGCGGAGGGTCCGAACGACAGCCCCCACTGCCACCAGTTGGTGGTCCATTCAGCGATCGTTTTGCCGGCAACCGTCGCCCCGGGCGGTTTCACAACCACATCCGCCCGTGAGTGAGCAAGAATCCCGAACGACAGAGCAAGAAGGGCGAGCGGGAATCTTGGAATCCCGAGTTCGCGCTTGTTGAATCTGGTTTGGCGCATAAGCTGAATTGGCGTTATTGCTTGCTACAACAAATCCAAGGCGCGGTTAGAGGGAATCGAACAGTTCAGCGTTGAACTCGCAGCCGGTAAAACTGCCGTGTCCCGACTGGATCGAACCTCAGCGGCGACGTTGCGCCAATAATTTCAACATAAGGTCCTTCCGGATTCTCCGACGATTCGAGAACGCCCCCGGTCCAGATTGCTTCCAACTGATTGCCGAACGGCTTGAGCTTTAACCCTACTTCAAGCGGCGCGCTCGTCTGGAGCGCCATACCGAAGTCATATCCTCCGGCAAGCGCGACGACGTTAATCAGACTATTGGCTCCACTTACCTGACCATAGTCGTCCCGTCCCCAACCAATGACGGTGCCGTCCGTGAGATTGGCGAGACTGTAAAATCCACCTCCGGCCATTCCAGCCACGTCACTCAGACCGGCGGGAACAATCGCCTGCCCAAAGTACGGGAAACCGGTATTCACCAGGCCCAGTCCCCAGGCGACGAGCGTTCCATCGCGTTGCAGCGCGAAGTTGTGATACCAGCCGGCGGCGATGGCGACGACATTGGTCAAGCCCGGCGGAATGTCTCCCTGGCCGTGCGTGTTGTAGCCCCACACGACCACTGTTCCATCCGCCTTGAGCGCCATGCTGTGAAAACTTCCACCTGCGACAGCCACCACGTTGCTGAGTCCGGCGGGCACCATGGATTGATCCAAGGGATCCCAGGCGTTGATCCATAATCGGGCCGAACCCCAAGCCATCACAGTGCCGTCAGACCTGAGGGCCAGACTGTGATCCACCCCCGCAGCGATTTGCACCACATTCGACAATCTTTCCGGAACCATGGACTGTCCGCCCTCCATGTTGCTTGAGTCAGGGCTTGGATTGAAGGTTGTGCCGGCTCCCCATGCCCTCACCGTTCCGTCTGGTAACAAGGCGAGGCTATGATACTCCCCAAGTGAAATGGCGATTGCTTCGCCGAGGTCGAACGGCACATCTCGCTGGCCATAAAAATTGCCACCCCAAGCGGTGATGGTGCCGTCATTTCTCAGCGCCATCAAATGATCGGCCCCTGCACTGATGGATACGGCATTGGTCAGGTCGGTCGGAATAATCGTGTGGCCGAAATTGGGGTTACCCCAGACTGTCGCGGTTCCGCCAAGAGTGAATTGCTGATCGGCGCCGTAAACAATCCCCGCGAGGTTGCTGGAAACCAGGCGGTAATGATACACATGTCCCTGGCTCAAACCGTTCAACTCGTGCCGGAGCGCCACCACCCGGTTGCCGGAGGGAAGATTGGTCAAGCCGACGAGATTTCCGTACAGCCTGCTCGTTCCCCACTCAAACCACACGGTCGCGGGATTCGCGCCAGGCAGGACCATTCCATTCAGGTTGGCGCGATCCACGCGGATGGCATTGGGAGACTGGGTGTGAACTCGCAAAGGCTGTTGCGCCAGCGCGAGAAAAGCGGCGGACATGCTGAAAACAACCAGGCCAGCCAGGCAGCCTGCCCGGCGTTGAGATGTCCGCCAATGTTCAGAGTTGCGTGCGCAGTTCATGACTCGGGTTTGGTCTTTTCTACAACAGTTCTTCGGCGGGGTTACAAGGAATCTCACAAGAGGTCCCGTGATGGTGCTCGCTAGATCGCTCAAGTTTAGCGTTCTCGTTCGTTCGTCGTCTGATTGAATTCGTTGAGCTTCTTCCGCCACTCAGCCGCCTGAGCGCCCTTGCCAACACCGGGAACGGCGCGATCCCAAGCCTCGTAGAACCTCACCAAGTGTTCGAGCGCGGTGCGCTTCAGAATGCGATGGGCGCTTGGATGGTCTTGCAAGCGTTCCCAAGCTTCGCGGAAGAGCGGTTCGGCTTCGGCATATTTGCCTCGCGGTTGCAGCACGCCTGCCAGGTCATAGGCGCTGTCGGCCATGGCTCTGGCTCCGTAGCTTTCGCCCTTCAGACTAATCGCCGTGGCTTCATTGAGAAGCGACGTGGCGGTGGTCAGATGTCCTTCCTGCTTCAAAACCCAGGCAAGATGATAAAGCGATGGAATCACGTCCGGGTGGTCATTTCCGGACACTTTCCGGATGATAACCAGCGCATTGGTGAGCATGGTCTGCGCATTGGCAAACTCCCCACGCGTTGCCAGCAACACCGCAAGCCGGGCGAGTGCCTCGGCGGTGGAAGGATGCTCCTTGCCGACCACCCGTTCGGCCGTGGCCAGAGCGTCGCGTTGCATCGCCTCGGCAGCGGCCATGTCCCCCTTCTTTGCCAGCACGAGGGCATAACTACTGAGCGTCTCAGCGACGAATTGGCTGTTTGTGCCCAACTTCTCGAGCTGCACTTCCAAGGCCTCGCGATGAAGAATCTCCGCCTCGTCCAGCTTGCCTTGTTTGTGCAACAGAATGGCTTGGTTGTTCTGGGAATAAGCGGTGTAAGGATTTCGCTTGGTCAGGAGTTGTTCGCGGATCGTCCACGCCTCGCGATTCATGGTGACCGCGTCGTCCAGTTCTCCCAATTCACGAAGAACCGTGGCCACATTGTTGAGCGCCGCTGCCACGAAAGTCTGATCTGCACCCGGCGGTGATTTGAAAACCGTTAACGCCTCGCGGAAGAGTGATCCCGCGTCGTCAAAGAAGCCTTGCGACCAACGGGCCATCGCCAGGTTGCTCAATGATTTGCCAATGTCGGGATGATCTTGAGGCAACACTTTCCTTCGTATCCGCAACGCGCCGCGATGCATGGCTTCCGACCCGGCAAAATCCAGAAGGGCCCAGAGGCGAAAGCCGACATTGCTCATCGAAGTCGCGACGTCGGGGTCTTCATCGCCAAGAAGTTCCTTTTTCATCTCCAGTGCCTGGCGGTCGTAGCTCAACGCGTTGGTCAGATCGCTTAACTCCGAGTAGATGACCCCGAGGTTGTTTAGCGCGTGGGCGATAATGATGTGCCTCGGCCCCAAGTGAGTTTTTCCCACACGCAACGATTCCTGTGTCATCGCCAGCGCATCCGTGTATTCGCCCAGGCTTATGTAAACTGCTCCGATCGTCAGTCGCAGTTCTGCCTCGACCTCCGGCTGGTCGGCCAGTTCCTGTCCAATGCGGGCCGCCGCGTTGTCGAATACCTCATGCAGCACCGTGGTGTCGCGCCCTTGCGCGACTTTAGGAGTTATGCTTTCGAGAATGGATTTAAGAAAGCGCGCTTGGGATATGGCCACCTTCTCCGCCCGAGATGCCCGGATCGTCTGTGACGTGGTGACAATCATTCCTGCCACGAGAAGAACCGCGAATGCGGTGGCCGTTGCCAATGGCATCCGATGACGTCGCGCGAACTTGCGAAATCTGTAGAGCGCGTCTGGCCTGGCCGCGACCACTGGCTCGTCATTCAGGTAGCGTCGAATATCCATCGCGACGCCGTTGGCGGTCTCGTAACGACGCGTGCGGTCTTTCTCCAGACACTTCATTACGATCCAGTCCAGATCGCCGCGTAGCAGGTGAATGAGTTTCGGTGGGTCCAGTCCACGGCGCTTGGCGGTCGTGGTGCGCTCCGCTTCGTGCAACGAACTGACGCGCGTCGAAGGACGCAGGGGTTCTTTCTCGCGGATCATCCGGCGCATTCCCTCCAGACCCGCTTTGATCAGGTCCTTTTGCTCGAACGGCGTCTTGCCCGTCAGCAGTTCATAAAGCAGCACGCCCAGCGCGTAAATGTCGCTGCGGGTATCAATGTCCAGGCTGGTCATCTCGGCCTGCTCCGGGCTCATGTAGGCCGGCGTGCCGATGAATTGCTGAAACTGCGTGTAAACCGTCTTGTCCGTCAATTCGCCCTGCGTGGCCTTGGCAATTCCGAAATCAATGACCTTGGGCACGGGCACGCCGTCATTCACGGTGACGAGAACATTGGACGGTTTGATGTCGCGATGGATGATGCCCTTTTGGTGTGCGTGCTGAATGGCCTGGCAAACCTGGATGAACAGGTTGAGGCGTTCGTGCGTGGGAAGATTGTGCTGGTCGCAGTAGTCGGTGATCTTCAGCCCCCGAACCAGTTCCATGACGAAGTAAGGCCGGCCCGCGTCTGTCGCGCCGGCATCGAAGACCCTGGCGATGTTGGCATGGTCCATCATTGCCAGCGCCTGACGTTCGGCTTCGAAGCGGGCCACCACCTGCCGGGTGTCCATTCCCAGCTTGATGATTTTGAGCGCGACCCGGCGTTTGACGGGCTCGCGCTGTTCTGCCACGTACACGACGCCGAATCCGCCTTCACCGATTTTCTCCAGCAATTTGTATCGTCCGATCACCGAGCCGGGAGATTCTTCTTGAGCATGGGCAGGTTCGGATTCGGCTTGAGAAACGGCGTCGGGCGTGGCTTGCACCGCTTTCGCCGCGTTCTCTTGCTCAAGGGCACATTCGAGCAGGCAGGCGGCGCAAAGGCCATCCGGGGCGTAGCCGCTCAACGGCGCGCCACATTTGCCGCACTGCGGCGAGTGGGTTGGTTCAGACATGGAATGGTTGTGTAGTCTCTTGCTACAACTTCTGTGAGGGGAGGTTACTGGAATGTGCCAAGCGTTCGCGGATGACGGAAACCAGATAACGCAATTCCTCTTTGACCTCGGCTGGGGTGGATACCGTCTGCGCGACTTCGGCTCGCAGGAGTTCACCGTAACGCTGACGCATGCGATGCACCGCGACTTTCACCGCGCCTTCAGTCATGCCGAGCTGCCCGGCCATCTCGGCATACGACAAGGCGCACTTCTCGCCCCAGACGAACACCTTCAGCCGATCGAACAAGTCCAGCTTCCCCGCGTGCTCGAACTCCAGTCGCAACGCTTTGAAAGCGCGGTCCAACAGAACCGCCGCCCAGCCCTGGTCGTACAAGGAATCGGGCGGTTGCGCGGTGGCCGGCTCCATGGCGAACCGGGATTCAGCCGTATCTTCATCAAGCGAGAGGACCACCTGGCCCCCGCCCCGTTTCTCGCGATTCTCCCACTTCCAATCGTTGATGAGAAAGTTCTTGAGCGAGGAGAGGAGAAATGTGCGAAAGCGTCCGCGATTGCGATCCGCCAGTCGGAAGTCCTTCCGTTCCAGCAAGCGCGCGAAGAAAGCCTGAGTGAGGTCCTGGGCATCCTCGACACCGCGGCCCTGTCGCCGGACGTAGGCATAGAGGGGATACCAATAGGCAGCGCATAGCCGTTGCAGTGCATCTTGCGCGGCGGGCGAGGAATCCTGGCCGGCGAGCAGCACCGCGCTCCACTGGGTGGTGGCGAAGAGCTGCGCATTTTGCGCGACCGAAGTATCTTCGGGAGATGGCATGCTACGCCTTTCCGGGAACGGTGGCTTTTTAGCACGTCGGGAGATTGAAGGGCAAGTTGAATTCGGCAGGTTGAATTCGGCGCTTGGGGGCGCGGCTCTCCTTTCGCGAGGTTGTTGAGCGAATGTCGCTGCAACGTAGGACGGGCGTCGCGCCTGTCTCGAGCCGGCGATCTCTGCCGTCAGGCGTCCGGTGCCGCAGAGTCAGGTGAGCCGCCAAGATTGTCGCGCTAGGCTCTTGACGTCAGAGACAGGCGCGACGCCTGTCCTGCCGATAGGTCAACTGCGCCGTCGCAGTCCACTTCTTCGAGGCGACCGTTCGCAGCCAAAGCGCGGAAATTGCGTCGGGAAAGGGATGCCTGACCGGCTTCGGAGTGCGATTTCAAAGTTGCGGCATGTCACAACTTGACCAGTTTCCATCAAGTTGTTGATCCACGGCTCACCCAAGCCGCCACAAAGGGTCAAGGAGTTGGTCAACTCCTGGTAGTCTCCACCTTCCGCACGCGCTGCGTGAAGTCGTCCACTTCGGCGATGCTCTCGCAGCCGACGTTCAACACATCCACGCAGCCGAGGCCGAGCACGTAGCGGATGGATTCGTCGCGTTTCTCGGGATCGTTGCGCAGCCGGCCTTCGCCGACGAGTTTCATGCCGACGACGCCTTTGCCAGAGTCGTGAATTTTTTTCAGCACGGGTGCGACCTTGTCCGCCGGGCCGTCCATGCTCATGCCGTAGGGATTGATGCGGGCGTGGACGGAATCCACCCATGGCTCGGTGATGCAGGCTTCCAGCGCTTCGAGGGCATGAACCGAGACGCCGTGCGCGCGGATTTTGCCCTGGTCCTTGAGTTTGGCCAGGATGTCCATCTGCTTGCGCAGTTCCTCGGGCCACTTGGGCGAGACGACGCAGTGCAGCAGGACGAGGTCAATGTAATCGGTGCCGATCTCGCGCAGGAAGCGCTCGACGCACACGTCGGCATCGGGCCGTTCCTTTTCCGGGATGCCACCTTCGCGAAACCAGATTTTCGTGCAAATCTGGTACTTGTCCCGTTTGATCCCTTTGAGCGCCGGGATGACGTAGGGATGTGTGCCGTAAAGGTCGGCCAGGTCAAACATCTGTGTCCCGCGATCGTTGGATTCGCGAATCAGCGCTTCGAACTTCTCCCTGCCCATCCGGGTGTGGTTGGATTCGCGATTGCCGCCCCTCATGCCCGTGCCCAGGCAAAAGCGGGAGGTTTTGAGTTTCGTTTTGCCGAGCGTGACCGGTTCGAATGGATCGAAGCGTTTGACGGGCTTGTCCGCGGCGCGCAGGGGTGTGCTCAACAGAGCCACGCCCACACCGAGGGCGGATTGCTTGAGGAATTCGCGGCGTTTGATTTTCATGGTGTTTGTGGTTTGAGCGAACAATTCACCCGCCGGCGGCGGCGGTCAAGGATGTTCTGCGAACTGGTTTCAGGCCGCGATGTTTGTGGAATGATGAAATCACCCAATCACCCAAATACCCAAGTGCTTCACTTCGAAGTCGCGTTCCCGTTGAGTGCCACCAGTGTCCGCTCGTAGATTTCCTCCGGTGTGCCCTCAGCTTCGATGGTCACGAGCACGCCGCGTTGCTGGTAGAAGTCAATCAAAGGCTTGGTGCTCTTCTGATAAACCTCCATCCGGTTGCGAATGGCTTCCGGACGGTCATCCTCGCGCTGGTAGAGCGAGCCGCCGCAATGATCGCAAACGCCCGCCACCTTGGGCGGACGCGCGGTGACATGGAAAACGGCCTTGCAACCGGGGCAGGTGCGCCGTCCGCTCAAGCGCGCCACCACCTTGTCCAGGGCCAGGTCATAATTGAGCACGGCGGTCAGTTTGATCTGTTCCCGTTCGAGCAGATTGCTTAGTGCCTCCGCCTGCGCCACGGTGCGCGGAAAACCGTCGAGCAGGAATCCGCCGCCGCACCGCAGACAGCGGGTGCGCTCGCGGACAAGGTCGAGCACGGTGGTGTCGGGGACCAGGTCGCCGCGTTGCATGTAATCCAGGGCGGCATCAAGAGCGGGGCTGCGCTCCTCCGGGGTGAGGCAGCGGGCGGCGCGGAAGACGTCGCCGGTGGAGAGATGGCAGGTGCCGAGGCGTTCGCATAAAAGTTCCGCCTGGGTGCCCTTGCCCACGCCCGGCGCGCCCAGCAGTACGAAGCGTGGCGGTTTGTCCCGCGGCACCGGAGGAACATTGCACTGCGCCTGGCCGCCCTTGATCCAGGTTGCCCGATCATTCTTCTCGCTCATAAGTTTTCTCCGCAGACGTTGACGTGTCAGAGTCAGCCTGACTTGCGCACCGTGGGGCAAAATGCGGGCAGCTTCAAGCGTGCTCGGCCAAAATGCCAAGAAAGGCTTTCACTTTGCCAAAATTGGCGAAGGTGGTTCGCCGGAAGTTTGGTCTTGATGGAGACGGCAAACTGAACCGCAGGAGTCTTTATGAAAGTCATAATGCTTCTCTCCTTTGTTCTGGGCATTGTGCTCGTGCTGCTTCCGGTGGCCAGTCGCGCTGACGGCGGCGGCCTGGCCAGTGGCATGGGCAATTTGTTTCAGGTGTCCAAGGCCAGATCGCGCTCCATCAGTCCCGAGAACTTCACAGGCGAAAAGGGCAAGGCCGCAATGGCGACGACGAACGGTTCGGCCTGGAACGCCGCGCGCGAGCTTGGGCAGGGCTGGAAAGTGTCGCCCTATGTACGCATTCAAACCCGGACCACCTTCACGCTCGCGGAAATCAAAGGCCCGGGTTGCATCCAGCAGATCTGGATGACGCCCACGGGCAACTGGCGAAACTCCATCCTGCGATTTTACTGGGACGACGAAGCCGAGCCTTCGATCGAAGTGCCGGTGGGAGACTTCTTCGTCTGCGGCTGGGGCCGGTATTGCCAGATCAATTCGCTGGCGGTGTGCGTGAATCCGGGCAGCGCGTTCAACTGTTACTGGCAGATGCCGTTCCGCAAGAAGGCGCGCGTCACCATGGAGAATCTCGATGACAAGCAGATGACCGTTTACTACCAGATCAACTACACACTGACGAAGATTCCGAGGGATGCGGGATATTTGCACGCCCAATTCCGTCGTGAATCACCGCTCAAGGCGAAGGGCCTCTACACGATCGTGGACGGCATCAAGGGCCAGGGGCATTACGTGGGCACGTATCTGGCCTGGGAGGTCCACAGTCCCGGTTGGTGGGGCGAGGGCGAAATCAAGTTTTACATGGATGGCGACCGGGAATTCCCGACCATCGCCGGTACGGGCACGGAGGATTATTTCTGCGGTTCGTACAACTTTGACACCAAGGGGCCGGATGGGAAGAACCGCTACACCATCTTTTCCACGCCTTACACGGGATTGCCGCAGGTCTTGCCGCCGGACAAAATCTACGAAGTCGGCCAGCGGTTTGGGTTGTATCGCTGGCACATAGTTGATCCGATTCGGTTTGAGAAGGACCTCAAGGTGACGATTCAGGCGCTGGGCTGGCAGAGCGGAGGACGGTACCTCCAACTGGAAGACGACATCGCCTCGGTGGCGTTCTGGTATCAGAGGGAACCGCACGCCAAGTTCCCACCGCTGCCCGCGCGGGAGGCCTTGAACTTCACGCCGCAGCCATAATCGGCAGCGATCCTCACGCTCGGTGGAAGCCAGGATGCGTTCAACTGCGCGTCACCTGAAGGCCGCTGTCGGAGAGGCTGAAGCTCACAAATCTGGCCCGGGCGTTGGGCGGCTGGGTGAGCAGCGTCTGGCGAACGCGGGCGGCGGCCTCCTCATCTTTGGCAAACATCAGCAGATAGCCGCCTCCGCCCGCGCCCAATAGTTTGGCGGCCAGGAGATAATCCTTCACGGCGCCCAGGATGCGTTCGATTTCCGGAGGGTTCGTTCCCGCGTCGAGTCGCATGTTCAACCGCCAGCTTTCGCGGATGGCGGCGGCCAGCAACTCATAGTCGCACTGCTGCGTGGCGGCGCTGGCGACTTCGGCGTTCGCGGCGATGTCGGCGATCAGACCCAGATGCGACGGCGAATTCAGGAAAATACCGCGCACGATGTCGGCGAGAATGTTTTTCGCCAGCCGGGTCACGCCGGTGTAGTAAAGCAGGATGCGATGGTTGGCGAACTCGTGGTCAAACAGATAGTCCGGCAGCCAGCGGAGGGTGGGCTTTTGCGCGAGGCCGGGCGAGGTTTCGACGAGCTTGATGCCGCGATACAATCCGCCCGCCTGATCCTGCCAGCCGCCGCCCGTGGTGAGCATTTGTTCCAGCGCCAGGGTGCGGCTGAACAAAACGTGGCGATCCCAGTTCAGACCGCACAACTCACCAAGCGCCGCCAGCACTGTCGCCGCGAGAATGCTGCTCGTGCCCAGCCCGGAGCCCTTGGGCGCGGCGGCCAGCAACGAAAGCTCGAGGCCGCTGCCGAAGTCACGCAGTTGCGCTTCGAGCGACGGGAATCCGCCATCGGCATGAAAGCGAGGCAGGAATCCAGTCAGCGCCAGCGCGGCCTTGGCCAGAGCGAAGGAACTCCCCGGTTGGGCAAAGCCCTCGAGTTCGGCATAGGTTTGCACGCGTTCCTCGGCGCCCAGATCAATCGAGCGGATTACGAGTTCCGGTCGTTCGGACAGTTTGGCAAAGACCTGCACCGGCGGCTGGCCGTTGATGTCCACGCCCACGTTGAGCACCTTTCCGCCAAACTCGATGCAGTACGGCGGGGTGTCGCTCCAGCCGCCCGCGAGATCGAGCCGCACCGGGCTGCGGGCCCAGACGATTTGATCCTCGATCACGTTGCGGCGCGGACGTGCCGGAGTGAGTTGCGCCTCGCGGACAATCAGGTCCCGGAGATGAGCAAAAGCGCCGGCCTCGAACTTCTCCCAGCCTGACTGCCGGCGCGACCGCAGCACTGCGGCGCGGAACATCTGGTCATGCACCACGGCCATGGGCTCGTCGTGGCTGTTGAAATTCAATTCGGGCAGCACGAGGTTGGATTCCGCAAAGGCTTGTGCCGTGGCTTCCAAGTCGAGCCGATAGAAGATGCTCCAACGGAAGTTGGTCATCAGCGGCGCCAAGGACCGCTGCCGGAGTCGGGAGCGTTGGGCATGGAGACGGCTGACGTTGGCGCTTTCGCACAATTGCTGGGCGGAGAGACGCGGCAGCCGCGCCCAGCGTCGGGCGAACTCCGGCTGGACTTCGGGCTTGGCGGCAAACAACCACTCGAGGAAGCGTGGATCAAACTCCGTTGTCGCCAGCGCCGGAAACAAGGCGCAATCCTGGATGTCGGCATCGGCGGCGAGCGCGCAGTCTTCCAGTGAAAGGCCACGCGCCGCGAACCAATCCAAAGCTGCCTGCCCAAGCCATGTCGTGTGCGCATCACCCAGCCTTCCGTTGAAGGAGTCGCGAAATCCGTAGGCGCGAACGCAGAAGTCCGTTGCCCCGACGGGAACGAAATCCAGGCAGACGCCAGGTTCCAGGCGCAGGTCCCATTGGTTTTCCGGCACACCAGTCAAAATATGTTCGCAGGCCAGTTTCCAGGTCGCCGGCACAAAACTGTTCTCGACCCACAACGTGTGGTTCTCCTCCCGGCGGAGGGGATAGCTGAATTGGGTGTTCTGGAGATACTGGTCGGGATGCCGGCGGCCGCCCGAAGAACCGAGTTTGGTTTCGTCGAGCACGAGATTCTGGAGCTCGGAAACCGATTCAATCAATTGCGCGCTCGTGCCGAAGTGATAGAACTCGGCGTTCGGCAGGGGAACGACAGCGCAGGAAAGTGACTGAATGAGCGGGTCGCTCTCGGTGGGCTGGCGGCCGAGCGCCAGACCGAAGCGGGAGTAAAACTCGTAATGGGCCGCCCGGCCGTTGGTGAATTGCCGCGTTCGTTCGTCCCAACCGCAACGAGCCAGCAACACGTTCACCGCCCGCTGACTCAACAGCCAGATGCCGGTGTCCAACAAGTAATGATTTTCCTGCGCCAGTTCCCGGATGCGTGCCGGGGCGGGCTTTTGCAGGAAGAAGGCGAATTCGTTCGGATTGTTGCGAGGCGTGAAAAAGACGCCGAAGTCTTTGGCCTTCTCCGGTGTGCCCCACAACCCAAGTCCCACCACGTCCGCCTCCGGCAGCGCGGGAAGCTCCCGGGGCAATCGGATGAGCGTGTCGCCACTCACCAGCATCGCCACCGTCCGCGAACCGGCATGGGCCATGACCCGCGAATACTCGGGCAACTGGAGGTCCAGCAACGTCTGATCGAGTCGCTGCCCGCGCGCCCAACGAACAACCGGGACTGGCAGGAGGACTTTTCCGGTGGGGGCGTAAGCCGGCAGGCGGCGGCTTTGACCGCCGGAATGCAGGATCAATTTGCGGCTCGTCCGCAACCACGCGTCAAAGTCAAGAGCGCCACCGGTCTGACGCCAGGCTTCAACCAACAGGTTCGCCGTGCCGCCGCCCGAACCCAGCGGCGTCCCGCCGGAATCGGAACAGGCAAACCAGTCGGGGCGGTGACGATTGGTCAGCGACTCGAACTCCCGGGCCATCGGTGGCGGAAGCGTCAGCAAGTATTGAATCGGCACGTCGCGGGCAACCATGTTGCGTTCGGATGATGGGCGATGCCCGGCGAGTGTGTCGAGCCGATAGGCGGGCGCGAGTTTGCTTGGCAAACACGTGCGGAATGGTTATGACTTGGTTCGTGATTTGCCGGCTTCACCTGTCGGCCCGGGAAGAATGAAGTGGATGACCTGAGATCAGGCGCGACTCATGAAAAGGGAACTCACCTTGTTGTTGGCGGTGTTGCCATTCGCGGCGATTTCAATCCTGGCGGGCGCGGACTCCGCCGCGCGGGATGCCGCGTCAGAATCCAAGGCCGACCGCGAGCAGCGACTGGCGTGGTGGCGGGAGGCGCGTTTCGGGTTGTTCATCCACTGGGGGCCGGTGAGCTTGAAAGGGACGGAAATCGGTTGGTCGCGCGCGGGCGAACGGCGCGGTTACGGTTCGAGCGGCAATCAAGTCCCGGCGGAGGTCTATGACAATCTCTACGCGCAGTTCAATCCCACCAACTTCAACGCCCGGGAATGGGTGTCCATCGCCCGGGCTGCCGGCATGAAATACCTGGTGTTCACCAGCCGCCACCATGACGGGTTCAGCATGTTTGACACGAAAGCCGATGAGTACAAGATCACCAGCCCACGCAGTCCATTCCGTCGCGATGTCGTCAAGGAACTGGCGGAGGCCTGCCACGAAGCCGGGATGCCCTTCGGGCTTTATTACTCGCAACCGGATTGGCGGCATCCCGACGCCTTCACGCCGGACCGACACGATCGTTACCTCGCCTACCTCAAGCAGCAGGTCACGGAACTGTGCTCGAACTACGGGCGGCTGGACATCTTTTGGTTCGACGGCCTGGGCAAACCGGCGAAGGACTATGACGGCGAGGCATTGGTGAAAATCATTCGCCGGCTTCAGCCGCACATCGTCATCAACAACCGTACCGGCCTGCCGGAAGATCACGACACTCCGGAACAGCGCGTGGGCAAGTATCAGGATGACCGCCCTTGGGAATCCTGCATCACCATTTGCCGCCAATGGGCCTGGAAACCGGACGATGAAATGAAGCCACTGAAGGAATGTCTCCAAACCTTGATCCGTTGCGCGGGTGGCGACGGCAACCTGCTGTTCAACGTCGGCCCAATGCCGGACGGACGCATCGAGCCGCGGCAGGTGGAACGCTTGCGCGAGATGGGCGACTGGCTGTCAAAGTATGGAGCAACCATCTACGGCACGCGCGGTGGTCCGTTCAAGCCCGGCAAATGGGGCGCCAGCACGCGGAAGGATCAAACTGTTTTTCTGCATGTGTTCGACTGGCCCGCGAACGGCTTGAATCTGCCGCCGCTGGACGGAAAGCTCGTTGCCAGCAAAGTGCTCACCGGCGGGCAGGCGGACGTGCGGCAGACGGCCGCGGGCATCTCCATCACGGTAACTCCCTCGGACCGACAACCAATCAGTACGATCGTCGCGCTGAAGTTCGACCAGGCAGTGATGGACCTGCCGGCGGCAAGCGTGGGTGGCGGTTCGCTGGCGGAATCGGCCAGGGCCACCGCCTCGAATGTCTTTCAGGGCGAATCTCATTTCGCCGCCGGAGCGGCGGTGGATGGCGACGACGAAACACGCTGGGCCACCGACGCCGGCACGCGGCAGGCCTGGTTTGAGGTGGATCTGGGTGAAGCGAAGACCTTCTCCCGCGTCCGCATTGACGAATGGGCCGGCGGCGGCAGGCGGATTCAGGCGTTCGAGCTTCAGACGCGGCACGAGGGAGTCTGGAAGACTTTCCACACCGGCAAGACGATCGGCCCAGACTGGGAACTGGGCATTTCCCCGATCTCCGCGCGCCAGATTCGGCTCAACATCCTTGACGCGACGCAGGGGCCGACGATCAATGAGTTTCAGGTTTTTGCAAAGTGAATCCAAATCCGAACCAGACGATGAACATGAAAAACATCCGACTCGAAATCACGCTGGCGCTGGCGCTGGCCCTGCCGTTCGTCACGAACGGGGGGGCTGCGTTACGCGACTTCTCCAAGGAAACGCCCGAGCAACGCGATCGCCGCATGGCATGGTGGCGCGAGGCGCGTTTTGGCATGTTCATCCATTGGGGGCTTTACGCCATTCCCGCGGGGGAGTGGCAGGGCAAGAAGGACCATGCTGAGTGGATCCGCACCACGGCGCAGATTCCGCTGGAGGAATATGACAAGTTTGTTCCGCAGTTCAACCCGACGAATTTCAACGCGGCCCGCTGGGCGCAACTCGCCAAGCGCGCCGGCATGAAATACCTGGTCATCACGTCCAAACACCATGACGGTTTTTGTCTCTGGGACTCCAGGCTGACGGAGTTCGACGTGGCGAGCACGCCCTTCAAGCGCGACATCCTCAAGGAACTCAACGAAGCCTGCCAAAAGGAGGGCATCCGCTTCTGCACTTATCATTCGATCATGGACTGGCATCATCCCGACTACCTCCCGCGCCGCGATTGGGAGAAGACCCGTTCCACCGAGGGCGCGGACTTCAACCGCTTCCGCAAGTATCTCGAAGGCCAACTGGCCGAAATCGTCGCCAACTACAATCCCGGCGTGCTCTGGTTCGACGGTGAATGGGAAAACACGTGGACGCACGAGATGGGCAAGGCGCTTTACGACTACGTGCGCGGGCTGAATCCGCGCATCATCATCAACAACCGCGTGGACAAGGGCCGCCAGGGGATGCAGGGCATGACGGCGAAGGGCGAGTTCCGCGGTGATTTTGGCACGCCCGAGCAGGAGATTCCGCCGCAGGGTCTGCCCGGGGTGGACTGGGAATCGTGCATGACGATGAATCGCTACTGGGGCTGGAACAAGGCCGACACGCAATGGAAATCCACCGAGGACCTCGTGCACAAACTGGTGGATATCGCCTCGAAGGGCGGCAACTTCCTGCTCAACATCGGACCGAAAGCCGATGGAACATTCCCCGAGGAAGCCATCGAACGGCTCGAAGGCATCGGGCGCTGGATGGATGTGAACAGCCAGGCGATTTACGGCACGCAAGCCAGCCCGTTCAAACGGCTGCCGTGGGGACGCTGCACCCGGAAAAGTTCCGGCAACCAAACCACCCTATACCTTCACGTTTTCGATTGGCCTGGTGATGGCAAGCTGATCGTGCCCGGCTTGAAGAACAAAACCGCCAAAGCCTGGTTGCTTGCTGATCGAGCACGCAAGTCTCTCGCAACCTCGAGCGACGGCCACGCTCTGACCATCACCGTGCCGGGCGAGGCGACCGATCCCATCTCCTCCACCGTGGTGCTGGAAATCCAAGGGCCGCTTGAGATCGAACAGATCGGGTTGGCGCAGGCCGCTGATGGCACCGTCACACTGCCGGCCGGCGAAGCCGTGACGCATGGCGAGCTCAAATACGAATCGGGCGGGAATCGAGACAACCTCGGGTTCTGGACGAATCCCAACGACTGGGCAGCCTGGGAATTCAAGGTCACCCAGCCCGGCAAGTTCCTGGTGATCGCCGAGGTGGCCTCGGTCGAGGGCGCAACGATTGAAGCGAGGGTGGGCAAACTGCGCGCGCGCAGTCGAGTGCCGGCCACCCGGGATTACGGACAATTCCAGGTCATAACCCTTGGCACGGTGGACGTTCCCGCCGGCGATGTGGTCAGGTTGAACCTGCACGCCGTCAGGGACGGATGGCGACCGGTGAATGTCAAAAGCATCAAGCTTCAGCCGGTGGAATGACCCGCTCAATGCGTGCCTGACTGGTTGAATGTCGGGCTGCAGCGCATCCCGGAACGCCGTGGGAGGCGGCGTGGCGGGTCAACCGGCGGCTATTTGAGTCTCTTTACGAGCACCTTTGAGTTGCGTCCGCTCTGGTCGTATTTCTCGCGCCGGGCCGGTGGCAGATCATCGGGCCGACCCTCGACAAACCCGCCTTTGGACTGAAAATACGTGAACGCTTGGGTCGAGAGCGCCAGCAACTCGTTCAAACCCAGTTCCCGCGCCCTCGCTTCGACGAAATGAATCAGCTTGCGCCCGATGCCCTGGTTCTCGTGGGACGGACTCACGTACAAGGAGGCCAATTCGCCCTTGCCCAGTTCCGGATACACGTGCAACGCGGCACACGCGACGGGGTTCTTATCAATTTCAAAAATGAAATAGTCGGCCAGGCTCTTCTCGATGCTGGCCCGGGTGCGCTTGACCAACTCGTCGGCTTTGACGCCCTTCGCGGTCAGCATCTGGATCGCCCGGATGTCCTTCTTCTTGGCCGGCCGGATTTGCTGGTATTCATTGGCATAGATCAGCGTGCCGATGCCCTCGTTGGAGAACACCTCCGCCAAGAGGCCCTCGTCCACCTTTCCGTTGATGACATGCACGCGCTGGATTCCTGCCCGACACGCGGCGGCGGCGTGTTGCGCTTTGGAAAACATCTCGGGCTCGAAACCGCTCCTGCTCTTGTCGAGCAGCGCCTCCAGTTCGCCCACGATCATCTGGCGGATGAGTTTGCCCTGGCAGAGCAGGCCGTCGGCGGTGGTGATGAAGATGAGTTTGGCGGCCCGAAGCGCTTCCGCCACCGCCAGCGCCACGCCGTCGGAGTTGACGCGATAAGTCTTGCCATCGCCGTCAAAGCCCAGCGGCGGCAACACCGGCACGACTCCCTGCGACAGCAGAGTCTGCAGCAGGTCCACGTCCACCCGCTCGACCTTGCCGGTGAAGAGGTGGTCCACACCGCCGATGATGCCCATGGGATGGGCGATGATGGCATTGGTGCAGGCGGCGCGCAGGTCGTTGGCCGAAAGCCCCTCGAGAATCTCGTGCGTAAGCCGGTTGGCTGCCGTGAGAGCAAGTTTGAGCGTGGCGGCGTCGGTGATGCCGTCGCCGTCAAGGTCGGACGGTTTGACGCCCTGTTCTTCGGCAAGCAACTTGACCTGCGCTGATGCGCCGTGAACCAGCACCACGCGAATGTTCAGCGAACGCAACACGGCGACATCGAGCAGGATGTTGGCGAAATTCTCGTCCGTGACGATGGCGCCATCAATGCTGATGATGAAGGTGCGCTCCCGGAATTGCGGAATGTATTGCAGGATGCCCCGCAGGTCAGTGGGTTTCACGTTGGCTCGGCAATCGGTTGTTCAACGGCAGTAGAAGTATTCGGTTCCCAAAGGGTTTCAAATCAAATTCTTCAAAGGAACGGCGGCAGACATTCCGTCAGGCGAAATTGACGTTGCTTGCCATGCCGAATGCGCCGGGGCGTCGGAGCAATCGAAGAACCGAAGCCCATTCAGTCAGCCGGGTCCGCCGCCGAACAAGGATGAAAATCCCGACATGAGACTCCGTCCTCGCAAGGGGGAAAATTCCCCGCGATTGCACGCGAAGACCACCCTTTGTTCATTCACGGCGTGGCGGAGCGCGGTCAAATCTTCGGTGCTTTTCGGCAACACTTTGTCGAGAATTTGAACGTCATGCCTTTTCAATCGCAGGATCGAGCAAGATCAGCCGGCCTGGCCGTAAGTTGAGGGGATTGCCCGCAACAGTTCAAAAAACCATTGAAAAACCAGTGAAAAACCATTGAAAACCATTGACATGAGCTCCGCTTTTTATTAAAAAAAGCGCCAGCTAGCCATCCAGCCATCCAGCCGGGCACCGGTGGCTGGATGCTGAAACGAAAGACCGTATGAATGCTCGGTTCAAGTATCGCAACATCGCATTGCGTGGTCCTTGCAAGGACGGCCCTCGGCTGGGCACAGGTTCGAGGTTCAGCGTTGGATGCTCAATGTTCGTTGTTCCCGCGCCCGCCTTCACGCTCTTGGAACTGCTGGTGGTCATCGCGATCATTGGCATTTTGTCGGCCCTGTTGTTGCCGGCCATTGGCAACGCCAAGGTCAAGGCCCAGACGGTTTCCTGCCTGAACAATCTCAAACAACTCCAAACCTGCTGGCTGATGTACGTGAGCGATTACAGCGATTTCGTGCCGCCGAACCGGTCGCTCATAACGAACGGCGCCTGGCGGAGCACGCCGGATTCGTGGATTGGTTTGAGCAGCGCGCCGCACGACACCAGCCCCGACAACATCAAGAACGGGCTGCTCTTCAAATACGACTACAACCGTTCGCTGGCGACGTATCATTGTCCCGGCGACCGTTCGCGTGTGCGCACCACTGGAGGCAAGGACCTGGGCATGCCACGCACGCGCAGTTATTCCATGAGCGGCTGCTGGGGTGGGCGAACGAACGAGGTGCAAAACACTTTGGCCCGCCTGGGCGCCGCGCCGAATCCGGCGCAACTGTTTGTCTTTATAGACGAGCACGAGGATAGCATTGACGACGCGCATTTTCTGACCTGGCCCAATCCCGATAACCGCTGGGTGAACTTGCCCGCCGGCCGGCACAATCAAGTGGGCGTGCTTTCCTTTGCCGATGGCCGTGCCGAACAGTGGAAATGGAAATGGCCCAAACAATTCGCAAAAAAACAAAGCTACTGGAAACGATCCGAAAGTCCCTCTGACCTGGCCGATTTGCGGCGGTTGCAGGAGGCGATTCTTGAGGTCAAAAATTTCAAGCCACAGAAATAAAACGAAACATGATTTGAGGATATGAACGCGTCGTTAGGACCGCAGGAATTGGCTATTCGCAGAAAGAGCGGTTCGCGAACCGCGATTGCGATGATGGATGATGCGTTAATTCAGGAACTCATCCAATGCGGTTTTCGTATCGAGAAGCTGGCTTGCACCCGCGGCCGAAGCCTGCGCCAGTTGGAACGAGATTTCCACGGGCAATGCGGATGTTGTCCCCGCGAAGTGATCCATGAAACCCGGATGAAACGGGCTCTTGATCGGTTGAACTCAAGCGCGCGGGTGAAAGAGATTGCCGATGAACTCGGTTACTCGGACCCGGCGCATTTCTCACGCGCCTTTCGCCAGTTCTTCGGGTCAACTCCGCTGCAAGTGCGCCGGAAACTGCTCAAGAAATCGCCAAGGAACGCTTCCATGTCGCCTCTTGGCAAGAAAATGTCGCAAAATGGCAAATGATTGAGCTTCTCCAAGCGCGCAGTAGCAGAGCAAAATCCCGTGACTGTTTTGCTAGATCTTTTTAATCCAGTCGTGAAGGGAATTCCACAACTGGCGGATGACACGGGCCCGGCGCAACCGTTGCTGGGACAAAGCCACCCGCGCGTCGCGCCGTGTTCCCGCCCTGTGAATGCGCTGTCCACAGTGAACACACTATTACTGCGCACGGCAGGTACCCTGCTGCTTGTTATTGGGGTCGTAAAAGTTGTGAGCGCTTTTTCAGGCGTCCGCTATCTTGCCGAGCCAGACCCGGTCCTTTGGTACCTTAGCAGGTTGTTGAACAAAGGCCGTTTTTGAGTTTCGACTCATTCTGATGACTCGGTATTTCCATTCCGCGTGTAATCTCAGCCGGAGTTTTGTCTGTTCACGCCGACCGCTTCGGCGTTCTCGCC
>WYBW01000065.1 GCA_011525685.1 Verrucomicrobiia bacterium
AGGCCCGACCGGTTGCGGGAGGCCTGCCGGTTTTGCACCTCCTGGGCGAAGGCGGCCGTCATTTCAGCGAGCTTGACCTGTTGTTCGGGCGTGAGAATGGCGTTGAGCTGGGCGGTGGTTTCAGAGTCAAACAGGACTTGTGGATCGGGATTCTGGCCCGGTCGGCCGGCCACATAACCGCCCACCTGCTGGAGCATGGCACGGGTTTGCCACGTCAGCCGGTCGTACTCCTCCTGGGTGATCTGGTTGCGGGCCAGGGCGTCGCCGGCCAGCAGCATTTCCATGATTTTTTCGGGCTCGGTGCTCATGGCCTGGGTGAGGTCTTCCACGGCGGCCATGCGTTTGGTCACAGCGGACTCGAGGACGGCGGCGGCTTGTTGCCGTTGCTCCTCGGTGAGACCGAGTTGCCCGGAGGCATTACGCAGCATCTCCTTGCTGGCCGCTTCGGCGATCGAGGCCGAGCCGCCCGCGCGCGCGGCGGAGTTGGCCAGTTGGAGGCCGTCATTGATCACGGTGGTCAGGTTCGAGGTGATCTTGCTGGAGAGGGTCGTTTTCTCGACTCCGTAACGTTGTGCGAGCTTATCCCAGGCGCTTAACTGCGGCGGGGCGGCCTTGGTCGCCGCCGGACGCACGGCCAGTTCCTCCGCCCGGGGCGTCTGGGTGCGGCGCGGCAGCGCATCGCGGCTGGTCGGTCCAGCTTTCTCGGGATGCAACGCATCCGCGGCTTCCGCAGCGTGGGATTCCTCTTTGGTTCCGCCGCGATTGGTGAGGAGGTAAAACCCGCCCACGCCGAGCAGAACTCCGATGCCGAGTGTCAATACAATCTGTTTCATGCAGTTTTGGTCAGCTTGAAGGCGGTCCCGCCAAGGACCTGTTCATTGGAAGAGGCCGGATGACGCCGCCACTCGTGTTTACGCACGGGACGGGGCGCAGGTTACACCGGCCGGACCTTTTTGCCAGAAATTCCAGTGCGGGTTTGGATTCGCCATCGGCTCTCCCGGACGAGGGAAACCGGGGCGGAGGTCGTTTACAGGGAGGTGTAGCGTGATTATCGCCGCCGCACCGTAACATTTCGGTCGCGATCCCTCACGATCATCAGGATCGTCCCAAAGCCGGTCAAAAACGGTAGATTCGGGTCGAGGTCCGAAATCCGAAAACCCGAAATCCGAACGAAGCCCCAAGCTCGAAATCCGAGTGGTGAGGGCACGCTCCAACAGGCCAGCCGTTCGGACTTCGGGTTTCGCAATTCTCTCGGCCTTCGGATTTCGGCCTCCGGATTCTAATTCCACGGCTTCCGAAGCGAAGTCGAGCGGTCCCGCACGGTCCAAGACTGGTGAGCAGTCAGGACCGCGCGCGTGAGCATCCACGGTTTCCATTGGACGGTGCGGGAATTCGAGAGCACGATGAGCGCACGATGGACTGGTTGAATTACCACCACCTGCGTTATTTCTGGACCGTGGCCAAGGAGGGCAGCCTCGCGCGCGCCGCGGCCAGGCTGCACGTCTCGCAACCTTCCATTTCAGAGCAAATCCGCGCCTTGGAGGAATCGCTCGGTGAGAAATTATTTCGGCGTGAAGGCCGGAGCAACGTGCTTACGGATGCCGGACAAATCGCCTTCGGCTACGCGGACGACATTTTTTCCCTGGGCCAGGAACTGGTGAACGCCATCAAACAGCGTCCGTCGGCGAAGTCGCTTCGCCTGTACGTGGGCGTGGCTGATTCCTTTCCAAAACTGGTGACCAATGAGGTCTTGAAACCCGTGTTTGCCATGCCGCAGACGGTGCATGTGATTTGTCGCGAGGGGAAAATGGAAGACCTGCTGGCGCAACTGGCCGCGCACCGGCTCGATATCGTGCTGGCGGATGAACCGGCCTCCAGCAGCACGAATTTCAAGACCTTTAACCACCCGTTGGGCGAGACGGGCACGACATTCTGCGCCGCCAGTACGTTGGCCGCCCGGTTGAAGAGAGGTTTCCCAAGAACGCTCGACGGCGCTCCCGCCCTGTTGCCGACGGAAAACACGGCGCTGCGCCGGGCGCTCGAGGGGTGGTTTCGGGACGCGAAGCTGCGTCCGAAGGTGGTGGCGGAATTCGAGGACCTGGCGCTGATGAATGTGATGGCTGCCGAGGGACGCGGATTTATTGCCCTGCCCACCATCGCGGCCGCCGAGGCGGTGAGCCGGTATCAGTTTGTGGTCATCGGGAAGGCGGCGAAGTGCCGCGTGCAGTTTCACGCCATCACCGCCGAGCGGCGCATCACCCATCCGGGCGTGGTGGTCATCACCGGCAAACGATGAGTCCCCGGCGCGTCCGGTTCGAGACTCAGGGTTTCGGCGGCGAAAGTTTCCTGATCCGCAGGTTGCGAAACCAAGCCTCGTCCGTGTGATCGGTGAGCATGATGCGGCCCTTGATCTTTTCACCGAAGCCCGGTTCATTCCTGAACTTGGTCCTGGCCAGCGCGGCCTTGATTTCGACGCTGCCCAGTTCGTATTCGACGACCTTGACGCCGTTCAGCCAGTGTTCCACGTGGTTGCCGTGAACGCGGATGCGGGAAAGGTTCCATTCCCCGGATGGTTTCAACGGCGAAGGCACACTCAACGGCAGAACATCGTAAAAGGTGGCGGTCTTGGAGCGCGGGTCGCGCACGATCGAGTCATCTATCATTTGATACTCGTGGCCCGGGGCGGAAGGCCGCGATTCGGTGACGAGATACTTGACGCCGTTGTTGGCTCGCGGCGGCAGCTTCCACTCCCACTCCAGCTCGAAGTCCTCGTACTCGGCCTCGGTCACAATGTCGCCGCCGCGGACGCCGGCGACTTTCTTGAGGCAGCCGTCCTCCACCACCCAGCCTTGTTTGGGGAAATCCGGCTTGCGATAGCCGCGCCAGCCGGCGGTGGTCTTGCCGTCAAACAGACTCTGCCAGGGGCCGGTTTCGGGATCGGCGACGCAGCGGCAGGCCGCGCCTCCGAGGATGAGCGAAGCGGTCAGAGGAACGAGCAGCCACGCGGAAGTTTTCATGAGTCGCATCTCTACGGCATCGGCGGGGACAGGTCAAGCCGGGGCGCGGATCATTGAACGATCAGCGTGGAGGTGGATTGCGCGATGGCGTAAGCCGCGGCGGCGGCGGCCAGGATCATCCCGGCGACGGCCTCCCGCATGCCGGTGAGTTCCCGGGGTCGCCGGGCGATGGCATGGATGGCCATGAACCCGGTGATGACATTGGTGATGGCCACAATGGTCAAAGGCATCCAGAGCGGATGATAATGGACCGCGTCCAGGTAAAGCACCGCCGCCCAGGCGACCAGGCCACCGGCCAGGCAACTGAACGCGGCGAAGCTCCGGTTGGTCACCGTGGCCATCGTATCGGCCTGGCCGGAAACGTAGGCCAGCACCGCGTCGCGATAGGCCGATTCGCCCGTGTCACCCACTATGGGATCAAGATAATGCAGCGTCAGTGTAACGCACGGTTCGGGTGACTCCCGCCCTTGCACGGTGAGCGTCAGGGCTTTCTTGGTTTTGGCGTGGGTGAAGCTCGCGAGCACTCCCTGCACCGCGCCCGACTGGATGAATTGACCCTCCGCGTCACCGGGTCGAAATCCCAGTTCCTCAAGGCGACGGTGAGCAAGGTCGAGGAAGGAGGCTAACCGGTCCTGACTGACTGGCAGTTCAATGGTTCTGGCCAGACGCCCCACCTTGAAGCCGCCGCGCGCCAGGCCAAAGAGCCAGGCCGCAATTTGGCTGGCGAGAACCAGCCCGATGCCCATGACCGGACCACTGATGCCGGAGGGAAAATTCATCGGCGGACTTCAGCAACTCGTTTGGTCGGGGGCGTAAGCACGGTGAGGATTGAAACACCGGCGGCGGATGGAATCAAGACCGGCAGCCTCAGAATCTGGCAGCTTGGATCATGACCCGGAGCGCGGTGGTTTACGCAGGACCAGCCGTAGCGATTCCGCGGAGCATGGTAACGCCGACTTTCCAGTCGGCTCGGATTCGGGTTGGAAGATCGGCGTTAAGCCCCGCGGCTCGTGAACGTGATAGTGAGACAAGCTGGAAGCACTGTAGCGCCAAGACCAACTCTCCGTGATCCCGGAAGCCAGGGCGCGAATCGTTTCGGAGACGGCTTCCCATGAGCCGCTCGGGACTCCGCAAGGCCTTGGAGTCCGGCAGTCCTCTGCCGCTCTCGCCCGCCGGCCCACCCCCCAAAGCGGCAGAGGGCTGCCGCAGTCCAGGACGCTTTCGCGTTGGATGGAGCGGTTCAGGGTCGCAATGCGCGATTGCAGCATCGTGGAGGCTTTTCTTGAACCTTCAGCCGGTGATAGGGGTAGGGATGGCGGGGTTAGCGCCACCCCTCCCTCCGAACCGGACGGGCGGATCTCCCGCATCCGGCTCTCCGGTCAGTGGTTTCTCAGCGAGACTAACCATAAGTACAAGAACCGTGTTCCAGACTGAACAGTCCCTGCACCGCAAACCATCGGTTCGGCCACCGTCGGCTGTCGGCTTTGCTCAGCCCATATCCGGGCCGTTTCTCCCGTTTGCGCAGCAGCGCCCGCAGACGCCGTCGCAACCACCCGTCCGGTCCACTCAGACCCGTCGGATAGCTCTCCCGGAAGTAGCCATGCCAGCCCCGCAAGATCGGGTTCACCCGCGCAATCGTCTCGCGCAGGCTCCTCCCGTGGGTCCGCTTCGTCAGCGGTCGCAACTTCTCCCGCAGCTTCTGCACGCTCTTCTTCCGCGGCCATTTCTTCCTTCCGCGAAAGTGCCAGCCCAGAAAGTCGAAGCCTGCCTCCCCCGCGTGCGCCATGCGCGTCTTGGTCGGATGCAGGCTCAACCCTGCTTGCTCCGTCCATTGGCGCAGATACGCCAGCACCTCTTGGGCTTCTTCCCGGCTCCGGCACAGCACCACGAAGTCGTCCGCATAGCGCACCAGCCCCCGCCCCGCTCTTCCATCTCCTGGTCCAGCGGGTTGAGATACAGGTTCGCCAGCAACGGACTGATCACCGCCCCTTGCGGGGTGCCCCGCTCCGTCGGCTGCCAGCCGTGCAGTTCTTCCAGCACCCCGGCTTTCAGGCACTGTTCCACCAACGCCAGGACGCTGCCGTCCACGATGCGTTGGCGCACCAGCGCCATCAACCGCTCGTGCGGTATCGTGTCGAAGTAGCTCTTGAGGTCCGCGTCCACACACCAGACCTTTCCCTCCTTCAAGAGTTCCTCCACCCGCGCCACCGCCTCCCGACACCCTCGCCCAGGCCGAAACCCATAGCTGCTTGCCGCAAAGTCGCGCTCGAAAATCGGTTCCAGCACGTTTCGCAGGGCTGCTTCCACGGTCCGATCCCGCACCGCCGGTATCCCCAGCGGTCGTTTCTCGGTCGTGCCCGGTTTCGGTATCCAGACCCGTCGCGCCGGTTGGCGACGGTAGCGTTTGCTCCGCAGTTCTTCGCGCAGCCGGGCCAGTTCGGCCCCGGCGTGCTCATCAAACTGCTGGACGGTTTGACCATCGGCTCCGGGGGCGCCCTCGTTGCGCCAGACGGCATGGAAGCCCGCCTGCAGATTGCGCTCCGACACCACCTTGTCCCAGAGCCCGAACCATACGGTCGTCGGCTCGCTTTGTTCGAGCCGGGTCAGCATGCGTTCCGTCCACACCGAGTGTTCAATCCACCACCACCGGTCGCGGATCTCTGCAGCTTGCTTAGACCGGGTCGGCCCGGTCACTGCCGTCGCTGGCTTGGTTGCCTCACTCGTCATGGGCTTCACGCCTCCACTTTCCTGCGTCCCTTCGCTCCACAGGCATTACCCCGCTTCTTCGCTACTACGGACGCTCTGACTCCCGCCGGGCGGCTCTTCGGGCCTTGCGGCCATGAACGCCGTTCTGGGCCCCAACGGGTCTCCCTGTTTATCTCGTCCACACTTCCCACCGTTCCGTCCCCATCCATCTCGCCGCCCAGTCCGGGCCTTGGTCTCCGTTCACGCTTCTTCTCGACCCCGAACCGCAGGCTAGGGAACCCGGCCCGCAGGCCGAGGGAGGTCTTCCCACAAGGGTTTTGGCCAGGGCTTCGCACAGCGCTCGCAGGCTCGCCAGTCGGCGCGACCGTATCGGGTTCACAGTGTGTCAGCTCTTGCATGGCACGTTATTACGGACCGGTGGTTCACCTCCGGCAGCTCTCCACCCCGTGTTGCCACGACGCAGTAGCCTTCGGTCACAGGCCGGTGAACGTTCAACCTGACGGGGACTCTCACCCCGCTGTGTGGACGCCTTCACAGGCGCACGAGCGCGGGTCTGTGACCCGCAGCCGCCCGGAGATGGTGGAAGCGCTACGGGACACAGACCCGCGCTCCGATGACGTTTCGCGGTTCAGGGGGTCCAAGCGCGAGCTTTTGCTCCGCGAAATCTCCCCTCGTACTGCCACAAACACCCTGCAAAATGCGTTGTGTTTTGTCTCTCAACCGCGTAAACCAGCGCCCGCAATTGCTGTTATGGGTGTGGCCGCCACGATCTTGAAAACGCCGAACCGCCGCATCGCGGCGATCGCGGCGGCGGTCTTTGCGCTGGACCAGTTCACGAAGTACATCGTGCTGCAACTCCTGGGCAAGGGGCAGGAAAAGGTCATCATTGACGGCTTCTTCAAGTTCGTTCATTGGGGCAATACCGGCGCGGCGTGGAGCTTGTTTCGCGGCCACAACGAATTGCTGGCCATCATCGCGCTGGTGGCGTTGTTGGTGTTGTTCCTGAGCCGGCACCATTTCGAGTCCGGCACACCGGTGGGCCAGGTCGCCTTCGGTCTCATTTTTGGCGGCATCGCCGGCAACCTCACCGACCGTCTCATGCCCAGCCGGCTCGAGGTCATTGATTTCATCTACTTTTACCTGCGCCAGCGCGACGGCAGCGAAATCGGCTTCCCCGCCTTCAACGTGGCGGACAGCGGCATCTGCATCGGCGTGGCGCTGGTGTTTTGGGTGACCTGGAAAAGCGACCGCGGCCAGCCGCAACCGGGTGATGCGGTGAAGAGTTGAAGTGTCAGCGCGTTGAAACGTTGCACCGATCCACGGTTTCAACGCTTGGGGGTGAAGGATGTCTCTGAGAAAGGAAACGTTCGTCGTCGAGAAATCGCTTCCGTCCGAGCGGCTGGACGCCTTCCTGCGCCGGCAGTTTCCGGCGGTGTCGCGCGGCGCGATCCAGCGCCTCATCGAGCAGGGCCACATCCGCGTCAATGACCGCCCGACCAAACCCACGCACCGTCCGCGCGCCGGAGAACGAATCGAAGTCGAATGGCCCGAGGCCCGGCCCGCGGAGGCGCAGCCGGAACACATTCCGCTGGACATCCTGTTCGAGGACGAGGCGCTGCTGGTGCTCAACAAGCCCGCCGGACTGGTCGTGCATCCCGCCGCCGGCCACGAGGAGCACACCCTCGTCAACGCGCTCCTGCACCACTGCGCCGGACAACTCAGCGGCATCGGCGGCGTGGCGCGGCCCGGCATCGTTCACCGGCTCGACAAGGACACCACCGGCTGCATGGTGGTGGCCAAGAACGATGACACCCACCTGGCCCTCTCGACCCAGTTTGCCGGCCGCGAGGTGGAGAAGATTTATCACGCCATTGTCTGCGGGATTCTGGCGCGGGAAGAAGGCAACATTCGCGCCGCCATCGCGCGGCATCCCTCCCACCGCAAGCGGATGGCCGTGCGCGAGGAGGACTTCGCCCGCCCGGCGCACACGGGGTATCGGGTGCTGGAAAGGTTGCGCGAGGCCACGTTGGTCGAGGCGAGGTTGCACACCGGTCGCACGCACCAGGTTCGCGTTCACTTCCAGTTCCTGGGCCATCCGTTGGTGGGCGACGATACTTACGGGCAGCGGCAGAACCGGCGACTGGCGGAACTGACCCGCTACGAGGCGCCGCGGGTGCTGCTGCACGCGCACCGGTTGAGCTTCGTTCATCCGCGCAGTGGCACGCGAGTGAGCTTCGAGTCGCCCTGGCCGGAGGATTTTGAGGACGCCGTGGCGTTTTTGCGAATGGTTGAAGCATGAGCCATGGCCGCCTGCCAGCGCGACCAACTGGACTGGGTTTTATGGCCGTCTGTTCCAAACCCCGCGCTTACGGCGGCACGGGCACGGCGTTGATCTGCATTTCCCGGTTCGTGCCCCATTGCACTCTGCCGGAAATGATGGAGTTCTGAAGGAGGGGCAACTGACTTTGGGACGGAGACAACTGGATTTGATTTTGCGCGCTGGGCGACAGGGTGGGAGTGGCCTGGCCGCCTGCCACGACATTGGTCAGCACGACCAGGTTGCCGCTGAACACCACCGCTTGTTGCAGCGTCCGGTTGGTGCCCGTCACCTGAAAGTAATTGTTCCGCTCCTGCGCGATGCTGCCAAGGTAAGCCGAACCGTCGCTGTCAATCACCCGCAGTTGCTGGCCCGTTTGCTCGAGGTGGAACGTGGCCAGAACGGACGGCGCATCCTTTTCCGCAACCGTCGCGGGACGAGGACTGCTCGCCGGGATGGCTTGGGTGAACTTCTGCGCCACCACGCTCGTCGCCGCCGGGGCGGCCCCGTAACGCGCTTGGAACGCCGTCGCCTCGGGAACTGACGCCGGCGCGGGTGCGGGAGCAGCCGACCTGGCAGCCAGAGACAGGGTGGCCGGGTCAGTTGCTGCGGGCGCGGGTGCGGGTGGCTCGGCGGCCTGGCGCCGCACAGCCGGCGGAGGTGTGGCCGTGACGCTGCGGGTCGGTGACTCCGTCGCTGGAGCGCGCGAACCTGGCGTCACTTGCATCCGATCCTGGAACCGCACATCGCTGGCATCGGCCTGCTCCCTGTTTGCCTCCGTCGGTGACAAGGCAGTTTGGAAGGACTCCTCCGTGCGATTACGTCCGGCCGCAGGCGCGGCGGCATCGAGTTCCCGGGAAAGCGCGGCGGGCGCCGGCGGTTCGGCGATCCGCGGCGCCTCTTCGGCAGCCCGTTCCGCCGGCACCGCTTTGGCGAGGTGAGCGGTGGATTCATTCTTTTTTGTGCTTTGCAGCAACAGCGGAAGCGAGATGGCGACCAACGCCAGCGCGCAAAGCGCATAAACGAAACCGGGCCGCCAGCGGGCAAAGAACCGGGCAACGACCGACCCCTCGCGGCCGGTTCTGGGATATTGCCGGGCCACTTCCCCCTGCAACAAACGCCGGGTGGCCGGGTGCAATTCCCGCGGTTCACCGGCTTGCGCGCGGCGCTGGGCGGCGTAATCGCGGAGCAATTTTTCGATGGGTCGTTCGTTGTCCATTTGTCGGCATTCAGTTAGACGGGAAAACCCCGGTTTTCTCCCCGGAAAAGATTCTCCGGGCCACCGCCTCCAGCCGGTCGAGGCATTTGCTCAGGCGCGAACTGACGGTCTTGGGATTCAGCTTCAACGCGACGCTCAATTCCTCGTAGCTCAAATCGCCAAAGTAGCGCAATTCGATGATTTCCCGGCAGGGCGGTTCGAGTTGATCGAGAGCCACGCGGACCAGTTCGGCGCGTTCGGAGTTCAACAGCGCGTTGTCCGGCGCGGGCGCGTGGCTGGGCGGATCAATCGTCAGGCCGGTTTCCGGGTCCTCCGCGGAAAGCGACAGCGGGGACTGGCCGCCGCCGCGCTTGGCCGCGCGCTGGCGTTCGCGGTGATCACGGGCCTTGTTGGCGGCAATCCGGAACAGCCACGTCTGGAACTGGCTGTCGCCCTGGAACGAATTGAGGTTCTTGATGACCGACAGAAAAACTTCCTGGCAGATTTCCTCGACGTCCTCGTGCGAGAAATCGGACGCCAGTTGAAAGACAAAGCGACCCGCCGCCGCGTAATGCCGGTCGAACAGCTCGTCCCAAGCCTCCGCGTCACCGCGTCGGCAGCGGGCCAGCAGATCAACTTCCGGCAATGGCGTCATGCGGTTGGCAGTCTATGGGAAGTGACCGCCCGCCGCCAGATTTTGCTTGAACGAGGTTGAACGATCCACGCCAACGACCTTGCCAATTCGCGCTGCGCCGCGCCTGGTAAACCGACGCAAACAACGAAGTCTTGCGCTACACCAACAACGCCGCCGGCGACCTGCTCTCGCTCACCACCCACCGTAGCGCCGACTTTCCAGTCGGCGACTGGCCGGTTGGAAAACCGGCATTATCTCACAACCCGGTTGGCCACCTTGGCTGCCATTGAAAGTGACGGCCCATTGGAGTGGTGGCAGTGCTCGCGCTGCGAGCACTCCGCCCGCGCGGAGCGGGCGGAACCTCGCCGTAAGGGCAGCGCCGCCGCACGCGGCAACACGGCTCGCAGCGCAAGCCGTTCCACCCCAGAGACCACCACGTTCAATCGCACCCAGCAATCTCACCAACATGGATTGCGCGAACAGTTCCATCACGTCGCTCTCTTTAACCCTGCCAGAAACCGAGGGGCGCCCAGCGTCCGCCGCCTTCCATGTTCAGTCCGCCTTGAACTCCCGGGCGATCAGTCGCTGTTATTCCCGTCTGCTCACCGCCCACCGTAACGCCGACTTTCCAACCGGCGCGCTTGCCCCGTGGAGTAAAGCTCGTGGCGAGTGCGGCGGATGCTCGGCGAAAGACTCCAGAAAGGTGTCACCCATCAGCGCGAGCGGCCATGTGTCAGTCCCGTGTCAGTCGCGGCTATTGTAGAATCACGGCTTGACGATTGCTGCTCCGGCTGTGAGGACCGGTCGCATGGTGCGCAAACTCCGAGTGCCATATCCCCGCGCGATTTGCCTGGTGAGATGAATCGCAGAATCCGTCCGATGGGATTTCCAACGCCTGGCGCCGTTGGCACCTGCACCTGCGGGTGCTCGCCCATCTCACGGGGTGAATCGTGGAGACCGGCGCCAGCCAATTTTCCGGGATGAGGCGGATCATCGGTGTTCTCTCACAACTTTTGGCGAGGCGCGTGCCTTCAAGCCGCGGTGGATTTCACATCGCAAATCGTAGATCCCGCATTCGGTCTTCGGTCCGCACGCGGTGCGGTTCCACCGGCGGCACCAGGGATTTGGGCCTCAGTCAGGCGAGCGTTAAGAGCGGTTCATTCTGGCCGGGGTTCGAAGTCCGAGACACCGAAATCTGAACGCCGTCCGAAGCCGATGCCCGAACTCCGAACGGCACGGACACGCTCGGACCTCCGCGCTGCCCGGTTTTCGGATTTCAAAATTCTTTCGGCTTCCGGATGTCGGGTTTGCGCCACGCCGTTTGCCCAGTTGCATCGAGCGGTCCTCATGCGACGCTGGCGCGCGGGCGTGGATCAACCGCGCACTTTGGCCAGGAAGCCCGGATCAGTGCCGGCCAGATCGGCGCGGCGTTGCCGGGCCAGCAACGCGCCATAGACGCGCACGTCGCGAATCATCATCTCCAGCCGCTGTTTGAACGGGTCGCTGACGATCCGGCCGTCCTGCACCTCCTGTCGTTCGGTGAAGGAAATGCCGTAAGGCAGCGACCAGGCGTAGCATTGGCGGGCAATGGTGCGGAGTTGATCGGTGACGGTGAGACCTTTTTCGTGCGAGGCCACCACCGTGGCGAACAGCTTGCCGGCAAACTCGCGCCAGAAATGGTCCAAAAAGTTCTTGAGCGTGCCGCTGATGCCGCCGTGATAATCGGGTGTGCCGAGAATGAAGACATCCGCGCGGTCCACCCGCGCCTGCATGGCCGGAAAGCCGTGGTGTTCCCCGGCGGTGTCCGGCTGGTAGAGGGGCAGCGGCTCCTTGTCCAGGTCGAGCACGTCCACCGAACAGCCGGCGGCACGAAGCTGATCCGCGACATGCTGGATCACGGTGCGGGTGACCGATTCGCGATGGAGACTGCCCACCACGGCCAGGACATTCAAAGGCTCGTTTGACATGCGCGGAGAGTAGCGATTACTGGGAGACAGTCGAAAGGCAAAATCCGAGTATCGAACGACGAAATCCGAAAGAAATCCGAAATCCGAATTTTGAACTGACGGAGTTTTCTCGCCTCGAAAGGCTCCTTTTGACCACCATGTCACCAATGGAAATCGTTGACCGGAAAAAAGCCCTTGCCGCCGCGGGGGATGCCGCGCGAGCCGTGGGCAAACTCATGCGCGCGAACTTGCGCGAAACCAAGACCGTGAACTTGTCCACGCAGCACGACATCAAGCTGGAACTGGACGTGCGGGCGCAGAGGCTGATCGAGCGGAAGTTGTCGGCGGCCTTTCCGCGCGTGGCGTTGCTGGGCGAGGAAGGTGTTTGCGGCGACAGCCACGCGGAGCATCGCTGGGTGGTGGATCCGATTGATGGCACGGTGAATTTCACTTACGGCATTCCGCACGCTTGCGTCTCGATTGCGCTGCAGGGGCGGAGACAAAAGTCCGAAGTCCGAAGCCCAAAGTCCGAGATCGTGTGCCCGGACCAATACGAAACGATTCTTGGCGTCGTTTATGACCCTTTCACGGATGAACTCTGGACGGCCATCCGCGGACGGCGGGCGCGGTTGAACGGGCGGGTGATTCACGTCAGCGACCGGCGCAAACTCGGCGAGGCTGTGGTGTCCATCGGCTTCGCCAAGAGCAAGGAGACCATCGAAACCACGCTGCCCTACTTTGGCCGGCTGGTCCGGCGGGTGCGCAAAGTCCGGATCATGGGCGCGGCGGCGCTGGCGCTGGCGTACGTGGCAAGCGGCCGTTTTGATGCCTACATTGAGCGCGGCATCAGCCTGTGGGACATCGCGGCGGGCGGCTTGATCGTGGAATGTGCAGGCGGCGAGTTCTGGCGCGAACCGATCCGGGGGGCGCACAAGTTTCGCATGATTGCCAGCAATGGCCGGCTGCGACGGCCCTTGGTGGCGCTGGGCTATTGAGCCGGGGCGGACCCGCCGTGTGAAATAGCCCGGGTCGCCAACGCGAATCTCAACTGGCGGAGCGCCTTCGCCCGGTGGCTGATCTGGTTCTTGGTCGCCTCGCCCACTTCGGCGAATGTGCAGTCGCATCCGTCCGGCACAAACAACGGATCATAACCGAAGCCGCCCTGCCCGCGGGGTTCAAACAGGATTCGGCCTTCGCAGACGCCGTCGAACAATTCGGTCTGCAGCTCGAATTCGTCGGCGTAGCAAACCGGCGATGCGCTTTCCACCTGGTCCCGGGCCACCGGCGTCAGCGCCACGACACAATGAAAGCGCGCGCGGCGCCGCTCCGGCGGCACGGCGGTCAGCAGGCGCAGCAATTTGCGGTTGTTGTCCGCGTCCGGCGAGTTGCCGGGCTGGCCCGTTGCCGCAAACCGCGCCGAGTGGACCCCGGGGGCGCCGCCCAGCGCATCCACTTCCAATCCGGAATCGTCGGCCAGGACGTAATCGGGACAAGGCGGACCGCTCAATGGCGGCGCGGTGGAAAGCCAGCGGGCCAACTCCACGGCTTTCTTGGAGGCGTTGCCCGCGAAAGTGTTCGCGTCTTCGATCACCTTCGGCGCCCCGGGAAAATCGTTCAGTGTGAGCAGCCGGAATTCATCACCCAGGATGGCGCGGATTTCGCCGACCTTGTGGGGGTTGCGCGTGGCGAGCAGAATAGTGACCGGGCCGGGGCTTGAGCTCATGCTTGACCGCGCCCAGCCTAAGCCACCAACCGGCGGATTGTCACGACCTTGCCGGGTCGCTGCGGCGATTCAGTTTTTTTGGTTGCGGATGCGGAGGAAGACGGTCGGCGAACCGCAGACCGCTTCCAGACGGCTGAAGCTGGTGACGTTGGTCCCGTTGGCGAAGGAATTGGTGAAGGGTGTGACCGGCGTCCAGTTGGTGGAGTTCAAGTCGCAGTTGAACTCGGGGATCGCGCTCCAGCCGTTCGTGCCGGTGGAGGTGACCACCACGGTCGGTCCGACCGCAATGTGAACAACCCGGACCGTGGGCGGCGACGGCGGGGAGACGATGGTCAACGTGCCACTCATGGCCGAGTGGTTGCCGCATTGGTAGAAGAGTTGAGCCGGGGCATCCGCGGGCACAGTGAAGGTGATGGTGCCGGACGCGGCGCCATTGTTGACCACGCCGTTATTGTAGGCGCCGGTCGAGCCGAAGCCGAGGGAGGATTTGATCCAGAACGGATGGAACGCCACGTTGCTCAACTGGAAAACATAGGTGACGCCGCGCTCCAACGTCAGCGTAGGATCGCTCTGGGTGTCAATCGTATAGTTGAGGTTGTTGCCGCCGGTCACGTTGAAGGTCTGCGCGCTGCTGATGATTGCGCTGGCGAGCAGAGTCAGGAACAGGACTGTCGAGCCCAGACAGAAGCCACGACTCATTCTTCGAGGGGGCATTTCCCCAAACCGATGATCGCGCTTTGCATCCCGAAACGGGCCGGAGGGCAACTCAGCGCAGACTTCGGGTCTGCGGGCTCGCGGATTTCCCATCGGCAAATGTTCCGTCTTTCGGGTGCTCTCAATGTTTGTGACGCTTTGCCGACTGGAAGTCGGCGATACTGCAGGTTGGGGAACCTGCGCGACGCATGGGTGGTTACCCGGGAGTTTCATGGTTTCGGAGGCGGTTGATAGGTTGAGGGTTTGGATTCTTGGGTTTGAGGTTTGACTTGTTGGGCATGGCAGGTTTTCGATTACAAACCCTGACGCGCCCGGTAATAGCGCAACAGGACGCCGGGGGCGGTTGAGTCCGTGAAGTTGAACGTGTTGGCCGGCGCGAGGTTGGTGAGCAGGGGCGACCAGTTCGTCAGATTGCTGGAAACCTCCGCGATGTAGGATTGGCCGGCGATTCCCTGCAAGGTGAAGCGAAATCGGCCGTCGGGCAGCCGGGCGGGCTCGGTCAGCACCGGCGGCGGCAGGCTGACGTTGACCACCGAAACGGTGCCGGTCTGTTCGGGATGCCGGTTGGCCGGATTGATTGCCAGGACATGAGTGATGCACATGTAGGCAAAAGTGCCCACGTTGGTGAAGGTCAGGGAGAAGGTCCGGGTGGTGTTGTTCAACGGCCCGCTGGCCCAAGGAAACGAGGCGTTCGTGCTGGTGGAATCGTGGACCACCGTGGCCGCCGTGGTATTCGTCCAGAGCACCGTGTCTCCCACGTTGATGGTCAGGTTCGTGGGATTGAAGAAATAATTGCCGATCAGGACGAGGTTGGTGGCGGCCGACAGCGACGCCGCGCCGAGCAACAGCGCGGCGCCGACGGAGAGGAACAGGTTTCTTTGCTTCATGGTGTTGGCTCAGTCGAAACGCAGCGCCAGGGAAACAAAGACCGTGTGCGCGGAGTAATCGTTCGCCCCGCCGGAACTTGGTTCATCATAATGGTAAAAGCCATACTGCAACTTCGTCGTCAGGTGCTTGGTGCAACGGGAGATTATCCCGGCCTGCAATCCGTGCAAGTCATAGCGCATGCCCACGGGCAGACCGTCGGCGTAATTGTCCTGGCTGAAATCGGCCCGCGAGAAGGAGTAACCCGCCGTCAGATCGGTCCTGGCCGTCAGCACGTAGCGGCCATGGCACAGCACGCTCCAAGTGTCGCCGCGATACGGGGCCACCGCGGCGGAGTTGTCGTGCAGCGCCACGCTCCGGACATCCTGATAGGCCACGGTGGTGAACCAGTTCATTCGCCGCCAGGGGGTGAGCGTGAAGTTGAGGCTGAAAATCTGCGCGTCGTAATCGCCGGCCTGAACACGACCGCCGGTGGAAACGTCCCCGGGCGCGCCGAGGGACACCGGCTCGGTCCGGGTGTGAAATTCGGTTTCCAACCACCGGTGCGTCAAGGTGGTCTTGAACCAGTTGCGCGGCCGCAGCGTGAGCCGGGACTGAAACTCCTGCGTCGTCAGATCGCGCGCGGAAATGAAGGTTGGGTAGCCGATCAAGTCGGCGGGATCGCCCGGAGCAAAGCCATCGTCGTAATCGGTGGATTCATCGCGCCAGCGATAGTGGCAGCCGAGTTTGACCCAGGAACGCGGCGAGGTGTCAAAGCCGGCCCGAACCTCGAAAGTGTCGCTGTCCGCGTCGGTGTCGCGCGCAAAGCTGTGGTGGCCGGTGACATCCTCGACCTGGCTGACCCATTCCTGTTGCAGCCGGGTCTCGGCGAAAAGCGTCGTGAAGGGCAGGCGCGTGAAGCGCAGCACGGCACTCTCATCCAGGACCGTCCGCTCGATGTCGGAGAAGGCGCGGACGGGAAGGATTTCGTCCGGGAAGTTGAAGGGCGGACCGTTGAATGGGGGGGCGATGAAAAACGTTTCCGTCCCTTCCATGGTGCCGTTCTGCCGGGTGCGCTCGCCCTGCACGCCCAACGCAAGGGAGCCGCCCTGCCAGGGACCGAACAGGGCGTTCAAGTTGCCGACGTGCGAATCGCGTTCGAGCACGATTGACTGGCTGCGCTGCTCCAGGCGCAGATAGAAAGGTGAGATGGGCAGCGGCTGCGCCGGCGTGCTGTCGGGGTTCGCCGTGTCCAGGGCAAAGTCCGCGTCGCCCGAGAGATGGCTGTAAAGATAGCCGGCGGAGGCGAAGAGCCAGCTCTTGATCGGCCGCTCGACGCGCACGGTGTTCGCCCCCTGAAACGCCTTCCAGCCTTCGCGCACGGTGTCGGTGATCATCGAGTTGGGAGTGTCCAGGTCGTAACCACTCACATTGTTTCGCTTGGTGTGAAATTCCGTCCATTCGCCGCGAAAGTTGTCCTCGATGCGCCAGCCGCTGCGCTCGAAGTCGAAATCGAACTTGAGGAGGTGTGTGTGCTCGTCAATCTGTTTGAGCGATGGATAAATGGCCCGGGTTCGCGGCGTGACCCCGTCACTTTCGTATCCTTCGGTCACTGGTCCCCACTGCAGGGTGGACTTGTCGCCGTTGCGATACTGGTACTCGTAACCCAGCACCATCCGCGGCCAATCGGGCCGCGTCAGGCCGAAGTCGAACCACGCACGGCCGACGTCGAGGTGCAGGTTCTGGTCGAGACTGAAAATCGGCTGGCTGAAGCCGGGATAATAACCGCCGGTGTCCGAGTCATACTTCCGAAACTGCTCGAAGCCGAAATTGGCAAAGCCGAGTTCGCGCTTCTCCAACAACAGCACGGCGCGGTAATCATCCGTCATTGCGTGCCCGCTCAAGGTGAGCCGGGTGTCGGGTGAATACTGTTCGGACAATTCGAACCACTCGACGCCGGCGCGGTGACCGTCGCGCATCCACCAATGTTGGCGGAACTTCGCCTCGTTGCCGTCCACCCAGGCATAACCGAACGCCGGCGCGATGCCGAAAGCCACCCGCGTCGTCTCCGCCTCGCCCCACGCCGCGCCCTGGTCAATCCAAGCCCGCAGCAAGGAAACCTGCCCGCTCGTCAACGGGTCGCCCTCGCCTTCCGGTGGCATGGCCATCTCCGAATCGAGCCGGGCGATGTAGTGAATCAACGGCGATTTGGCGCTGTTGCCGGGAGTAATGGCCTCGCCGCCATGCCCGCCCTTCAACGCGGACTCGCGGTTGTCGAGGCGGAATCCACCCTTGGGTCGCTCTGGACCATGACAACGAAAACAACTTTGTTCGAGGATCGGTTTGATGTCGGAGGCAAAGTTGACCTGGTTGGTTGCGGGCGGCGGGAGTGCGGACAGGTCCAACTCAGCGGCGCAGACGGAGAAATTGAGCCAACCAACCGCCAACACCCAACTCACCCGCGCACGATGCCCGGGGTGTTGAAGGTTGAAGGTGGAATGTTGGAAGCTTTTCACCTTGCTGGTTCAGTAAAGGTGATGCGGGTTGAAGTTCGAGCCATGCACGGCGGTGTGGCAACCCGCGCTCCAGCAACCGCCGAGTCGCAGCTTGTCCGTGTGATCCTCCTTGCCGATGAAAATCCGGCCCGGCGCGTTCTGCTGCTGGGCGTGGCATTTGAGGCAAAGGTTGTTGTCGCGCTCGAGCAACAGTTTGGCGTTCACGGATCCGTGCGGATGATGGCAGATGGTGCAACCCTCCCGCAGCGCCTCATGCTCGAACACAAACGGCCGCGCCTGCTCGCGATGACATTGGGCGCACGACTGGTTGAGCCGCGCCATGGCCAGGCCGCCGGCCGGCTTGAAAATGTCGGTGCCGTGCGGATCATGGCATTGGACGCAGTTCATCCTGCCTTCGAGAACCGGGTGATGCTGGGGCAGGCGGAATTCGGCGTGCGTCTCCAAGTGGCAGTTGAAACAGGTCGCGGGGTCGCTGCCCGGATTGACGATGAACCGGCCGCGCCCGCCACCAACGGCGACGTGCTTGCTGCCCGGGCCGTGACAGGATTCACATCCGCTCTGGCCGCTCGAAGCCATCACGCCCGGCAGGTGAATGCGCGCGTGCGGGCTGACCGGAAACAGGCGGACGTAATTCGTATGGCACTCGTAGCAGGCCTGGTTGCCAACGAAGGTCGCGCCTGGAATTTCCGGCGGAACGTAAACCGTGCGGGGAATGGTGGAACAGGAGTTGACGAGGAATCCGGCCAGCAAAGCCAGCACGGCCACGCAGACAGACAGCCGCAGTTTCATCGTGGGCCTCCGGGGATTTTTCCCGGTCGGGTTGTGCCGCGTGGAATACATCGCCCCACGCGACCACTCATCTGACTCGTCCACTGGAATTGAGAACCAGTCATTGGTTGACGCCAGGTCGGCTCAGGGTTTGAGAGGATAATGCCCAATACCGGAATCAAGTCCAGCCCAAGCTTTCGTGAAGGTCACGGTTCATCCAGCCCGGGTCAGTCCCTTGTTCCAGAAGTGAGCCTGCCACACGCTGATTCCGACGATCCTTAGGCCGGCCTTGCCACGGCGTCCGCCAGGGGCGGAAGGAAGCTTGCGCACCTCTCCGTTCTGAGAGGCGTGAATCTGCCCGAGTCCATGAAAGGTCTCCACACTGACGAATTCGTGCGTGGAAACCCTTACCCGCGGTTGCCCAACGCCGGCTTTTCCCGCGGCGCCCGGGCCGGCTGGAAAGTCGGCGTTACTGGCAGAAGGTTCATCGAAAGGTTGGCGCCGCTGCCACGAGGCGCCGAAACATCTCCTCACCTGTGCGTTCGTATGCGAGCGGGCGCGCGTTGGGAATCTGCTGGGTGACAGCGGTGACTTCACGCTTCTAGGACGCTCCAGCCGGAGGATTGTTCCCGCCGGCGATTTTGCGCTCGAAACTCCGCGCGCGTGCCCGCACCTTGCATCCGCAGGTTCAACTCTTGCGCGGGAACAAATCGTGCCCCGCGCGCTCATACAATTGCTGCGGCAACATGGCTGACGGCCTGGATTTTGATAACGTGGTGGCTCGTTTTTACGAGCCGCTTTACCAGTTCGCTTTCAGCCTGACCCACAAGGAAGCGGATGCGTGTGATCTGACGCAGCAGACCTTTTATGTCTGGGCCACCAAGGGCCACCAATTGCGCGACCCGGCCAAAGTGAAAACGTGGCTGTTTACCACCTTGCACCGCCAGTTCCTCGAAACCCGGCGCCGGCTGGTCCGTTTTCCGCATCACGAACTGGACGCGGCCAGCCACGAACTCCCGGTCATCAGCCCCCTCGTCGCGAATCACCTCGATTCCGCCCAAGTCCTCGCTGCCCTGTCGCGCGTGGATGATATTTACCAGGCTCCAGTGGCCCTGTTCTATCTGGAGGACTGTTCCTACAAGGAAATCGCGGAGATACTCAACGTGCCCATGGGCACCGTGAAGTCCCGCATCTCACGCGGCATTGGACAACTGCAAGCCCTGCTGGCTGACGCGGCTGCTTCCGTCAACCCATCTCCGAAAGGACAAGTGTGAACGCTCAACAGGCCAGAGCAATCCTCCAGTCGTATCGGCCCTGGGCGGCGGACACCGACGACCCGGACTTGGCCGAGGCCCTGGCACTGGCCCGCAAGGATGCCGCACTGGGCCGATGGTTTGAGGAACATTGCGCCGTGCAATCCGCCATCCGCGAACGATTCCGGCAGATTACCGTTCCACCCGCCCTGAAGGAGCAGATCCTCGCCACGCAGCTCGCAGGTTCAAAAGTTGTGTGGTGGCGGCGGCCCGTCTCGCCCTGGATGGCGGCCGCGGCGGTCTTCGTGGTGGCGATTGGCCTGACGACGCTCTGGCTGCTTCCGCCTGCCGCACCGCTGGAAAGGATCAACACGGCCACTTTTCGCGCCCGCATGGAAGGCCAGGCCTTGCGCGTTTACTCCATGACTCTGGAAACCAATGACCTGGACCAAATCCGCGCCGAACTCGGCCGGCAAAGTGCCCCGGCGGATTTCGTCCTGCCGGGGAAACTGGCGGAGACGCCGCTGGCCGGTTGTGGCGTGCTCAAGTGGCAGAACAAACCGGTTTCCATGATTTGTTTTCTGACCGGCCAGCCGCTGCCACCCGGCAGCAAGAGCGATCTGTTCCTTTTTGTGGTGGAACGCAGCGCCCTGCCCGACGCGCCAGCGACCCCCACCCCCGAGATCAAGCCGGGGACGAAGCTCATCACCGCCACGTGGAGCGCCGGAGACAAGACCTACGTGCTGGCCACAACCGGCGACGCCGACTTCATTCGTCAGTACTTCTGAACTCCAAGCCGACTGGAGAGTCCATGGTGGGGCATCTTTCACCACGCGAGCCGCAAAGTCCTCGCGCTGATCACGCGGCCTTGCGGGAACTGCGAAGGCTGGCGGAAAACCCACCGCAACCCGCCGACAACTCCAGAATCGCCTAAAAACAGGGCTTGCTTTCAAGCGTGGCTTGATTATTTTTCACGCTCCCCGCTTCGGGGGATGACCGCAACACAACGACCAATAAAGATTTATGGCAGTAGCAGCAAACGACCTTCGCCGGGGACAGGCGATTGATTACAACGGCGACATTTGCGTGGTGTTGGACGTGCAACATCGCACGCCCGGCAATCTCCGCGCCTTTGTGCAGGCCACGCTCCGCAGCATCCGCACCGGCAAATCCTCCGACGTCCGGTTCAGTTCCACCGAAAAGGTCGAAACCGTCCCGATGATGACCAAGAAAATGGAATTCAGCTACAAGGACGGCAACGACTTCGTTTTCACCGACCCGGAAACCTACGAAACGGTCACCCTCGTCCCCGAACTGGTTGGCGATGCCAAGAATTACCTGGTGGAAAATGGCTCGGTGACGGTGACCTTTGTGGAGGAGAAGGCCGTGACAGTGGAGATTCCACCCAGCGTGGTGCTGACCGTGACAGATGCGCCCGAAGGCATCCGGGGGGACTCCGCCAACAACGTGCAGAAAGCCATCACGGTCGAAACCGGTATCACGGTTCAAGCGCCACTGTTCATCAAGACCGGCGAGAAGATCAAGATTGATACCCGCACCGGGAAATACATGGAGCGGGCTTAAAGCCGCAACACGGTTGAACTCCAGATTGCCACGCGAGCAGCCCCCCACGAGCGGGCTTCTTCATTCGGAGGAGTCCAGCTTCGGCTGAAAACCAAACCGCTTTGCCAGTCCGAGCGACGAATTGAGTGACTTCACACCCGCCGTGCAGGTCGGATCGGATAACGAGGCCGCAGCCAGGCAGACACCGGTGAGCAGGCAACGCTGAAGCTCCCAGCCCTCGTGCAACCCCAACAGGACACCAGCACAAAAGGCGTCACCCGCGCCGGCCGTACCAGCGATGTATTTGGCTGGCAGCTTGAGTGAGGCTTGCCAGACGTCTTCGCCCTTGCGCGTGCGGGCAAAAGCGCCCTCGGGGAAATGGATGATCACCAGTTCGCGCACACCTTGTTGCAAGAGGGCGCCCGCCGCGTGGCGCAGCGTGACCGTGTCAAGCTTGCCATTGGCGTCTCGAACCTTGAAACCGGTCGTCTTGCCGGCTTCGATCTCGTTCAGGATGCAGTAATCCACGTGTTTCAGCGCCGGGCCGACGATCTTCGCAAAGCGATCGCTGTCCTCGCTCACCACGTCCACACTCGTTTTGATCCCCGCCGCCTGCGCCGCCGCCAGCAGGCGGGCGGCCTTGGTGCCGAAGGTCGCGTCCGCCTGATCCAGGGCGTCGAGCAGCAACAGATAGGCGAGATGAAAAATGCGAGCTTTGGTTTTCTTGAAATCAAGCCCGTCGCCATGCCAGAGGGCATTGGCGCCGCGCGCATGAAAGAAGGTTCTCCGGCCCGTGGCTTTCTCGGTCATCACGTCGGTGTAGGACGTGGGCGCCTTGGTCGTCGTGCCGAGATGGCGGGTGTCAATCTGGTGCTGGCGGCAGTCGGCAAGGATTTGCTCGCCCAGCGCGTCCTTGCCCACCAAGCCGGCGCCGAAGAGCGGGAACGGCGCGCCGGATTTGGCGAGGTCAATCAGAACGTTGTACGGTCCGCCGCCCGTGCCCTGGGATTGGCCGAGGATGTTGCCGAGCTGTTCGGGCTGCGGATAGACGTCAATGAGCTTGACCTGGTCAATGATCCAGTTGCCGCCGGACAGTAATCCCCGGCGTGTGGCAGCAGTTTTGGTCTTCATGGCAGGCGGTTCGATTCTGAGCTTTTAGTGAACGAAAATCGCGCCAGCCAAGGCAAGCGATTTTTCCAACACAACAATGTTGGACAGTTTGCGCGAGTTCTCCTCGCTGAGGGACTAAAATAATGCCCCAATCTGCAAAGACGAAACTGATTGCGCGGCAGGGTCGGTGGCCCTCAGGACGCTTGAATCCCTGACTCTCTGGCGCTGTTTCGGATGCATCAGGAAATCGCGCCTCGCTTGCGCAACAGGGCTTCCATGGCTTTGTCCATGAGGAGTTCGGCCAATGGTTGGGTCGCTTTGTCGAGCGCGGCCATGGCGGCCTGGAGTTGCTTCAGGTCGCCGGTTTCTGGCCCGCAACGTTCGCTGGCCAGGGCCGCTTCCAGGTCGCGCAGCGCCTCCTCGATCCGCGCACGGTCGCCAGCCTGGAGCTCTCCGCCGGCGTCCACCAGTCCCTTGCGCGTGGCCGAGAGCAGTTCAGCGGCCTTGAGTTTGGCTTCCACCCAGCGGCGCGCGGCCAGGTCCTCGAAGGCGTGCTCGACGGATTCCTCGACCATCTGTTGCACCGCGGCGTCGTCCACGTCCACGGCCGATTTCATTTCCACGACCCGCTCACGGCCGGTGCGGGTGTCGCGGGCGAGCACGCGGAGAATCCCGTTGGCGTCGATCTCGAATTGCACGCCCACCCGCGGCACGCCGCGCGGGGCGCGCTCAAACTCCAGCGTGAACCGGCCGAGACTCCAATTGTCCTTCGCGCGCTCGCGTTCGCCCTGCAACACGTGAATGAGCATCGAGCGCTGATGATCCACCGCGGTGGTGAACATCTCGCCGGCCTTCACCGGAATCGTGGAGTTCCGCGGAATGATGACGTTCATCAATCCGCCGAACGTTTCGAGCCCCAGCGAAAGCGGCGTGACGTCCAGCAGCAGGACCTGCCGGAAGCCGCCCGCCAGAATCTCCGCCTGAATCGCCGCGCCCAGCGCGACGGCTTCATCTGGATTCTGTGAAGTGTTGAGTTGCGGGCCGGTTGGCCGATGATATTCCGTGCCCAGCCGAAGACCACCGCGCGTCTCCTCGAATTCCGCGCAGCCAAACCAATCGGCCACGAGCGCTCGAACTAGAGGCATCCGCGTCTGGCCTCCGACGAGAATCACCTGGTCCAAGTCCTTCGGCTCCAGTTTCGCGTCCGCCAGGGCGCGCAGGCAATGGGTGCGCGTGCGCAGGATGAGGTCGCGGGTCAGGTTTTCCAACTCGGCGCGGGTGAGCCGATGGCTGAAACTAACGTCCGGCGTCAGAAACGGCAGGGTGATTTCGACTTCGGTTTCGGTCGAAAGCCGAATCTTCGCCTGTTCGGCGGCTTCGCGCACGCGGGCGAGCGCCGCCAGCCTTTCGGATTTCGGGTTTCGGTATTCGGACTTTATTTGTGTCCCGCCCGCGTCGGCGATCTTCTCCAGCAGGAACTCCACGAGGCGCTGGTCCAAATCATCCCCCCCCAGCCGCGTGTTGCCGTTGGTCGAGAGAACCTGAAACACGCCTTCGCGCAGTTCGAGAATCGAGAGGTCAAACGTTCCACCGCCCAGATCATAAACGGCGATCTTTGATTTTTCCTTGAGCCTGTCCAAGCCGTAGGCCAGCGCGGCGGCGGTGGGTTCGTTGAGGATGCGTTCGACGGTGAACCCGGCCAGTTCGCCCGCCCGTTTGGTTGCGGTGCGTTGGGCGTCATTGAAGTAGGCTGGCACCGTGATCACGGCGCGCGTCACAGGTTCGCCCAAACAGGACTCGGCGTCGCGTTTCAACTTCTTCAAAACTTCGGCGGAGATCTCCTCCGGCAGATACTCGCGGCCATGCAGGGACACGCGCACCGGGCTGTGGGCCTCTCCCCGTAAGGGAAACGGAACGGCGATCTCTTCGCCGGCCAACTCCGAAACGCGGCGACCGATGAAGCGCTTGATCGAGCAGGCGGTTTCCGCCGGTTTGACCACCCGCATGCGATGAGCCGCGTGGCCGACGACCGGTTCGCCGCCCGCGGCGGGAAAATGCACCACCGAAGGCGTGAGCCGGCGGCCCTCGGCATCCGCGATCACCAAGGGGATGCCGGAGTCCACCGTGGCCACCAGTGAATTGGTCGTGCCGAGATCAATGCCGACGATTCTGCTCATGCGGCCGACAGTTTGAACCGCGAATCGCCGCTAATCTACGCTAATTTGCTTGGCCACACGATTCAGCTTCGTTCTGTCCGAATCCGGCGTTCCGTGCTAATACACGCGCGTGCGCCACGTTCCGCCAGACCTCCACGCCATCCGCGGCCTCATGGGTTGCTGCTTCCTGCTCCACGACGCAGGCGGCGCGGTCATGATTGACACGGGGTTGTTCGGTGAGATGCCGTTCATTCGGCGGCGGTTGCGCCGGGTCGGACTCACGTCGCAATCGTTGCAAGCGATTCTGCTCACGCACGGGCACCTGGACCATGCCGGCAACCTCGCCCGGCTCAAGGACTGGACCGGCGCGCGCGTTTTCGGCCATCCTGCCGAGCAGGCGCACGTGAACGGGACGTATCCTTACCACGGCATCAACCGCTGGTGCGGCCGGTTGGAAGCGTTGGGCCGCGCGGTGTTCCGCTACCGGCGGGCGGTGATTGACGAGCCGCTGGCAGACGGGCAGCGGCTGCCGTTTTGGGGCGGTCTGCGGGTGGTCCATCTGCCCGGCCACACGGTGGGGCACTGCGGATTCTTCAGCGAGCGGCATCAGTTGCTGTTCAGCGGCGACATGTTCGCCAGTTACTGGTGCTGCGTCCACAAGCCGCCGGCGATTCTGAACAGTTGTCCGGAGTTGTTCGCCGCCAGCGCGGAAAAGATCCGCGCGCTCAACCCGCGTTGGATCATCCCCAGTCATTGCGATTTCCTCGATGGCGAGTTGCATCGCCGGCGATTTGCGCGATTGTATGGCATAAGGAACTGGCCGGCGACAGGCTGAGGCAAGCCAAAGAACAGAAAAGAGTCCGGCCGCACTGATTTGAATTCGAACTCCAAACCCGCAAACAAACCATGCGTTGCATCATCACCGCCGGACCGACGTACGAGAAGCTCGACGAAGTGCGCCGGCTTACCAATTTTTCTTCCGGCCGGCTCGGCACGGAACTGGCCAATTTTCTGGTCAGCCAGGGACATCACGTCACGCTGCTCATCGGCGAACAGGCGACCTACGGCGGCGAACGCCGCGCTCATGCGGTCCTGCCTTTTACCACGACCGCAAGCTTGCAGACGCGGTTGCAGGAACTGGCGGCCCAAAGCGTGGAAGCGGTTTTCCATGCCGCCGCCGTAAGCGACTTCGCTTTTGGCAAAATCTGGCTGCGTTCGCCCCGGGGCGAACTCACCGAGGTCAAAGCGGGAAAACTATCCACCCGCCAGGGGGTGTTGCTGGCTGAACTGGTGCCCACGCCGAAGATCATCGCCGACCTCCGCGCGTTGTTCCCCGCGGCGAAACTCACCGGCTGGAAGTATGAGGTGGAAGGTGATCGCGAAGGGGCGATCCGCAGCGCGCAACAGCAATTGGCCAAGTGCCTCACCGACGCCTGTGTGGCCAATGGGCCGGCCTACGGGCCAGGCTTTGGTCTGGTCAACAGCACGGACGGCTGCACCCATTTCGAGAGCGACGCTGCCCTGTTTGCCGCCCTGGATAAAATGCTCCGGGCCTGACCGGGCGGGCAGGCCGCCGGTTTCAGTGGCTGTCTTTTGCGCCGCCCTCCTTCAGCAGGGCGATGAACTGCCGCATGGCCGGGGAAAGCACCTTGCTCTTCTTGTAAATCACCGCCAAGGGACGGAAGAAATCCGCATCGTCAATCTGCACCGCCGCGAGGGTTTGCTTGGCAATTTCCTGGGTGATGGTGCCCTGCGGCACGATCGAGATGCCGGCGTCAATTTCCACCGCGCGCTTGACGGTTTCGATATTGTCAAATTCCATCACGTTGCGGACGTCCACACCGTGGTCCTTGAATATCTTGTCCAGCGCCCGGCGCGTGGGGATGTCCGGTTCAAACCCGATGAATTTCTGGCCGGCGATGCTCTTGAGTTTGACGGCCTTGAGCTTCGCGAACGGATGTTGCGGATGGCAGATGAGCACCAGGGGATCCTTGCGCAGCGGCACGATGTCCAGTTTGGCGTCCTTGGCGGGGTAGGCCACAAGGCCCAGGTCCACGACGTTGCCGAGTACGTCTTCATACACTTGGTTCGAGCGGCGGTATTCCACGTGGACGTGGACGGTGGGATACTCCTTGAGAAAGCGTTTGATGTAGGGTGGCAGGTCGTGCAGGCCGATGCTGTAAATGGTGGCCACGCGGATGGTGCCGGAGATGATGTCCTTGATCTCCTGGAGCTTGCTGTGGAGCGAATCGTAAGTCTGGATGATTTGTTTGCTGTAATCGTAAAGGACCTGGCCTTCCCGCGTGAGGCGGAATTTCTTTTTGCTGCGCTCGATCAGGAGCGACTTGAACTGCCGTTCCAGCGAGCTGATCTGCTGGCTGACGGCGGATTGGGTGACGCTGTTGATTTGCGCGGCTTTGGTGAAGCTCTCCGTTTCGGCCAGGTCGCAAAAGACTTTGAGGCTCTCAATTTGCATAAGCGGATTTGATAACAAAACCCCCGCTCAGTCAACAACCGTTGCTTCGGCCAGCAGTGCCTGCTTCACGCGCGTCAACAGTTCCTGACTCGTAAACGGCTTCTGGAGATAGGCCGCACGCTCCTGTCCCAGGCCGGGCCGCACATAGCCGGTGGCGCACAGGATACGCGTGCCGGGCGAAATCTGCCGGATGCGCTCCACGAGCTCGCGACCGCTCATCACCGGCATGACGAGGTCGGTGATGACCAGATCAATCGGTTTGTCGGATTTGGAGATGATGTCGAGGGCCTTCTGCCCGCTGTTGGCCGTGTAAACCGTGTAGCCGTAGCTGGAAAGGATCGTGTCGCCCATGGTGAGCAGCAGGTCCTCGTCGTCCACCATCAGCACGGTCTGGTTGCCCGTCAGGTCGCCAACGAACTGCCCGCCGTCCCGAACGAAGTCCTTCTCCGCCGGAAGATAGATTCGCACCGAGGTGCCCGCCCCCGGCTGACTGGACACGGCCACTCCGCCGCCATGATTCGTCACGATGCCGTACACCCAGGCCAGCCCGAGTCCGCGATGCGGCGCCGGCTTGGTGGTGAAAAACGGCTCGAACACCCGGGGCAGGATGTCCGGGGCGATGCCCTCGCCGTTATCGGACACCTCGGCGCAAACGTAAGTGCCCGCCGCCAGTTTCACGTTGCGATCCTGCGTCGGCTCGGCCAGTTCCACGTTGCGGGTTTGAACACTGATTCGCCCGCCGCCTTTGAACGATTCGACCGAGTTTTCCAATATCTTCACGAAGGCCTGCTGAATCTTGGCCTCGTCGAACTTTGCCGCGAACAAGCGGCGCTCCAACTGCAGCCGCCAGGTGGCGGGTTCCCTGCCGGAATTCTGGAAGGTCTCCACACACCGCTGCAGCACGGTGTTCAAATTCCCGGCCAGTTGCCCGCGGATTTCCTTATCCTGCCGGCTGAACTCCGCGAGATCGTTGGCGATCTCCGCGGCCTTGGCGGCGGACTTCTCCATTTCCATCAACGCCCGCCGCCAGGGATGGTTTGCCTCGGCCTTGCTCAACAGCAGCGAGGAATAACCCAGGATGCTGGTCAGGGCGTTGTTGAAATCCAAGGCCACGGTGCGCGCCATTTGCAACGCGCAATCGAGCTTCTGCTTGTGCAGGACGACCGTATCGCCCGCCGATTGCTCGCCGCGGATCGGCTCGGGCAGCAATTGCAGGATAAACCAGCGTTCGGCCTCCTTGGCGAAACTGCAGATCGAAGTCGAGAAGCTCGCCATCCCGCCGCCCTTGACCCGGAAGCGCAGTGTGGCCGGCGACGAAGGCGTGCGTTCCCATTGCGCCAGGAATTGCTCCGCCGTCCCTCCGTTTTCCGGTGACCAGATGGCGGAGAGCAGCGGAGTTGCCCCTTCCAGGGCCGGGCCGAAGGTTTTCACCGCCGCCTGATTGGCGCGCAGGATCGTACTGGCCGCGTCCACGAGCAACGCAGGCCAGTTCGCATTCTCCAGCACAAAAGCGGCATCAAACTTCATTCAAGACGACTTCACCTGTGGCGAGCGTACGGTAGGTGTGATTTTTCTCAATCGCAAATTCGGGGAACGTCCCGAAAGGCTGCCGGCAACAGTTCCCTCACGGTGAATTCGCGAACCCGATCCAGCGCGCGGCTGTCGGCCACATAAACCTTTGCCCGCGGGGCGTATTCCGCGAGCAATTGCCGGCACGCGCCGCACGGCATCGGGCCGCCCTTGCTTCGCGCGATGACCGCCACGGCCACAAAATTCCGATGGCCACTCGTCAAGGCCTTGAACAACGCCACCCGCTCCGCGCAACAGGTCAAACCGTAACTGGCACTCTCCACGTTTGCGCCGGTGATGATCTTGCCCGACTTGGTGAGCAACGCCGCACCGACTCCGAACCTGGAATATGGCGCCACGGCGTGTTTGCGCGCTTCCGCCGCCGCTTGCACCAACTCGGATTCATTGTACTTTCCCATCAGACTCTCCGTAAAACTGAGCGAATTTCCTGAGCAGAACGGCTGCCACGCTTCCGACCCGATTCGCCGTTTCAAGAACTTCCGTGTGTGACAGGGCGTTTCGGCCAATTCCTGCGGCCAGATTCGTGATGCAGGACAAGGCCGCGACGCGCAGGCCGCATTGCCGGGCGACAATCGCCTCCGGCACCGTGCTCATGCCCACCGCGTCCGCTCCCAACCTGGCATAGGCACGCACCTCCGCCGGAGTTTCATACGTCGGCCCGGAAACGGCCACGTAAACTCCACGACGCAGCTTGAGCCTGCAGGCAACACCGGCGCGCAGCAGCAATCTGCTCAATTTCGAGTCATAAACGCGGCTCAAATCCACAAAACGTGGCAGGCTGGCTTGTCCCGGGCCACGAAGCGGGTTTGCCCCCATCAGATTGACGTGGTCGGTCAACACCATGAAATCGCCCCGGCGAAACCGGGGATTGATTCCGCCGGCAGCGTTGGTCAGCAGCAGATCGCGAATGCCAAACGCCGCGAGCGTCCGCACCGGGAACGTGACACGCTCCATCGAGTGGCCCTCATAGAAATGCGCCCGCCCGCTGAGCACAATGACGGGCGTCCTGCCGAGATGGCCGAACAATAACTCTCCGGCATGCCCGCCAACCCCCACAGGTGGAAAACCGGGGATCCGCGTGTATGGAATTCGAGTGTCCACATCGAGTTGGCCAAGCGCAGATTGAAAGCCGCTGCCCAGCACCAACGCCAGTTTAGGGCGCAGCGTGGAAAGTTTCCTGAGTTTCGCCACCGCCGTTTTCACGAGCGGATTAAGCCACAACCCCAGTCAGGTTGAAATGCTGATTGTTCGCCGAACCGGAAGACGCCCTCACCGCTGGCTGGCGGCGATGAGCGCAATCACACCAGCCGCAATCAGTCCACCCAGCACCGCGAGGAGAATCTTCACCCAGCTCTTGGGATATTTGCCGGCAATGGCACCTGTGAAGCCGTTGATCACCACTTGAAACGCGCGCGCGCCGTAGTTGTAAGTGAGCAGCCACACGGGCACGAGGATGTGCTTGAACGTCTGCCGCGAGTAGTCCGTGTTTACACTCAAATTCCGGTGCGTGTCTCCGGGCACTTGCGATGCGCAAAGCGAATAGACCTTTGCGTTCATCACCTCGCGAGCGTGTTTCGCCGCGCTCACCAGATCAATCTGGTAACGCTCCACCACCCAGCCGGAGAGGAAACCCGCGTTGTAGGGCGTCAGTTCCTTGGTCGGAAACGGCTCGACCTTGCGCAGCAAATCCGGTTGCACGCCGCGGGACGCCGCCACGAGTTCATCATCGAAGAAGTGATTCAGAGAACCGGAAGACCATTGCCATCGGATTTTGCGGACACGACGCGTCTGGCGTTTGCCCTGGGCGTCGGTGTAACTCTCCGTGTCCCAGTAGTAATAACCGGACTCCGCCGTCCAGTCCGCGTGAACCTGCGCATCGAAGGTCCAGTAAGGAATGTAAAGTCCCTTGACCGTGTCCGTGAGGGCGGAGTGCTTGAGCTTGTTCGGCGCAAACCAACGGGTCATGTACCAGCGCCGGATGTTCTCGCGCACCTGGGTTTCGCTGATCTTGAACGGCAGCAAACTCTCCGGGCTGAACGCTTCCTTGATTTCCTCATACGGCACCAGCGCGGCTGAACCGCAGAAATCGCAGCGTTGCCCGACGCGTTCGGGATCAAACACCGAAATGGCCTGGCAACTTTGGCACTTGACCGAAGTCTTCTTCGCCTGCCAGCCGCGTTTGTCATCGGGAATGTTGCGAATGGCCGCGACCAGATCGTGCTCCTTGATGACCTGTTCCCCCGCGGCGTTCAGTTCCATCTGCGCGGGCGAGGTCGTGCCGCAGAACGGGCAAATGAGCGATTGCTTGGCGGGATTCCACTCCGCCGCCGCGCCGCACGCGGGGCAGGAGAATTTCTTGTGAGCGGTGGCTTGACCGATGATTGGTGGTGTTGGTGGTTCAGGCATGGGTCAGGCAATGTTAGCGAAAGAACTTGCGGACAGCTTCGCGTGGCGTCGCGATGACTGGGGTTGTCAAATCGAACACAGCCAGTTCGAAACTTAGGCGTTGAAAATCAATCGCGCGCAGATGTTCGTCGCTGGTGAGCAGGATGAAGCAACCGAGCGCGGCGCTCTCAGCTAGAATCCGCGCATCGTTGGCTTCCGTGGAAGGAAGCAGTTCCGACTGGAGCAGGCGTGCGGCGACCTTCTCGACGTAAGCATCACCCAACGGGATTGCACGGACCAATTCAAATCCCCAAGTCCGATGGTGCCGCAGGAATTTGCGGGCATGGGTGCGGGTCTTCGATTCCTCCGCATGATCGGCAAGCCAGGCGGGTTCGTCCGAAACCGTCGGCGGTACGAGAAGCGAACAACCCGCCAACCGCGTGCGAATGGTGGACAAAGCATCCAGAACCCAATCGTTCTTTTGAGCAAGATCCAGCGCGACGTTGGCGTCAGCGGCGAGAAGTTGGGGCGCTCTCGGATTCATGGCCAAAGGCGATTTGCATGGCGCGATTCCGCAAGCGCTGGCGTTGCGCGGGGGTGAGCCGGTTCAGGCGGGGACGGTATTTCTCCATGATAATCGTCCCCCGGGTCTTTCTCTCCGCAACGGCAACTTTGCTGGTCTTCACGGCTTGGTTATCGCATTTGCAGTCAGTGGTGTCAAACTTCGGGCTTTCCCCCGGATGGTTGGCAAAGTCATGCCGCAGAACGGGCGGACGAGCGATTGCTTGGCCGGATTCCATTCCGCCGCCGCCCCGCACGCCGGGCAGGAGAATTTCTTTTGGGCGGTGGCTTCAGACATTTTCACTCTTCACCCACTTTGTCATCTATTGCTAGGAAACAAAGTTCCTCCTTGGCCGCCTTGTCCAACAGGAAAGAAAGTGAATCCATCATTTGTAGCCATGCTCGTGAAGACCGGCGCATGAGGCGTCTGGGGAGGGAAAAGCCATTTTCTTGAAATCGTTGAGTTAATCGTTACGGTTGCCCAACCATCAATCAGCTCTCGATCGAATCCAACGGTGCCAGAGCGTAGGCAAATTACATCCCAGTCGTCTATTGCTCCTGCTTCGTCTCTTGACGCATTCGACAGTGGATACATTGGATTCATCCGGAACTCGAAAGCCAGCGTCATGGCGTCCTTGCTCCAAAAGCGTGTTGGTTTCGAAGAAATCAAGAGAATCTTCCACTGGTTTGAGGTGACCTCTGGAAACTTGCCCACAGACAAGCTCCCATAAGGCGCATCGTCTGACGATTGGCTTAACACGTTTGTTCCTCGCAAATGCAGGAACGCATAACCTGAGATCGTTGTAACTGGCTGTCTCTTTGGATCCAATGCCGCGGCTCTCTCAGCGGCGTTCGATGCTACTTGCTTGGTTTCTGAGGCTGATCTCTCGGCGACGACGGTTTCCTGGTAGGTAATCGGCAGTGCCAGTAACGACACCACGGTTGATCCCCAAATGACCAGGAGTTTTGCAAACTTAGTCCGCCTCTGCTTCTTGGTGGATGCGCTGATGTATTCTACCCACGTTTCACCGTGATCAAGCCATGCGCCACACACAGCAATCAGACAGATCAAAATGTTGAATCCAAACGACCAAGACATTTTTCCGTCTATGTTCTCAAAAACTCATCCAGCGCCGCCCGCGTCACGCGCCACGTCGAACCGATCTTCTTGCCCTTGAGCTCGCCGCTTTCCAGCGTGGCCAGCACGTCGGCTTCGCTCACGCCCAGGGCTTTGGCCACGTCACTCACGCCGAGCAATTCGGGAATTCCACCTGCGCTCGGAACCGGTGGTGGTGCTGCACTTGCCGGCGCTGCGACTGGCGTAGTCTGTTGCGCGCCCATCGCGGCCATCATCTGCTGGCCCATCGCCACACCGGCGCCGAGCCCCGCACCCATCCCCGCCATTCCACCGGCCTCACCACCACCTTTGGTCATCGCTTCGGCCATCTGGAATTTCACGTAGTCGTTCAGGTTGCCAATCGCCGCCATACTGCTGCGTTTGTCAATCGCCTGCTCCACTTCCGGTGGCACGGACACGTTCTCGACAATGAAGCTCGGAATCTCCAGGCCGTACTTGCTCGTCATGGCCGGGTTGATGGCCGGCAGCAGCGCCTCGCCGAGTTCCGCGTAACGCGAAGCGACATCCAGCACGGGCACGTTGGACGACGCGAGCGCGTCGCTGAACACGCTGACGATGCGGGAGCGCATGGTTTCGGCGAATTCATCGAGCCGGAATTGATGGTCCGTGCCGGCGACCTCCTTGAGAAACGTTTTTACGTCCACGACCTTGAAATCGAACGTGCCGTAGGCACGCGCCCGCACGATGCCGAAATCCTTGTCGCGCAGCATCACGGGATTGGCCGTGCCCCACTTGTTGCCGGTGAACAGGCGCGTGTTGACGAAATACACGTCCGCCTTGAACGGCGATTCAAAGCCGTATTTCCACCCCTTGAGCGTGGCGAGAATCGGCAGGTTGTCCGTGGTAAGATAATGTTTGCCCGGGCCGAATGTGTCGCCGAACTGGCCGAGGTAAACAAACTGCGCCGTCTGTGACTCCCGCACGATGAGTTGCGCGCCGCGCTTGATTTCCTTGTCCTCGTCCGGGAAGCGCCACGAGATCGTGTCGCGTGAATCGTCCTGCCACTGGATGATTTCCAGGAACTGCGTTTTCAGATAATCCATCAGACCCATAGGTTGCCTTTCGTTTTGTTGCCGTAATCATCATCCAAAACGCAAATCAGGGAAGAATAATTTCCGGGGATTTGTGTAATCGTTCCCAACCAATCCGCGCTTGCGCAACCGCTGCCGGTGCGGAAGATTCAGCGGCGATGGCAGCGCAAACACTCAACTGCCCAAACTGCGGCGCGGCAGCTTCCATGGAAGCCACGCGGTGCAGCCACTGCCATTCGCGCCTGGCCACGATCGCCTGTCCCTCGTGTTTCGGCATGATGTTCGTGGGCGCCAAGTTCTGCTCGCACTGCGGCGCGAGGGCGGATCGCAAGGAGGTCGCCAAAAGCAAGCCGCATCCGTGCCCGCGCTGCCAATCGGAGACGAAAGCCATCGTGGTGGGCACAACCGACCTGCGCGAGTGTCCGCGTTGCGAAGGCCTCTGGGCCGACACCGCGGCCTTGCAACACATCGTCGCCAGCCATGAGCAACAGGCCGCCGTGCTGGGGGTGGCGATGGCGCTCCCCGCGCCCCAATCCCTGCCGCTGGAAAAGGTTCGTTACCTTCCCTGCCCGGTGTGCCGCAAGCTGATGAACCGCGTGAACTTCGCAAAGTGTTCCAATGTCATCGTGGATGTTTGCAAAGGGCATGGCACGTGGTTCGACAAGGACGAGTTGCGCCGCATTGTCGAGTTCATCCGCGCGGGGGGATTCGAGCGGGCGCGGGCCAACGAGATGGCGGAATTGGAAAGACAACGCCGGCAGGTTGAAGCGGCACGCAGCGCCACCGCGCTCGAGCGCGCCGCGCTGTACCGCTCCTCGCCTTATGAACTGCGCGAAAACGCGCTAACGCTGGCGGCGGCGGCTGTGTTGGACTCGTTCTTCGATTGAAGACCACGAGCACCGGCATCGTTGCCGGCGCTTCCAAAGCTCAACCGGCGAAGGTGTAATCGTAAGGCTTGCGCATTTCTCGGGCGACCTGGGCGTTGCCTTCCTTCGCGCCGTCACCCGTGAACTGCTCCTTCGCCGGATCCCAGTGCAACTTTCTCCCGAGCCGTAATGCGATGACGATGAGATGGCCGACGCTGGCGGAGCGATGGCCGGCTTCGACGGGTGCGATTGGATTCTTGCGCGAGCGCACGCAGTCAAAGAAATTGCCCATGTGATCCTTGCTCGCTTCGAGCCGCACCGCGGTGTCGGGCAACGGGGTGTCGATGATTTCATCCTTGCTGGCTTTCAGGTCGGCGCGATTCACCCAGATCCAGCCGTCCGTGCCCTCGAATTTCACCCCGTTCCGCTGGCCGTCCTTGTTGATCACGGCGCCGTAGGGGCTGTCGTCGGGTGTGGTCTTGACGATTTGCTTCACGCCGTTGGCCCACGTGAGAGTGGCCTCGAATTCCGGCGGCGTGGTGTAGCCCCCGGGGATGGGTGGCGTCACGACCCGCGCTTCGACCTCCGTTGGTCCGTCTTGTCCGATGGCCCAACGCGCAATGTCGTTGTGATGCGCACCCCAGTCAGTCACCGGTCCGCCGGAGTAATCCCACCACCAGCGGAAGTTCGAGTGGCAGCGTTCCTTGAGGTATTCCACCTGCGGCGCCTGGCCGAGCCAGTAGTCCCAATTGAATCCCGGAGGCGGCGTCTGCGGTGCAAACGGGCCGCCGCGGATGCCGGCGGGCACGAACACCGTCACTTGTTGAAGCCTGCCAATGCGCCCGTTGCGGACCAGTTCGCAGGCAAGGCGGAATTTCCGGTCGCTGCGCTGCTGGGTGCCGGTCTGCAGCACTGCGCCGCGGTCACGCACGGCTTTGACCAGCCGTTTGCCTTCGTCAATGGTAAGGGTCAGCGGCTTCTCGCCATAGACATCCTTTTTCGCATTCACCGCCGCCAGGTTGATGAGCGTGTGCCAATGATCCGGCGTCGCTTGCACGATGACATGGACGTCGGCGCGCTCCAGCAGTTTGCGGAAATCCCCGAACTTCGCGGGCCTCTTGCCGTCCTTGGAGAATTCTCGGGCGGCAACCTCGGCGTGGTTTTCATCCACGTCGCACACGGCCACGATGTCGCCGAAGCGGCTGGCGTTGCGGGCATCGCCGCGGCCCATGCCACCGCATCCGACCAGGGCGATGCCGGGACGATCGTTGGGACTCAGCGGTCTGGAAGCCGCCTCCGCCGCGGACAGTTCGTTCTTGACGAACCACAAAGGCAGACCGGTGGCCGCCGCCGTGGCGGTGCATTGAGCGAGGAAGGTTCGACGGGAAATCTGAACTGGTTTCGTCATGGCACAAGAGAACGCTCAAAGCCGCTGACGGTCAAGCCGATCACTGTCGCTTAAATTGACGACAGCCCGAACGAAAACCTCAAGCGCGGCATCATGGGCCCGGTGTCAAAAACGGAGTCCCAAGGTGACAAGCACGGCATGGCTGATAAACTGGTAGGTGCCATCGGCCGTCTGGCCCGTGAAGAGGCCGGGTTGGGAGGAGGGTGTGCTGCCGGTGACGGTGTGCGCCGGGCCGTAACCGAACTGATACACCACGTCGAAGGCGAAGCGTTGTCCCTGGCGGCCCGCGCCGAAGCTGAAGAAATGGCGGTCCAGGTCAGCGGCCAGTGGCGAGTAGTAGGTGTCGGGCACGGAATTCTCATTGAAAAGATAGCCCGCGCTGACCCGCCAGCCCCGCTCGAGATACCGCGTCAGGCCAAAGGAATAATTCCAGCTTGCCTGCCATTCGAGCCTTACCGGGATGTTTTGTTGCACGGGGAAAGGCGGCGGCGATTTCTGACGGAGGAGGATCGTGCCCAGGCTGCTCCAGTCGGTGTAGTCGGCGTTGACCTCCAGATTCCATCCGGGGGTGGGCCGATAAGAAAATCCAAACACCACCGTCAGTGGAAACTCGAAGTCGGCCTCGGCCTTCAAGCGGGTGGGCTGAATGATGGGTTGCTGCTCAAACTCCGTGTGACCGTCCATGGTGAACGACGTCGTGCTGCGAAAAGTGGCGCCCAGCGAAACCTTTTCATGCGGTTGCCAGAGCACCCCCACATTGTACCCAACGCTGAAACCATCGCCCTCGAACTTGAAGTTGTTCGCGAATGGTCTGGCCGTGCGCAGCAGACCCTGCTCGAGTTTGATGTCTCCGTAATCCACCATCACGCCCGCCCCGATCGAAACACCGCACCCCAACTCCACGGCCATCACCGGATTGAATCGCAGGTAGGTGAGTTTCCCCTCGGTGGCCACCGAGCGAAATCCGGTATCCTCGGGCCAGCTCACACCCGCACCGTAGGGAGCATAGACGCCCAGACCCAGACTCAACGGGACTTTCTCCAGCGCATGCGTGTAAAAGAACTGCGGCGCCGCCGCGAGCCTGTTCTCAATGTGATAAGTGTTGCCACTGTTGGGCGCGGCGGACGGCGGCTCGAAGGTCGGATCCAGGTAAAGGCCATAAAGGCCGAACCGCACCTCGTCGCCCTGGGACTGCGCAATGCCGGCGGGGTTGTAGTAAATGGCGGAGGGATTGTCCGCTGTGGCCACGAACGCCTCACCCCGGGACGCGGCAAATCCATCCTGGCTGACCAGACGCATGCCGTTGGCGAAGAGGGTCAGCGATGCGGCAAAATAGGCCATCGCTGCAACCAGTCCTGCCGTATTCCGTGGGTTCATCCGGGAGGTTTCAGAGTCCGACGGGTTAGTACACGGCGGCGTCGCGGCGGGCAAGCCGTTTCCTGCCGTTGCCTGCCGCGCCGCGCGGGTTCGTTGCTTTACTTTGGACGGCCGGCAGGCAAGTTGATGCCGTGAACCGGATGCTTCCCTTGGTCCTGTGCGCTGTTCTGATCTTCGTTTGCCCGGCTCCTCTGCTTGCCGCCTTCACGTCCCTTTACGCGTTTGGCGACGGCGTTTGCACCACAACCAATGGGCCCGGCGGCGCGCTTTATCACGGCAACCGCTACTGCAATGGCCGGGTGTGGATCGAGGTGCTCGCCCAGCGTCAGGGTCTGGCGTACGACCCGCACAAGAACTGGTCCTTCTTCGGGCATTACAGTCCCAACCTGGTCACCAACGTCACCAGGTTTGTCGCGCCGCCCGATGTGAGCACGGCGCTCTTTGTCGTCTGGGTGGCCAACGCGGATTTCGTTTACGCCATCACCCAATACGCTCCTTACACCACGAACAACCTCGCAACCTGGACCAATGCCCTCAACCAGTCTCTTTCAAATCATTTCACCGCCATCCAGATTCTTTACACGAAGGGCGTGCGCACTTTGGTTATGCCCAACGCCGTGGATCTGACCAAGGTGCCGTTCTACGTCGGACTTTCCTCGGCCAACAAGAGCTTCATCCGGCAGCGGGTGGTGGATTTCAACCACGGATTTGCCGCCCGGCTGGAGCAAGCCCGCGCGACCTTCCCGGATCTGAGGATCATCTCCCCGGACATTTTTATGTTGCTCGATGACTTCCTGGCACGCCCCTCCGACTACGGACTGACCAACGCGCTGTCCGGCGGGCAGAGCATTGACGCGTTGAGCGATCCCGCCTTGACCAACAAGTCCCTGAACGGTCCCGGCGCGAATTACATCTTCTGGGATTACCTGGATCCTTCCGCCAGAGCGCATGCGGTCGTCGCTGATGTGACCCAACAACTTCTCGCTCCCGCCCGAATCGCGGCGCTGGTGTCGCTCGGCGCCAGCAATCGCCTGGACTTGACGAGCCTGCCGCTCGGCCTGGCCGGGTTCGTGGATGGCTCAACCAATCTCGCACACTGGGCCGCGGCGCAGTCCATTCCCGGCACCAACGCGCCGACCACGATCCTGATTCCGGCCGGAGAAACGGCGGAGTTTTACCGGATGCGCTTCCCCTTTGCGTGGACGTGGCCCTGACGCCAGCAGGCAGAGATTGAACCAAGCCCGAGGCGCGCGAGCCGGCGTGTTCTTTTGTGTCCATGACACGACCGCAACCACACAATTGCCCGGCTTGATTTCCTGCGCGTTCATTCTACCCTGACACGCTCGAATCCATTTGGATTCGTGATTTCACCACCCTCGCCCAATCTGTGGGGCAGAGGGTCGGGGTGAGGGGCGAACCGAAATTGAATTTTATGAACCTGAGCAACGAAGAAATCCGCCGTTACTCGCGGCATCTGATCCTGCCGGAAGTCGGTCTGGCCGGGCAAAAGAAGATCAAAGCCACCAGCGTCCTGTGCATCGGCGCGGGCGGTCTCGGCTCGCCCATCGCCATGTATCTCGCCGCGGCGGGTATTGGCAAGATCGGCATCGTGGATTTCGACACCGTGGATTATTCCAACCTGCAACGCCAGATTCTCCACACCGACGCCGACGTGGGCCGGCCCAAGGCGCTATCCGCCAAAGAGACGATCTTCGGCATCAACCCCAACGTCGAGGTAGTCATCCACAACACTGCGATCAATTCCGGCAATGCGTTCGAGCTCATCCGCCCCTACGACATCGTGGTGGACGGCACGGACAATTTCCCGACGCGCTATCTCACCAACGACGCCTGCGTGCTGCTCAAGAAGCCGAACGTCTATGGCTCGATCTTCCGCTTCGAAGGCCAGGCCAGCGTGTTCGCGCCGCATCTGGGCGGACCGTGCTATCGCTGCCTCTATCCCGAACCGCCGCCGCCCGGCATGGTGCCGAGTTGCGCGGAAGGCGGCGTGCTCGGCGTGTTGCCCGGCATCATCGGTTGCATCCAGACGACGGAGATTTTGAAACTCGCGCTCGGCAAAGGCACGTCCATGGTCGGACGCTTGCTGCTGTTCAACGCACTCGACATGAAGTTCCGCGAACTCAAGTTGCGTCGCGATCCGGCGTGCCCGATCTGCGGCGACAATCCGACGATCAAGGAGCTGATTGATTACGATCAATTCTGCGGCATCCAACCCGCGGCGGCTGAACCCGTCGGCAATCCCGACGAAGTCACCGTGCAGGACATGAAGAAGGCGCTGGATAATCCGAGCCTCGGCATCAAGGTCATTGACGTGCGCGAAGCCGACGAATACGAGATCGCCAAAGTGGACGGCGTGCCGTTGCTGCCGCTGAGCCAGATCAACGAGCGCTTCACCGAACTCGATCCGAACCAGCAATACTATCTGCACTGCAAAGCCGGCGTGCGTTCGTTGAAGGCGTTGAACTTCCTACGGCAGCAGGGCTTCAAATATCTCAAAAGCGTCAAAGGCGGTATTACGGCGTGGAGCGAGGAGATTGATTCCAAAGTGCCGCGGTATTGATACAAACGCTGCGGAGCGGGCAATAAAGCCTCAATGGTTATCGCTTGTTTTGAGTGGCGATAATCAGTACACACTCTGCTATGAGCAACCCGGATGAAATGGCTCAAAGCAACCAGCCTTTAGAACCAATCCTCGGAGAAGCACAGCGCCTGCTTGATGAAATCCGTAACATGCGGGCGCAGACCGAAGAGCAGTTAAAGGCTGCTGAAGCCGCGCGCAAAAAAGCTGACGACGATGCGACTTACGCCTACCAAGCAAAAGTAAACGCTGAAACACACGCCAAAGAAGTTTCAACCTTCAAAGGGCAATCGGAGTCAGAATTCAACGCTATTACTTCCAATAAGCAGAAGACGGACGAGCAATTGGCCGCCATGAACGCTGCCAAACCACAAATTGAATCAGACGCATCTGCAATTACAGCTCGTCGCAAGCAAGCAGATCAGGATAAGGACGCGCTCGGTAAGATTATTGAGCAGCTTACGAATTGTCACGGAACCGCGACTAAGCATGAAACACGCGTTGATGAAATCAGGAAGGAACTGGAAGCGCTTATCAAACGCGTGGAGAACTTGCTCCCCGGAGCAACGAGCGCGTCGCTGGCTTCGGCATTTGGCAGCCAGAAGCGAAGATTCGGGACTCCGCGGTTGTGGTGGGTGATTACGTTTATCGTCTGCGTCGTTTTGCTGGCCTTGCTTGGATTGCCAGGATTTGTCCACGCATTTAGCGCGAAACCCTCTGACCTGAAATGGGAAGAAATCTTGCGCGGCATTGCGGCTCGTTTGCCAATTCTGATTCCGCTTGTCTGGCTTGCGATCTACGCAGGGAGAAACTACATGCTCTCGCTCAGACTGGAGGAAGATTATGCATACAAGGAAGCAATCTCGACTGCATTTGAAGGGTACAAGCGTGAAATGAAAGAAATCCCTGCGGGAGATGCGGCAAATCCATCTCCGCTGACAACCCTCTGCGGGAACATCCTGCGGGCCATTTCTGAACGTCCAGGCAGAATATACGAAGGCAAGCAGGATGACATTACGTTGCTGACCGAACTCAAAGCTGCCGCCGAAAAGGCTGAGGAACTTCGCCAAAAAACCATCGCAACGAAATAATGACTATCGAGTTATCATTGCGTCGGCGATCAACTCAAGCCCGGGTATTCGCCATCGTATGGTTGACCATTGCCGCAGCCCTTCTCGTTGGTACATACGTTTCACTTCCCTTCGTAGCGGGTAAGACTCTTGATTCAGTCGAGCAGATTGAGCGTAGGGGAGTCGCCAACGCACCGTCACCCGGAGTAGGAGCGCCTGTTGAGACGAACAAGTCAACGACGCTGCAAGCGTTTGCACTAACGACTTTGGTGCTCGGTGTTCTCGCGGCATCTCTTGCTGGCTACCTGGTCGGAAAGGCAGGCTTTATGGAATTGGAACGGGCCGGGAAGTTGTCAGGTCTCGCGGACGCGCTCTGTCTTGCAGGCAACGACTTTGGACAATTTGAGAAAGCCGCAACCATACTCATGCTAAAGTCCAAATTCGCTTCAGGGTCCAGTTCGATTTCACAGGACGATATTAAGTCGCTCCTCGAAGTCCTGAGAAGATTGCGTTAGTTTTTCGACACCAAGGTAGGGTTCGCGTGAGGTTTGAAACCGATTTGCCCGATCTGCGGCGAACCTCCGGCGATCAAGGAGTTGATTGATTACGATCAATTCTGCGGCATCCCCGTTGAGATAGGCCGGGCCATCTCACGGAGCAAGCCAACCCGCGCCCGCCGCATCCCATCCCGCAGCTTGCACGCAGCAGCGCAACGGCGTATTCTACGGCCATGAGCGCAACATTCGCCACGTTGGTTGAGAACGTCCGAAGCTGTTCCATGGAAGAAAAGCTAGAGTTGAAAACCGTCCTCGAACGCGCATTGATCGAAGAACGCCGGCGCGAAATCAAAGCCACCGGGCAGCGCAGCATGGCGGAATTCAAGCGCGGCAAGTTGAAATTCTCCAGTTCCATCAGCGAGCTTAAAAAATCCCTGGCCGAATGACGGAGATCGCCTTCAGTTCGTCTTTCAAACGGGCTTTCAAGAAGCGGATTGAAGGCCGCAAGCCGCTGGAGGATAAGTTTTGGAAGCGGGTGGAAATGTTCAAGAACGACCCGCATGACGCACGACTCCGAACGCACAAGCTTTCTGGCGACCTTCAAGAGTTCTGGAGTTTCTGCATTGAATACGATGTCCGGGTTGTATTTCAATTCGCCACTCCGAACCGCGCGGTCTTCACGGAGATCGGCAGCCACGACGAGGTTTATTGATTCGTCCAGCAACGCGTCAGCAATCCCGCCGAAGTCACCGTGCAGGACATGAAGCAGGCGCTGGATAATCCGAGCCTCGGCATCAAGGTCATTGGCGGGCATTTGCGTTTTGATCGCAGCTTGCAGCCTTGTTAAATTCGCCGTATTGTCGAGCGCATGAACGTCGCGTTGGAAATACCAGAAACGGTTTCTGAGTCCCTGCGTTCGGGATGGAAGGATGTGCCCCGCCGGGCGCTGGAGGCGATTGCCGCCGAAGCCTGCCGGTCGGGCGCGCTGACGGCACATCAAGTGGGTCAGTTGCTCGGCCACAAGTCGCGCTGGGAGACGGAAGAATTTCTCAAGCGCGTCGGCGCCTGGCTCGCCTATACCGAAGCCGACCTTGAGCGCGACCTCGCCGCCTTGCGCGCCGCCCGAGGCTGATGACCATCGTCAGCAACACTTCGCCGCTTTGTTATCTCGTTCTCATCGGCCACGCACCTGTCTTGCCCAAACTTTATGGCGACATCGCCACCACCGAGACTGTTCTTGCGGAACTCCGTCATGCGGACGCGCCCCCAGCAGTTCGGACCTAGACTGCGGCTCCGCCAGCATGGCTGAAAATTCACCCCGATCCCGTTCCTCGCGACAACACTTTGGCTGATCTCGATCCCGGCGAGCGCTCCGCCATTCTACTGGCCGAACAACTCAAAGCCGACGTCGTGTTGCTGGATGAAGCCGCCGCGCGTTTTCTTGCCAGCCAACGCGGATTGAAGGTCGCAGGAACTCTTGGCGTACTCCGCGACGCCGCGCAAGCGGGTTTGGTGAAACTTCCCGATGCGCTCGACCTGCTTCGCAAAACCAACTTCCGCGCTGCGCCGGAACTCTGGAAATCACTTTACAGCCGACGGGATCGGGAGTGAACGCGGCATTGTCGGGTGATTGGTTGTTTCCTCCTTTTCAACGCGCTCGACATCCCGTTCCGCAACTCAAGTTGCGGCGTGACCCGCAGTGTCCCATCTGCGGCGACAACCCGACGATCAAGGAGCTGATTGATTACGATCAATTCTGCGGCATCCCCGGTGAGAAGGGCACAGCCATCTCACGGGGCAAGCCAACCAGGACAGAATTCAACGCAAAGGCGCAAAGCCGCCAAGACGCAATGAAAAGCCCGCAGGCTTGCATATTCATTGCCTGTCCCTTTGCGCCTTTGCCACTTGGCGTCTTTGCGTTAATGCAAATCGTCTCCTCTCGGCATCACGGTCATTGACGTGCGCTCGCCCTGTGAGATAGGCGCAGCCGCCATCTCATGGGGCAAGCCGACGAATACGAAATCGCGCACGTGGGCGGCGTGCCGCTGCTACCGTTGAGTCAGATCGAACAGCGCTTCACTGGGCTTGATCCGAACCAGACCTACTACCTGCACTGCAAAGCCGGCGTGCGCTCGATGAAGGCGCTGAACTTCCTGCGCCAGCAGGGCTTCAAATACCTCAAGAGCGTCGAAGGCGGCATCACCGCCTACTGACGCTTGCATAATATAGTGATACCTTTTACCCTGTCGCTGTCTAAAACGATATGGGTAATCCAAAAGGTGTGAAACGAGACTTCGCCGCACTGGAACGGCGGCGGATGAAGGCGGTTAG
>WYBW01000066.1 GCA_011525685.1 Verrucomicrobiia bacterium
CTGCCACGCCGTGCCTGGGCCCGCCGACTGGAAGTCGGCGATACCGCAGGTTGGGAAACCTGCGCTACGCCAGGAATGCCTGCCTGCAATAAACTGAGATGCGCCCGCCAGACTGGGCGCATCTCATTTTCTTGCAGGGGGCGCTGAGGCGATGCCGTAGCGCGGACTTCCAGTCTGCCGGGGCGCGGATTTCCAATCCGCAAACGCCGCGAATTCCTGGCCTGCCACGCCGTGCCTGGGCCCGCCGACTGGAAGTCGGCGATACCGCAGGTTGGGAAACCTGCGCTACGCCCGCAATGCCTGCCTGCAATAAACTGAGATGCGCCCGCCAGACTGATACTGGGTAACTGTAGGATGGAATGGCTCGCGCTGCGAGGCGCAGCGCCGCGTGCCGCGGCACAACTTTTCACCGCGAGGTTGCGCCCGCCCTGAGCGGGCGGAGTGCTCGCCGCGCGAGCACTGCCACCACCCAAATTGCCGCCATCTTTAGTCGCACCCTCGAGGCCTCGTTAGAGGGCGTTCATCCGAAGCTCGGAATTGACACTTGCCCCTGCCGCAGAACGGGAACTGTCACTCATGAATCCAACTCTCCGCCTGTGAGGAGGGAAACGTTTTGATCCAGTCGGTGACTCCGCCGCGGGAACCTATTTCCGGGAGGTGGTGTGTTCGCGCAGCCAACGCAGGTCCGGGTTGTTCGGTGAGGGATCGCCGTGCGAGATGCGCTGTTCGCCCTGGGGCAGACCCTTTCGGGTCCGGACATCCAGCCACCTGCGCGGCTCGACGTGGCCGTCCGCAAACGCCAACACCCCCCGCTCGCGATGGAGGCTGGACGGGTAATGAACAAAAACCTCGGACATCATGTCCACGCCGAAACCGGGCGTGCAGATGCTCGCCGGGTTGCCATCCGCGAAAACAAACCGTTTGGCCGGGGCGTCCGCGGCAAGCTGCGAAACATTCAGATAGGTGCGAAAGGCGCCATTGAGGGAAAGCGGCCGCTCCACGTTCGGGGCGCGCGTGCCCAGATAAACGTTCATCGCGTAACTGCGGGCATGGTACAATCTCTGGCCGCGCACCGGTCCGAGCGTACGATCGGCCGGACACTTGTAGATCGCAGCGCCCGGGAGATACGGCGCAAACAAAGCGAACCGCGCCCCAGTAAGGTACTGGGTGTAGGTGAGGGTCTGGGGATCGCCATGGTTGCCGCCGTGAACCCAAAGATAGGGAGACGCCGGGTCGGCAACTCCGCCCTGCATCCGACCACCATTGGGCACCAGCATTTCGCGGTGATCTCCGGAGTACATCGCCCAGGTCAGGATCAGTTGCTTTTCGTTGTTCACACACTGCACCCGCCGGGCAAGGTGCTTGGCGTTGGCCAGCACCGGCAGCAGCAGCGCGGCCAGAATCGCGATGCTGGCGATGACAACCAGAAGTTCGATCAAGGTGAAGGCCCGGGACCTCCGCCCCGACGGCCCGGTGGTCTGGAGATGAAACCACCTTCGCACCGGTCTGGACGCGACCGGGGCAAGCGGAACGGAGTTGCGTTCCATAGGGTGACGTCTTCTATACCACTCGGCCGGTTATGTAAACAAGTCGTTTGACCCACTTCCAAGCAGGGGACGCATCCAAGTTTCTTGCAGGCGCGCAGATTTGCCAGAGCGGCGACCAAGGGGGCGGCCCATCCGATTGCAAGAAAGTGAGATGCGCCCCGTGCATCCATACCTTGGAATTGACACTTGACCCGGCCGCAGATGAGGAGTTGTTTAGTCTTGGAACCAAATCTCTGGGCGTGCCTATGAAAATGTTTCCCTGCTTCTCCGGAAGAGCGGGCTTCCTCGGCGGCCTGGCACTGTTCACCTTTGCCACGCTGCTCCGGGCGGATTTGCCCGTCATCGAATCCATTCGGATTGAACACACCAATCTCGTTGTCACCGCGCAGGTCCCCGCCGGATGCGCGCGGGTCACGTTGGAATCGCGCGCCGGCCTGGGCGGCGGCGCCTGGGTGCCGGTGGCCGTTGAACGCCTCGACGGCCAGGGCGGACGGCTCACCTTTCGGGTGCCGCGGGAGGGTGACTTTGCGGTGCTGCGCATTCGCGCGGATGAAACTGAACCCCTGCCGTCGTTCTTTTTCAGCGGCCCCTCGGAGTTTGCCGCCCAGCCGGCGACGGGGCGAGGCGAGGGCCCTTTGCTTTTCGACGGCGGCGGGGCGCCCGGCACCGGGCCGGCCACTTCGCGGGAAGTCGTCGAGTCCGACATCTGGCGGCTCGAGGGCGACACGCTTTATTTCTTCAACCAGCAGCGCGGACTTCAGGTCATTGACGTGAGCCAGCCCGACGCCGCGGTCTTGCGCGGCACGTTGAATCTGCCGGCCGCGGGGGAGCAAATGTATTTGCTCCGGTCGAAGCACGCCGTGCTGCTCACGCGAACTGACTGTGGCGGTTACGGCGGATCGGGCGACAGTGAGGTGTTGATTGTCGCGGTGGATGACGGTGTGCCCTCAGTCGCTGCCAGACTGGCGGTGGCGGGGACCATCACCGAATCCCGGCTGGTCGGCAGCGCGCTTTACGTGGCGACCCAGAGCCTGCGTCCCAAGCCGGGCAGCGGTGGCAGCACTTGGGAATGGGGCACGCTGATCACTTCGTTCGATCTGGCGAACCCGGAGTCCCCCGTGACGCGCTCAACTCTGTGGTACGCCGGTTACAACAACGTCGTTCACGCCACCGACACCTACCTTTTCGCCGTCACACAATCCGCCTCCAACTTTCAACAGTCCCTCGTAAACATCGTGGACATCACCGCGCCCGACGGCACCCTGCGCGCTTACGACACGATTACTTCGGCGGGCCGGGTGCAAGACAAGTTCAAGCTGGATTGGACCGACGGGATTTTCTCGGTCATCTCGGAAGTCTCGAGCAATCCACGCCTGACGAAACTGGAAACGTTTCGCCTGCCGGACCCTCGCACCGTGCCGCCCATTTCCCACCTCAAACTCGGCGAGGTCGAGGTGGGCCACGGCGAGCGCCTCTTTGCGACGCGCTTTGATTACCCGCGCGCCTACCTCGTCACGTTCCTGCAAATTGACCCGCTCTGGATCGTGGACCTCAGCAATCCGGCGCGGCCCACGGTTTCAGGCGAACTCGAGGTGCCCGGCTGGTCCACTTACCTCCATCCCCGGGGCGATCAACTTGTGGCAGTGGGCGTCGAAACCAACCGGACCACCGTGTCGCTGTTCGACGTGTCCGTGCCGAGCCATCCGGCTTTGTTGAGCCGCGTATCTCTCGGCCACCACTACTCCTCCAGCGAGGCCAACCAGGACGAAAAGGCCTTCAACGTGCTCGACGAGGCGGGGTTGATCCTCCTGCCGGTTCAGGGCGACACCACCAATGGCTGGCGATCGTGGGTGCAATTGATTGATCTCGGGATGAATGAACTCACCGCCCGCGGCATCATTGAACACGATTTCAATCCCCGCCGCGCCACGTTGCACCGCGACCGCGTCTTGTCCCTCTCGGCAAGGGAACTCCTCAGCGTGGACGCGGCGGACCGCGACCACCCGGCGCTCACCGGCCGCCTTGAACTGGCCTGGCCGGTCAACCGGGTTCTCCTGGCCGGCGATTACCTGATTGAGATCACCGCGGGTGGCTTCGGAGAGGTTTATTACCCAGGGTTTATCCGAGGCGTCCCGACCGCGACCTCAGTGGTGCGAGTGGCCCTTGCGGATCATCCGGACGCCGTCCTTGCGGTGGTGACGCTCACCAATGCCCCCATCGCCGGCGCCACGTTGCGCGGCAACCGCCTTTATGTTGCTCAAGCCGCCGTCGAAGGCTGGGTCACCGCGGGTGGCGAAACCAACTCCCCGCCACCGCCCAACCTCTGGCTGACGATCCTGGACCTCTCGCAACTGCCGGCCATTTCGATCCTGGGCCAGACCGCAATTACAACGGCTCCGCTCGGGTGGTACAGCGAATTCGAGCCGGTCTGGCCGAAGCCGGACCTGCTCGTCTGGGTTGGCGGCGGCGACCGCTATTGGTGGTGGGGACCGTGGATTGGCTTCGGCGGCCTTGATTTCGTCGGCGGCTGGTTCTGGGGTTATCCGCAATCCAGCGGTGGCGGACGCCTGTTCGCGTTCGAGGTGAGCGATGCTGCATCTCCTGCCTTTCGCTCCGAGGTGGACCTGACCGCCGGGGGCGGTTGGAATTTCAGCAAACCCCAGGTTGCCGGAAGTCTGGTGTATCTGAGTCACGAATCATTCGTGGAAATCACGGTCACGAACTCGGAGGGCAAGTTGATCGAATCTCCCACCGGGGTCGTGGTGGATTGGCCCACCGGCTACCAGCGATCTTTCCTCGATGTGGTGGATTACACGGACGCTCGGCAACCCACCGTGCGCAAGCCCGTAAGCCTGCCCGGGACGCTGCGGGGCATCTCGCATGAGGGCGCGCTGCTCTACACCGTGGGCTTTCAGCGCAGCCCCGCGGTGGATTATCAAGGCGTGAACGCCCTGGTCGCCAGCGCCTACGATGGTGTGGCCGTGCATCGGGTGGATGCACTCTCGCTCTCCAACACTTATTCGCATCCCATCCTCGTGAGCGGGACGAATCTCTTCCTGGGCCGCGCCCAGACCTCCAACAATGGCACCATTCCAGCCGCGCTCGAGACGTGGACGCTGACCCACGCGGGCAAGTTCAACCGACTCGCAAGCGTGCCCTTGCCCGCCTCCGCCTCGGACCTCGTGGCGTTCCCTGGTTTGCTGGCGGCCCAAGTGGACGGGGTGCGGATCATGGTCTTTGACGACTCGGACGCCGCCGCGTTGCGAAAGGTGGGTGAAGGTCCGAAAGCTGGTTGTTTCTACTTCAACCTGCGCCATGCCGACGCCGCCCCCGCCCGCGGACTCTGGCTGGCGCTCGACGCCTTCGGCGTCACACGCATCAATCTTGCGCAGTGAGTCCCGCAGTCAGCCGCAAACTTGAAGTGACGCGGGGAGAGAATTCGATCAGGCCAATGTTCACGCTTTGACATTTGCTTCGCCGAGGCCGAGCCGCATGGAAAGGGCGTAACGCCGGTTTTCCAACCGGCGCACTTGCTTTAAGCAGAGCCCGTGTCGGCGCCGCGGCTTCTCGGCGGTTCACTCCACAAGGCAAGCCGACTGGAAAGTCGGCGTTGCGGCAGGGGCGGAAACTGCCTCATCTTCCAGCTTTGGCAAACCACTCGCGGAGTAATGGAAGGTCAGCGACCAAGACTTCCCCCTCCTCCGTCCCCCAGGCGAGCCGGTTGCCGTCCGGACTGAACGCGCATACGAACGCCAATTCTGTCCAGTCCGTCTTCAGCGGGAAACCATGGTCATCTGACCGCGCCGGCAGAAACCACGGCGAAAGCAGAAATTGCTCCCCGTTTGGGCCAATCGCGTGGCAACCCGCCAACGCCGAACCCGCTGTTTCAAAATCTGGGATGTTGAATATGCGCAATGGCCGGGGATGGTAGCCATTGTGCGCAAATCTCCTTCCACTCGGATCCAAGCAGACTCTCAAGTCGCCGTGTGTGGTGCCGCTGTTGACCTGCCACACTTCCCGTCCCGTGGCGACCTCGACGGCGCGCAGCTTGCCTTCCCTACCCGCGAGGCCGCCATGCCAGACCAGGAAGCGGGTTCCGCCCGGCAGAAAGGCCATGCCTCCAGGCGACCAGCTTGGATCGGTTTGTTGATGCAGCAAAACCGGCTGCGCTGCGGTTGCCAGTTCCTGCAAACGCCAGATCCACCGTTGTGTCTGCGTGTCCTTTTCTCGCCGCAACAACAGCAACCGGCCTCGATCATCGAAGATCAACTGATCGCTGTAGCCTGCCTCCAACCGCCACTGCAGGAGGGTGGTGCGACTGCGCAAATCGAGCAAACACGCTTCCGTCCCGCTGGCGAACGCGAACCGTTCACCGCGGGCATCAAATGCGCCCCCGGCATTGTCCGCCAAAAAACCGATGGGTGACTCGAACAAACCGAGCAACTCGTAATCCGCCATCCGCCAGATGCCCAGACGCCAATCATCACTCAACGCCGCCAGCCGTCGGCCATCCGGAGACAACCAGATCTTGCGGGTGGCTTCCCGCAGGCCGCGCAAGGGTCGGATGCCGCGACCTGGTTCCAACTCCCAGAGTTGGGTCGTAGGTTTCCCAGCCCCGGGTTCAACGCCGCTGACCAACCGGCGGCCGTCGTGATTGAAACTCAAGAACCTGACCTGACCGGTGCCGACGGGAAAGCGGAGAAGACGTCTCCCGCGGACCGCATCCCAAAGATCACCGTTGGCCTGGCCGGCGACGGCCAGCAGCAGACCGTCCGGACTGAACGCCAGCCCGGTTACGGTCCAGATCGAGCCGTGAAAGAACGCGCGCACCGAACCTTGGCGCAGGTCCCAGACCACCACTTCTCCGCTTTCGTCGGCGGTCGCCAGGGACCAGTTCCGCATTTCTGTCGGGTTGGGGTTGGGATAAGGGATGAGCGGATCCCGGGCAAAAGCCATCACGCGAATCGCGGCGGGCCGCAAGCGGGGCGGCAGCACGTTCAGTTGGTCAAACCCGGCGGCGGTGGAATGAACCAGCGTGGCTCCATCCTCAACTCCAATGGCGAGCTGCCGGCTGTCCGGGCTGAAAGCCAGCGCCGTAGCAGTTGCGGGGATGCTGACCAAGCGATTGCCCGACTCCACGGACCAAAGCTGAACCTGGCCATTCATGGCCACAGCCAGGTAGCTGCCCTCCGCTGATAACGCGGTTTGAGGAACACCAAAGGTCGTGGTGCTCAATGGGGCGGCTTCAACGAACTGCCGGTGAATCGCGCCGGTAAGCGCGTCGCGGACAACGAGGCAGTTCGACACGATGGCAACTTGCAAGGGCGGACCATTGCCTGGCCAACACACCGGTCCTTCGCCTTGCACCGGCAGCGGCGTCAACTCGCCGTTCCTGGCCATCAGCAGGCCAGGGCTCGGCCCGAGACCACCGAGGACAGCGCGGCCGTCCGGCCCGAACGCCACGGAGGCGCCCGCGAAGTTGGTGTGGTAATTCACAAGTCGCAGGTCCAATCCCGCCAACATGGCCGACGCCTGCTCGAGCGCCTCGCGGTCCTTCAACGCCGAAACCGCGTTGCTCCACTGGCTGAGATTGTTCGTGAACCATCCGGCCATGGGGTTCTTGGTGCGGATGATCTCCATTTCCCGCAAAGTGCGTCGAGCCGATTGTTGCGCCGCTTGGTTCCGGTAAACGAAAAAACCAAAAACCAGCGCGGCCAGGACTGCCGCGGCGGCCACGGCACCGCTGGTGAGCATCGCTTTACGGACGGCCTGCTGATACCATCTCGCGCGGCGGACCGACTTGCCGAGCTTCAACATCTCCAACTCCACGCGCACTTCGTCGGCGCTCTGGAAGCGCCGTTGAAGGTTGGCTTCGCACGCCTTCAGGATCACCCGGTTCAAGTCGGAGGCCGGAGAATCGCGCGGTTCTTCCCAGCCGTCCGGCAGCCCGGGATGTTGCTCGGGACGCAGGCCGGTGAGCATTTCGTAAAGCACTTTGCCCAGGGCATAGACATCGGCCTGGACTCTGCCCGGTCCTTCGTTCGCCACATAACCCTCGGTGCCGACAAAGGAACACTCCGTGTCCGCCGCCGCCACCAAACCAATGTCCGCCAGCTTGGGCAGGCCGTGAACGAAAATGACATTGGACGGCTTGATGTCGCGATGAATCAACCCGGCGGCGTGGAGGTGTTTTAGCGCCGTGGCCAGCGCCAGGCCAATCTCCACGCACTGCGCCACCGGCAGCCGCCCGTTTTGATTGAGCACGCTGCGCAAGGTCTTCGGCTGGTAATGGTCGGGATCAATCTGCTGGCCGGTCTGCTGATCGTCGGCCAGCTCCATCACGTAGTAGAAGTAGCCCTCCGCGTCCTTGCGTCCGATGTGGAAGATGTTCACCTGGCTGGGATGCGAACGCGACACCGGCTCGAAGTTTCGCAGGCCGGCGAACTCGCGGTCGAACGGCCGGTCCTCCGCAAACTGTCCGCGATACACCACCTTCACCGCGCGGTAACTGCCCATCAGATTGCGGGCCAGCCAGACTTCGCCGTAACTGCCGCGCCCGATGCGGCGGAGCACTTCATGGTCTGGGATGGCGGGCGGAGGATGTTCCGGCCGGTGGCCGGTCGGCGGGGTTGGCAGGATGGGGTTGTCATCCGGCTTCATTCGTCCGGGACCTTACGTGAACCGGGCGGCGAATGGAAGTCTTCTGAACGGAAAGGAGCGGGCGCATATCAGTCTCTGCCAGGTAGTGGCGGTCGCGCTGTGACCGTCTGGACTGCGTCCAGCGGGCCGCTTGGAGAGACGACTGTGCTTTGCGGAGTTGCTCGTGACCCGAGAACCCCGAGAGCGCAACGCCAGTTTTCCAACCGGCGCGAACCCGTTTCCGTCCACTCGCCGACTGGGCAAGTCGGCGTTACCAGCGGGCGGCTTCTCGGAAACTTTGTTGCGCCGCTGAACACGGCGGCACTCGCCGAAGCGCGACGAGTTCCTCCACGTGTTTCCCAACGAGTCTGCGGGAAAGTGAGAGGCGCACCGCCAGGCAGAGTCTTTCACCCGAGCCGTTTCTCAACTTGCGCCACGATTTTCTTGAGCGCCTTCCCCACCCGATGCCGGATCAGATAGACTTGGGCGCGGTGACGGCCCACCATGCCCGCCACCTCCTCCACCGACCTTTCCTCCAGCGCGAGCAGATGGAATATCTGGTAATGCTCCGCCTTGACCTTCAGTTGGAGCTCCTTCAAGGCCAATTCCCGCACCTGCTGCCGCCACTCCTCATCACACAGCGCCTCGAACTCCGCCCCGTTCAAGTCCGGCACGCGCTCGACCGTCGGTGTGCGGGCTGTGTTTTTGGTTGGCGACTCGGCACCGGCGCGGTGAGGCAACCTTCGCCCCAGTTGATCGGCAATCCGCCACCGTACCAGGTTGAGCAGCCAGGCGCGAAACGAGCCGCGCGCCGGGTCGGCCACAAATGTTTGAATATGCTTGGTCATGGTCCTCATCGTTTCCTGCACCACATCCTGGGCTTCGTCCGCCCGCAGCCCCGCCTTCAAAGCCACACGAAGAATGAGTGGACGATAGAGTTCGTCGAACTCGCTCCAACTGTCCTGGTCAGCAAGATTCTTGAGCCGGGCCACCAAGGACCAACTGGTTTTCAACGTCTCCGGTTCTGCGTCCATCGTCTGGCACATCACTACTAGAACACGCCGGAATCTGCGATTCCTTTCAAACAATTTGCAGGAGAACGTAGGTAGAGGAGTGTTCGTCAGAGGAATGCAACTGCGACGCCCCTGCTGCGGCTACGCCAAGCACCAAGGCGTCGGGCTGCACAATCCCGACTTCGTCGTTACAACTTAATCCGCCTGCCAACACCATGGGAAAAACTACTCCGCAAGATTTTCTGAAAGACTTTGGGATTTTGGTCGTGTCAGACTTTGTGAATCAAACAACAAACGATACCGTGGTTAACCGTGCGGCGACTGTCTCCTCATTCTCTCACGCACCATGGGCATCCACCAGGAACTCAAAGTGTGGGGTTTGCCAATGGTGCCATCTGGGCCTGAACACGCATATGAAGACTCTGATGCTTTTCATTTTCACGCTCTCCTTACTCTCAATGAGCAGCTGCTCAAACATCCGCGAGGAGACAGGCCGCAAATCACTGTTAGCCAAGGGCAGTACGGCTGAAGTTGAGGCCGAGGCGCTTCGGGCCGCCAAGTTCGACATTGCGGCAGGACGACCAAAGATGTTTTATTGCGACGCAGGTTTTGGGGCTATTAATCGTCCCGTGTCCATTCCCGAACATTCATTACATCTTGTGTCCAGGTTGCCACGGGTTCAGTTGCCCAGCCATGGATGCCTCATCACCGAGGAAGTTGCGCGCGGTTTACTTTTCGGAAAGATTTACAACAGAGAAGTCTTGCGCTATCTGCGAGAGCGAGAGGGTCTGTGAGATGGATAACTCGCAGCTAACAGGTTGTTGAACAAAGGCCGTTTTTGAGTTTCGACTCATTCTGATGACTCGGTATTTCCATTCCGCGTGTAATCTCAGCCGGAGTTTTGTCTGTTCACGCCGACCGCTTCGGCGTTCTCGCCC
>WYBW01000067.1 GCA_011525685.1 Verrucomicrobiia bacterium
CTAACCGCCTTCATCCGCCGCCGTTCCAGTGCGGCGAAGTCTCGTTTCACACCTTTTGGATTACCCATATCGTTTTAGACAGCGACAGGGTAAAAGGTATCACTATATTATGCAAGCGTCAGTAGGCATGGCGTTGTTGCAGGTGACAATGCCTTTTCCCGCAGTAGTCGTGCTGGCGTGGGAAATCGGAATCAGCTCGAAAACGTTGTTCATCGGCTGGATGGTTTTTACAGCCTATCTTCTGACCAGCGGTTTGGTACTCGCAATGTTGGACCGGCGACGGTTGAAGCGATTGGATCTCGAGAAGTTTCTTGCCCGATGGAAGATTGTGCGGGAACAGAGCGAATCGGCTTCAGCCAAATCACCAGCAGCAGAAGCGCCGGCTGCAAATCGGGCGAAGATCGCACATTTGCTGAAGGAACCATTTGTGACCGACTTCAAGTTCGCCTGCGAGTACTGCGGACAACACATCCAATGCAGCGAAGATTACGCAGGACAACAGATCAACTGTCCAGCCTGCCGCAAGCTGATTCAGGTTCCAGCAATCTCCAAGCAGCGGACGTGAATTGGCGCCGCATCGCTTGCAGAATAGTCCGCGTGATTTGCTGAACGCGCGCGTCCGGCCCTTTCGGCGTTGTATAGACTGAGGGCCGGATATAACCCGGAGGTTCGGACAAGCCATCACCCCACCAGCAGGTCGAAGCATTAAATACGAAATTACCCTTCGGGCCAGGATAGACTGTGGCGGTGTAGATGCCACCGTTGAGTTCGCCCGGTTTGTTCTGCGTCGGTCCGCTGGCAACGACTTGGAGGCCCGGAATGTCTGCCGGTTCACCGTGCCATTCCCAGCCAACGAGACCAGGAATGCCATCGCCTTTCCTCATTCCCGTCCCCGCAAAGATCCAGTGTTCCGGCGCGGTGCAGATCCAATCCGCGCCCCCCGTGAACGGGGCGAGATTTCGTGCCCCGACCAGTTCCGCCGAATTCGGGCTGGCATGTGGCAATCGGCCCATGGTGGGCAGGCGTTGGATATCCGCTTCGCTGTCCGGCCCAAAGAAATCTTCACGAGAAAGGATCCGATTGGGAACACCACGCGAGCTTTTCGCGAATTGAATCCGCCCGCAACAGGTGTTACCGGAGAAGAAACCCACGTTCAACCCATGGCGAATGGCGTCCTTGAGCTGGTGGAACATTTCGAGGGAGTAGTATTCATCGTGTCCGACGGAGAGAAAGCCCTTCGCGCGCCGCAGTCCCCCGGGGTCGGCGTGCGTGTCCACGTTCGAGATGTAGGTGACATCGTAGCCGAGCGATTCGAGCCAGTAGGCGAAAGGGAATTCCCAGAGAAACCACTCGCCCGAGCCGGTGGAGAGCGGTGCGTCGAGAATCTGGCAGTATTTCCCGTAAGGCCGGTCGAAACTGACGGCGACGTTGTTGCCCCAGTACCATTCGTTCTGCCCGTCATCGTAAAGCGAGAATTGACTGGGCCAGCGGTTGTAAGCCTGCCAGGTCGTGTCGGAGCATTGGAAGATGAAGTCCGCCTTGCGGTCGTCGCGCACGATGAAGATGACGTAGCTCTGGCAGCCGTCGCGCAACGCGGTGAGCTTGCCCAAGTAAACACCGCTCAACCAGTCGCGCGGGACGCGAATTGTGGCACACGCCTGCCATTGACACTCGCGCACGCGATTCAGGCCGATCGGCGGATCAGGCTGAACCGAGCCCTCGAACGGACCCAGCCGGCGCATCCATCGTCCTCCGTCACCGCCGTAATAGCCCATGCGGTAGATGTCGAGGGAGAAGTCTGAAGCCGGGTTGGTACTCACATGGAAACTGATTTCCTCTCCTGCGCGGACGCTGGTTCGGGAACAATAACCCTCAATCCACGGACAGCGGTATTTCGTCCGAGGATCAATTCGCGTGTGACTTAAGAGCCAGTCGCGAGTCCCTGCGAGCTGGTTTTCGCGGAAGATTGGCCCGCGCCATTCGGTCTTGGTATCAATGGCTTTGCGATGGAACGAACAGCCTGAGAGTGCGGCGGTTGCTCCCAGACCCGCCAGTCCTTTCAACGCCGCCCGGCGCGTAAGGCCGGCGGCTTGAGGTCGGGGCGAAAAGGCTTTGGAGTTGAGTTTCATGCGTGCAACCGCCACCAGCCTAGGACGCAAAGTTCGGCCTGTAAATGTCAACCAGCCTTGACCACCATGCCGGAAAGCGCTCCGCGTCCGTACTGGATACAGGGAGCATTACGTAATTTATTGGATTGCGCAGCCCGGATAAAAGCGGCACAAGTAAGACACATCGAGATGCCTGTGGCACAACTAAGAATGGCAACGTCGGAGAGTGCGAGCGATGCGGCCGTTGCAACCGCTCCACCGGTCCGCCAACCGGGATCACCTTGGAGGCGGTGGAGCCGGGCGGGCACGCTTATTTCCCAGTGCTTTCTCATCACCGGCCTCTCCTACGGGGCGTTCATGCTGGTGACGCACTTCGTGATTCAGTCGGTGGAGATCGTCGGCAACAGCATGGCTCCGACGCTGCACCATGCGGAGCGTTACGTCCTGAACCGCTGGGTTTACCTGGTGCGCGAGCCGCAACCTTCGGACATCGTCGTGATCCTGGACCCGACCGACGGCAGCTACGCCGTGAAACGGATCGTCGCCTGCGCGGGCGACTCGGTTTATCTCAAGGACGGCCGGATCTACGTCAATGGAAGCGCCTTGCACGAACCTTATCTACCCGCTGGCACCCGGACTTATGCCTCGCCCACCGTGAAAGAGGAATTGATTGTCTGCGGCCAGAACCAGTACTTCGTGCTGGGCGACAACCGGAATTACAGCCACGACAGCCGCAACTTCGGTTGTGTCCCGCGCCAGAACATTCTGGGCGTGATCATGCACTGACCCGGGAATCCCTGCTTCGGTTCCGACGCCGGTTTCTGGCGATGAGCAACCATTCCCATCGCTGCCACTAGCAGCGTTGCACCACTCCTTCCGGTGTCATCAACGCGATGATGGGATGCAGATCCCGGCGCAGACAAAACTCCACATCGTCGCGCAGCAGTGGATTGGCCAGCAGTCTGCGGGCATTTTCCGCACCATTGATTGCGCTGCTCAGATTGCCGGAGGCGTGCTCATAGGCTTGCAACGCGATCCGCGCAGAATCCAAAAGTTCCCAGGCTGGCTGGTGGCGGGTGGCCTGTTCGCAGAAGGCCCCGGCGGTCAGCGTGTCTTCCAACGCCGCGTGTTCACCAGTGCCGGCGCACACCAACAGCAGTCGGGAGGGTTGGCGGCCAACCACATAATCAACAGACCGCGAGAGGTTCAGGAAAGACGCGACGACCACCGCTTGCGCGCTCAAACAGGACCGCAGCGCGCGCGTGCCATTCGTCGTGGTGGAGATGATCATGCGGCCTCCGACCTTCTCCGGCGTGAACTCGCGGGGGGAGTTGCCCAGATCAAATTCCACTCCGCCGGAGAGCGCGCCGCCGATGCGGAGGCCATCGCGCTCGCCGGCGAGCAGCACGTCCGGCCGCCGGCGGCGCATGGCCAGCGCCTCGGAAATTTCCTCCACGGGCATGAAACCGGCCGCCCCGTTGGCCAGGCCGGTGACGATGGTGCTCGTGGCCCGCAGGATGTCGAAGACAACACACGTTGTGCCGCCAAGGTCGCGGCCACGGAGCGCATGAAACTCAGCAGGCGTGAAAAGCACCTCGATGTGACAACCCATCCCTGACAGTAAAGGCCACCAGTGGCGGCTGACAAGGAGCATGAACGCACGAAGAGTTGCAGCGTGCTGCGTCAGTTTGGTTGAAAGCTACTGGCCGGCGGGCCGTTCACCGGTCGGGACGACCCTGCGTGCGGATGTAATGAAACAGATACTGCTGGGCATAGCCTGCGTTCGGTCCAAAGTGCGAGGTGATGAAGGAGTGAAGGCGGGCGGGCTTTACCCGATGGCCGCGAAAATAGAATTGCTCAAGAGCTCTCCTGACCCAGACATCCACGGGGAACGCGGTGGAAAAACCGTAAGCGAAGAGCAGGACGCAATCGGCGATTTTCGTTCCCACACCGGGCAGCTTCAGCAGCCGCGCTTGCGCTTCTTCCAATGAAAACTGTCGCAGCGCGATCAAATCGCACTCGCCACTGGCGACGGCTCGGGCCACGGCGAGCAGATAAGGCGCGCGAAAACCCATCTTGCAGGCGCGCAATTCGGTTTCACTCGCCGCCGCCAATCGTTCCGCGCCAGGAAAGGAAAACGCCGGACCTGGCCCAAGCGTTTTGACCGGCGTGCCGAATCGGGCGCGGAGTTCCGCGACGATCTGCCGAATCTGCACGATTTGTTTGGTCGAGGAGAGGATGAAGGAAGCCAGACATTCCCACGGGTCCTGTCGCAGCAGGCGCAGACCTGGACAGGCCGCGATGGCGGCAGCCAGGTGCGGGTCGTCGGGAAACGTCGCCAGAATCTCCTGCAAGTTGACGTTCAACTGCAAATACTCCGCGAGCCAGCGCCAATCGGTTTGCGGTGTCGCGGTTTGGGCCAGGATTCCCTCGGGGACTTGGCGCAAACGCACCCAGCGTCCCAGCACCACCCCGGTCCAATCCTCGGCAGTTTCATCCCAGCCAAACGCCTGACCCGAGGTCAACGTTGCCGCCAAGTCATAATTCCGCGTCGGGAACAGAACTTTGCCAGCCTTCGTGGGCGGCTCAACCGGAGATCGAGGCCTTGCCGACGAATTGCACTTGGCAGACACGGACACGAGAGCTTGGAAATTCCGCGTCACCGCGGGAGGGACTTCAATACACGACCAGCGAGCGGATGGGATAACCCCGGAGCTTTTCGCGGCCATGCAGGAAGCTCAACTCGATCAGGAAGCCAATTTCAAGGATTTCCGCGCCGAGGCGTTTGACGAGTTGGGCGGCGGCGGCGGCGGTGCCGCCCGTCGCCAGCAAGTCGTCAATCAACAGCACCCGGCTGCCCGGTTTGAGCGCGTCCACGTGGATCGCGATGGTGGCCGAACCGTATTCCAAGGCGTAATCCTGCTCGTGCGTGCGGTAGGGCAGTTTGCCCTTCTTGCGGACCGGGACGAACCCCGCCTGGAGCTTCACCGCAGCGGCGGCGGCGAAGATGAACCCACGGGCGTCTATGCCCACCACGGCATCCACCCTTTGCGAGACGAACTTCTCGGTCAACAAGTCAATCGCGCCGGCGAACAACCGCGCGTCTGCCAGCACCGGCGTGATGTCTTTGAATTGAATTCCCGGTTTGGGGAAATCCGGAACGTTGCGGATGGCCTGTTCGATCTCTGCAGGTGTGGGCGGGGATGGGTTCATGAATCCTGATGGTTGCCGGGCATCGTTGGCCAGCGCACGCTTGCTGTCTGGAGCGCCGCGTCTGCCGTTTGGTGCCCCTGGCGCATGGAGTTCAGTCAACGCTTCGAGCGACCCGCCCGCTCATCGGCGGGTGGCCTCGAGTTTCTCGATCATCTTGCGCAGCTTGCGCAAGGCGATGTTTTGAATCTGGCGGACGCGCTCGCGGGTCACGCCAAACTTCGCGCCCACTTCCTCGAGCGTTTTCTCATTCCCGCCGTCCAACCCGAAGCGATAGCGCAGAATCGTGGCCTCACGCGGGTCCAGCTTCGTGACCATTTCCTGGAGCATCCCGGTGACCGTTTTGTCTTCCAGTTGCTCGTAGGGGGTGTCGGCATTTTCGTCCTGGACCACTTCCGAAAAATTGTTCGAGTCCTCGTCGCCGATGGGCGCGTCCAGCGAGGCGGGGCGGATGGCGGCCAGCCGCATCTGCGTGACGCGGGACGTGGGAATGCCCAGTTCCTCGGCCAGCTCTTCGTCCGTTGGTTCGCGGCCCAGTTCCTCCTGCAACTGCATGGCGATGCGCCGCATCTTGGAAATCTTGTCCACCAGATGCACCGGCAGGCGGATGGTCTTGGACTGATTGGCCAGGGCGCGCTTGATGGATTGCTTGATCCACCAGGAGCCGTAGGTGGAAAGCTTTCCACCCTTCGAAGGATCAAAGCGCTCGACGGCCTTCATCAGGCCGATGTTGCCCTCGCTGATCAAGTCCAGCAGCGGCAGGCCGATGCCCTCATAGTCGCGGGCGATCTTGACCACGAGGCGCAAGTTGGCCTTGATCATCTGCTCGCGTGCCTTCTTGTCGCCCTTCTTGATGCGGGCCGCCAGTTCGATCTCCTCTTGAGGCGTCAGCAGCTTCACCTGACCGATCTCGCGCAGGTAAAGTTTGATGGCGGTATCGCCATCGTAACTGGAACGCTCCCGCTCGATCGCCGTCGGGTGTTCCTCTGGCGCGGCCGAGGCCGGAACTGGCGCGGGCAGCGTTTTCGAGGCGGCCTCATCCGCGTGCCGGGTTACCGGCGTTGAACGGCCACGCACCCTGGCCTTGCCAGCGGGGGCAGACGCCTCGCGCCGACTCCGACCCGGGCGAGTCCCCCTGCCGGATTTCTGCGTCTTGCTCGGCTGGCGTTTTTTGGCGCGTTGAGGCATACGGTGCGAAAACAATCGGGATTTGTTCGGAGGCTCGCAAGCAAATTTCCATTGCCACCGATCTCGAACCTCAGATTTTTGAAGTCAGCCCTATCGGCTCGTTTGCCCTCGGTGACCGCGAGCAATGGGTGTGGGTCGCTGACCGTGCGCGGCAAGTGGCGGAGGCAAGGTTCAGCCCGAGACCAGCACCACATTCGCATATTGCGTGGTGTCACCGGTGCGAATCAGTCCGACGGCGTTGGGCACGCGCAGTTTCAGGTTCACGTGCGGCTCGAACCTCACGGCGACGCCGGCCAGGGCTTGGCCGAACTGGAGGCGCGTGTTCGTGTCGTTGGCCTTCTTGAACTCACGGGCCATATAGGCGGTGGCGATGTGAAATTCTGGTCGCAAGACGCCCAGGACCTGCAACACCGTGGGGACGTTGTCCGTCAGCGCGAGGTCCACGGTGGGGACGCGCGGCCAGAAGGGAAATCCGCGATCGGCAATGACCAGCGTGTTGGTGTGGCGCACCTGTGCCAGCAGGGCCAGCACGGCGGGATTGAGAATCCGGGTGTTGAACATGGGCCAATTCGCTGCGTCCAGCAGGTTGATGTCACCCGATTGCGCGCCAGTGAACAAGCCAAAAACTCGCTGCGACCCAACTTCTTCATCACGCCGGCCAGCGCCATTCACTCCCCGGCGTCACCCAGTCGGGCTTACCGGCCGGACCGCTTTTCCAGTCGGCGTTGGAGTTGAGCCGCGTGCAGATTCTGAGGCTGCAATTCATGCGGCGGGATGGCCTCGAACCATTTCCCTTCCGGCTGAACATCCGTGGGTTGGCGGGTCTGCAATCCCACCAGATTCATCGAGAGCGGGCCGAAAGCCGGTGGCGGATAATTCAGTGGGCGGGCAGACCGGATGTTCCAAAAGGTGCCGCGAGCGGCACAGTGCTTGCCCAAGGCCGCGCCGCCGCCACAGTGCCAGAGTCGCGTGCCGGCCCCGGCGTCCAGGTCCGTGAACAGGTTTTCGTTCGGTGCGTAACGGTGATGGTCCAGGCTCAAATCCACGGCACGCCCGCGCGAAATGACGTTGCCAGAACAAAAGCCGCTCACCGTGACATCGTGGATGAAGCGCACGCGCAGGTCGAAGTTGGTGAGCAAATTGTCGGTACCGCCGAGCGAGACGCCATGATGCCCGGTGCAATTCTGTTTGTCCGGGGCGCGCGTCGTCTCGAGGATCAAGCCATCCACGGTGTTGAACACGCCACTGACGAACGGCCCGCTGTCCGCGTTCATCACGCGCACGTTGCGCACCCAACAATGCGCGACGCCGCTCAACGCGACCGGATTGAACCCCAGTTCGGTAAAGTGTCCCTGATACGGCGCGACCGGGAATTCAAACGTGAGATTCTCCACGCCGCTTTCCGTGACGGTCGGCTCGAAGGCGCGCAGTTGCGGTTGCCACTCCGGCTGGAAATCGCAACGCAATGGCCGGTCCAGGGTCACGCGGTTGCCCGTGATGGCGGTGATGCGCGTCACCAACGAAGCGCGCGCCCGGCCATTGAGGTTCTCCACCGGGCCGGCGTCGCCGCCGTAAAGATGCACCGCCAGCGTGTTCTGCGGGGTGTCAGTCTGCTGGACCTCCACCTCCTGTCCCACGTGCAGTCCCGCTGCGGAGGCAACAGTGACCGTTTGATCGCCACGGAGCGCGGGAGCGGAAAGGTCCGTCAGTTTCTTCGACCGAAAATTGCCGCGCACGGTGATGAAGCCGCCGGACCAGGAGTAATTCGAGGTTTTCTGCCCGGTGGTGGTGGCGCCCCAGTTCGGTTTGATGTCGTTCATTGGCCGGGGGAGGAACAACACGGTCTTGTCCGGGCCGGCGCCGCGCAGGACGACATTGGGGCGGGTGATCTCCAGCAAACCGGTAATGCGATAGCGCCCGGCCGGGACTTCAATCGCGCCGGACTTCACCTCCGCCAGCGCCTTGAGAAAGGCCGCCGTGTCGTCCGCTTCGCCGTCGCCCTTGGCGCCGAAGTCCTTGACGCTGACGCCGGGCGGCAGGTTGGGAAGAGGCCGCTCACCACGCTGGTAGCCGGCAAACGAAAAGTCCGGCAGCCGACTTTGCGGCGTCCACTTCGCGCCGTTCTCACCCCACAATTGCGAGTGTTGGGCGGCGCGGCAAACCTGCGCGCCTCCCAGCAAGCAGAGGAGGGCGAATGCGCAAACGAGGCGAGTGGGTCGAGACAACGTTTCTGGCTCGGGCATTAACATGGGAGCAATTGTGCCTGCGCAATGCCCCGAGTGACAAGCCCGTCCTCTGCAGCAGTCCGAGCTGGGTGCCGCCACCGTTGCTCATCCTGCTTTTCAACTGACTCATCGGAGCCACTGCGGATTGGCATTCCGCCCAACGGCTGGCGGATCGCTTGCCAAAGCCGCCGTGGACGCTAGATTCAACGCGGCTGTCAGCGGGCAGCTTCTTATGCGAGTTTTCTTCAACGGACTGGTGCTCGGCCTGATTCTCGGCGCCGGACTGGGCTGGTTGGCGCACCAGCGATGGAAGCAAACGGCGGTGACGAACAGTGATCGCTTCCGGGCGGAGGCCGCCCGCGCCATGGATGCCGCCGGCGAGGCGATCTATCGGGCTGGCGAGGCGCTCCGGGCCAAAGCCGAGGCGCTCAACCTCCGCCCCGAGCAGATCAAGGAGGAACTCGCGCGCACGGGTCGAATCGTTCGCCGTCAAGCGCGTGAACTGACCGATCAGGTCGCCGACGCCACCGTGGATGCGGCGACCACCGCGGCCATCAAATCGAAACTCGCGGCCGACCCCGAACTTTCCGCTTTGTCCATCGGTGTCAGCACGAGTGCGGGCCGCGTCACGCTGGAAGGGAAGGTGGCCAACGAAAGCCAGATCGCCAAGGCAGTCACGCTCGCGCTGGGAACTGAACGCGTCGTGGATGTGACCGCGAAACTACAGGTGAAGCCAACTGATTGATGATGCCTGACCGATGGGAGATCGCTGTGCCTGGCGTGCATAACCGGGCCGGACTTCCAACCAACGACCATGAAACGCCAACTGCAAACCAGGCCAGCACACCGGCACGTCGCCACCAACTTGAATCTGGCTCACATTCTGGTGCCGACCGATTTTTCACCCAATGCGGATCACGCCCTGCGCCGCGCCGTCGCGCTGGCGCACAAGTGCGGAGGCAGAATTACGGTGCTTCACGTCATTGAACTGCCCACGCTGCCCAATGAACTGGGCGTAACCGGCGTGGACTCCGCGCAGCTTTGCGACCTTGCCGGCCAGGCCCTCTCCAAACTCGCCCGCGCGCATGTGCCCGGCAAATTGCTGGAAACGACGCTGGTCCGGGTCGGGCGCGCTCACGAGGAAACCACGCGCACGGCGCGGCGGATCAAAGCGGGTTTGATCGTCGTTGGCACGGCAGGCCGCGCGGGACTGGAGCGAGCCCTGCTGGGAAGCACCGCCGAACGCATCGTGCGCCACGCACCCTGTCCAGTCTTGGTCGTGCGCCGCGCTCCCGGAGGCAAATCGCCATCGTCGCGCACGGACACATCATTCGCCATCAAGAACATCCTGGTGCCGGTGGACCTATCTGCCCCGTCCCGGAAGCTGGTGCGCTACGCGGCGGACTTTGCCGCGAGTTTCCGAGCCGCTTTGGTCTTGCTGCACGTGGTCCAGCACTTCAACGTGCCCACTCGTCTCGCCTACGCGGCCACCCGGCTTCAGATGACCGTTTTGCACGACGGCATCCAGCAACTGGCCGACTGGTCGCGGCGGGCTGTCCCGCGCGGGGTTGCCGCGGACCAACTCGTGAGAGCTGGCACCCCGCACGAGATGATCCAACGCGTTGCCCGCGAACAACAGCCGGATTTGATCATGGTCGCCACGCGGGGACAAACCGGGCTGAAACGCTTTTTGCTTGGCAGTACCGCCGAGCGGGTGGTGCGTCAGGCTTCCTGCCCGGTGCTGGTCGTGCGATGAAAACCGTGCTAAGGAAATCCAGAGTTCGGAGCGGAGTTGACGACGAAGTTCAATTTCTGTTCCGTTTTCAACCAGAAAGGTGCAAGCATGAAATGGTCGCTTAAGCTCGGCAAACTGCTCGGCATTGACGTTTACCTGCATTTCACGTTCCTGCTCTTGTTGGCGTTTCTGGGGTTCTTGTACTGGCGCGCCACGCAGGACTGGGATGCCGTCCTGCGGGGGCTGGCGTTTATCGTCGCGCTCTTCGGTTGCGTCCTCCTGCACGAATTGGGGCACGCATTGATGGCGCGCCGGTATGGCATCAAGACGCGCGACATCACGCTGCTGCCCATCGGCGGCGTCGCGCGCCTGGAGCGGATGCCCGAAAAGCCGATGCAGGAATTCTGGGTGGCGCTGGCGGGACCGGCGGTGAACGTGGTCATTGCCGCCGGCTTGATCGTGTGGCTCGGCGCGACGGGTGGCCTGACCGCACCCGAAGACCTCAGCATAACCGGGGGCTCGTTCTGGCAGCGATTGATGATCGTGAATGTCTTCCTCGTGCTCTTCAATCTGCTGCCCGCCTTTCCGATGGATGGCGGGCGGGTTTTGCGCGCGCTGCTGGCCACGGCCCTGGGCCGGCGTCGCGCCACGGTGATTGCCGCCAACATCGGCCAGGGCATGGCCATCCTCTTTGGCTTGATCGGTTTCTTTCACAACCCCTTCCTGATTTTCATCGCCATCTTCGTGTTCCTGGGCGCCCAGGCGGAGGCCGAGATGGTGCAGATGCAATCCGCGCTGGAAGGCTACCGCGTGCGCGACGCCATGATGACGCGCTTTCGCGCGCTGGCGGCCGCCGATCCGTTGTCCAAAGCGGTCGAGGAATTGCTCGCGGGTTCGCAGCAGGACTTTCCCGTGCTCGAAAACGAACGCCCCGTTGGCATCCTGCGGCGCAACGATCTGGTCAAGGCCCTGTCCGAGGGCCGCCGCGAATCCTCGGTGGGTGAAGTCATGTGCCGCGAATGTGAATCCGTGGACGCGGCCAGCCCGCTGCGCCGGGCCGTCGAGTCCTTGCACGAGAAACATTGCGCCACAGCGGCGGTCGTGTCGGACGGACGGCTCATCGGTCTGCTGACGCTGGAAAACGTCGGTGAGATGATCATGGTCAACGCCGCCTTGGGAGGTGAGAAGCGCAGCGGCCTGCCTCCCGCATGAGCTGGCTGGTTGGGCGGCCGGCCGGCCGGCCACTGGCGGGACTGACCCTGGCGGTTTCGATGTTGACCGTCCTGGCCGCCGAGTCACCCGAACCCGAGCCCGATTCGCCGTCACGCGGGCGGTGGGATTGGCTGACGAGTGGCGACCGCTGGGACGCCCGCCAGCAATTCCTTTCCGACGGAATCGTTGGCGCTGTCGAGCGCATTGACCGCATCTTCGGGGACGACCGGCTGGATGACGACACGCGACGTTCCCGGCTGCACCTCAAGGCCGGCGCCGGTTACAGCCGCGAGGATGAGTTGTTTTTTTTAAGCAGCTTCCGGTTGCGCCTGGTGCTGCCGCGGCTGCAAAACCGGCTGCAGTTCATCGTGGACGATGACCTCGAGGTGGAGGAAACGGAATCCGCGGAGGAGATCGCCGACGCGGCGCGGGAGTCGAAGCTGGACGCCGCGTTTCGATTTCTGTTCAGCGAAGACGCGCGCCACCGGTTGAGCTTTGACGCCGGGGTGCGGGGCATTGATCCGGTGCAAGGCTTTGGCCGGATGCGCGGCCGGGTGATTGTGCCCTTTGAGCACTGGGAACTGCGATTGACGGAACGGATTGCCTGGTTGACGGCAGATGGTTTCGAGCAAACCACGGAGATGCGCTGGACGCGGCCGCTGCCTCAACTCTGGTGGTTTCGATCCACCACGCAACTGCTATGGGAGCAGGAGCAGAGCGGGGTGATGCCGCGCCAGTACTTCCAGGTGGGACGGGCGTTGAGCTTCAACCGGGCCTATCGCTTCGGCATGGCTGGCGCCTGGCCCGAAGTGCCGCACACCCGGGAAGCCGTTTACTCCGCCGATTTCACCTTCCGGCAGCAGCTCCGCAAACGCTGGCTGTTTCTCGAGGTCGTGCCCGCCGTGGATTTCCGCCAGGAGCGGAATTACCGTGCCAACCCGGGAATCTCCGTGCGGCTCGAGCTTATTCTGGGCGACACGGGATAGTCTGGTTTCGGGCCGCGCGTAGCCTTCGACATGACGCGGGGTTGAATCGAAGCTTGGCGGAACTCCACCAACACTTTACTTCTCACGCCAAGACTTCCAGCGTCACCTCGACCGTCAGGCCGGAAACGGCCTTTTCCAGAGATTCACGCAGCGCGCTGACCGCGAGCCCTTCGGGCAGATGCAGTTTGGCCCTGGCTTGGAACAGCGGTTCGCCGGACATCGGCGCGCTGACACATTCGGTGGTGAGTTCCTCGACGTTGACCCCTTGAGCCGCAAGCGCGTGGGAGATTTCCCGCACGATGCCCGGACGATCCTGGCCGACGACTTCCAGAGCGGCGAGTTGGGACTTTTGGGGCGGCTGACCCGATTCATCCGGTTGCACCACAACGGTGAGGTCCGTCAGCTTGAAAAGCGCACTCTCCAGAGACGCGCGCCGCTCCGAAGGAACATGGACGCGCAGGATGCCGGCGAATTCTCCACCCAACCGGCACATGCGGCTCTCCAGCCAGTTGCCGCCCTGTTCGGCGACGATGCGGGCGACCGATTCAACGAGACCGGTGCGATCCTTGCCGATGACCGTCATCACGAGAGGAATCTGCATGGCGTAGTGTTAAGGGGGCGGCGCGCGGCTGACAAGCTCATCGTGCCGACTTCGCAGCCAACCGATAGAGGTGAACATCCCAGGGAGCAAACTGATCCGTAAAGCTGCCGTCATTGGCCATCAGGGTTCGATTCTCGCCAAGGACCTCGACTGTCGTCTCTCCTGACATTCCTTTGAGGTTGAGGGTCGCGGATGTTTCGCCGTGGCGCATCCCCACCGCGAAAAGATACGTCGCGCCGTCGTAATGTTTGACCATCGCGGCAACAGGCACGGCTTCGTTGGCTGAATTCACCTTCACTGCGTTCGCCAAGGTCGGCCTGTTCAAGACCGGAGCAAGTGCCCTGATTTGCTGATTGAGGGCGGTCACGGCGGACAGCATTTCCGGATCGGCGAGCAGGGCGGCCTCAATGAATTGGGGCTTGAACTGGTGAACGAAGTAAATCAGCCCGCGCGAGCCGTGGATGAGCGACATCCAGACTTCGGCGCGAACTTCGTGCGGCGTGGCTTTGCGGTTGGGATTGCTGATGTGCGTACATTCGATGCAGTTCCAGACCGGCTTCCTGCCTTCGGTCCATTGCACCAGCCGCTCCACGCCGCGCGCCACGAACCAGAGGTTGCCGGCGACTTCCTTGCGGTCATGCACGGCCGGGTAAATGTCGAAGGACGCAATGTCGCAGCCCTTGAGGTATTCGGGATAATCCTCGGGATGGTTGCTGCGGACACCGCGCCCGTACCAACCATCCCACGCGACGCCCTGACCGAGATTGAGCAACACAGGGCGCGACGGATCGGCAACGCGCATCCGGTGATAATCCTCAACAATCTTCGCCGGTGGAATGGGTGGTCCCCAACCGCGCCCTTCGCCGAGGGATTGGGCGTTGTCCGGTTCGTCGCCATGCATCCAGGCAATGATGTTGGTGTCGCTGAGATGGCGCCGGGCGACTTCGTTCTGGTCGCAGATCACGTACATGCCAGCTTTTCTGAGAGCGGAGAGCTGCGCTTCGGTCGGCCCCTTCCACAAGCCGACGTAGGTGTTGATGCCGGCCCGACGATAGCGTTCCGCGTTGGCGGGCGCTTGCAGCCAGACGGCAATGGGAAAGAAGGAGGGATCAGACCACGGCGCGTTGGTCCAATTCGACGCGGGGGTCGAATCAGGCAGAGGCCGGTTGGCCTCTGCGGAGTCGCCGCCGAGCGACAGCAGGGCAAGCAACAACAAGCCACTTGCCCGCGGAAGCAGTTTTCGGCGAGGACATACTTCAATCATTTTGTCATCTCGATCGGCGTGGCAAAGTCACCGGACATGTCGTACGGCAACTGCCAGTAACGGTCGCCGGTGGCATTGCCAAAGTAAAGCCGCGAGACACTGAGTTTGTCGGGGTTGCCATCCGCCCAGAAAACGTGGAAGGGGTCCTTGGCGTTGAGCGGACGCCGAACGTAGGCGTGATTGAACTCGCTGTTCCGCGTGACCTGCCGCCGCTTTGACCAGGTCTTGCCTTCGTCCGAGCTGACCCACAATGCGACCTCGCCACCGGTGCCGTAAGGTTGCGGGCCGGTTTCGGTCGGACCGAGAATCGTCCACTCCTTTTCGCCGAGGAACAGGCTGCCAAGGTCGTAATTGTGATCGGAGTGGCAGACGACGTGTGCCTCCCATGCCTGGCCATTCCATTTGGTCAAGGTCCATTCGCGCGGATCATTCTCGGGGCCGGGTTGATGTCCGGCGGAGGTGATGTAAAGCAACACCGGATAACCCTGGCGATCGAAGCGCAGATCAATCGTGTACATCAGGCGGCCTTTCGCGGAATACTCGAGGACGCGCGCCGGGTTGTCCGGTTGTGAAAGCGGGAGCGAAAGTTGCCGGCCATCCACGGTGGTCCAGGTCTTTCCCCAGTCGGTCGTCTGGACGTAATAAAGGTCGGTGCGTTTGTCCACGTTGCCGTCGGGATGGCGATTGAAGAAGCTGCCGATCTTCCCCTGATGTTCGGCGCTGACCTGGTAATGGCCCTCCAAGCCGGCGAGTTTCCGATGTTCGCTCCAGTGAACGCCGTCGGCGCTGGTTTCCCAATACAACTCGCGGCCTCGCGTGTATTTCGTGAACAGATGGAAAAAGCCCTTGCCCTCCACAAACCACGGTTGCGGGTAGGTGAATTCCTCCTGTTGGATGAAATTGAATTCCGACACATCGTAGGGCCGCGCGCTGCGATACTTGAAGCCGGGCCGGGAGCGCCCGCGTCCGCTGATGAACACCCAAATGTGTCCGCGATCATCCATGCTCAGGCTCGCGTTGTCGTGCGGATCGTTCACGCCCCGCTTGTCGTGAACAATGGTGGGCCGCGGCACAACATGCTTGGCGTGATCGTAATACGATGCCATGATCAGCAAGTGGCGCTTGTCCTTGATCGTGCCACCATAGACGAAGAACGTCTTGTTCACCTGTGGCGCGTAAACCGCGAGCGGGATGTGATTGGCGGTGTAGGTGCCGAGACCGCCGGAGTATTTGTCGCCGTGTTGGGAGAACTGACCGAGCGTGAACCAGATGCCGCGGTAGCCGTCATCGGGCCGCGACTTGTCGCCGGTGAACGGCGGTTTGGCATCCTTGGCCGGGGGTGAGGCGGTGCTTTGCGCGAAACCGAATCTGGCGGTGAACAGAACAGCAACTGAGACAAGAATGACTTTCATGGGCTTCAAATGCTGAAAGGCTCTCAGCACCACGCCGGTCACGGCAAGCTCCGAGTCGTCGGCGCGACGCGACCGCTTGGCCGGTCTGAACTCTGGACAATTCGTTTGGCCCGATCAAACGCAGGCGGGGCTCTCGCGGCGCCAGAACTGCCACCGCCAAAACCGCTCTCCGTTTTCAGGCGCACCCGTGGCAGCCGCTGTGGTTCCAGCCTTCGCATTGTGATGCTTTATCGTTGTCCAAGGAAGAATTCCCGGCACGCTTGGCGTGCAGCGCTTATGAAAGCCACATCGAACCTCCCCTCGCTCGGGCTGCTGCTGATCGCTGTCGCGCTTCCGACCCTCGCCTTCGCCGCGGAGCGCGTGCAAGGGCGGTCCATGGTCATGTCCCGAAACGGCATCGTCGCCACGGAACATCCGCTCGCGTCCCAAATCGGCGCAACCATCCTCGCCCAGGGCGGCAACGCGGTGGACGCGGCAGTCGCGGCCAACGCGGCGATGGGCCTGGTCGGGCCAATGGCCAATGGCATTGGCGGCGACATGTTCGCCATCGTTTACGAAGCCAAGAGCGGGAAAATCCATGGCCTGAACGCGAGCGGTTGGTCGCCGGCTGGGCTCAGCATTGAGCTGATCAAGCGCCAGGGATTCACCACCAACATGCCGCAGAGTGGGATTCACTCCGTCACCGTGCCGGGATGCGTGGATGGCTGGCAGAAGTTGCTCGACCGATTTGGCAGAAAGAAACTATCAAGCCTGCTGGCGCCAAGCATCCGCCTCGCGGAGGAAGGATTTCCTGTAACAGAAATCTTCTCGACCTACTGGGTCGCCAGCGAAGGCAAACTGCGCAAAGACAATAACGCCGCGCGTGTTTATCTGCCCAGAGGCCGTGCGCCAAAGCCCGGCGAAATCTTCCGCAATCCCGAGCTGGCCTGGTCCTACAAACAAATTGCCCGGCACGGCCGCAAGGCGTTTTACGGGGGGGAGATTGCCAGGCGAATTCTGAAATGCTCAGCCGGCTTGGGCGGCACCCTGAACGCCGAAGACCTCATGAAATACTCCTCCGAGTGGGTGGAGCCGATCTCGACCATGTATCGCGGCTGGACGGTTTATGAAATTCCGCCGAACGGGCAGGGGATCGCCGCGCTGGCTATGCTCAACCTGATGGAGAATTTCCCGCTGGAGGAGTTCGGCCACAACTCCGCCGATGCGTTGCACGTGATGATCGAGGCGAAGAAACTCGCTTACGCCGACATGCTGCGCTACGTGGCCGACCCGCATTTCGCCAAGGTGCCGGTCGCCGGGATGCTCTCAAAGGAGTACGCCCGCGAACGGGCGCGGTTGATTGACATGGCGAGGGCGAATTGCAGCGTCCCTGCGGGCCAACCGCCGCCAATGGGCACGGACACCACCTACCTGTGCGTCGTGGATGCCGAGGGCAACATCGTTTCCTACATCCAGAGCAATTACAATTCGTTCGGGTCGGGCGTCGTGGCGGAGGGCACGGGCTTCGCGCTGCAAAATCGCGGAGGCTTGTTCAGCCTCGATCCGAAACATCCGAACGCGCTGGCCGGACGGAAACGCCCTTTGCACACCATCATCCCGGCGTTCATGGCCAAGGGCGACGTGCGGATTGCGTTCGGCATCATGGGCGGATGGAATCAATCGCAGGCCCACGCGCAATTCGTGTCGAACTTGGTGGATCACGGGATGAACCTGCAGGCGGCGATGGAAGCCGCGCGGTTCACGAAGCTGAGCTTCGACGGCTGGGACGTGCGGCTCGAATCACGCGTGCCGGAAGCCGTGCGCACCGTCCTGACCGAGCGCGGCCATCTCATCAAGTTGGAGGGCGAATTCGCCGACTCCGTGGGCGGCGGTCAGGCGGTGATGCGCGATTTCGCCGCTGGCGTGAACTACGGCTCGTCCGATCCGAGGAAGGATGGTTGTGCGATTCCGCAGCCGGTACCGAGGTAGTAGGACAGCGCGTCCCGCCTGTCTCCGCGAGGAATTCACACCTGTGAACAGCTTTTTGTTGACGCGCAACGGGAGCAGAAGGATAAACGGCACAACGGCAGGATCCCTGCCCACAAGCGCGGCGTTTCACTTGCAGGTTCGGAGACTGCCCCCGGGATTATGACGTTGGGACACTCAACTCGGACGTATCCTTGCGGAAACAAGGTCCGCCGCGTTCGCCGCCATTCCATTCGAGGTGCATCAAGAACCAGCCCGAAACTCCAAACTCAAAATCCTAATCTCACACTCCCTCGCCCCAGCGGGCGCAGAAAGAGCAACGGCGCAAACGAATTACCAACCGATTTGGGGAAGTGCCAGCCAAAGCCGCTCCGCCAACCGGCTTGGTTGGCGTGGGTCATCCACTGCGAGTGCTACCAATCTTGCCGCCGCACGTGCCACGCGACAGACTCAGGCAGCCGGACGCAAAGTCCTGGCGGAGATCGGTCCAAACCACCGGAGTTGGAGAACGGAACCGGACGATTCCGCGGGCGCGCCCACAAATCAGTTCACCCGCGCGCGGGGCGGCGGGAAACCTTCCGTGGTCGAAATCGGTTCCGGCATGAATTACTGGGATGGCCAGCAATGGTCGCCCAGCGTGGCTGAATTCGAGCTGACCGATGACGCCTTTGTCGCGAACCACGTCCAACACCGGAAACGGCTGAATGCGGAGCTGAACGTCATTGGCGCCATCACCACGACGCTGCGGGACGGAACCGCGCTCCGTTCGACCCCGGTGGCCATTGCACTGTATGATCCCAACGACGGGCGCTTCGCGGTGGTGTCCACGATCACCAACAGCGTGGGCGTGCTGGTGGGGAGCAACCGCGTCGTGTATCCGGATGCGTTTTCGGGTGGTGTATGCGCGGACGTCGTTTACACAATTCAGAAAGGGTCCTTCGAGCAAGATGTCATCATCACGGGCCGATTGAATCCGCTGGACTATGGTTTTCCCACGAATGCCCAAATCCAGGTCGTGACGGAATTCTACGATCCGCCTGAGCCGGAAAAACTGCGTCAACCGATCTATGTCGAGACGAACGCGGCCGTGCGCCGCCGCAAGGTCAGCCCGGACTTGGTGGATGAAATGGTTGGCTTCGGCGAACTCGTCCTCGGCCCCGGCCTGACCTACACACCGCCGACGCCGACGCACCCGGATGGCACGCAAACTTTCGTGGCCAAGGAATTCCGGACCATCCCTGGTGAAGGCCGGACTTTCCTGATCGAAACCGTGGAATGCCTCGCCGTTCAAAGCGCCTTGAGCGCGTTGCCGGAGTGTGTTCAAGGAAAACGGTCTGCCCAGCGAATCCGCGAAAGCAGCGCCACAGTCGGCTATGCGCTTATTCCGAGGCCGACGCAGACGATTCAAGCGAAAGCCAGACCGCGCAAAGCCTCGAATCAATTCGCAAGCACCGCCGCGCCTTTCACCCGTCCTGTGGACAGACTCTCGCCTTCCGATGGAGAGAGGGTCGGCGTGAGGAGTGGCGTCGTAATTGACTACATCGAAACTCTCGGTGGTACGATCGGCGCGGCGAAAGTTTTCCAGGGCGACACGACCTACCTTGTAGATGATCCCGTTTATTGCAACGGGCCGGTCACGATTGAGGGCGCCGCCATTTTCAAGTACTGGAATTCCACGGGCCCTTACGCCAAGACGACTTTCATTCAACTCAACAACACCTTGACGCTTAAGACCGGGCCGTATAGGCCGGCCATCCTTACCGCGCTGGACGATGACTCCGTGGGCGACATGCATCCTTGGAGCTGGGGCGACCCGACACAACTCGCGTATGCCAATCCGGCTTTGATTGCGGCGAATTCCCTGACTCTGAGCCACTGCCGCTTTGCCTACGCGAAGCTGGCCCTCAAGTGTACCGGTTATGGAACCGCGGTCCAGTGACGCTGTGCCTGAATGGTTACAAGCTCTACAGCGAGGTCTGGAATGACCAGCCACCGTTGCGTACATTCTTAATTACCCAAGCGGTCAGACTCCAAGGAAACCAACCCACCCCGTCCCTCTCCCCATCCGATAGTGGCACGGGCGTCTCGCCAGTTCGGATCGAAACGGACGGGCGGGTGAGGGGAGCGGAGGACAGGCAGGATGCTCTATCCCACTACTCGCCTCTCGGACCGCGTTTGGTCACAGTAGCTTTCGCGGCACTCCTGCTCATTTCAGTTTTCATCATGGCGCTTCACGTCGCCCGACAAAGTGGAGCGGGCGTCTCGCCTGCTTGGGCAGAGGGGGAAGCTGGCCGCGAGAGAACACGAGGTACACAAAGTGAAGGCGAATCTGTTCCGTCTCTGCGTTCTGTGCGTTCTTTTGCGGCTCGATTGTGGACAGCCGGCTTGGCCACGGCGCTATTGATCGCCTCACCGGGATTTCTTGAGTTGAGTTCCTCCTGCATGTTGGAAATCCCAGCGTTGGCGACTGCGCTCGCCGGACTCTGCGCATTATGGGTTCTGCCCCGGACCAGGTGGTTCGCCGTCGAATGCCTCGCGGGAATCCTGTTTGGAAGCGCGGCTCTGATGAAGCTCGTGCCGCTTTATTTGTTGCCCCTGGCAGCGATGATTGTGTGGCTGCGGCAGCGTGACGACCAATCGGAGACTATGCCATCTCTCTCTCCAAGCCCCTCACCCCGTCCCTTTCCCCAACCGACGGGGAGAGGGTGGTCTTTAGACCGGGTGAGGGGTTCGTCCACGTCCCCCTCCCTGTCAGCGGTTTTACAATCACTCGGCCGTTTGTTCGTACCAATGCTGGTCATGGGCGCAGCTCTCGCAGCCAGCTTTGTCGCCGTGGACTGGCTCATTGAGCGCGGCGCGTTTCTTATCCACTTCCAACAGTCCTGGTCTTCCCATTTCGGGGGTGTTCAATCGTTTGAGTACGGCTCGCCAGGAGAACATGCGTTTGATTGGAGCATTCTGCCCAAGAACTGGGATTTGGCGCTGCCAGCGGCTCTTGGGATTTGCGTTCTGATAACCCGGCTTCGCGAGATGCGCGAGGCGATTCAACTCTGAAGGCCGGGCGCTGGCTGAGGCTCGGGCAATTCATGAAGTTCTGCCTGGTGGGCGGCAGAGGCGTGGTGGTGGACATGGCCGTTCTCTACCTGCTGGCCGATCCGAACATGCTGGCGTGGAACGTGACTCTGGCCAAGGTCTGCGCTGCCGAAACCGCCATGTTGAATAATTTCCTGTGGAACGAGGTGTGGACGTTCCGGAATGCGACGGGGCGTGCGCCGGGTGGAGTCATGCGCCGGCTCTTGTGTTTCAATGCCATTTGCGGAATCGGGATCGCGCTGGCGGTGTTCTTTCTTCACCTGTTTCACACCTGGCTTGGGTTCAACCTGTATGTCGCCAACTTCCTCGCGATCGTCCTGGTGACGCTGAATGCGCGCTTCAACTGGAAGGATGCACGGTCCGAGTCGGTGCGGAATTGAATGACGTTCCGGGAGGATTGTGGTAGAAAGAGCGGCGGCGTGAACACCGCATCCACAGGTTACGAAGCGCACGCGTTCAACCCCGAACTCTGTAGTGAGGTCGTTGGCGGACAGGTCCACTTCGATTCATGGGATCTTCATTTTCAGTCCGCGCAGGTCATGCTCAGAATTCCTTTGCCGCGATTGAAGGTGGAGTTGGGCGAAGGTGAGGACGAGCGGGTTTATTTCTCCGATCCTTCGCAACCGGAATGGAAAATTTACACCTTGGATGAGTCCGTTCTGGACCACCGCGCGCTGGCCAACGAGAGCGGGGTCCGGGAGCAGTTGAGCAAAATCGTGACGCGGCGGGAATTGTCGAGCCGCCTAAAAATCACGCTGTGGTGTCTGGCAATCTTTGCCCTGCTGGCGTGCCTGGGCTGGATGGCCACAAGTTTCATGGCCCGGTCATTGGTCGCGAGGATTCCAGCGGAGTGGGAGGCAGAAATCGGCGGGGAAGTACTCGAGGAATTACAGGGGGAAATGCAGTTCGTGGAGGACAAGGAGCGGGTGGCGAAGCTGGCGGCGTTGGCGTCGCCGCTCACGCGGAAAGTCGGCGGCACGAACCAGCCATTCACTTTTCACATCGTCGAGAGTCCTGAACCGAATGCTTACGCTTTGCCCGGCGGGCACGTCATCGTTTACACCGGCATGCTGGATTTGGGGGATCGTCCGGAGGAATTGCTGGGCGTGATTGCCCACGAGGTCGCTCACGTTACGCAGAAGCACGGCTTCCGCAAGGCCCTGTCCGACGCGGGGCCGTTTCTGATTTTTGGCGTCTTCCTGCGCGGTGGCAACGGGCTGTTGAACGTGCTGAGCGAAAACTCGGGCTTCTTGATTCAACAAAGCTTCTCGCAGGAATACGAAACCGAAGCCGACAACGTGGGCTGGCAATACCTGGTGGACGCGAACATTGATCCGCGCGGCATGACTGACTTGTTTCTGAAACTGAAAGGTTACGAGCTGAGTCAGAAGCTCGTCAGCCTGACCCCGCAGGCATTTGACAGCCATCCGGCGCTGGAGAAACGCATCGCCCGCCTCGAAGCGAAGTGGAAGAAGCTCCCGCGGAAGACGGGGTTTATCCAGTTGCAGACGCCCTCAATCCCTTGAGCCACAGCTCACCCGCACTGCGCTTTGTGGCGCAGAGCGTGATCCACCAGCACCAGCGCGGTCATCGCTTCCACCATCGGCACGGCGCGGGGCAACACGCACGGATCGTGACGTCCCCGTCCCGTAATCGTGGTGTTGTGGAAATCCTCATCCACGGTGTCCTGCGTGTGCATGACGGTGGCCACAGGCTTGAACGCAACGCGGAAGAAGATCGTTTGCCCATTGGAAATGCCGCCCTGGATGCCACCGGAATAATTTGTGGTGGTAACGACCTTGCCTTTGCGTAATCGGAATGGGTCGTTGTGCTGCCGACCGGTCATCAAAATCCCGCCGAAGCCGGAGCCGATTTCGAATGCCTTCGAGGCAGGGAGACTGAGCATTGCTTTGCCAAGATCTGCCTCCAATCGGTCGAACACCGGTTCGCCCCAGCCGGCTGGGACGCCACGCGCCACCCCTTCGATGATGCCGCCCACGGTGTCGCCCTCACGGCGCATTTTCTCGATGAGGCGAATCATGCGCTCTGCCGCAGCTTTGTCCGGACAACGAACGATGTTCGACTCGATGTCCTTGAACCGCACTTTGTCCGGGTTCACCTCGGCGACGAGGCGCTGGACTTGTTTCACGTAGGCGAGCACTTCAACGCCGCAGCGTTCCTTGAGCAACTTCTTGGCAATCGCACCCGCAGCGACGCGGCCGATGGTTTCGCGCGCGCTGGTGCGTCCGCCACCGGGCCAGGCACGGATGCCGAATTTGGCGAAGTAGGTATAATCCGCATGCGAGGGACGGAACTTCTTTTCCATCTCACTGTAAGCCTCGGGCCGGGCGTCTTCGTTCTTCACCCACATACAAATCGGCGTGCCGAGCGTCTTGCCTTTGAACGTGCCGGAGAGGATTTGAAGCGTGTCGCTTTCCTTGCGCGGGGAGACGATGCGGGACTGGCCGGGACGACGCCGGTCGAGGTCAGGCTGAATGTCCGTTTCGGTCAGCGCCAATCGGGGCGGGCAGCCATCCACCACCACGCCCACACCACCGCCATGCGACTCGCCCCAGGTGGTGGTGCGGAACAAATGCCCAAAAGTGTTTGCCATGGCGGGATTGTGCGCGAAAGCGGGGCGCGGGGTCAAACGCAGGCTGCGGCGTGGGCAGGTTTGCTAATGCGGTACTACTCCGCCAACTGGTTGTGAACCAGTTCGCACAGTTTCAGGGTCAAAGGATCCTTCATGCCATAATAGACGCACTGACCGTCCTTCTCGCGCGTGAGGATTTCGGCGGCCGCCAGCAAGGCGAGGTGCTTCGACACATTGGCCTGGGTGGCGCCCACGGCGGCCACGATCTCATTGACCGTTCGCGGTTTGCCGCACAGGGCCTGGAGAATCTTCAAGCGCATCGGCTCGCCCAGCAGGCGGAAATGCCGGGCCACCTGCTCCAGTTCCGCCTCGGCCAGCGTGCGCTTCATTTTTCCATTTGACATATAACTGTATGGTTATATGCTCATACATCGTTTATGGCAAACCTGCAATCGAAAAGTGGCGCTCCAGCATATCGCCGGCGAGGTCCGGCCCAACCTGGCCGAATGGCGGGGCACGTCGGGATGCGCCGGCTACATTCAACGGCCGTCCACGGGAGGGTCCAAGCATGATCCTCCGGTTGTTCGTTGGAATCGTGGTTGGCGGAGCTTTGGGGTTCGCGCTCTATAAGTTCGTTGGCTGTGCCACGGGGGCGTGTCCGCTGACGAGTCATCCGGTGGCGGCCACGCTTTACGGCGCGGTGCTGGGGGCGCTTATTGCGGGCAGTTTGCGTTGATAATCAGTCAATACAACTCACTTATGAAAATGCACATGATCATCCGCCGGTTCGCCGGCACTTTCATTCTCGCCAGTCTGCTGCTGGCGCACTATCACAGCCCTTATTGGCTCTGGTTCACCGCCTTCGTCGGGTTCAACCTGCTGCAATCCTCCTTCACCAACTTCTGTCCGCTGGAGATGATTCTGAAGAAGGCCGGGGTGGGGCGGGAGGCGGGAAATTGTTGCGAAACGGAGCCAACCGGGAAATCCTGCTGCTCGAAATGAACTGGTCACCGGGCTTCGCGGGGTTGTGGCTGGCCTGCGCCTTTAGTGCCACGGCGGTTGAACCATGGACGTTGGAGCGCGCCCTGGCGCATGCGCTGACCAACAGTCCGGACGCCCGCATCGCCTCCCAGCGCATCCTCGCCGCCCAGGCAGGCGTGGCCCAGGCCAACGCCGTCTTCTGGCCGCGCCTCACGTTCCAGTCCGGTTACACGGTCACGGACAATCCGATGATGGGGTTTGGCAACATTTTGAACCAACGCAGCTATAGTTCCTCCATCAACTTCAACGATGTGCCGGACACGGACAATTTGAACGTGCGGGGCATGGTCACCCTGCCACTCTACACCGGCGGCAAGGTGGCGGCGGATCGCGCGGCCGCGCGGGCCAACACCGCCGCCGCGTGGATGGACGCCGATGCGATCCGCAACGCCCTGGGCTTCGAGGTGACGCGGACGTTCTTCACGGTGCAGAAGACCCGGCAATTCATCCGCGCAGCGCAAGCCGCCGTGAGTTCGTATGAAACCAACCTGGCGACCGCCCAGGTGCGCCTGGATGCGGGCACGCTGCTGCGCGCAGATTTGCTGGACCTCGAAGTTCGCCTGGCCCAGGCGCGGGAGGACCTGGTTCGCGCGCGGAACGCCCACGCCCTCGCACTCCGCTCGCTCCAGAACCTGCTCGGGTTGGAGGAGCAGGAATTCATGGTGAGCGAAACCGTCCCGGTTTTGCGGGTGCCGGATGCGTCCGCCCCAAATCAGCGTCCCGAATTGACTGCCGCCGCCGAGCGCGCCACCGCCGCGGAGGCACAGGTGCGGGGCGCCAAGTCAGGTTATCTGCCGCAGGTGAGCGCGTTTGGAAGTCTTGATTACGACCGCGGCTGGAAAACCGATGGCGATGGCAACAGTTACACCGCCGGCGCGCTGCTGCGCTGGGATTTGTGGGATGGAAAACTTACGCGCGCCCGGGTCGCTGAGGCCCGCGCCAACGCCGAGGCGGCGCGCGAGGAGGAGCGGAAAGTGCGTCTGGCGGTGAATCTTGAAGTCGAGCAAGCGCGGCTGGAACTGGAGCAAGCCACGGAGCGATTGAGCGTCAGCGAACGAAGCGTCTCGCAGGCCGCGGAAAGTCTGGAACTGACCCAGAGGCGTTTTGCCGAGGGCCTGGCACTGTCCACGCAATTGATTGACGCCCAGACGGCGCTGACCGCCGCGCGCGTCCGCCGCGCGGAAGCGGAATCCGATCAACAAGTGGCCATTGCGGCGCTGCGCAAGGCGCTTGCTCAACCCCAACTCGAACCCAGCAAAACGGTTGCCGATGAAAACACTTTGCGAAGGTGAACCCATGATGAATTCGGAAGGCACGCCGGCCTCGAATACGCATCAGCAGATCCGCGAGCCTGCCGTCCTCGCTCCGCGCCCTTCGTTTGCATGGGGCGCGCTGCTCCTGGCGCTCGTCATCAGTGGTTGTGGCAAGAAACCGGGAGCGGAAACTTCATCAGTGCCGGTTTTCCCGATCGCGACCGTGCGCGTGCAAAAGATTGAGGCCGCGACCGGGCCAGTCATCGAGGAAGTCGTTGGCACGGTGCAACCCAGGCTTCAGGCTGTGGTGGAGGCGCGGTTAAGCGGGCGCATCATCGCCATGCCGGTGGCGCTGGGCCAGTCGGTCGCTTCGGGTGAGGTTCTGGTGGAGCTGGCGTCGCCGGAAACCGTGGCCCGGCTCGATCAGGCCAACGCTTCTTTGCGACAGGCGCAGACCGATTTCGACCGATTCACCAGACTGCTCGCGCAAGCGGCGGTCACCCGATCCGAATTTGACGCGGTGGAAAACCGTTTCCTGGCCGCCAAAGCGGCGGTGGCCGAGGCAGGGGCGCACGCTGCCGAGGCGATCATCGCGGCGCCGTTTGCCGGCGTGGTGGCGCGCAAGCTGGCGGATGTGGGAGATCTGGCCATGCCAGGCAAACCGTTGCTGGAACTTGAAGGCACGTCCGGTCATCGGTTCGTGGCCGAAGTCCCATCCGCATTGGCCGGGAAGATTCAACCTGGCGCCAAACTGGAGGTTCGCTTGGACTCGCTGGCCCAGCCGATCATGGGCACTGTGGCTGAGGTATCGCCCGCGGCCGATCCGGCGTCGCGGACGGTGCGGGTGAAAGTGGATTTACCGGAGTCGCCCGGTTTGCACGCTGGTCAATTTGGCCGACTGGGTGTGCCGGTGAGCGAGGCAGCGCGGCTCATTGTGCCGGTTTCGGCACTGGTCAAGCGTGGCCAGCTTGACTTGCTGTTTGTGGCTGCCGAGGGCCGGGCGCAACTGCGGATCATCCGCACCGGGCGGGCGACGGCGCGGGGCATTGAGGTGCTCGCCGGATTGAGGCCGGGGGAATCGGTGGTGGTGGAGGGGGCGGCCCAGTTGCGCGAGGGCCAGCCGTTGGAGGTGCGATGAACGGAAAGTGGGAAAGCGGGAGAGTGAGCAGGTGGGAGGTCGTGAACTTCTCACCTACCCACTTTCGCAACTGCCCCCTTGCGGCTGCATCTTGGGATGAGCGGAGGTCCGTCAAGTGAGCGCCGAAACCACACAACTCGGCTTCGCCGGCCGCGTGGCACGCGCGTTCATTGATTCCAAGCTCACGCCGCTGGTGGTCATCGCCTCGATCCTGCTGGGAGGGGCGGCCACGCTGTTGCTGCCGCGCGAGGAGGAGCCGCAGATCAAGGTGCCGATGATTGACGTGCTGGTGGCGATGCCGGGGTTCAGCGCGAAGGAGGTCGAGGAACGGGCCACGCGGCCCATGGAGAAGTTGCTCTGGGAGATTCCCGGCGTGGAATACATTTATTCGACCTCGCGCGAAGGTGAAAGTCTCACCATCGTGCGCTTCAAGGTGGGGGAGGAGATCGAACGCAGCCTGGTGCTGCTGAACCAAAAACTGCAGGCCAACTTCGACCGCATTCCCCAGGGCGTTTCACTGCCGCTCGTCAAGCCCAAGTCCATTGATGACGTGCCGATTTTGGCACTGACCTTTCACGGAGCGGACCTGGATCATTTCACGCTGCGTCGCATCGCCGCCGAGGTGGACGATGCGGTGAAACAGGTGCCGCTGGTTTCGGAAACGATGTTGATCGGCGGCAACCGGCGGCAGCTCCGCGTGTTGTTCGATCCGGTCAAACTGGCCGCGCGCGAACTGAGCGCCGCGGACGTCATCCCCGCCTTGCAGGCGGCGAACCGGCGGCTGACGGCCGGGCCACTGGCAAACCAGAATCGGGAAGTGCTGGTGCAGACCGGAAGCTTTCTAGCGAGCGTGGAGGACGCGGGCAGCGTGGTGGTGGGTGTGCATGGCGGCCGGCCGGTTTACTTGCAGGACGTGGCAGTCATCGAGGACGGTCCGGAGGAGCCGAGTCAGTACGTGTTCTTCGGCAATGGCGCGGCGGCGAATGCGCCGCAGGTTTCCGGCGAGCAACCCGCGGTCACGCTTTCCATCGCGAAGCGGCCGGGGGCGAATGCCATTGCGGTGGCGCACGAGGTTTTGCGCAAGGTGGAGTCACTCCGGGGTCGCGTCATTCCAACAGGCGTCGAGGTTTCCATCACGCGGCACTACGGCGAGACCGCCGCGGAAAAGTCCAACGAACTGCTGCTGCACATGGGCATCGCGGTCGTGGGTGTTTCCATCCTGATTCTGCTCACCCTTGGCTGGCGCGAATCGGGCATCGTGGGCGTGGCCATTCCCGCGACGCTCGCCCTGACGCTGCTCGTCTTTTACCTCCACGGCTTCACCCTGAACCGGATCACGCTCTTCGCGCTCATCTTCAGCATCGGCATCCTGGTGGACGACGCCATCGTGGTGGTGGAGAACATCGTCCGGCATTTTCATCTGCCCTACAACAAAGGCCGCAGGTGGAGTGAGATCGCCGTGGAGGCGGTGGGCGAGGTCGGCAACCCAACCATTCTCGCCACGTTCGCGGTGATTGCGGCCGTGCTGCCGATGGCTTTCGTGGGAGGACTGATGGGGCCGTACATGCGTCCGATTCCCATCGGCGCCAGTGCGGCGATGTTTTGGTCGTTGCTGATAGCCTTCATCGTGACGCCGTGGGCGAGCATTCGGATGCTGCGCTGGGGGAAGAAATATGCCTCGTTGACCGCCGCCAACGCGTCAAACCCATCAAGCGCCCCGGGAGAACCCTGTTCGACGTCCACCCCTCATTTGCACTCCGAGCACCCCGAGGACTTCTTCACCAAACTCTACCGCCGCCTGATGGGGCCGCTCATCTTGCACGCGAAGTGGCGCTGGACGTTTCTGTGCGGGATCGTGCTCTTGCTGCTGGGCGCGATGGCGCTGGTGGGCGTGGGCTGGGTGAAGGTGAAAATGCTGCCGTTCGACAACAAGAGCGAGTTTCAAATCATCCTCAACATGCCCGAGGGCAGCGCGCTGGAACACACGGCGCGGGCCGCGCGTGAAATCGCGCAGGCCGTTCGGACGGAACCCGAAGTCACCGATTACCAGATTTACGTAGGCACGGCGGCGCCCTTCAACTTCAACGGCCTGGTGCGGCATTACTTCATGCGCCGGGGTTCGCACGTGGCGGATTTGCAGGTCAACCTTGTGCCGAAGAACCGGCGCAAAGCGCAAAGCCACGAGATCGCCAAGCGCGTGCGCCCGCGCGTGGCCGAGATTGCGGCCAGCTACGGCGCACGGGTCGCCGTGGCGGAAGTGCCACCCGGCCCGCCTGTCTTGCAGACGCTTGTGGCGGAGATCTACGGTCCGGACGAAACCAGCCGCCAGGCGCTCGCGCGACGCGTGATCGAGATCTTCAAGACCACCGAAGGGGTGGTGGACGTGGATTGGTACATGGAGGCCGATCAAACCAAAGCGCGGTTCATAGTGGACAAGGAAAAGGCGGCGTTGAATGGCATCAGCGAGGCCGGCATTGCGGAAACGTTGCGCCTGGCGGTGGGGGGCGCATCGGTGGATTTGCTGCACCTGCCGCGGGAAAAGGAAGACGTGGAAATCGTGGTGCGCCTGCCGCAATCGTTGCGCACGTCACCGGAAGATTTGCTGGCCTTGCGGGTGCGCGGGGCGAATCCAGCCGGCCCGCTCGTGCCCTTGCGCGAACTGGTCAAAGTGGAAATGAGCCTGGTGGACAAAAGCATTTATCACAAGAACCTGATGCCCGTGACGTATGTCATCGGCGACGTGGCGGGAGTGGTGGAAAGTCCGGTTTACGCCATTTTGAAAATGAACCAGGCCCTCCGCGCCCTCGACACCCGGCAGTTTGGCGGCGAAGGCGCAACGTTGAAGATATACAACGCCAGTCAACCCTTCACCGATCACGCGCCCGCGATGAAGTGGGACGGCGAATGGCACATCACCATCGAGGTGTTCCGGGACCTGGGTGCGGCGTTCGCCGCGTGTCTGGTCCTGATTTACGTGCTGATGGTCGGCTGGTTCAGATCGTTTCTGACGCCCCTCATTGTGATGATGGCCATTCCGTTCTCGCTGGTCGGCATCATGCCGGCGCACGGAGCGATGGGGGCGTTTTTCACCGCCACCTCGATGATCGGCTTCATGGCGGGCGCGGGCATCGTGGTCCGGAATTCCATCATTCTGGTGGATTTCATCGAACAACGGCTGCGCGAGGGCATGCCGCTCGCTGAAGCGGTGGTGGATGCGGGGGCGGTGCGTTTTCGTCCCATGTTGCTGACGGCGATGGCGGTGGTGGTGGGAGCAAGCGTCATTCTGGCCGACCCGATCTTCCAGGGTCTGGCGATTTCACTGATGGCCGGCGAGATTGCGTCCTTGCTCATCAGCCGCATGGCCGTGCCGGTGCTGTACTTCATGGCGCAGAAGGGCAGGCCAAGCCAACGCCCGAAACCAAGCGCGGTTGCCTGACAATCATGTTCCCGGTCCGGGTCAACTGGGCGCATCTCATTTTCTTGCAGAGGGCGCCGAGGCGATGCTGTAGCGCGGACTTCCAGTCTGCCGGATCGCGGATTTCCAATCCGCAAACGCCGCGAATTCCCGGCCTGCCACGCCGTGCCTGGGCCCGCCGACTGGAAGTCGGCGATACCGCAGGTTGGGAAACCTGCGCTACGCCAAGAACACCTGGCTGCAATAAACTGAGATGCGCCCGGCTCAACTCGAGCGATCAAGTTCTGCTGGCCAATCAGGCATGAAAATGATTACTGTCCCGCCGCTGAATCCGCCTGGATTGAATTTTGTTTCAATAAGGACGGGTCGAGGGGCGTCAATAACGTGTCCTGAATCATGCAAACGAACATCAATATGAAACAAACTCGAACCGCTCTGTTTATCTCGCTGGCGCTGGTGGCCGCCGGGAGCGCCGCTCACGGATTGGATTGGCCCCAATGGCGCGGACCCGACCGCACGGATGTGTCCAAGGAAACCGGCCTGCTCAAATCCTGGCCGGAAGGAGGGCCAAAGCGGCTCTGGCTTTTTGAGAACGCTGGGCACGGTTATTCGGGCCCCGCCATCGCCAACGGCAAACTGTTCACCCTCAGCACCCGCGATGGCAGCGAGATTCTGCTCGTACTCGATGCGAATACGGGCAAGGAGCTCTGGGCGGCCAAGATCGGTGGCATCCTCAAGAACCGCTGGGGGGATGGTCCACGCGGCACGCCCACCGTGGATGGCGACCGGGTTTACGCAATGAGCGGCCCAGGCGACCTGGCCTGCGTGCGCATCGCCGATGGGAAGGTCTTATGGCAGGTGAACATGGAAAGCCTGGGAGGCAAAATACCGCAGTGGGGTTACACTGAGTCGGTGCTGGTGGATGGAAACCAGGTCGTCTGCACGCCGGGTGGATCGAAGGGTGCCATCGCCGCCCTCGACAAAATGACTGGCAAGTTGCTCTGGCAGAGCGCCGAGTTCACCGACCCCGCCCAATACTCCTCGCTCGTCCTGGCGGAGATCAACGGCACCCGGCAGTACGTCCAGTTGACCATGAACAATTTCGTGGGCGTGGCCGCCAAGGACGGCAAATTGCTCTGGAAGTCGGATTTCCCGAATGGGCGGACCGCCGTGATTCCCACTCCCATCGTCAAAGGCAACAATGTGTACGTGACGGCCGGTTACGGAGCGGGCTGCAAGATGGTAGAGATCGGCCCCGGGAACGCGGTCAAGACGGTTTATGAGAACAAGGTCATCAAGAACCATCACGGCGGGGTGATTCTGGTGGGCGACTACCTCTATGGCCACGCGGACCCGGGTTGGGTGTGCCAGAACTTCAAGACCGGCGAGGAGGTGTGGAGCCATCGGGCCTTTCGGAAAGGCGCCATCGCTTACGCCGATGGCATGTTGTACTGCCTCGAGGAGGACAGCGGAATCGTCGCCCTGATCGAAGCCTCACCGGCGGGATGGAAGGAGCATGGCCGGTTCAAGCTGGACCCGCAGACCAAGATCCGCAGTTCCTCCGGCCGCATCTGGACGCATCCGGTCATCAGCAACGGGAAACTCTATCTGCGGGATCAGGACCTCATCTATTGTTACGACGTCAAGAAGAGTTGAGATCCGACTCCGTGCGGTGATTTGCGAACAGGTGGCGGAAAGGGAACCGCCACCTTTCTTTTTGAGCGACAATGGGGCTGTTCTGAGGGAACTGGCTTCAACTGATTGGCTGGGGCTTTGAAATGCCGGGTTAAGAGGTCACTGGTTCGCGCTTTCTTCCTGAAGCGCCGCGGTGATGGTTTCCTGTGAAACCCCCAACTTCTGGGCGGCGAGAGCGAGGTCGTAGTTGACCAACTGCACCACGTGCCGGATGTAGCGATTCTCCAGTTGGCTCAACGGAACGATGTCCGATCCGCTCTGGGGCAGGGAGGTTTTGGAGGTGCGCCGCAGGCGGTTGAGCCATTGATTCACATGGGCGACGATCAGTGTGCCGTTGAAGGGTTTGGCCAGAAAACCGTCGGCCTGCTTGGTGGTGGCGTCGGTTCGCACATCAATGGGCATTCCGCTCATGACAATGACGGGCATCATCGGATACCGTTCCTTGCAGAATTGCAGCACTTCCGCTCCGCTCGTGTCCAACCCGCCGCGCAGCCCCCAGTCCAGGAGCGTAAGACTTACCTTGTTGCTCCCCAAAGCATCCATGGCTTCCTCGGCGGTGCCGGCGGTGGCACAGGGGATTCCGGCGCGATCGAGCACGTCGCCAATCAAATTGCGAATGTCTTCATCATCATCCACCACCAAAACCAGGCCTTCGCTCTGAACGGTCTGCGGTTCTAAAGTCGTCATTTGCACCCCAGACCGCAAAGATGGTGCCAAAGGCGCGGGCAGCGTTTCAGGCCCTGAAATGAGGGATTTGGGCTGCGCGTGTAAGCAATCCTGCCGCAGACTGTTGAGATAATGGGCAGACAACAGCGAATGGCGATACCGTCCTCAGAATCACCGCTAAGCTTCCCATGCGAGGACGGGCCAGGTGTCAGTGCTTGTAACCCTCGTTAAACAGCACCCAGAACGAGTGCTTGCTCGGGGCCAAGATGTCGGGGCGACCGTCCCCATTCAGATCCACAACGCTAAACTGCCGGCCCAATGCGATGCCCTCACCGGGCGCGGCAATCGTGTGCCGGGTGAACCTCAAGGTCGCGCGATGCCACTGGTAATAGTAGATGGCGGGCGGCTCGGCGGCGCCGGGATCGTCGGCGTTGTGCGCCCAGATGCACTTCCCGGCGATCAACTCCTCCTGACCATCAGCGTCCAGGTCCGCGAGCGCCAGACAGTGCGCCTGCGACCAGGTTTCATCAATGACATGCTGCTTCCATTGGGTCGTGCCATCTTCCTTCGGCGCGAGTTGTTCCCACCAATAAAGCCCGTAGTGATGGCCGCGGCCAAAGATGATGTCGAGCCTTCCATCCCGGTTCAGGTCCTGGACGACGAAAGGACAACTCGGGTGCATTTTCGAGAGGTCCGTCTCGCGATGCAGTTTCCAAGGCCCCGCCCAGATGTCCCGAGCCGGCCGCTCGTACCAGCCAATTTCGCAGAGCACGTCCTCGCGGCCGTCGCCGTTGACATCCCCGAACGCAAACCCGTGTCCACCGCCCTCCCGTCCGAGCACGAAGGGCTTCATCGCCGGCCTGCCCTCGGCGTCGCGGGTGAAACGAAACACCTCGAGCGGTTCGTTGCGCGCGTAACAGGCCGAGTGCAGTTCCGGGATGCCGTCGCCGTCGAAATCGTGCAGCGCGAACATTTCCATGCGGCCTCGCGTCGGAGCAAGCTGGCGGCCGGTCCACGAATGGTGCATTTCCCAGCCTCTCCCACTCTCGGCGGGCCGGTTGCCTGGATTCTTGTACCACCAGATGCCGTTCGTATCCCAATAGCCGCTGATGATGTCCGGCCAGCCGTCTCCGTCCACGTCGAACACGTGGTCGCTGTTGTTGCGGTGGTATTGACTCCCGATGAAGTTGGCCCGGTAGGCGCGCGGCACGAAATCCGGCCCCGCGAACCAGTACGGACCATAAACGATGTCCACGTGTCCATCACGGTCAAGATCCGCCGTCGTGCAGTTTTCAAACGGCCCCACAAACAGATTACGCTTGGTCCATTGCAGGCTGCGGGCGGATTCAGCGGAGAAGCAGGACAGCCCGAACACAAGCGTGGCTGGCGCTACAAAGAGGGCAAACTTCAACCAAGTGGCCATGGGCAGGCCGTTCGTAACTGCAAATCGTGAACGGTGGAAACGGCGAAGGAGTTGACACGGTATCATGGTGGTTTCAGTCGCACGCTTACGGGGAGTTCCGGCAGCACGCGAATGGAGTTGAGAGATCATGATTCGATGACGTGACTCTATGGCTGCGAAGACCGCTCGACAAGGCGGGAAAGCCTGCCGTTGACTTCCAACACTTGGCCGTGCGCTACACCTGTTCCGAACGGTCCCCCGCCCAGTCGCGGGCGCCAACGGGCGATGAGGATTCGTGGGCCAACAATCTTGCACCTTGTTCACTGGCTGATATAAAACACGATATATGAATGCCAAAATGCTTCAGGGACGAACCGCCTTGATCACGGGAGCGAGCAAAGGACTGGGCAAGGCCATGGCGCTGGCGTTGGCAGAGGAGGGGGCGCGCTTGATCCTGGTTGCCCGCAACCTCGAATTGCTCCATGCCACGGCGGCGGCGGTCCGGCAGACCGGGACGGACGCAGCCGTCATCCAGGCGGACGTCACAGACGAGGAGCAAGTCGCCCGGGTGGCGCAAGGCGTCCAGGAGCAGTTCGGCAAATTGCAAATCCTCATCAACAACGCCGGGATCAACCTCCGCAAGCCGGTCACGGATTTCACACTCGAGGAATGGCGCAAGGTCATGGACACGAGCCTGACCAGTTCGTTTCTGATGTGTCGCGCCTTTGTGCCGATGATGAAAGGGCAGGGTTACGGCCGCATCCTCAACCTGACCTCGACCATGAGTCATGTCTCGATTCCCGGGCGCACGGCCTACTCCTCGTGCAAAACCGCCCTGTTGGGTTTCACTCGCGCGCTGGCGCTGGAACTGGCTCCGGAGCAAATCACCGTCAACGGCATCAGTCCCGGTCCCTTTGCAACCGAGCTGAACGCGGTGTTGCTCAACGATCCGGAGCAGAACAAGTTGTTTTTGTCGAAGATTCCACTGGGCCGCTGGGGCCGGCCGGAGGAGGTCGGGCAACTGGCCGTTTATCTCTGCTCAGACGACGCAGGCTTCATCACGGGGACGGACGTTCTGATTGATGGCGGATGGACCGCACAGTGAGTCGAGGGACACGAACCGCCATCCGCAGTAACCCTCTGCCGTGCAGAAAGGACGGTTTGGGATGGAGGCAAGGGCAAAAGCGTCCATTGTCGAAGGACGGAAGCGACGGCGGAATCAGGCTACATGATCGGCGGTGGCTCTTCTCCGTTTTCCTGGAACCAATAGCGCAGAAAGACCAGATCGGCGGCATCCTTCTCACGATGAGTCACAGCCTTCATGCGCCAAAGCAGTCTTGGAGAGGCAAAAGGAATGGGCACTCCCTGCAGTTCTCTGACGACCACATCCTTGGCCGCCTCGGCATAGTCAATTCCGCCGGCGGAGCACATCAGGTCCACGAGGATTTCGTCGGCCACGCGGATGACGTTGTATTGCTGAAGCTCGCCGGGTTGGAGTTCACGAACCGCGTTGTCGGGCAGGGTGGAGAGGGCGGAAAAGACACGAGCCTCGTTGTCCAGTTCCCGGGAGACAATCAGGTCCACGTGCATGGTGCGGCGATTGTAGCCGGCGGCGCGGATGGCAAAACCACCCACGACCACATATTGAGCCCCTCGTTGATTCAGTTCGCGGCACAAGTCCCGCAGGTCTTCAACGGTGGGTTCGCGCGGCTCTAACGCCGACGGGGACGAACGATCATCCGCCATAACCAATCGTCTGCCTCTTCATGGGTGCGGAACCGATGAACCCCGCGCGGCACGTTGATCCCACCAAATGATTTACGCCAGGCAATCGCATGTTCCTTCCTGCTGGTTTCGATGGATAACGCGTCGGGCGCCTGGGTCCGGCGGCCGACGACCTTGTCTATCTTTTCCTCGACGTTGATGACGTTCACGCTCGGCTTCTTCACGGCAAGCCCAGCCTAGGCTACCAACAGCACGGACGCAAGCGCGACGGCGACCGCGACGTGGTCTGCGGCCAAAACTTGTTTGACCGCGCGCCCACTCCCTGACTCAATGAACCCATGGCGAACGTTCCGGCGGATTTGAAATATGCGAAGTCGCACGAGTGGGTGCGCGTTACGGGCGATGAAGCGGTGGTCGGCATCACCGATCACGCGCAACATGAATTGACGGACGTGGTGTTCGTGGAGGTGCCCGAGGTGGGCCGCAAGCTCAAGGCCGGCGAGGCTTGCGCGGTGGTGGAATCGGTGAAAACCGCCAGCGACATCTATTCGCCGATCAGCGGTGAGGTGGTGGAAAGCAACCAGGCGCTGGTGGACAATCCGGCGCTGGTCAACAGCGAGCCGTACGGGGCGGGTTGGTTCTACAAGGTGCGACTGGCGAATCCGGGGGAATTGAGCAACTTGCTCGGGCCGGACCAGTATGCCGCTCAAATTCAGCCGTCGTGATGCACCCAGTCACGGATCGAGTTCGCCGTGTTTTTCCTCGAAGTTCCTGACGTGAAACCCAAACCAATTCGACTATTCATCAAACCGTATTGCCCTTGGTGTCGCAAGGCCGAGCACTGGCTCAAGGAGCATGGCATCCGCTACCAGGCCATTGACGTGATTGCCGACGAGGCGGCGTTTGATGAAATGATCCGCCTTTCCGGGCAGGAACTCGCGCCGGTCATCGAGGTGGACGGGAAGATTCTCGCCGATTTCGGACCGGAACAACTGGCGGAGTTTTGGGAACACGTGGAGGACAAGGATGCTCATCGCTCCGCCCGCTGAACCCAACTTGCGGCCACGCCTGCCGGAATGGCTGCGCATCAAGCTGCCGACGTCGGACAGTTTCGTTCGCACGCGCGGCCTTTTGCAGGAACTGAAGCTTCACACCGTCTGCGAAAGCGCCAGGTGCCCCAACCATTGGGAATGTTGGAGCAAGGGCACGGCGACCTTCATGATCGGTGGCGACCGTTGCACGCGGGCGTGCGGGTTCTGCGCGGTCACCACGGCCAGACCGTTCGCGCTGGAGGCCGACGAACCGCTGCGGGTTGCCGAGGCCACGCGCCGGATGGGCCTGCGACATGTGGTCATCACGGCAGTGGCCCGCGATGATCTGGCCGATGGCGGCGCGGAGCATTTTCGCCTGACCATTGAGGCGGTGCGGAGACTGAATCCCCGCACGGTGATCGAAGTGCTCACTCCCGACTTCAATGACAGCGATGCCGCGCTGGAAGAAGTCCTCGCCGCGGGACCGGAAATTTTCAACCACAACCTGGAAACGGTCCGCCGCCTGACGTCCCAAGTCCGCTCGCGCGCCACTTACGAGCGGTCATTGAACGTGTTGCGGAAGGTGAAAGCCCATGCCGGCAACACGGTTCACACGAAGTCCGGCCTTATGCTCGGCCTCGGCGAGCGGGAGGAGGAAGTCCTGGCCGCCATGGCCGACCTGCGCGCCGTGGGCTGCGATATCCTCACGCTCGGGCAGTATCTGCAGCCGACTTTGCGACATCTGCCTGTGGTGGAGTTTGTTTCACCTGGACAGTTCGAGGATTTGGGCCGGCGTGCTCGCCAAATGGGATTCCTTCATGTTGCCAGCGGCCCCATGGTCCGCAGTTCATATCACGCGGAAGATTTCCATCCGGCGTCACGGGGCGGGTAAGTCGCCGCCCCTGTTCTTGAGGAAGACGTAAATCGCGGCGATCAGGATCGCCGCCGCAATGAGCAGGGAGATCACCGTCACGGCGGACTTGAGCGCCCTGGCCTGGCCGAGCGCCTGCTCCGAACGGCTCTTCTCCGATTCCATGAACATCGCAAACTCCTTCTCGAGCGAGGCAATCGCCTCTTCATCCTTGAGTTGGAGGGCCAGCCAATGGGAGCCGGACTCCTGCCAGGTGGCGGGCAGTTTCGGCAGCAGCTTCTCCCCGGCCGGTTGAAACCCGTTGTGCGTCCAAAACGGCGCGGTCTCCCGCGTCCAGATGCGGACCAGTCCGTGGTTGGTGGCGAGCGATTGGATGCGTGCCCAAAGCAGCGGGCGCATGGCTTCGGCCACCGCGAAGTCAGCGAAGGTCTCGCTATGGAGGCAACCCTGGCGTTCAATCATTTGAAATCCCAGCGCGCCGACGAGTTTCTGATCCGGCCCTTCGACGACCTGAAACTCGGTCAAACGTTTCTCCAGGTCGCCTTCCGGGAAACGCATGGTCTGCCAAAGGGTTTTGAGCGCGGCCATGTCGTCCAACGTGGCGCGGCGAACCCGGTAGTCCGATGAATTCATCGGATGCGGAAGGTAGCCAGCAGTGTGCCAGAATCCAATTTGAAATTCTGTGGCCGAAGTTGCCCGGGGCGCATCTCACTTTCTTGCAGGGGGCGTCGGGCCGATGCTGTAGCGCAGACTTCCAGTCTGCCGGATCGCGGACTTCCAATCCGCAAACGCGGCGAACGCCCGGCCTGCCACGCCGTGCCTGGGCCAGCCGACTGGAAGTCGGCGATACCGCAGGTTGGGAAACCTGCGCTACGCCAGGAATCCCAGCCCGAAATGAATTGAGATGCGCCCAGTTGCCCGGTGGGCCAGCAACCGTTGGTTCAAGGCTCGAAAACGCGAACCCGATAAAACCGGTTGGTCTCCGCCGCGCGCGTGTCGGGTACGGCGGCGGACCGGTCGGTGGCAGAGAAGAAAGGCCGGTTGGCGGGCTCATCCACGGGCGACCAGGAATTCGGATTGGCAACGTCCGTGGTGGACTGCACCTCGAAGCCGCGATTGGCGATCTGCGGAAACTCAATCACCGGCAGCTCATTGCTCAAGCTGATGGAAATCCTCCAGGCGCTGGCCGCGTTGGTGGGATTGGTTCCGGTCAGCGATTCGAGCCGGTTGTTGGCCCCGTCGCCGTCCGGGTCGGAGAACGGCGCGGCCTCCGGGCTGTTCGTGCTGCCGAACCACGCCACCTGCCAGTCGGCAAAGGTTTGATAAGCGGGCAGATCGTTGGTGATCCAGGCGGACAACAGCGCGACACCCTGCGGGTCCACGACGGAACTGGCCAAGGGCGGCATCTGTCCCGAACCGCGCGTGGCGATGCGTTGGAGCAACACGGACCGCGCCAAATCGCCGGGCACGATGACCCGGTTCTGGGAATTGCCAAAATCATTGTGCAGCAGGCCGTTGATGATTCCCGTCTCTGGACCAGGCGTGCCCAGTCGTGCATCCCAGCGCGACGAAACGAGGGCGCCCGGTTGATGACATTGAACGCAGTTCGCCGACAGATAGGAACGGACGCGATACTCCAGACTGACCGTCTGGTCCGTCGGTCGGGCGAGGGCCGGCAACAGATGGCGATTCGTCACCGCGTTGCTGAAATAACCGGCCAGCCGCAAGGCTTCGATCTGGTTGGTGACCGCGCCGTGATAATCGAAATCGCGATTCAGTTGGGCGGTGTTGAACCCCAGTGCCAGTCCCCCCTGCGGCGTGTGGCAGGCGAGACACTCGGAGCGGCTGGGATAACGCCACACCTGTGTTCGCAACGTGCCGCCCTCGTGGATGGTGAACGCTTCGTCCAAACCGGCTTCCGGCACGAGTGTGGCATTGGTGGCGGAATCCCAGCGATAGGTCATCCCATAAACCCCGTTCACGTTGCGGACCAGAAACCGCGTCTCGAGGCGCTGGCGGGATTCAGCCACGCCGTTGGTCAATTCGAGTTCAAAATGCTTGATCCAGACCGTGCCCGTCGGGAACGCCCAGTTGGCCGCGGGACTGAAGGTGATGGCAAGATTGGGGTTCGGCACCGAGAACCAGCGCGACTTGATCGCGTTGTCGGACCAGAACGGCAGGTTGAGATCGTAGGGCACGATGCCGGGATGGGGCGTGAGCAAACCCAGATCGCTGAACGCACCCGTATCCGCAAGCGTGGGGGGCAAGGGAGTGCCGGAGGAACTGGCGCTGTAAACCAGCCGGCCGATCTGGCTATTGTTGATCTGTGCGATCAACACGTCGCCGTTGCGCGGATCGGCGCCGAACGCCACGGGACCGGAAGCGCCCGCGATGCGCTGGAACGGGACGGTATTGGTGCCGTCATAACGCAGAAACCAGATGTTGCCGCTCGTGTAGTCCCCGAAGACATAAGCGCCGTAGAGCTGCGAGATGCGGTCGCCGCGATAGACGATACCACCGCTGACGGAATTGCCCTGCGAGGCCCCGCTACCGTGGCTATAAGCCTGGATGGGGAAAGTCAGACCCGGCGGCGGGTTGGTGTAGAGGAGGGGTCGGCTTGGATAGAGGCTGCGGGCCAAAAGATTGCCCTCGTAGTAAGGCCAGCCGGCATGGGCGCCGTTGGTGATGACGCTCACCTCCTCGTAGAGGTCCTGACCCACGTCGCCCACGTAAAGGAATCCCGTCGCGGGATCAAACGACATCCGCCACGGATTGCGATAGCCGATGGAATAAAACTCGGTGCGGATGTCCGCCGGGTTGACGGGCGCACCGTTGAACGTGGTCAGGCCGATGTAGGGATTGTCCGCCGGGATGAAGTAATTGGTGCTGTTGGCCGGGTGCGGATTCGGGGGCAGATTACCGGGGCGCTTGTCCACGTCCAGGCGCAGAATCGCCGAGAAGAACCGGTTGGTGATGATGCCGGCGTGACCGGCGCCGTTGTATTGTGGCCCCTCGTCACCCAGCGATGCGTAAAGATAGCCATCCGGGCCAAAGTGAAGGTCGCCACCGTTATGGTTGGCGGCCGTGTGACGCTGGCGGATCAGGAATTGCTCGGTGGCCGGCAGACCTTGGTTCGGATTCGTGGGTGATACTTGGAAGCGCGAAATGCACTGGTGCAGGCCGGTGCCTTGGGAAGTGGTCAGGCTGCGCGAGGAGAAGACGTAGAAGTATCCATTGACCGCGTAATTTGGATGAAAGGCCAGCCCGAGGAGACCGGACTCGCTATCGGTGACCACCGTGAGATTCATGAACACCGTGCGGTTGGGACTGGCGAGATTGGTGATCACGACAATGTTTCCGCCCTTCTCAAGAATGAACAGGCGATTGGTTTCGCCTGGGGGCGAGGTGATGCAAACCGGCTGGCTGAGTGGCAGTCCGGGAAAGGCGTTGGTGACGGTATAGCCAAACTGAGGCGGCTGCGCGGGCAGATTGGTGAGCGTGGTGTTGGCAACCCGCTCCAAAGGGCCAGTGGCGAACAGCGCGCAACAGCCGAAAGCAATCATGCCGCAACCAACAGTGAACCGGTTTGAAATCAAATTCATGAGTGAGGCAAAAGTGGCCCGGATGCGGTTTAATGTCAAAAAGCGGATTGTGAACCTTTGCCCCTGCGGGTGCGTATCGGTCCGAGTCTGCCGGACCTTCACCCTGTCCGGGGCTCACGGCCACTGTCTGGCGCGATAGAATTGGGCGGCATCACCGCCAGGCGGACGGTCTTCCAGAGCCACTTCACCGGTCAGGTTCACGACATTGGTCACCAGCGTCCAGGATTGGAAGTTGGTTGTGCGTTCCACGACGTTGGTGCGATGCGGCTTGCCGGCGAGCGTGGTCCGGAACACGCCGTCGTTCCAGTCAACGGCCTTGAACCGCAGCGGATTCTCTTCGTGGGTGAGGACGCAATCGTCCACGGCGTACAGATGCCATTGGCCGCCCGTGCCCTGCATCCGCACGAACACGGTCAGCGCCGAGCCTTGAGCAATGGCGGTGGTGGCGAGTTGGGTGTAGCGCCGATGGCTGTACATGCGCGGAGTCCACACGACGCTGGTGGCATTGGGGTTCGTGCCGCCGGTCGGGTCAATGCCCAGGCGAATATGAATCAATCGGTCGCGGTTGTTCCACACGTCGTATTTCCAGGCGTCGTTCTCGCGCATCGCGGTCTGCACCCATGCGCTGAACGTGTAATCACGCCCGGGCGTCAGGCCGGTGACACGTTGATAAATGTAGCCATCGGAGGCAGAGCCGTTTACCGCTCCTTGCAGCAACCATCCGCCGCTGCGCGGTGTGAGTCCCCAGAACCAGCCGCCATCTGCCGCTTTGAGGTCCACCGAACCGCCCGTCGTCCAGTTCACCACGGCGCGCGCCGGACCACTGCCCGAGCCGATTTCGAATCCTGGATTCGCCAAAAGATTGGCCCCGGTCGGGTGTGTGCAGATTACAAAGTCACGCGACACCGCCGGCCGATGGTCAACTCGGCGCGATTGCACGCGGAAATGATACAGCGTGTGCGGCAGCAGGTTGGTCAGCGTCGCCTCATGCACCAGCCGCAATTCGCTGTTGGTCCAACCCAGCGTGTAAGGCGGGTGGTTCACGGCGTACTCCACGACGCTGTCCGCCGGGACATCCGTGTTCCACCGGATCGTGAGGGTATTCGAGCCGCGGAACGCATCCGGCACGACCGGATCGCTGGTGATGCGCACTTGCGGTTGGGTGGCGCTGCCCGGGCTGGCCTCCTCCATGATCGTACCGGCGAGGTCAACGTTCGCGGCGGCCGGGTTGCCGTTCAGATACGCCTGGCCGAAGGCGAACGGGTTCGAGGGATTTGCATACACGGAATTGAAAGTCCCGCCGCCATCGCGTGTGACCTCCAGATAATAAGTCTCGCCCGGAGCAAGCGGACATTCACCCGGCGGCCAGACCACGATCATCTGTGGATCGGCGCTGACGCGGGCGGGTTTGCCGCGTTTGGTAGTTCCGACCTGAGCGCCGCCCGGTCCGCCTGCCAGCAGGCGCACGACGTAGGCCGACACCGCCGGGTCCGCCAGCCAGAACGCCGCGCTGATGAGGTTCACGCCGCGCGCGACAAACGTCTGGCCGACACTCGTTGCGCTGTTCCAAGTCGTTCCGCCGGGCCGCGCAAACAAGCCGGTGATCAGGCCATCGTCGTCCGACATGATGATCACGCCGAGGTCGCGGTCAGGAAACGGCGTGGGCGTGCCGCCGTTGCCGAGCCAGAGGCAGCCGCCGGGCATGGGATCGGAAAAGTCCGGGCGCGGGTCCATCTGCATGATCACCGCCTTGGTGGCCACCGCGGGCGTGCGCAACCGCAGGTAGTAAGTCTGCCCCGCTACCGTCGGCATCTGGCCGTAACCGTAGATCAATCGTTGATCGCCTCCATTGCCGTAACTGCGGGCCACACCCACTTGCGTTCCACCCGGGCCGTTTTCGTGAACCGTCACCGTGCGCGCGAACGCCGTGTTCAGCGGATCGCGCAGATAAATCATCGTCACCGGTCCGCCGGCCTCGAAGGTCTGGCCGAATTCGTAATAGCCCGTGTCATCCCAGAAGGCGGGATAACCCCACATCGTGGCCTTGAGGCGCAAATCAACGGTGGGCGAAGAGCCGACCGCGGGCACGGGCACATTGAACGCGAACGCGGAGCGCCACCACACGTCCCACGAAGCGAGCGTGTAATTGCCGGCAGGGAGGTTGTCCATTTGAAAGCGCCCAAACACATCGGTCGCGGCAAAGCCGCCCATCGCACTGCTGCCGTTGGCATTGGCGTTCAACGCGAACTCATAGTAACCCACTCCGAGCGGATTGCTCTGATACTGGGCGAACCAATTCTGGTCGCGGAGATAACCCACCAGGCTGCCGGCGTGGCACTGGAACAGGCAAATGCTGCTGACCAGCAGAATGGAAAAAGACGTTGAGCGTTGCCGCACAAGGGTTGGTTCGTGTGCAAGCCGGCGTATTCGCACGCCGCGGGGACATCTGGATGAAGCCTGTGAAACCTTCATGCCTTCACTCCGCATCGTGCCGCGCCGGCGGCCTTCACGAAAGCGCCGGCTCTTTCGGTGAGTTGAGCCCAGTCTTCCTTTTCCAGAATGTCTTTCGTTATCAACGATGAACCCGCACCCACCGCCGGGCAACCCGCCCTTAGAAATTCGCCAATCGTGTTCAAGTCCACGCCACCCGTCGGCACGATGCGCAAATGGGGCAGGGGAGCGCGCAAGGCTTTGATGTAGTTCGGCCCCAGTCCATCCGCGGGAAAGATCTTCACAAAATCCGCCCCGACCTCGTGGGCGAACTGCGCCTCCGTGGGCGTGTAAGCTCCCAGCATCACCGGCTTGTGCGCGGCGCGGGCGATGTGCGCCAGTTCCGGACGGCAGATCGGACTCACCACAAACTGCGCCCCGCACGCCAGCGCCGCCCGGCAGGTCGTGGCGTCCAGCACCGTGCCCACCCCGATCAAGGCGCGTTCGCCGAGTTTGCCGCTGACCTCGCGAATGGCCCCCAGCGCATCCGGCGTCGTCATGGTGATTTCCACGGCCATCACCCCGCCGGCCAGAAGCGCTTCGGCGATGGGCATGGCTTGCGATGCCTTCCTCGCCCGGACAACGGCGATGATGCCGGGGTCGGTAAGTTTTGAAATGATTTCGGCCTTGGTGAGCATGGTCTCGATGGGTGAAGTGCGTTCAGTCGTGGTCCGGCCTCGAACCGTTGCGATATGCCTCGGCCAGCAGGCTCATGGGATGCGCCACCCGTACCGGCAGGCCGGCTTGACGCACGCCGTTGATCAGTTGCAGCAGGCAACCGGAATTGCCGTTTGCCACGATGGTCGCGCCGGTCGAGCGGATATGCTTGAGCTTCCGGTCGAGAAGCTGGCCTGCCATTTCCGGTTGCACGAGATTGTAGATGCCGGCGCTGCCGCAACACCAGTTTGCTTCCGGCAATTCCACCAGCGTCAGGTTCGGGATGAGCTTCAAAATCTGCCGCGGCTGCGTGACCACTTTTTGTCCGTGCGAAAGATGGCAGGACTCATGATAGGTCACCGTCAATGCGGGTTGGCCTTCGCGCGCGGGTGGTTTGACCCCGATTTGCGCCAGCCATTCGTGAACGTCCTTGAGCTTGCGATCCCAAAGTTCCGCGCGCTCGCGATAGCGCGGATTGTCGGCGAGCAGTTTCGAGTAGTGCTTCAAGTGCGAGCCGCAGCCGCCCGCGTTGCTGATGATGGCGTCGAACTGCTCCGGCGGAAACTGGTCAATGTTCTTGCGCGCCAATTCGGCCGCGAGGCCCAGTTCGCCGTTATGGGCGTGGAGCGAGCCGCAACATTGTTGCTCGGGCGGAGTAACCACCTCGCAACCGTTATGGGCCAGGACCTCCACCGTGTCGCGGTTGATGTCGCTGAAAATCAGGTCCTGCGCGCAACCGGTGAGCACGGCCACTCGATACTTGCGTTCACCCATGGCGCGAGTGACGGGCGAAATCATTTCTGCCGAGAACTCGGTCGGGATGTCAGGTGTCATCGCCTCCAGATCTCGCAGTCGCTTGGGCAGAAGTCCCAGGACGCCGCTGCGGCGGATCAGGGTCTGGAGGCCCATTTGCTGGTAGAGCCGCAGGGCCCGTCCGAGCAGCAGCAGCCGGCGCAAATCCATGAACAACCATTTCACGGTGAACCAGCGAATGAGCTTGCGCTTCGGTGAATCGAGCACCCGCGTTTCTTCAACCGCCGCCCGGGCGTGTTCAAACAACTCCGCGTAATTCACCCCGGCCGGGCAGGCCGTCATGCAGGCCAGACAGCCGAGACAGAAGTACATTTCATCGCCAAATGTCTTTGTCACTTCGAGCCGGTCATCGGCAATCGCGCGCATCAGCGCGATGCGCCCGCGCGGACTGTTGCGCTCCAGCTTGGTCGCGTCGTAGGTCGGACACGTCGGCAAACACAGCCCGCAGTGCATGCACTGCTGCACGACCGAGTAGTCGAGGGACTTAAGGTGGGAGGTGGCGTCCATTTACCATACCTCGAGCAAAGGTTGGCACAAAGCCGGCGGCAGATCGTGGCGCTGGATTCGGGGCATGCTCAGGTCCCGTAGAAACCGCGGGTCAATTCATCTTTGAGTTGCTGAACCTCAGCGGGATCGCTGGCCACAGCCAGTTTCTCGGCGAGTGCGGAGAGCTTCGCCCCGGGGAGTTGGCGGGAGCGTGCCAGTTCAAGGGCATACGAAATGACCCGGGCCTGTTCGTCGGGAGCCAGATGGCTGATCTCTTCCATGATGGCTTTCGCAGTCATGCGTGGACGATAGGTCGCGGCCCGGCAGCGTTCAAATCAATTCTCCCTTCGCAACTCTCAAATCCTTGGAACGAAACCGCGCGGACTGTTGCGCTCCAACTTGGTCGCGTCGTAGGTCGGACACGTTGGCAAGCAAAGCCCGCAGTGCATGCACTGCTGCACGACGGAATAATCCAAGTCCTTAAGGTGCGAAAGCCGCGGAGTCATCAGTCAAACATTTTGCCCGGATTCAAAATCCCGTTTGGGTCCAGCGCGCGCCGCAATTCGCGCAACACCCGCATCTGCGCGTCGCCGGCAAACTTCGGAAGGATGCCCTTCTTCGCCAGGCCGATGCCGTGTTCGCCGGTGATCGTGCCGCCCAACCGGATGGCCTCATCAAAGATTTCTTTGAATGCCTCCTCGACGCGGTGCATCTCCTCCTTGTTCCGCTCGTCGGTCAGGAAAGTAGGATGCAAATTGCCGTCGCCCATGTGACCGAACGTGCCGACCTTGAGGTTGTATTTCTTGCCGACGGTGTCCACGAAACGAATCATCCGCGCCAGTTCGCTGCGCGGCACGGTCGCATCTTCCAGAATCGTTGTGGGCGCAACCCGGGCCAGCGCGGAAAAGGCGCTGCGACGAGCGGTGGCCAGCTTCGTGGCCTCGGCTTCGTCCTGGGCCACGCGCACTTCCTTCGCGCCGTTCTTGCGGGCCAGTTCCTCCATCTTGGCGGCTTCCTCGGCAACCGCAGCCGGATGGCCGTCGGTTTCCATCAACAGCAACGCCTCGCAATCGAGCGGCAAGCCAACCTTTGCGAAGTCCTCCACGCAACGAATGGTCGTGCGATCCAGAAACTCCAGCGTGCAAGGGATGATTTGCGCCGCGATGATGTCCGATACCGTCTGCGCCGCCTGGTCCATCGCCGCGTAGGTGGCGACCATCGTCTTCTTCGCCTGCGGCTTGGGAATCAGGCGGAGCAGAACTTTTGTGATGACGCCCAACGTGCCTTCCGAACCGATAAACAAGTCGCGCAGCGAATAGCCCGCCACGTCTTTCACGCACTTGTTGCCCATCCAGCAGACCTCGCCATCGGGCAGGACAACTTCCAACCCCATCACGTAGTTGCGCGTGATGCCGTATTTCAGGCCGCGCAAGCCGCCGGAGTTCTCGGCCACGTTGCCACCGATGGTGGAGATCTTCATCGAGCCGGGATCGGGCGGATAAAACAAACCCGCGGCGGTCGCCGCATCGGATATCGTCAAGGTGGTGACGCCCGCCTCGACCAGCATCGTGAGATTCGCGCGGTCCAGTTCGAGAATCTTGTCCATCTTGACCAGACACAGCACGAGGCCCTCGCTCACCGGCAGGCTGCCACCGCTCAAGCCCGTGCCCGAGCCGCGAGTGACCACGGGAAACTTGTTCTGATTGGCCAGCTTGAGAACCGCGGCAATCTGCTCCGTGCTCCTGGCGAAGGCGACCGCTCCAGGCATCTGTTGCAAAGCCGCGGTGCCGTCGAACGAATAGGGAATGAGGTCTTCCTTGGAAGTGAGGACGTTATCCGCGCCGACGATTTCACGAAGTTTGGCGAGCGTGTCGTTTCCCAGTGACATAAGCAGTCCTGAGGGCAGGATGTTCCAGCGATGGCGGCACGGTCAAGGAAACTGAAATCCGCGGCAGCGACTGGGAGTGGAAGTTGCATGGTTGGGTTGGCGGTTCTCGGGGCGGGAGAACTCCGCTTGTCTCAGAGCGGGCGGAGCGATGGCTGACCAACGAGTCTTCCGCCCGGCCAGGTTGAGGTCACTTCCAGACACCGTGGATGCTCGCCATCACCGAGCGGCTGGCAGAAAAGGCGTGACCCGGCCGGGTTGCGCCTTTAACCATGTGCCCGCGCATGAAGTTGTCGCCTTGGAACGGGGTCGCAGGATGAAGACTCACCCGGTTTATCTGAATGGGAACTGGGTGATCACCGGTGATTCCATGCCGGTCATCAATCCCGCCAGCACGGAGGTCATCGGCCGGATGTCGGTGGTGGACCGGGTTCACGTGGCGCAGGCCATCAGCGACGCGCACGCGGCGTTCCAGGCATGGCGCGAAGTCACGGGCAAAGGCCGGGGTGAACTGTTGGAAAAGATTGCCGACGAACTGGAGCGCCGACGCGAGGAAGTTGCCCGCATCATCACTTTGGAGAACGGGAAACCCATCGGCCAAAGCCAGGGCGAGGTGGCGCTGGCGTTGGATCATTTGCGCTGGTTCGCCGCCGAGGCGCGCCGGATTTATGGCCGGGTGGTGCCCCAACAGGTGGAAAGCAAGCGGCATCTGGTGCTCAGAACCCCGGTGGGCGTGGTGGCGGCCATCACCCCTTGGAACTTCCCGTTGATGCTGGCGGTGCGCAAAGTGGCGCCGGCATTGGCGGCCGGGTGTCCGGTCATCCTCAAGCCCGCCAGCCAGACACCGCTTGCGGCAGTGGCGCTGGCCGAATGTATGAGCAAGGCGGAATTGCCGCCGGGGGTCTTTCAACTGCTGGCCGGTCCAGCCGAGGAAATCGCCAACGAGTTTTTGGAGAATCCACTGTGCCGAAAAATCTCGTTCACCGGTTCAACCGAAGTGGGCCGCAAGCTGATTGCGGGGGCGGCGCGGCACGTGAAGCCGCTTTCGCTGGAACTGGGCGGCAACGCTCCGGTGCTCGTGTTTGAGGATTGCATGGTGGACGAGGCGGTCGCGGGCACCCTCATGGCCAAGTTCAGGAACACCGGCCAGTCCTGCGTGGCGGCCAACCGGATTTACGTGCAGCGTCAGGTATATGACGCGTTCATCCGCCGGCTCACCGAAAAGGTTCAGGCGTTGGAGGTGGGCGATGGCGTGGATCCCCAGGTGCAAATCGGTCCGTTGATTGACGAGGCCGCGGTGGCCAAGGCCGAGGAACACGTGCAGGACGCAATCAACGGCGGCGCGGAATTGCGCTGCGGCGGGCACCGCCTGGGCCGGGTGGGGTTCTTCTTCGAACCCACCGTCCTGTCCGGCGTCGGCCACAGCAGCCTGTGCATGTTCGAAGAGACTTTCGCCCCGGTGGCGCCGGTCACGGCGTTCGACACCGAGGAGGAAGCCATCACACTGGCCAACAAAACCATTCACGGTCTGGCGGCGTACGTTTTCACCCGTGACCTCGGACGCATGTTCCGGCTCGCTGAGGCGCTGGAAGCCGGCACCATCGGCATCAACGACGGCCTGCCCACCACCTCGCAATGCCCGTTCGGCGGCGTCAAACAAAGCGGTTGGGGACGCGAACTGGGCATTGAAGGATTGGACGCCTTCCTCGACACGAAACACATCTCAGTTGATCTGGGATAGGACTTCCCCGCGCCAAAGGGCGTAGCGCCGGTTTTCCAACCGGTACACTTGCCCGTGGAGCAAGACTTCACCCGGCGCGGCGGGCTGCTTGACGAAACACTCCACAGGGCGAGCCGACTGGAACTTCGGTGTAAACGCCGGGCGCTTTTTGGAGAGCAGTGTACGCCAGGCTTCAAGCCGCCAGCGCCGCCTGCAAGGATCTGAGCTCCTCCTGCACCTGCGCGGGGTCGTTCAGGGTTTGCGCGATTTCGTCCCGCAGCAGTTCGCGATACCGTTTGCGCAGGCGATGCACCGCCACGCGCACCGTGCCTTCATCGGTGCCGAGCGCCCGCGCCGCCTCGGCATACGGGATGGCTTTTTCACCCACCATCAAATAGCCCTTCGCCTGCTCGAACAAATGCTCCCGGCCCTCGCGGAGACAATCGTCACGCAGACGGTGGATGACGCACTCCAGCAACGCCAAAGCCCATTCGCGGTCGAAGGTTCGATCAGGACTGTCGGCACCCGGCGGGTCGAGATGCAGACGATCTTCCGCGCTACGCCAGTCCAGGGACAGATGTTGCGCGCCGCCGCCGCGCTTCTGGCGATTGGCTTTATCCCACTCGTTCGCAAGAAAATGTTTAAGCGAGGCCAGCAGAAAAGCTCGAAACTTGCCGCGCTCGGCTTGCAGGCCTTCGAGGTAATTTTTCTCCAGAAAAAGGGCGAAGAAGGCCTGAACGACGTCCTCGGCATCCTCCTTCGAATGGCCCTGGCGCCGCACAAAGGCATAAAGCGGATACCAATAGGTCTGGCACAACTCGGCCAGCGCGCGGTCCGATTGCGGCGAGGACTTCCGACCCGCGGAAAGCACCATCGTCCAGCGCGTCGTCACGAAAACATCGCAGGGCGCGGCGCTGGACTCCCCGGAGGCGGATTCGTTGTCGGTCATGGCTTGGCGGTTTCGATTGCGGCTGTCAGACTCAGGCTTCCCAAGTCCACCCACTGAAGAGGTTGAGCCTGCACCTGGAAATTGCGCACCTGGTCCAGTGTGAGTCCGGGAAAGACGAAGGTCGTGGTGGTCGCCGGACCGTTCTTGAGCGTCGTGTCCGCGATTCCCGGCACGAGCGTGCCGCCAGGGAGGCTGGCCATCACGCGGAGATTCCAGTCCGGATATGGCCTGCCAAACACTACTGTCACTTGGGCGCCCTTTGTTCCCACACCGGCGGTGTGCATTTCAATGTCCCACGGCGGATCGTCTCCGATGCGGGTCTTCGAGAAACTGCGTGTGAACGATTCAAGGCTCCGAATGGTGTGCCATTCCGCGAGCGGAATGCCGAGCCGCGCCGAGGCCGACTTCGCGGACAGCGGCCAGACCACTTGCACCGGCAGCAACCCATCATTGGCCATGTCCCCGGACACGACTTTGCCCCCGGCCGCGCTGCGGATTGCGCCCGCAAACTCGAACACAGGCATGTCCACGGGCCGAGGCAGGTTCTGTAGTCTAAACAAGACGTCAAACAACCTGGCTTCCACCGCGCTTAATCGGTTCGAGTGTTGGATCGAACACTCGAAGCCTGCCAACAGCGAGCCGTCCGGCCGCCGCCAGGCTCGCGATGGTTCGTGGCTCGGCTTCAGCGCCACCAACGTGACCGAACCGCCGTTGCCCAGTTTCGTGGTGACGGCGCCGGAGGAAAAATCGCGCCGGGCCTGCACCGCCGGTTTCGCTCCCGCCCGAAGGATTTGCTTGAACCGCACATGAAGTTCGCCGCGCTGCGCGTCGAGTTTGAGCAACTGAAGAATTCCGAATCCGTTTTCCCTTGTGCGATAGGCGAAAGTGCGGCCACTGCCGTCATTCTCCGTGGGCTTGAGCGTGCGTGGCCTGAACACGCCTTGATGATGGCGGTCCACGACTTGTTGCGCCGTGAGAGTGTCCCAATCGGCATCCCGAAGCGCGGCGAACGTCGCGTCGAGAATCTGCAACTCGCCCACGCCGGCCACGGCATCAAATCCGTTTTCCTGCGCCCACAGCACGCTCTCGCCAATGCCGGCAAACACCGGTTCGCCCGGTTTGCCCGGCGGAAACGCTCCGGTGTGCCCCGTATCGAAATCAATCCACTCGTCAAAAGTGCGCTCGAGCACTTCGCTGAACTTCAGCGGCAGTGCCACCGGCAAGGAGGAGCGTGGCAGCAACGAAACCTCAGGGAATTCGACCCAATGCACGGGACGGACCTGGACTTGGAACTCCTTGACTTCCTTTAGGGTCAGGCCGGGGAAGGCATAGGTCCAGATGCGGTTGTCCCCGTTTGGCGTGGCCGAACCGGAAGCGCTCCGATAAGTGTGTTCCTTCCCGTTGCGGTCCACGGCCACGATGCGAGTCCGCCAATCGCGCGTTTCTCTTGCCATGATCATCGTGATTTCCACGCCGTCCTTGCCGTCGGTCGTCTTGTGGATGTTCACGTCCCAGCGCGGATCGCCCGGTTTGGTAAAATATGAGGTTCGATGATTGTTCGGGTCTCGTGCGCTGATCGTTCGCCACGGATCTATGGAAACGCCGGCAAAGACCGTGGCTCGGCGGGGGTTGGTTCGCCACGAGAACACTGCGGGTCGGGCGTCGGACAACGGATCATCCCCGGCAAATACTTCCCCTCCCGAGCCAATCATGGCCTGTGGATTTGATTCGAAGTACACTCCGTCCGCTCCTTCCGGTAGGTCACGGGTGCGGAAAACCATGTTGCGATTCAGCCCCTCCTCCCGTCCGGGCGGCACTGCGTTCAGCAAGTCCAATGTGAGATCGGCTGCGGGTGTGCCGTCGGGTCGCCACCATTGGTTCGGGGCTGCCCCCACCTCCGCCACTGCAACCAATTCCAAGGAGCCACCACTGGGAAGTTCGGCAACCATAATTCCGGATTCACGATTCCATTTGGCCTTCTGTTGAATCGTGGACCGTGCCAGGAGCCCGCCTTTGCCCGGCGGAAAGATTGCGGTTCTGAGATAGTGACTGCCAATTACAAACGCAAACAATCCCACCAGCATCAGAGCGTCACCGAGGTATCGGAACTTGCGCTTTGGTGGCAGGATGACGGTCCCCTTGGCCGCTCGCTCCGGCTTTTCCCAAGGCTGGTTGATGGTGCGGCGCAGCCCCCAGAATGCCGTGAAGAGCCCCGCCAACCAGACCAGGCGGGATAAGGAGTGCTCCGTGCCGGCCATCCATCGCACGATTTGATGAGCCAGCGCGGCAACCATCATCGTGAGGAAGACCGCGCCCAGTGCGCCTTGGAAGTTCACCTCCCGTTCGCCGTTGCGTTCCGTCACCACCGGGATGCCCGCCCAGCGCAGATAACGCACTCCACTCCCCGAGGAACGCTTTTCTTCGGAAGGAACGGCAATCTGCCGGGCCGTGGCCGGCGTCCCGGAACTCGTGATGCTTTCCACCTGCGATTTGACCTCGCTCGCCCGTTGATAACGCCGGGCCGGATCGTTTTCCAGGGCGCGCAACACCACGTCATCGAGACGCACGTCCACCTGCACCTTGCGCGAAGGCGGCGGGAACTTGCCCAAAGGCAGATCGCCGGTGAGCAATTCGTAAAGCACCACGCCCAGCGAATAAATGTCCGCGCGATGATCCACCGTCAGCGGACGCTCCACCTGCTCCGGCGCCATGTAATGCGGCGTGCCCATGATCTGCCCTTCCGCCGTGAGGCGGGCTGCCTCCGCGTCGTAACCGAGAATCTTGGCCAGCCCGAAGTCGGCGATCTTCACCCGACCCTTCCGATCCACCAGCACGTTCTCCGGTTTGATGTCGCGATGCACCACACCCTCGTCATGGGCGTATTGGAGCGCATCGCAGATTTGCGGAATGACCTGCAACGCCTCGCGCGGGGAGAGCCGCGACGCCCGCGAAAGTTGCCGCAGATTCGCGCCGTCCACGAACTCCATGATGAAGAAGTGCAGATGGCCCGTCTGTCCGAATTCATGTACCGCCACGATGTTCGGATGGCTCAACCGGGCCAGGGCGCGCGCCTCGCGATTGAACCGCTCCGCGAAGTTGATTTCGCCGCTGCCGGTGGCCGGCAGGATTTTGAGCGCCACGAACCGGTCCAGCGCCGGTTGACGCGCCTTGTAAACCGCGCCCATCCCGCCCGCGCCCAACAGGCCGAGGATTTCGAGCTGGGGAAACAGCCGCGAGATTTCGCCCAATGAGGGAGGTTGGAAGTGTGGCGTTCCGCCTTCGCGGGTTTCTGTCGCAGCGCCTTGGGCCAGCAGGCACGCCGGGCAAAGTCCGGCCAGCGCGCCTTCCGGCACGGGTTTGCCGCAGCTCGGACAGGTTTTGGTCTCAATCGCTATGGTCTTCATAACTGTTATGCGTTCTCTGCCCTCCTCAGAAGCGTTTTCTCGATTTCGTTACCGAAAACTTTTTTGAGGGTGCGAATTTCTGCCTGCTGGCAAATCCAAGCCGCCCGATGGCATCGTCGCGATAGGCAGATGCTGTTTTGCAAATGGCTGTAAGGCCGATGTTTCGTGCAAAATGCCATGGATGAACATGGGAGTCTTGCCACACTATGGGCCGGTGGCCAATGGGCCGAAAGCACCATCGCGGGGGATTCGCCCCACGGTTGCCTTATGTCCGGTGGAGGAAATGTCAAAAGCCTCTCTGAGAAAGACATTGCCTTCAATCCTTGCGGTTCCTCGCTGTTTTCAGTGGAATGGAATTGAGAGAATACAGGTGAATGATCTGAAGTCTCGGCAACGGTCTCCCTCTCCCAGCGGGAGAGGGAAAAAGGGTGAGGGAGAGTCTTCGCATCCA
>WYBW01000068.1 GCA_011525685.1 Verrucomicrobiia bacterium
CCGAGGGACGCGGCGACTCGATGTAAAATCTGTTTCCGCGTTCAATGAGTCGGGTTTCAATCCGCGCCGCGTCCCGTGGGACGCGGCGACACACTACCCCATGAGCATGGTTCACGCTCAACTCACCGTTTCAATCCGCGCCGCGTCCCGAGGGACGCGGCGACTCGATGTAAAATCTGTTTCCGCGTTCAATGAGTCGGGTTTCAATCCGCGCCGCGTCCCGAGGGACGCGGCGACACACTACCCCATGAGCATGGTTCACGCTCAACTCACCGTTTCAATCCGCGCCGCGTCCCGAGGGACGCGGCGACCGTTGGAAGCGTGCTGAAGGTTGTCGCGTACGGACGGGTTTCAATCCGCGCCGCGTCCCGAGGGACGCGGCGACTGGCAAAAATCTTGGCTGGTTTTCAACGCGCATGAAGTTTCAATCCGCGCCGCGTCCCGAGGGACGCGGCGACAGTTTGGTTGCAAGGTTATGGTCCGAGGAAGCTACGTTTCAATCCGCGCCGCGTCCCGAGGGACGCGGCGACACGCCAATCACACAAGAGTTGATTGAGAGGTTCAAGTTTCAATCCGCGCCGCGTCCCGAGGGACGCGGCGACTGCGGCCCTTCCAACTGGCTGGGCCACAGGTCTTTTGTACCGCCTTTCCGCGAAGTTGCCAATCTCGAGTTGGGGTTGTCCGGTCGTGATCTCAAAGAACGATTGAAAGGGGTTGTTTGGCTTGTGGTTGGCTTGCTGCGCGAAGTCTTCCGGCCCAGGCCGGCACTGGGGGTTCGCGCCGGGGAATTCAAATTTGAAATCTGAGATCTGAGATTCAAAGGATGAGGGGTTCGGTGAGGTCCATGGGTTTCTCGCAGCCGTGGTGTTCGATCCGGCTCTTGGCGGTTTCATCGAGAAAGTAGAAGCGCAGGGAGTCTTCATCCGTCTTGATTTCCTTGAGCAGGCGCGCGCGCAGTTGCACCCATTCGGTCTGGCCGACCTGACATTCGAAGACGCTTTTCTGCACGCGCACGCCGTAGTCTTCGCAGGCGCGGGCCACGCGGCGCAGCCGGCGCAGGCCGGCTTTTTCCACGGTGGAGACGTCGTAGGTGATGAGGATCAGCATGGCGCGCGGGGTGATTGGAGATTTGAAATTTGAGATTTGAATTTCATTTGGGCACGAAGGGAAGATAATCCGGCAGATCGCCGCGCAGGTGGCGGGCGAGGATGCGGGCTTGGACGAAGGGAATCTGGGCGATGCGGAATTCCTGTTCCAGCAGCGGGTGGGTGAGTTTCTCCTGCTTCCGTTCCTGATAGGCCTTGATGACGCGCTTGCGTCCGGCGTCGGTGAACTCGACCGCGCCGCCTTCGCGCACGGCAAAATCGTCCGGGCCGATTTGCTGGCGGTTGATGAGGGTGACGGCCAGTCGGTCGGCGAGCCAGGGGCGGAATTCTTCCATGAGGTCGAGCGCCAGCGCCGGGCGGTTCGGGCGCTCGGCGTGCAGAAAGCCGACAAACGGGTCGAGGCCGATGCTCGTGAGCGCGGCGATGCAGTCGTGCCGGACGAGCGCGTAGAGGAACGAGAGCAGGCAGTTGATGCGGTCGCGGGGCGGGCGGCGGCTGCGGGTGGTGAAGGCGAACGCCTCGCGTTGCTGTTTGAGCAGGAGGGTGAACACGCCAAAGTAGGTGGCGCTGCCCAGGCCTTCCGCGCCGCGCAAGGCGTCCACCTGGGATTTCAAATTTGAAATTTGAGATTTCAGATTGTCGGGCCTGCTCGATTCCTGATTTGAGAATCGAGATTGCAGATTGTCCGGACCGTTCGATTCCAAGTCTGCGATTGGTGATTTCGGTTTGGGAACTTGAAATTCCGCCAACTGGCGAATTTGCCGGGCCAGGGAATCGGTGGCTTCGCCGAATTGGGATTTCACATTTGAGATTTCAGATTCTCTTGCGCCGCGCAGGAGGCTGTTGCGGGAGTTCTGGAGTTTGCCGGCGATGATTTGACGCGCGATGGCGGCGCATTTCGCCGGGTCATCGGCGGCGCGGAACTGGGCGCGGCGCAACGTGACGCTGGTGTCCGCCACGCCGGTCAGGCGGGCCTGCAGATAACCAAACTCGCTCAGGAAATTCACGGCCACGCCGTGCTCCCAGCACAGGTCCAGCGCCGGCGGCGTGAGGGTGACGGGGCCGAAGGCGCAGAGGGATTCGAGGTGATGAATGGGGATCGAGACCTTGCGCCAATCCGCGGCCTGGTCGCGGGTGCGTTGCTCTGGCGGCAGGTCGGGCGGGAAAACGGGCACTTCGACCTGCAAGGTAAGGTGGTCACGACTGACGAAGGTGCCCCCGGTGGTCAGGTACAGGGTGTTTTGGATGACTTCAGGCATTGAGGCTTTGGAATTTCAAATCTGAGATTTCAGATCAGACCCTTTTCCTCGGCTTCCTTGCGTTTGGGATGCCAGACGGGCAGGTGGCGCAGCAAGGTCACGTCAAACGCCTGCGCGCGCTTTTTCCGCTCGGCTTCGGCGCGCGATTTGTCGGTCAGATGGCGCTGACCCTTGATTTCCGAGTTTTGCAGGTGGTCGGCCCAGGCGCGAATCTGGCGCGAGCAGCTTTCCGCAATGGATTTGAGATTGGAAATTTGAGATTTCAGATCGGCGGGCCAGCGGGATTTTTCCGCGCGGCGAAATTTGAGGGTGAGCATGGAGCGGGTTTCGCCGGCCGAGCCGCGGGCGATGTAGAGAAACGCCAGCAGCTCGTTGGTCGTCCCTCGCTCAAAACCCTCGGCGATGTTGTTGGACACGGAGAGCGCGGCGCGGTCGAGCTGGTCGCGAAAGCCGGTAGTGGCTTTGAAGGCGGGAAGTTCGAGCAGCTCCTCGGTCAATTCGTAGAGTTCAGCGGCTTTTTGCCAGACGGGCAGGTCTTCAAACGATTTGTAGGTCATGGGTTCTTGGGGTTTGAGGGTTGAGGGTCTTTCGATGAATGACTGATGATTGATGGTTGATGGTTGAGATCGCTGATGGTGTTTGGAGGGTTGCGCTGGGCGTCTGAAATCTCAAATCCCGAATCTCAAATCTGAAATAAGGAAGCCGCCAGGCGCTCCACGCGGCGGTCCTGGGCGGTGGCTTTGGGCAGGCAGATGTCGAACAGCGAACATTCCTCGCAGGCGGGTCGCCAAACTGCCGGGGGGAGCGGCGGGATTTCAGATTTGAGATTTGAAATTTCAGATTGGGCCAGCAGCGCGTGGAGTTCGGCGATGGCCTGCTCGGTGCGGGCGCGCAGGTCGGCGGTGAACTCGACTTCGCGCCGGCGCTTGCTGTCCGCGTGAAAGACCGCGCCGCGCGGGATGGCGATGCCGAACATTTCCTCCAGGCAGAGGGCTTGGGCGCAGAGTTGGGCGTCGTCGTTCTCCCATTTCCGGCGTTTGCCGAGTTTCAATTCGACCGGCCGCAGGGCCGCGATGCGGCCCGATTTCAGATTTGAAATTTGAGATTTCAGATTGTCCGCCGCACCCGATTGCAAATCTGAGATTGGAGATTGCAAATTCGAGGTTGAACGGAGTTCGACCTCGACGATATCGCACTTGCCAGAGAGGCCGAGGCGCTCGGACCAAACGGGCAACGCACGCCAGAGGAGCACGCCCTTGACGACCTCGTAACCGGCGAGGTCGGTGTGCTCGTGGACGATGTCGCCGCGGAGGGTGTGTTCGTTGTCCTCGAAGATGCCCTCCATGTGGATGAGGGCGGCGCGACGGGGACAGAACAGGTATTGGTTGATGGCGGAGAGCGGGATTGGCTCGCGCTCTCCGCCCCAATCCGGCGGTGATGGCAGGGTTGGATTCACATCAGGCGCGTCGCGGTCCGATGGAAAGGCCCTCGTGGCGCAGATGAAGAATGATTCCCAGCGGCAGATTTTCCACGGTCCATTCGCATCGCACCTCGTAGTCGGCAAAGGATTCGGGGAAGGATTTGCCGGGTTTGAGGCTGGCCTTAACGCCCTCGAAGAGCTGGTGGGCATGGGCGCAACCGAGGCGAGCTTCCTTCTTGTTTTGCTCGGCGTTGTTCGCGTGCTGTGTGCCGACGTGCTCGAAGTCGTAAAGGCCGCGCACGACCATTTCGCCGCGGGCGGCGGAGCGGTCGTGCTCGAACATGTGCAGGAGCGCCTGCCAGAGCAGGTCGAGGTCGGCCTGAGTGAAGCCGGTGCGCTCGGCAAAGGCGGGCGAGACGTAGCCTTTGGCGGCGTAGAGGGCGTAGGGAACGATGTGTTTGTTGCCCATGGTGCGCTCTTTCTTGGCGTCTTCCTCCTTGGTCACGGCGCAACGCGTGATCGTCACCTCCAGCGGCGTGATGGGATGGAAGGACTGGCCGAAGGTGAATTGCACCGGCCCTCGCACCTGACCGAACGCCGAGCCTTTGAGCACGTCGTCGCCGGTGGAAAGAACGCCGCCGAAGGTGCGGACGTCGTAGAACTCGCGGCAGAGCCAGTCTTTGGCGACTTCGGCCTTCTTGGAATCGGGTGCGTCCTTGGGCAACGAGTCCACGGCGGCTTTGATGCCGCGTTTCTGCTCGGTCTCAATCACCGCGCCCTGTTTGATGAGGATGTTGTAGCCGTTGGCGGTTTCGCTTTCGCGGGGCGGCGGAAACAACTCGACGAAGTTGCGCACTTTGCGCTTGAGGCAGACGTCGGAGACGATGCCGCGGTTGGTGTTGGGATCAAGACGCGGCAGGTTGCCGGCATCGGGATCGCCGTTGGGGTTGCCGTTGGTGACTTCGAACAGGAGCAGGAAGTCGTGGCGGTTCGTGAGGATGTTTGTGTTCATGGTCTGTGTCATTTTCGTTGTGGTGGACAGTTTAATTGTCTGGCTTGGGGTTCGGGTTTGTCGGGCTTGACGGCTTGCGGGCCGCCTCGTCCTCGGCGGACTGTTGATAGAAGCCCAGGGCAAACCGGCCCTGGGCCTGGAGGTCGAGCGTGCGAGGAAAGACCGGCGGTTTGCCGGGCTGTTCGGGCTTGAAGAGCGTCAGGATGTTCTGGATTTGCTCCTGCAAGAAGCGTTCGTGTCCGGCGAAGCGCTCGGACTTGCTGATTTTTTTGAGGTGATGGCGGTTCAGCCGCAGGATCAGCGGGAACACGCTGGCGGGCGAGACCGAGGCCGTGCCGAAGTAGCGTTCGGCGACGCCCGCGCCCTCAAGTTTGAATTCATGCGCCTTGGCCTGGGCGGCGGCAAGGACGGCAAGGAGACGACCGCAATTGTAGGCCGGGTCGTCAGTGTCGGCCGTGAGTTTGGTTTTGATTTCCATGGTGGAGTCCTTTCGGTTGCGGTTGAGGATGAGTCTGAGGAGAGCGAACCGGCTCTCGTCGAAAAGCAGATTGTAATGCTCGTCGCGCACGAGCCGGGAGTGGAGTTGGTCCAAAATGGGCTTGATGAGGGCCGTGGACGGGGCTGTGCCTTCGAGGGCGGCGCGGTAGAGCTGGGCCGGCACGTCCGGGGGCAGGTCTTTGGCCTCGCGAACGGTGGTGCAAGCCAGGCGGAAGACGGCCAGCGGTGGAATGGATTCCTTGTCGGGCGTGGCGGAGTCGTCGCGCGGCTTGCGGCGTTTGCCAGCATCGGCTTGCGGTCGGAGCGGCACGAACAATTCCAAATCGGCGAACCACTGGTGGAAGTTCTCGACGGCCTGGTCCAAGGGGACTTGCAGCCAGTGTTTGACCACAACGCGGCCGGCATTGCCCGCCAAGGTGATCGCGCAGAAGCGATCGCGGCGGGCAAGTTCGCGCTCAATGCCCGCCCAAGGCGAGCGAATGAACTGGGCCACGCTTTGCGGATCGGGGCGGTTGAGCAGGCGCGCGAACAACCCGGAGGAGGCTTCGTTTTCCTGTGCCCAGAAGCAGAGGGTGGTTTGGCCCAAGCGAAGGGAATGATCAGCGCGGTCGAGCAGCCAGTTGAGGGCAACGCAGTAAGCGGTGGCCGCCTCGTCTGACGCCGGCGCGTTGAGGCTCTGGTCAAAACCATAGGAGGCGAAGGCCGGTTTATCGAAGGACACGATGGCCGCACCGAAGGCGGGAGTGTTCGGCACGCCCTGGATTTTGGGGTTATGCGTAGGCGCAAGGGGCGCGCCGTTCGCACCGGAGATGAGGCAAAGGCCTTTGGGAAACGCCTCGCGCGCGGTTTTGATTTCGTTGGCGTGAACGGTTCGCCAATAAGCCCGGAGCGCTTCGTCTTCCAAGAGAAGCTGGCCGTTGACGCGGAAGGTGAAATTGTCCGGGCCGAGTTTGACTTCGCTACCGCCGGCAGTTCGCAACCACCAAGCGGGTTTTGCATCGGCAGTTGCGTCGGCCGCCTTGCCCCAACGAAGCAACCTGGGTTGCAGTTCGCTCATCCGACGCTTGAAGGCGAGCACCGCTTTGAGGCCGGGATGGGCGGTCGCCTTTTTGGCTTCCTCAATCTGCCGCCAGAAGTCGGCTTGCTTGGCCGTGTTGTTGGCGTCGCGGTCAGCGCGCCTCTTTGCCGGCATCCGAGCTTCGGGATCGGGATCGAGGCCGAAAACAGCCGTCAGGCCGTCGGCCAGAAACTCGGCCACACCGCCGGCGACCTTGGGACGGGTAGTCTGCGGACAACGGAATTCCTTGCCGCGCTTGTCGTCGCCGGCGGCCTGCGGACCAGCGCCGACGAGATTGCCGGAATCATCCAGTTCGATGATCCAGCGCACGGCTTTGGGCGCAAATGCGAGGTCATCGAGCAGATGGCGGGATTGCGCCAGTTCGTAAAGCAGTTTGAGCAGCATGGTCAGTGTCCTCCGGTGGTTGGGGTGAGGATTTGGACGCGGTCGGGGTGGCAATCGAGTTTGGATTTCTCGATGCGGGCGTGGAAGAAGGCGGGTTGTGGCTTGATGAGCTTGCCGGTCCAGCGGACGGGTTCGGCGGTGCGGCGGGAGGCTCGTGGGCGACCGCGTAGCGGATTTGGGATTTGAGATTCGGAATCTGAGATCTCCTCCGCGCGCAGCCACCGGAAGCCGGCGCTGCGCTCGCGGGGGTCAAAGACATCGTAGAGCATCAGGCCGAGGTCTTCGTTGAACTGTTCCGGGCATTGGCAAAGCTCAGCGGCGCGGCGGGTGAGAGCGGCGTCGGGATCGCCGTCCACCCACTCGAAGTCGGCGGCGAATTCCCTCATGCCCAGTCCGGGGCGGTGGAAGCATTTGCCCTGGCGGGCGCGGCGTTCGATTTCGCCGAGGTATTTGGCCAGCGTGTCTTCGGGGCGGTTGGCCAGCGGCGTGGTGCGGACCTCAGCGGTGATGAGGTATTCAACGTCCTGGAGGGCGAGCATGTTGCGCTGCGTGCCGTCGTCCGCTCCGCCGCCGGCTTGAATGGGCGTGACTTTGTCCGGCTCGCGCATCCAAGTGCGGGCGCTGTCGAGGCTGATGACTTTGATGACTTCGTTACGCCGGAAGGAGAACCACCGGCCCTTTTTGACGACGCGGATGGCCTCAATGAGGTAGAACATCTGCGGCTCCCAGAAGATGGCTTCCAGGATGCCGCGGGCGGCGGAAGGCGTCATGACGGGGTAGCTGACGCGCTCGACTTTCATTTCGGGGCGGGTGAAACAGGCAAAGTCGCCCCAGACGCGGAGGGTGATGTGGCTGTTGGTTTTCATGCGATGAAATCGTCCAGCGGGCGGTTCTCAATCACCAAGCCGAGGTCAGGGTGATAGTAGCCGTCGTCGAGGACTTGGAGTTCAAGGTTCGGGAGAAGTTCGTGGATGGCCTTCATGGGCTGCAGCCGGGCAAAGTTGTGCGAGCGGACGTTGACCATGAAGCGTTGCAGGCGGCGGAGGTCATCGCGCGTGAAGCGGGGCTGGCCGGGCGCGGGCACACGAGCGCGGATTTCTTCGATGAGCGGCGCGGCGTAGGGTTTGCCGTGGCTGTCGCGGGAGACGATGACGGGCCGGCCTTCGTCGGCGATGACCCTGGCTTTGGCGGCGACCTGACGGAAACGGAGTTGCTCGCGGTCCTGCTGAATGGTGGTTTCACCACGCCGAGCGTAGTCCGTGTTCACGACCTGATAAAGGTTTTGGAAGTAGTCGGCGAAGAGTTGCGGGTCGGTGGCGAGGCGCTCGGTGGGGTGCGGGTCCTGGCTGAGAGAGGCAAGCGTGATGGCGGCCTGGTCAGCGGCGGCTTGATAGAGACCTTGCGGGAGCTTGTGGTCGGCCGGGCGGAAAACGTGCATCTGGCCGGCGGGCCGGCGGCCTTCGCGGTTGCAGCGGCCGGCGACCTGGACGATGGAATCCAGCGGGCCGAGCGCGCGCCAGACGACGGGGAAGTCCACGTCCACGCCCGCTTCGATGAGCTGCGTGGAGACGACGCGGCAGGATGCGCCGTCGCGCAGTTGCCGGCGGATTTCCTCAATGAGCGTGAGGCGATGTTCCGGGCACATCGCGGCGGAGAGGTGGATGGGCGGCGGCTCATCGGGCCGCTGGCGGCGCAGTTCCTCCCAGAGATCCTTCGCATGGCGGGTGAGGTTGACGACGCAGAGAACCTGCGGCTCGGCGGCAAGGCGTTCGGCCAGCGCGGGCCAGTCGAGCGTTTCGCCGGCGGCGGGCAGGTGGTAATCCACACGGCGCAGTTGGCGGAAGAGCGCCGGAGGATCGGGCGCGATTTCGCGCAGTTCGTGCGGCTCGAAGAAGTCTTTGGGCAGCGAGCCGTTGCGTCGGAAGGCCGGTTGCGTGGCGGAGCAGAAGATGAAGCTGACGCCATAGTTGCGCTGGAGTTCACGGAAGACGTTGAACGAAGGCGCGAGCAGATGCGCCGGCAAGGTTTGCACTTCATCGAAAATGACGACGGAGCGGGGGATGCGGTGGAGCTTGCGGCAGCGCGCGGGCGCGGCGGCAAAGAGCGATTCGAGGAACTGCACCGACGTGGTGACGATAACCGGGGAGTCCCAATTCTCGGCAACGAGTTCGAGGCGGGATTTTTCCTCTTCGCTCTGGTCCGGTGGCGGGCAAACGCCAGAGTGGTTCTCCAGGACCACGTCGTGCCCGAGGATGCGGCGATACTCGGCGGCGTTTTGCTCGATGATGGAAAGGTAGGGAATGACGACGATGACGCGGCGGAGGCCGTGCGCTTTGGCGTGAGCCAGCGCGAAGGCCATCGAAGAAAGCGTCTTGCCGCCGCCGGTGGGGACGGTGAGCGAGAAGAAGCCCTGGGGCTGCGCGGCTTGTGCGAGGCAGGCGTCGAAAATGCGGTTCCGGAGCGCGGCGAGCGGACTGTCGGGGTTGGCCTCGCTTTTCCGCTGGCGCTCCGTCTGGACGGCTGCGAGCAACCGGTCGGCTTCGAGGGGTTTGTCCGGCTGTGGAGTGTCCGGCCAACAGGCGGTGTCGAGCCGGTCGGCGTCCACCAGACAGGAAAAGAGCAGCCGGGTGTAAAGATCGGTCGCGAAGGCATCCGTCACCCACGGAGGCGGGCTGGCGGCGGCCGGGATCGGGCCGAGTTCGCCTTCGAGCAGTTGCACCAAATCTCGGGCGGTTTCGAGGGGACGAAGTTTCGGCGCGGCGACAAGTTGCTGCAAATCGCCGAGGTCATGCAAGCCGGCGTGGTGACCGGCGATGGCAAAGGCTGTGCCGGCGAGCTTGTTTTCCTGTTCAACGCGGTCAAACGCCCAGGCCGCGCCGAAAACAGCGTGTTGGGTTTCGGCACTGCTGCCGCGCTCACCGCGCAACATCTGCTGAAATTCAGGCCGGTATTTCCCCAAATCATGCAGCAGGCCGGCGAATTCGGCTTCCATTTCCAGACCGAGCGGCGCGGCAAAACCCTTGGCCAGCGCGGCGCCATTGCGCAAGTGCTCGATTAGCGGTTGCCAGCGTCCAGAGCTTTCCGGCAACGGGTGTTCCTGCGCGTCTTTGGCGGTGTGAGCGTAAAGTGTCATGCGGATTACGCAGATGCGTCCCGATAAAACCCCGCTTGCAGCGGCCCACCGTAGTTGGTGACGTAGCGATGGAATTGGATGAGCCGGCAGATTTCCGCTTTCACCGGGCGGACGCGAACCGACTTCCAGCGCAGGATGGACTCAAACATGCCCTTCGCCGCGCTGAACGTCGGCGCGACATACGACACGGGCGACGAGCCGGTGTCGGGTCGCGTCCATAACGCCGGCAGACCGGAGATTGCGAGTGGGAGGGGATACGGTTTCATAAAATCAATCTCATTTCATCGCCCCGGAGCGCCTGGGTAGCATGGGCTTTTGTAGCCACTGGGCGCGGGAGTAACAAGGTGGAGTTGTTGCCAATTGTTCACATTCACGCGGCCAGTTTACCCGTGAGGGTGGGACAAATACCGTCCAAGGATGACTTTACTCGTCCGAGGCCGGTGTCATATCGTTGCCACACTCGACAATATGAAAACGATCCTCTCCCTCCACCCGGCAGTCACGCTCCTCTTACTTCTGACATTTGTGCCCGGCACTGTCGCCGCCGAGAAACACATTGGGGTCGGCGCGAAGCCCGAGGCGGGGGCGGAGGTTCTTTTTGACGGCTCACGCGCGATGCTGGACGAGAAGTGGACGTACTGGGAAGGGCCGGGGTTCAAGTCGTCGCTGCCCATCAAGTGGCGCATCGTGGAGGACCCGGTGGATGGCGGGACCTGTGTGATGACGGATGACCGCGCGGCGGATGGCGGCCGGTATGGCGCGGCGGACATTGTGACGAAGCAGGCGTACCGCGACTTCCGGCTGCACATCGAATTCCTGATTCCCAAGCCCCGCGGCAACAGCGGCGTCTATTTGCAGAACCGTTACGAAATCCAGGTGCTCGACGGCGACAAAACCAAACATGGCATGGGCGCGGTGATCAACGAGACCGAGTCGCCGTATCACGCCTACAATGGCGTCGGCAAATGGAACGCCTACGACATCGTGTTCCGCGCGGCGCGGTTCAAGGACGGTAAACGCGTTGAAAAGGCCTTGGTGACGATGTATTTCAACGGTATCAAGGTTCACACCAACGTGCCGATCAATCAAGTTTGGGGCGGGCCGAACTCCGGTCTCGATGGGGGCAACGACGGTGGCAAGGGCATCACGGACACACCCGGCGGGCTAAAACTTCAGGCCGAAGGTCACGACGTGCGTTACCGCAACATCTGGATCAAGGAACTGGATTTGCCGCAGCCGAACACGGATTTCTGAATCATCAGCCAGGCCGCCGGGACGCGGGGCTGGTTGATCACCTTCGCCCGCTCGCGCTTTCCTGTGTCACGGGCACATCTCAGTTTGTTGCCACGGGGGATGGCTGAATGTGGTGAGTTGGTTGCGCTTGATGCCGATGGGGCGGCTTACCAGCAGACCCGGTACACTGGGCGGCTGGCAAGCCGCCCCTCCAGCAGACCAGCGGACTTGCAACAACTGAAACGCGTTGTTGCGCCCCCGAATCCTAACGGACCTGCTCAAAGCGTTCAGCCGTTGGGTGAGACGCAGAACTCATGGGCGCGCGGCCTTCAGGCCGCTTCAACGCGGGTTTTTAAGCCGACGCGGAAGCGGCGTGAACGCCGCGAGCCAAAGTCGCCAAGGATTCAGGTTGTGCCGCAAGGCTGGGGAATTTTTCTTCCTTTGACGGCGGGCATCTGTTAGGAATCGCCGCGTGCGTAAGTTCATTCTAACCGGCTTCGCCCTCTGTCTTTGCGTGTGGCTCGCGCCTTTGGCCAGCGCTCAAACGTATCAGTTGCTCGATGGGACCAGTGTGACAGGCGAGGTGGTATTGCCCGCCCGGCCCGAGGGGGTGAACATTCGCGTGGCGCCCAGCACCTACCAGTTCGTGGGCTGGACCAACTTCACGCAAGCGGCGCTTCAGGAGCTGGCGAAGAACGAACGAATCGCTCCGTTTGCCGAACCCTACATCGAGATCACCGAGGAGGACCGTCTCCGCAAGACCGAGGTCGTCATCAAACCTCCGCCGCGCCTGGAGCGGCCGGCGGGCGGTTCCCTGCTGGGCAGTCTGCTCCGTTCCTCGGTCGGGATGTTTGCCCTGCTGCTGATTTACGCGGCCAACGTTTACGCGGCCTACGAGATCGCTGTCGTGCGCGCCTATCCACCGCTCATGGTGTGCGCCGGCGCGGCGGTCGCACCGTTCATCACGCCGATTGTCTTTCTTTGCCTGCCGACGCGGCTCGAATCCACAGCGGCCCCGGTGGAGGAGGAAAAGGCGCAGGAGGCCACGGCACTGGACCATGGTTCGATGGCCGACGTGCCCACCGGCACGGTGGGCAGCACACTGCACATCGCGCATGAAGAGGCTGCCGCGGCCGCCCGCCCCGAAACCCAGGTGTTCAAGCGCGGCCAATACACGTTCAACCGGCGGTTCATCGAAACCAAATTCTCCGGCTTTTTCGGGATTGTGCGGCGGGACACGGAAAAAGACCTGGTGATGCTGCTCAAATCGGCGCGGGGCGAGTTTGTCGTCCACCGCATCAGCCGCATTGCCGCCAACGACATGCACGTGGAAATCCGGAAGGGCGCGGCCACTTCCGAAGTCCAGGTGCCGTTCGCGGAAATCCAGGAGATTCAACTCAAACACAAGGATGCATAGCTCGTCGGAGGGAGGTTGCCCCCGCCCGAGTCCGCTGGCGCCGGGATGCGATTCCGTGCGCCGCTTTTGAACGCAAGGGCCGGAGAATTGTCTGTAAACCGAAATCAATCCCTGAACCCGCATGAAATACCGCACGATTCTGCTCTTTGGCGCGCCCGGCGCCGGCAAGGGCACCCAAGGCAAAATCCTCGGCACCATCCCCAACTTCTTTCACTGCGCCTGCGGCGACGTGTTCCGGTCGCTCACGACCAGCAGTCCGTTGGGCAAGACTTTCATCGAGTATTCCAGTCGCGGAGAACTCGTGCCGGACGAACCGACGGTCGAGTTGTGGCGCAGCTTCATCCAGGGCTGCGAGCGCTCCAACCGCTTTCGCCCAAAGGACGACACGCTGGTATTGGACGGCATCCCCCGCAACCGGCATCAGGCTGAGATGCTGGCGGACACGCTGGACGTGAAAGCCGTGTTTTACCTCCACTGCACGAATTTCGAGGCGCTGGTGCAACGCCTGCAAAAACGCGCGCTCAAGGAGAACCGGCTCGACGATGCCAACCTCGATGTGATCCGCGACCGGCTCAAGACTTACGAAAAGGAAACGAAACCAGTCCTGAACTTTTACGGTCGAAAGCTTACGCACCGCATTGACTCGACCCAATCGCCCGTCAAGGTCCTCCGTGACATCCTGCGCCACGTGGACAAAGTGATTTCCTGAAACTTGAACCGCATGTCCGCGAGAGTTCAACTCGCCGGCCAATCCCTCAAGTTCCCCGCCGCACCTTGGGTTTGATCTGAGTCACCTTGTACACCTGCCCTTGGCGATCGTAGGTGGTCCATTCGCCAACTTGCGCGCCATTCTGAAAGTGGCCTGATCGCAGCTTCGTGCCGTCCTTTCGAAACCATTCCCAATAACCGACCGGGAGGCCGTCGGCCATGTTCCCTTTCGCCCAGACAGTTCCATCCTTGTGATACTCGACATGCTTTCGCGTTTTGCTCCTTTTCATCGGTGCTGTGTTGAGTTTTACGATGGCAGGTCACGACGGCGGGAGATTCGCCTGCGCGACTCAGGCCGGTTGTTCCGCATCGCGCGTCACTTTGGCGAACAGATGTCGCGTCAGCAAGCCCGCCGTGAACGCCAGCAGCACCAGTGCGCAAAGGTTGAGGTAAAGCGATTGCCATTTGCCGCCCAAACCGGCCACGCAGGGATAGATGATGCCGAACAGCATCAACAGCCCGGCCAACGGCTTGCCGGCGCCACCTCCGATGCGCGCCAGCAGCACCGCCAGCAGCGCGAACAGCGGCAACAACACCAGCGCCGCCGTGCCCCAGAACCCAAACAACAGATCGCTGAAGTCCCCCAGCAAACCGTAGCTCACGGCGGTCGCCGCGCTGAACAGCACCGTGAGCAGCACCGCATGGCGCTTGGCCTGAAGTGTCAACGACAGTGCCAGCAGGGCGAAGATCAGCAGCCATGCTCGTTCGACTTCGCGGAGGACGGCGTTGGTGGTGTCGCCCGGTTGCGGCAGTTCGGGCAGCGCGATGCCCATGCCCTTGTTCGACAGGGCATGATCCAAACGATAGGTCAACACGCTGCCCTGTTGATCCGCCGTGGGTTTGATGTCAGTGGGAGTCATGCAGCCTTCCGGATAATTGAGTCGGGCACGGGGCAGATCGGGCAGAGTGAGCGTCAGCAGGAAGTCGCGGATTTCCCGGGCCTCGCGCACCTGGAAATACCAGAAGGACATGCCGCGGCTCTTGAAACCGATGCGCAAATCCATCGCCTCATTCGGCTGGACCACGCGGTGGAGCAACAGGCCGCCATGCTTGATCTCCATTTGCGGAAGCACGTCGGCGCCGTTGAGGGTGGCGGTCATCGCGTCGTACATGGCGCCGTCGGCCGGCAGGGGAAAGATCAAATTGCATTGTTGGGCCGTCGGGGCGGGATTCCGCAGCCGCCAGGCAAACCGGCAGTCGGTTTCGTAACCGCCGTAATACGCCGAGCCTTTTTTGCGCGGGTTTTGACGCAGGCTCACCTCGTGGCGGGCGGCCACGAACGGATTGCCCGTGGCAAACTTGCGGACGGTTTTCTTGCGCAACACGGCCGGCCGGGTGAGGTCCTCGGACTCGATGCGCTCGGTGATTTCCTCTTCGGTGAAGAGTTCCACCCGGAGCTCGGCCTGGGTTTGCTCGGCCCCCCAGATGGTCTGGACGGCGTTGTAATTGGCCGTGGTGACGCGGCCATGGGTGCGTTGAAAATTCGCCACGGTCTGATGGAGATAACTGCGCAACACGGCCACCGCGGCCACGAGCAGGGCCACGAGCAACCCGGCCCGAAGCAGACGCAGCAAATGACCGTGCAGCGTCCAGAGCAAACTGGTCTTCCCAGTGGATTCCGGCGGGGGCGTCGTTCGCCAAAGCGCGGAAAGGAACACCGCCAGCAAGGCGGCGCCCAGAAAGAGGGCCAGCAACGGTTCGTCGGCGGCCAGACCGCGCGCGCGGTCAGTGAAGTGAGAGAGGAAACTTTTCATCGAGGGTCATGGGGATTGGCCCGCGAACTGGACGAAGCGGCTTTGGGTAAAAGCTGGATACGACCGGTCAGACGGCGACGGCGTCGCGCCTGCCCGCGCGGATTCGTCAGTCGGTTCACACCATTCAAGCAGAATCGCCCGGTTCACGGACCGGGTTCGGGTTGGCCAGGGCGCGTTGAAGAATCGGCATAACCGGACCAGCAACACGTCATGGCTTGAGTTGCTGCACCTGACTCACACGAGGGGTGACAGATTGGGTGAGGAACCGCTGCTCCGCGTTCACTTTGCCGAAGCGCCACCATTAAAGACCCGCGCCCGTGCCGGTGTCCAATGTCATCTGGAAAAACTTATTCACAACAACCGGTCTGGCTGAAACCACGGCCTGGTCGCGGCAGAGATTGTGAATGGCGGCACCCGCGCAGTCGTAGAAACCGGGCGGCCGGTAAGCCGCCCCTCCCTGCCGGCCAATCATGGAGCGCGAGACAAGGTTAGGCGATAGAACGAAGTCGCGCCTTCGCTGGTGTTCACGTTGATCGTGAGGGTCTGACCAGTGCCCGCGAGGGCCGGGCCGTGGTTGGTCCAGGTCGTGGCGAGACTCGGCGCGGCTTGTGGTTGATAAACGAAGCCCAGACGGGAGGGGAATTTGATCTGTTGATTGGCGAGTTCCAGCGCCGGGGCGGGAATGGGAATGAAACTGCGCAGGATGGGCATGGCCGCGCGCTCGGTTTGACCCGGTTGGCCGAGGTTGGCCGGTTCGAGCGTGAACATGTAGTTGCCCCACCACGGGCCGGCGGCCCACCAGGCCCAGCCTTCCCAGACGTCCGAGTTGGCGGCGATGTAACTGAGCATGTTCGTCAAGGCCTCGTCCCCCATTTGTGTCGGCCCGCCGCCGATGGTCGAATTGGCCACGGCAAATTCGCCGAGGAAACCGCGCTTGTTGTGCGTGCGCAGCCAGGAGGTGAACGCGCTCAACCGCGTGACCCCGATGTTGACGTTGACGATGTTCGTGCTGGTGCCGGAAGAGTCGCTGTCGAGATACTGATGCACCTCGAACACGTGATTGCTGGCGGGGTCCACGATGTCGAGCATGGCGACCGAGTTGGGCGTGCCGTAGTAGTTCGCCGTCCAGGCGTGCGCGCCGGTCCACTGGTTGCCGGGCACGTGAATGAGGTTGGTCGCCCCGGCCGCGCGAATCCCGGCGATGGCGGCGTTGGCGGCGGCGACCCACTGCTCGGTAGGCATCGAGTTCGGCTCGTTCATCAGGTTGAAGATTACGTGCTGGTTGGTCCGGTAAATGCCGGCCAGCCGCCACCAGAAATTGGAAAAGACCGAGTTGGGATGGTAACTGCCGATCAAGCCCTGGGCGGAGGCCTGAAAATTGTCGGGGTCGGGGTAATAGCGCGCAAAGTTGTGCGGTTCGAGAATGACGTAAACGCCTTTGGCAGTGGTCGCGGAAACGAAGTTGTGCAATCGGGAAAGCTCCGCGCCGTTGAGACTGGCGTTGGTCGCCTGCTGCAGGCGTTCCCAACGGAACGGCAGGCGGATGAGGTTCATGCCCCGACCGGCGAAGTAATCCACCTCCGCCTGATTCGGGTAGGTGTAATGGGTGTTATAGGTGCCGGGCAGGTTGCTCTGGCCAAACTCCGCGCCCGCGAGGTTGACTCCGGCATACTTGATCTGCGCGATGGTTTGGGGCAGGCATAGACAGAAGATCAACGCCATGCCCGCCAGTTTGACACCTCTCACCGCGGCCATCGCGGCACCGGGGAAAGTCACAACCGATCGCGTCGCTGCAAGCAGTTCACCATCTCTCGTGCTCGTCATTTTCACACCGGCGGGTTTCGTTCGGGGGAGCTTACACCTTGCAACCGCTTTCGCGTAATCAAATCTGGTTGGCGGCCGGCTGAAGCCCGGAGCCGCGAGGAAATTCGAGCGCCGCGCGGGTGCCGCCTGTCCACCGGAAAAACAACGGGGCGCCGGCGAAGGCGCCCCGTTGACAGTCCCCACCTTCTTCACTCACTCACGGAGCAGGTTTCTGCAGCAGGAAGTAGCTTTGGTCCAGAACTTCGGGCTTGCGGAGCAGGACGTGCCGGCGCGTGCCGTTGAGCAGCGGCGTCAGTGTGGAATCCGCGAAGGCGTCGCCCAGCTTGTGCGCTTGCTGCAATGTGAAGTCCGCGTCCGGCAGCGTCCAACTGATCCAGTAGGCCGGTTCTTCGGTCACGACGAACAATCCCTGCGGACTGTCCAACCGGTTCTCCCAGTCGGCGCTCAAGGTTTCCTCCGGGAACGTGTCGTCCACGACGGTGAGGTCGCCGTTGGTGATCCGGATGCGGGAGATGACAGAGGCCCCGCCGATGCTGGCCGCCTGATTCGGTTGCACCCCGAAGATCGTGTACATGTTGAACAAAGGCATGAACAGGGCCGCCGCCTCCGGGTGCATCGTGAAATTGGTGCTGACACCGGTGGGTCCGGTGATGGTGACATTGGTGTCGTTGACGAACCGCAGACTCCAGGTGCCGGCGATGGTTGTGTCCGACAAGCTGGCCAGAACGCCCTCGTTGTACATCTGCGAGTTGCCGGTGGGTTGGTTGGTCTTGGAGCGGAACAGGGCCACACCGCCCGACTCACCCTGCCGCCGGATGTCCAGCATGATGGCATGGGGCGCGGAATAATCCGGGGCGTTGCCCGTGCCGTCCGGCACCAGGAAAACGTGCGTCTGAAAATCCGGGCCGGGCGGGGTGTCCACGATGGTCAGGGAGTAAGTGACCGGATTGGGATTGCCTATCCACCACACATAATCTGCGGAAACCGCCTGGATGCCCTGCCGTTGGTATTGGCCACCGGGCTGGCTGGCAAACAGGTTCAGACCTTTCCTGGCCTTGGCCAGGGACATGGTCGGCGGCGGGATGGCTGCGGACGAAGGAATGAAGCGGACGTTGTCCAACCAATAGACCATGCTGCCTGTTGGGCCGGACCCAAACCACTTCTTGAAGACCAAACCCGGAATATTGGGCCAGGACGGGTCGAGCGGAATGGAAACCGTGTGCCATGCTCCGTCGGCCACGACCCTCGGCTGGTTGGCGTTGGGTGCCCAAGTTTGCCCCCAAGTCGGCGAGGCAAATCCTATGCCCAAGCCTTGAGGATCGCCGGTGTCGTTGAGCGTTTCCACTGGCAGTGTCGAGGCGGAATCCCAGAGCAGGTCAAACTCAAGTCGCGAGAAGTTTGGGGTAGCGATGACCACCCCACTGTTGTAGCTGCCACTGCCGCTCAGGGACATGCCTTGCGAATACTGATTGTCGCCCGTGCCGGGGAAATCCACGCTGATCTTGATGGCGCCGGAGGCCACGTCACCATCGGCGTCTTTCGTCGAATCCCACTCCACGGTGCGAGCGGCACCGCCCCACCAGTTCCAGAAGCCCCCGCCAGCAACGTACGCATCGGTGTCAAAATCCGTGATGAAACCGATGGGAATAAGTTTGATGTTGTCCAACCAAAACGTTGCCGTGCCGGTCTGGCCCCATCCCGCGTCGCCGGACCACATCTTGAAGACCAGCCCGCCGATGCTGCTCAGGTTGCCCGCGGCCGGGTCAATCGGAATGCTCAAGTGTTGCCAGCCGACTTGCACGCCGTAGTTCGTGAGCCAGATCTGGCTGAAGTCTGTCGGCACGAGACCGACGTCCAGCCCACCGTAATCCCCCCACGGACGCATCGGCGTGCCGGGGTCACAATACAGATCAAACTCCACGCGGGCGTACTTCGAGGCATCCACCACCAGGGCGTTCAAATCGCCGTTGCCGCTCAATGCCCCACGAATGGCGAACTGGTTGTCCCCGCCGTGCGTGGCTAGGTTGAAATCAACGACCACTTTGAGCGAGCCGGAGGCGATGTTGCCGGCGGCATCGAAGTTCGCGTCGTGGGAGATTGTGGTGGCCGCGGCGCCCCACCATTTGGTCCAGTTGGCGGCCGTCGCAGCCGTGTTGAAGCGGTGAACGATGATGTCTTCGGCCAGGACCATTGAACTGGTCGAGGCCCAAGTGAGAAGGGTCGCCGTGAGCGTGAGGAGCAGGTGCGATTTGGATTTGGTTCTAGGGTGCGGTTTCATGGTGCATTCGTTTCATTGAGGATGCCGGATGTGCGTGGCCGCCGGTCGCGAACCACCCTGGCGTCATGCCACTCCCGCAGCCGTGCGGCAAAGCAGGCTGGCCGTGCAAAAGGAACAAGATCAAGCGGCATACCGGGTTTCAATGATTTGAAATATACTGCCACGTAACCGCTTATGGGCATGTCATCAAAACTGACGACACTGCCGCTCACTCAAGAATGTTCTCGCGCCAAACCTCTGCGGAAAAACTTGAGTCCTCCCTTGCTCCACTCCCGGCCTCTCGTCAAGCCAGCCGACCCTTCTCCAGAAGCGTCATGATTCTTTGGGCATCATAAACGCAACCGGCCCAGGTTCCGCCGCCGGCCAGTTGCAATGCGGCCCACAGCTTGGTGTCCTGTGGCAAGTCCGGGTTTGGCGACAAATCCGCGCGTGGTGCGCGCGCGGACAACATCCGTTCGCCTTCCTCCGGTGTGAAGCGCTTTTCGCCCTCGCCCACGAGGTCCAGTCGCCCCTCATTGTGCTGCGGATCAATCGTGATGCGAATCCTGTCCCCCTCCAGCACTTTGCCTATCGGTCCACCAGCCAAACCCTCCGGCCCGATGTGTCCAATGCAGGCGCCGGTCGAAACCCCGGAGAAGCGCGCATCCGTGAGCAGCGCGACTTCCTTGCCAAAGGGCAGATGCTTCAGCGCGCCGGTGACTTGATACGTTTCCTCCATGCCGGTGCCCATCGGCCCGATGCCGGTCAGCACCAGCACGTCGCCGCCTTTGATCCGACCCTGTTTGATGGCCGCCATGGCATCCCGCTCATTGAGGAAAACCCGCGCCGGGCCTTCCTTGCGGTAAACGCCGTTCGCGTCGAGCACGGACGGATCAATCGCTGCCGCCTTTACCACCGAACCTTCCGGCGCCAGGTTTCCGCGCGGGAAGACCAGGGTCCGACTCAGGCCGCTCGCTCGCGCCCGATCCGGCGGCAAGATCACCTCGTCCGCATCCACCCCGTCCAGTTGGCGCAGCAATTCCCGAAAGCGACGCCGACGCTCGGAGCGTTTCCACGCGTCCAGGTTTTCATCCAGGGTCTTTCCCGTAACCGTGAGCACTCCGGTTTCGAGCAGGCCCAGTTCGCGCAGATGGAGCATGACCTCCGGCACGCCGCCCGCCAGAAACACGCGCACGGTCGGATGATGCACCGGCCCGTTCGGCAGCACACTGACCAGACGCGGCACGCGTCCATTGACCTCGATCCAGTCCTCCACCGTGGGAGGGTTGAGTCCCGCCGCGTGGGCAATGGCCGGAATGTGCAGCAGCAGATTCGTCGAGCCGCCAAACGCCGCATGCACGATCATGGCGTTGCGAACACTGGCCGGCTTGAGAATTTCGCGCGTGGCTAACCCACGGGCCTCCAATTGCTGAAGCGCACAGGCCGAGCGACGGGCAAGATCGAGCCAGACAGGTTGACCCGATGGCGACAACGCGGCATGTGGCAGAGATAGTCCCAGCGCCTCGCCCACCACTTGTGCGGTGGCCGCCGTGCCCAGAAACTGGCATCCGCCCCCCGGTGACGCGCACGCGCGGCATCCCAATTCCGCGGCCTGTTCCAAAGTCACCAGCCCGTGGGCGAATCGCGCGCCCAGGGTTTGCACCGCTCCGGCATCCTCGCCGTTCGTTGGCGGCAGGGTGACGCCGCCCGGCACCACCACGGCGGGCAAATCCCGCAAACCCGCCACCGCCATCAGCATCGCCGGCAGACCTTTGTCGCAGGTGGCGATGCCCAGCACCCCGGCCCGCAACGGCAGTGATCGGGCCAGACGCCGAAAAAGGATCGCCGCATCATTGCGATACGGCAGGCTGTCGAACATACCCGCGGTGCCCTGTGTGCGCCCGTCGCAGGGATCGGAGACAAAGCCGGCGAAAGGAATCGTCCCCAGCCGGCGAAACTCTTCGGCCGCCGCCTGCACGAGCAGACCGATCTCCCAATGCCCCGTGTGATAACCCAGCGCAATCGGCCGGCCATCCGGCGCGCGCAGTCCGCCCTGCGTGCTGAGAACGAGAAACTGCTTTCGCCCGGCCTCGGCCGGATTCCAACCCATCCCGACATTCTGTGTCAGTCCAAACAAATCCCCACTGGGGCTGTGAAGCAGTTGCTCCCGGGTCAATGGCAGACTGCCGGCCGGCCCGGCGATGGCGGTTTGGATTTCATAAATCCCCGGTGACTCGGAGTCGAACCCAGTCTGGCTTGGTTTCACGGCCTCATTGAAACAAGTCGCGGCCAAATGGAAATGAAATCCTGAGAAACCACAACCAGATCTGCCCGCCCCTGGCCGCGCAGTCGGGAGTGACGCCGGAGAGGCGGCTGGTAAGCCGCCCCTCCGGCAAGACCGGCTTCGTTGCAAAAGAACTCACATCCGCTTCCCGTAACCACCGCCGCCAATTTGATACTGCAATCTCCCGCAGCCGTGGCATACTGTTCGCATGGTCAAATCGGCAGGCTTTCACGCATGGCAGGCAATCGTCCTGGGTGGTTTTCTCGGATTGATCAGCAGTCCGCTCTGCGGCCTGTTCGCGCAGCAGCAACCCGGCCCGGACGGCACCGAGCCCAAATGGGAGGTGCTGGAGCGTTGCCGGCTCGTCGCCAACGCTGTCGTGGATGGTGACAGCTTCCGGGTCCAGCGGTGGGGCCGCGAGTATATCTTCCGGCTCTATTTTGTGGATTCACCCGAGAGCGATGCGTCGCTGGACCAGCGGGCGCGGGATCAAGCGGCCTACTTTGGCATCTCCACCAACGACATACCGCGCGCGGGAAAACTGGCTTCCCAATTCACCCGCCAGTTGCTCACCGACAAGGAATTCACCGTCATGACCCGCTGGCAAAACGCGATGGGCCGCAGCCGCCTGGCCCGCTTCTATGCGGTCGTCCTTGTGGATGGGAAGAATCTGGCGGAGGAACTGGTGGCCAACGGTCATGCGCGCATTTACGGCCTGCGCGCCAACTGGCCGGGCGGACCGAACTCCAGCACCTTCATCAACCAGCTCAAGCACCTCGAGATCAAAGCGCGGGAACAAAAGCTGGGCGTGTGGGATGATGGCAAGTTTCCCCGGCTCGCGTCCGGGGGAGGCGGAGAGTTGTCCTCCACCAACGTCCTGATCCATTCCCCTGGCGAGCCGCCGTTGATCAACCTCAACACGGCCAGCTACGAAGAGTTGCAGAAACTGCCGCGCATCGGACCAAAACTCGCCGAACGCATCATCGCCCATCGCCCATACAAGAGCGTGGACGACCTCGACAAAGTCACCGGCATCGGCCCGGCGACGATCAAGCAGTTGCAGCCGCTGGTGACCGTCGAGCCGCTGCCTTGAACTGGCGCAACGCCTGTCAGGAGAACTTTGGATTTCCGTGCAGAGCGCTCTTTGTCGTTTGCCAACCGGCGCGGCGCGGCATAACAATGAGCGCGGCAATGGAGTTTGCCCTCCCCGCATGGGAAAACCGCCTGACCGTTTCAGCGCTGATAACTCCTACGAGTGACACCACATTCGCAGGAGTTGTATGCTGACTTATCTCTGGATTGCCCTTGGCGGCGCGCTCGGCAGCGTGGGAAGATTCTGGCTCTCCGGCCTGGTCGCCCAGCGCCATGGCGAAACCTTTCCGCTCGGCACGTTGATCGTAAATGTGACCGGCTGCCTGGCCATCGGCGTGGTGGCCACGCTGACCAGTCCGGACGGACGATGGCTCGCGCCGGTCAGCTTCCGCCAGTTTCTGATTTACGGCCTGCTCGGCGGTTACACGACCTTTTCCTCGTTCAGTTGGCAGACCCTCGAATTGGTGCAGGACGGCCAATGGCTGCGGGCTGGCTCAAACGTGGTCGGTTCGGTGGTGCTGTGCCTGGCGGCGGTCTGGCTGGGTCACGTGCTGGCGGCGAGCTTCAATTCCATGAAAGGCGATTGATATGCAAATCCCTCACCAGGCAGTCCTGCTGCGCATCTTCATCGGCGAAAGTGACCGCTGGGAACACAAACCCCTCTACGAAGCCATCGTGCTCAAGGCGCGCGAACTGCACCTGGCCGGTGCGACCGTCTTGCGCGGCCCGATGGGGTTTGGCAAATCCAGCCGCCTGCACACCGCGAAAATCCTTCGCCTCTCGATGGACCTCCCGCTCGTCATTGAAATCGTGGACAGCGAGGAAAAAATCAACGCGTTCCTGCCCGAACTGGACAGGATGATCGGCGGCGGCCTGGTGACTTTGGAGAACGTGAAGGTGATCGAGTACCGCGGCGACGCCGTCGAACCGGGGTCGCCAGAAATTTGAAACTCAGGTTGCTCGGACGTGTCTCAACGCAAGACCGGCGGCACACGAAAAACTTGCGGCGTGTTCTGCGTGGGCAGTAGTTTTGCCGAGGTCGGGCAATGGAGTCTGCCCGCTCCGGTCTTTCAGGCAAGGCCGGGGCAAACCGCCTGAGCCGGTTTCAGCGCTAATGACTCCTGCCAACGCCGATTGGCGGGAGACAAGCTATGCTCGAGAACATCTGGTTCATTGCGGCTTTCTGGATGGGATTGGCGCTGCTGGCCAGCCTGATCTCGATCCGGCTGGGCATCTCGGTGGCTCTGATCGAAATCCTCCTTGGCGTGGTCGTGGGCAACCTCCACACCGCCGATCAAGCGCCCCTCTTGCACACCACCGAGTGGACGAACTTCCTGGCGATGCTGGGCAGCGGCGTGCTTACGTTTCTGGCAGGCGCGGAAATTGACCCGGCATCATTGCGCGCCAATCTCCGGGCCAGCCTGAGCATCGGGATTCTGTCGTTCCTGCTGCCGTTCGTTGGCGTCTGGCTGTTCGCGCAGCACGGCCTGGGCTGGCCGATCCGGCAGGCGTGGATCGCGGGCATCGCGCTTTCCACCACGTCGGTCGCGGTGGTGTACGCCGTGATGATCGAGGGCGGACTGAGCAGCACGGCGATGGGCAAAATGCTGCTCGCGGCCTGCTTCATCACCGACTTCGGCACTGTGCTGGCGCTGGGCATCCTGTTCGCCGATTTCAACATCTGGCTGGTCATTTTTGTGGCGGTGACGGCGGTACTGCTCTGGTTCATGCCCAGGTGGACCCAGTATCTCATCACCCGGCTGGGTGCGACGCGGGTCAGCGAACCGGAAGTCAAGTTCCTGTTCCTGGTCCTGTTCTTCCTCGGCGGACTGGCATCCACGGCCAAGAGTGAAGCGGTCCTTCCGGCCTACCTCTTGGGCTTGGTCGTGGCGGGGGTTTTTCTGCGCGACAAAACACTGGTCCACCGGATGCGAAGCATCGCCTTCGCGATTTTCACGCCCTTCTACTTCATCAAGGCCGGATTGTTCGTGTCGCTGCCCGCGTTGGCGGCGGCGCTGGGCGTGATCGCACTGCTGCTGTTTCTGAAGATGGCCACCAAGGTCATCGGCGTGTGGCCCTTGTCACGGTGCTTCTTCATGCGCACCCGCGAGGCCAACTACACCGCGCTGCTCATGTCCACGGGACTGACCTTCGGCACGATCTCGGCACTGTTCGGACTGCAAAACCAGATCATCAGCCAGGAACAATACTCGGTGCTGGTCACGGTGGTCATCCTGAGTGCGTTCGTGCCGACGCTCATCGCGCAGAAGTGGTTTCAGCCGACCGCCAGGACGATGGTGGCGTGGGGACGGCTTTACCAACGCAGGATCAACGGCCAAGCCGGGTCACCGGCAACAGACAATGGAAAGTGAGGCTCTATGTATCGAAAGATTCTCGTCGGCTATGACGGCTCCAAAGGCGGCAGGGCGGCCCTGCGACGAGCCGCTGTGATGGCCAGGGAGTTCAACGCTCAACTCACGGCCCTGTGGGTGCGCGAGCCGCTGCCCCGCTACACCGACCTGCCCGGTGAACCGGAAAGCGAAGCGGAAGCGGCGGACGAGTATTTCCAGGAGCGTCAGAAGGAGGTGGCCGAGGTCGCTGCGCAGCACGGTATCCAGATCGCCTGTGAAACCGGGCGCGGCCATCCGGCCAAGACCATCGTCAAGATCGCCGACGAAGGCCGCTACGACCTGATCGTCGTCGGCCACAGCGACCACTCGGAGTTGTGGGGACGCCTGCTGGGCGACACCGCCGACCGCATCAGCGACCATGCCCATTGCAGCGTCTTGATCGTGAAATCCTGATCCGGCTCGCTCTGCCGTTTCGAGCGCAGCGCCAGTTGCAACCGCCGGCTGCTCGCGCAGGCGTCGGGCAGGAAGGCGCGGTACGGCGGATCACCGTTCAAAGCGACCCAGCGCTGATGCACGGGCTGGACTGTGGTTGACCAACAGGCTGATGTCGCCGAGTTTGTGGCAAGGCAATGGAGTTTGCCTCCCCGTGATCCGGGGAAACCGCCTTGTGGCTGATGACTCCTACCGAGCAGATAGGTCATGTCACGGTAGCGAGCCATGTCAGCAAAAGTCCCAAACACGACTCGTTCACTTGATCCGCCTTTCGTCGGGCGAAGGGGGGAGGTAAAACGATTGCTTCAGCTTCACGCCCATCGCAAGCACGGGTTGATTTTGGGACCGGCAGGGGTGGGAAAGTCCACACTGATCCGCCACGTGGCCGGCCAAGTGAACTTGCTGATGTGCCCGCAGACGACCCGACTGTCCGACATTTGCGGGGCAATGGAGCAACAGCTTGGTCTCGAGGCCGACGGTCAACATCTGGTCCAGCGCAAGAACCGGCTGCTACGGGCCTTGGCTGCCGCTGACCAGACGGTGGTCTTCGACGGAGTGGGGTGGACGACGCCGAAGTTGAGTTCGTTCATCGAGGGAGTCAACCAGCGCGTGCCGGTTTGGATCGTCACGCGCTCGGAACATTCGTGGGACATCGGGCATTTCTGGCCGTTGTTGACCCGGTTCACGCGCGTCGAACTCGAACCCTTTCGCCTGGCCGACACGTCTGGACTCATGGGTCGGCTGGCGGAAACCGGGGACATTCCCGCCTCTGCTTTGCAGGCAGCCCACTCTTGGCATCGGTTGTCGGCGGGCGTGCCGCGGGTGCCGGGCGAATTGCTGGCGGGCGTGGCCACGGGCGGGTATGATCTGCATGCCCGGTTCGGTCTGAAACTGCTCGATCTCGACCGGCGCATTCAACGGTTGTACTGCCGCGACTGAAACGATCTTTGCCCTTTGCAGACATGAATCCCCACTTGCCACTGACCGAGCCTCAAGAGCGCAAGCTCATGGTGACGCTGGCGGAGTTGGAACGCCGGTTGGCGGCCTTGCGGCGCACGTTGGACTGCCCACCCGAAGATCTGCGGCTCGTCCACCATGAGGACCGCATTCGGGCGGACGAAGCCGCTGGCCTGCGACAGAAAGTCGAAGCGGCGCGGCTTTGCCTGTGCCGCATGGCAGACACGCTGGGGTTGTCCCCTTCGACCGAATCAGTGCGCCGGGGCTTTGTCGCGGGCCTCGAACTGGCCGGCATCTCGTTGTACGAGGCTCATCCTGCAGGCGAAATGCGTGGCTGTGGCGAGCTGGCCCCGGCAAGCGCCGCGTATTTGAAGGCGGAACTGCCGCGACTCGAAGCCCATGTGCGCGACCTGATCCGACTGCTCGAGCGTGGTGACAAACTGGAGCCGCCGGAAGCGGTATGAACTTGCGCGAACCGAATCACATTCTCGAACGCGTGGAGGTCGTCGCCGCAGACTTGAAGCTGACCAGCCTGCAACCGCTGATTGACGCCTGCCGCAACCAGTTCCGGAGCCAGGACTCGGTGGACGTGGCCGTTTTCGGACGATTCAAGGCGGGCAAGAGTTCATTCCTCAACCATCTGGCAGGACGCACGGTGCTGCCGATTGGCGTCGTGCCGTTGACGGCGGTCATCACCCGACTGCGCCATGGGGAACGGGCGGGCGCGGAAGTCCGGTTCCTTAACGGGACCGGCCGATCAATCTCGTTGAACGAAGTCGGCCTCTACGTCGCCGAAAACGAGAATCCGAACAACGAAAAGCAGGTGGCATCGGTGGAGGTTGAGTTGCCGGAATTGAGGCCGCTCGCCCCGCTGCAGTTCGTGGACACGCCCGGGCTGGGCAGCGTGTTCACGCAGAACACGGAAACCGCGATGAACTGGCTGCCGAACGTCGGCGCTGCGTTGGTGGCGGTCAGCGCCGACGCGCCGCTGTCCGAGCGTGACCTGGCCCTGCTGGCCACGCTTCGCAACTACACGCCCAAGATTGTCCTGCTGCTGACGAAGGCGGATTTGCTTACGGAAGCGCAGCGATCCGAAGTGCGCGATTTCGTGCTGGCTCAGTTGAACCCTGGCAGCGGACGTGAGTCCGCTCACAATTCAAAATCCGAAATCCGAAATCCGAAGTCCGAAGTTCCTCCTCCGGTGTTCTTTTATTCCATCAAACCGGAGCTGGCGGCGATGAAGTCCAAGCTGCTCTCGGAACTGCTCGAACCACTGCGGGAACATCGCGGCGAAGCAGCCGGGCAAATCCTCCGGCACAAGGTGGAATCGTTGCGGAAACAAGCTCTGGACTACGTGCGCGTCGCCCTGGCGGCCGCCACCCAGGCCGAGTCCGCCCGGCAGGCATTGAGAGAGCGACTCGACGAGGAAGGCAGACAATTCGACCTGTTCCGGGTCGAGTTGGAAGTGCTGACGCGGCAGTGGTCGGTCAAGGCATTGGAGCAATCGCTGGCGCGGTTGCAGCCCATTCAACGTGCGTTGCAGGAAAGGATCACCCGCGAACTTCAAGCCGAGTTTGGCCAGTGGCAGATGCGGCTGCCGGCGCTGCTTGAGGCGTGGCGCAACTGGGTGGGGTCATTCCTTGATCGCGAGTTGAGCGCGGTTTCGCGCGAGCAGCGGTCCATGTTTTGTGAGCCGGTCACGATGGCTGCCGCTCATCTCACGCGCAGCGTCCGGGCGTTCCATGACCGTCTGACCGGGCACGTCCAGGCCGCGCTGGGAATCACGCTCTCGCCGCGTGAGTTCGCTCTCGAAGTGCGTCAAGCCGATGCGCCGCCGGTGGATGTGAGCTACGCGTTCGATGCTGCTTTCGGGATCGTCAGCAACGTCATCCCGGCCTCGGTGTTCCGTCGCGCGATCCGAAGGGTCTTGCTCCGCAAGGCGCGGTACGAGGTTGAAAAAAACCTCGCGCGCCTGGCCGCAGGTTGGAACGACCGCGTTGGGGTTGTCATTGGCGAACTGCGCCGGCAAACGGAGCAAGCTGCACGGAACGAGTTGAAAGAGCTGGCGCGGATGGCCGATCAAGTCCCGTCCAACGTCCCGCGCCTCCGCGAGCAAGCGGCACAACTGGAAGCCATGTCGCTGGCCTGAATACTCACCAAACGCCGCCACGCCCCCGCTGGCTTAACCGCACCGTGGTTGGCGTTTGATTTGCCGGCTTGTTCAGTGCTTCGTCTCACGAGATCGCCACGACGGTATTGCCGGCGTTTCTGGCCACTATGAGCGTGGCGGCGGCGTGGCTGGGGATCATCGAGCGCGTCAGCGACGGGTTGTCGTCGTTCGCCAAGATGGCCGGCGGTTATTACACGGAAAAGTTGGCGCAGCGCAAACCCATCGCCGTGCCGCGGGACTTTACGTGTTCCTCAAGTGTGGCCTCTTCCGCAGCCCAACACGCTTCTCGTGCCTGAGCTGACTGACCTTGAAACGGCTTAACTCCGTCCCACCTCATCAATCACCCGCTTGCACTTGATGCAGGCGTCGTAGGGATCCGGCACTTCCCATTCATCCACCATGATCCAGCCCCGGAAGCCGCCGTCCTTCAGGATGCGAAGCGACTTTGCGCAATCAATCCGGCCATCCCCGCAAGCCAGGTGCTTGGACGTACCGCCATCCCGCAACGTGCTGTCGGTGTCGCAGAAATGTACGTAGCCGATGTTCTTCACGCCCACGCGCAGCAGCATTTCCTCGGGCTTGCCGGTCGCGCCATTCATCTGATCGAAATGGCTTGGGTCGTAAATGCCTTTCAAGGCCGGGTGATCCGCGCCCTGAAGTATGCGGTGGAAGTGTTCCTCGGTGTTGAAAACAAAAACCGGCTCGATCTCGAAACAGGCCAGCAAACCGGCGTCGCCCGCGATGCGTCCGGCTTCGCGAAACGTTTTCGCCAGACGCTCAATCGCCTGGTCAATCGTCTGTCCGCGCAGTCCTCCACCCGGCCACATCCCCACGCAATCGCAGCCGAGTTGCGTCGCGAGTTGGATGCGGTCGCGAAACTCCTGCAACCAACTTTGGCGCGCCGCTTCTTCGGGGGCGAAGGCGCCGCCCGCGCCCAGTTGAATCGAGAAGATGCGCAGACCGTACTGGTCGTAAAGGCGACGCAGCGACTGGATACGTTCTTTCTCCTGTGCCGCCGGATAGCCGCCGGCAGGCCAGTCGGCAACCAGTTCCACGCCGTCAAAGCCGTGGCGCGACGCGAAGTCCAGCACCTCCCAGATGGGGTAGTTCTGTTTGTATTTGCGCGAGCCGGACTGGAAGCCATTGAGGCCAATGGCGGTTTTCCAGACGGACTTTTTTTCGGCGGCAACCGCGGACGGAAGCAACGCCGAGAGCGTCAGCGCGCCCGCGGCGCACTTGAGGGCGTGACGGCGCGTCAGCTTCCGCGAACGGGTGGGGATTGCACCGGACGGAGCGGGATCAGCTTTCATCTCTTGCACGGTGGTGACTCTACTTCGAGGAACGAAAAGTGGAAGGCTGGAGTTCGGCAACACCTCAGTCTCGCCCGGGGAGGAGGCTACTGGCGCATCTCCGCTATTTACAAGCCCGCCGGTCTGCCGGAGAAGCGGCTTACCAGCCGTCACCTGGGTGGGGCGGTTCGTAAGCATCCGTTCCGACGTCCAGCCACAGCCACGCGGCCATCGCCAGGCAGGCCCATTTGCATGACAGTGAAATGCGCACCCGCACTCTTCACGTTGCCAGATTTGATTTGTCCGAACTGACCGCCCTCGGCACATTCTCCGCCCCATGACACGGAAGGTGCATCTCGGCATGATCGGCGGCGGCACGGTGGGCAGCGGCGTTTACCACGCCCTGCATCGCAACGGCCGGCTGTTGTCTTCGCGCATCGGCGTGGAGGTCAAAATCCACAGAATCGCGGTGAAAGCCTTTGAAGAACCGCGTCCCTACGAAATTCCGCGCGGCTTGATGACCACCGACTGGCAGAGCGTGGTCCATGATCCCCAAGTCAACATCATCGCGGAACTCGTCGGCGGTACCGGCCTCGCGCGAACGATGATCCTCGCCGCGCTCAAGCTGGGCAAACCGGTCATCACCGCGAACAAGGCGCTCTTGTCCGAACACGGCGAGGAATTGTTTGCCGCAGCGCGGAAGTACGGGACGAACCTTTACTACGAGGCCGCCGTGTGCGGCGGGATTCCCATCATCAAATCGTTGCGCGAAGGTTTTGTCGGCAATCGGATCGCCGCCCTCTACGGCATCGTCAACGGCACGTGCAATTACATCCTCACCCGGATGAAGCTCGAGGGCGCGGACTTCGACGCCGTTCTGGCGGACGCGCAGAAGCAAGGCTATGCCGAGACCCCGCCGGACCTGGACATTGACGGCTGGGATTCGCAGCACAAGATCGGCATCCTCGCGTCGCTCGCGCACGGTTTTTGGGTCAGCCCCAAGCGGATTCACGTCGAAGGTATCCGGCCCATCAGCGCGCTGGACATCAAGTTTGCCGGGCAACTCGGTTACACGATCAAGCTGCTGGGCATTGTGAAGCAAATCCGAAATCCGAAATCCGAAATCCGAAACCGGATTCAGGTCTCGGTGTATCCGGCGCTCATCCCGAGCGGCCATGTGCTCGCGGATGTGAACCACGTGTTCAACGCCGTGTTCGTCCGCGGCGACGTGGTGGGCGATACGTTGTTCTATGGCCGCGGCGCCGGCAAGGACGCCACGGCCAGCGCGGTGTTGAGTGATCTGGCGGATGCAGCGCTGGATTTGAAGTTCGGGACGAAACATCGCGTTCCGCCGTTTGTGCCACATGAACGCGACGGCGCCGTGCTGCCCATCGAGCAGGTGGTCTCCCGCTACTTCGTCCGGTTGAATGTCGTGGACCGGCCCGGTGTACTGGCCAAAATCTCGGCCATCCTCGGCGCCGCCCGGATTGGCATCTCCTCGGTCATCCAGCCGGAAGCGCACGAGGGTGGGAGCGTGCCGCTGATTCTGATGCTGCACGACGCGCCGAACGGCGCCGTGACCCGGGCGTTGGCCAGGATTGGCAGGCTGCCCGTCGTCAAAGGCCGGCCGGTGAGGATTCGGGTGGAAAGTTTCGAATGAGATCCGACCATCAAGGGACGCCCAGGAACGTGAAGTTCATCCGAGTGGACTTTGATTCGTGGGCATTCGCATGACAATGACGCGACTTCGCGCACAAACGGCAGAGCGTCCAAGGAGCACCCGTCGGCGTTCTCCCTCTCCCAGCGGAAGAGGGATCAAGGGTGAGGGCGAGCAGTTCACCGAGCGGGGCGCCTTTGCGTTAACTGGATGGACCATCATGGCGAAGTGCCCTCCCTCACCCCGGCCCTCTCCCGCTGGGAGAGGGAGAAACGTGCTCCACGCCAGTGCCGGTGGCCATCCGCTTTGGTTGGGGCTGGGCCGCGCCATGTCCATTCGTGGTTAATCAAAATGGCTTCAATACTGTTCAAATCCACCAACGGTCAATCGCCTCCTGTCAACCTGCGCGAGGCGCTGCTCGCGGGTTTGGCGCCGGATCGCGGCCTTTATTTTCCCGAACGGTTTCCGCGGCTGGCTCCCGAGGAAATCGCCGCGTTTGCCCGGTTGCCCTACCACGAAATCGCCTTCCGCGTGCTGTCGAAATTCACCGAGGGCGTGATACCCAACGAGGATCTCGCGGCGCTGTGTCGCGACGCCTACACCTTCCCGGTGCCGTTGGAAAAAGTGTATGACCGCGTCCACGTCATGCGGCTGGATCAAGGGCCGACGGCGTCGTTCAAGGATTTTGCGGCGCTGATGATGGCGCGGTTGATGGGGCGGTTCACTCGCGAGGACGGCCGGCAGATCACGATTCTGACCGCCACGAGCGGCGACACCGGCTCGGCCGTGGCGCACGCGTTTCACAAGGTTCCCGGCATTCGTGTCATCGTGCTGTTTCCGTTTGCCGAGGTCGCGACGAGCCAGCGCAAGCTGATGACCGTGCTCAAGGACAATGTCCGCACGGTGGCGATAGACGGCAAGTTCGACGACTGCCAGGCCATGGTGAAACGCGCGTTTGCCGATCCGCAGCTGAAACACATTCCGCTGTCGTCGGCCAACTCGATCAACATCGGCCGGTTGCTGCCGCAAAGCGTTTATTACTTTTACGCCGCCTCGCGCCTGGCCCAACCCGGCGAACCGATTGTGTTCTCCGTGCCCAGTGGTAATTTCGGCGACATGATGGGCGCGGTCGTTGCCAGACAAATGGGCTTGCCCATCCGCAAACTCATCGCGCCGGTGAACGAGAACGATGCCTTCCCGCGCTTTCTGGCCAGCGGGCATTATGAAAAAGTCGTGCCCTCGCGCAACTCGCTCTCCAACGCCATGAACGTGGGTCATCCGAGCAACCTCGCGCGACTCGTGGCCGTGTACGGCGGGCAGATGGATGAAACCGGCAGGATCCACCGGCTGCCCGATCTGGCCGCGATGCGCCGCGATTTGTTTTCGAGTTCGGTTTCGGACGAACGCACGCGCATTGCCTTCCAGGATGTCTGGGCGAAATACCAGTTGTTGCTCGAACCGCACGGAGCCGTGGCTTGGCGCGGCTTTGAAGATTGGTTGGAAACGGAATCCTTGGATGGTCTGCCCGCCGTGATTCTTGAAACCGCGAATCCGGCCAAGTTTCCGGAAGAAATCGAAAAGACCTTCGGGTGGTCGCCGGACGTTCCCCCGGCCATGGCCGCGATGATTCAGTTGCCGGAGGATTATGATCGGATGGGAACCGACTATGAAGCCTTCAAGGCCTACCTGCTGGCCCACCACCGGATTTCGTGAGGCGCATCTCATGGTTGTGGAAATGCACCGCTTTGCGGGGAGGCGGCTTGAGAGTGGTCAAAAGGACTGGGCGGCTGGCAAGCCTTCTCTCCGGCGTTCAGCCCGGCCAAGCGAACACTGGCGGGCAGAGCCGATTGCAGGAAACCTGGCTGCGCCCGACGTCGTGACCGTGGCCTTTGAATCCTTTCCAACTTGCGCCTGGGTTTCACCCCTTGGGTGAAGAGAAAAAAGCCTTAGCGCGCGGCCTTGAGGCCGCTTCGACACCGATTTCGCAAGCCGACGACGAGGCGGTGTGAACGCCGCGCTCCAAAGTCGGCAGGGATTTGGCGCGGCTGATTGCCTGTTGATTCAAGGAAAGTTTTTGGCATCCTCGTCGCCCTGTTAAGGTTCAGCGGGCATCGAACACAATTCGGCAAATGGCTTTGATCGTACAGAAATATGGCGGCACATCGGTGGGTAACACCGAGCGCATCAAGAATGTCGCGGCGCGCGTGGCAAAATACCGCGCAAAAGGCGACCAGGTCGTCGTGGTGGTTTCCGCCATGAGCGGCGTGACGGACAATTTGATCAAGCTGGCCAAGGAAATCATGCCCCTGCCCAACGAGCGGGAGATGGACATGTTGCTGGCCACGGGCGAGCAGACCACCATTGCGCTGACCGCCATCGCGCTGCACGCGCTGAATGTTCCTGCAGTGTCGCTCACGGGCGCCCAAGCCGGCATCGTAACCGACGGCGTTCACACCAAGGCCCGAATTCACAACATCACGCCGCGGCAGGTACACGCCGCACTCAAGGCCGGCAACGTCGTCATTGTCGCGGGATTTCAGGGTCAGACGATGGACGGCCAGATCACGACGCTGGGCCGGGGCGGTTCGGATTTGACGGCCATCGCGCTGGCCGCGGCGCTCAAGGCAGACCTGTGCCAGATTTACACGGACGTGGACGGCGTTTACACCGCCGACCCGCGCATTGTGCCGACCGCCCGGAAACTCGACGAAGTTTCCTACGACGAGATGCTCGAGCTGGCCAGCCTCGGCGCGAAGGTGATGCAATCACGTTCGGTTGAGTTCGCCAAAAAGTTTGGCGTGGTGTTCGAGGTCCGCTCCAGTTTGAACGACAACCCAGGAACGATTGTGAAAGAAGAAACCAAGAGCATGGAGGACATCGTCGTGCGCGGCGTGTCGCTCGACAAGAACCAGGCCAAGGTCACGCTGGTGGCCGTGCCGGACAAACCCGGCGTGGCCGCGCGCATCTTCAAGGCCATCGGCGACGCGAACGTAAACGTGGACATGATCGTGCAGAACATCAGCCACGGCAGCGGCCGGCCCGCCACGGACCTCTCCTTCACCGTGGACAAGCCGGACCTGCTCAAGGCGCGCAAGGTCATCGAGGGGCTGAAAAGCGAGATTGGCCACAAGGAAGTCATTGCCAACGAAGGCATCGGCAAATTGTCCATCGTGGGCGTGGGCATGAAGAGCCACACGGGCGTGGCGGGCAAGATGTTCGAGACGCTGGCCCGGGAGGGCGTGAACATTGACATGATCTCCACCAGCGAAATCAAAATCTCCGTGGTGGTTGATCTGACCAAGGCAGAGCAGGCCATGAAGGCGGTTCATGCGGCGTTTCTGGGATGAAGCCCGCGGGTGAGCCCCCGACTTGGATATTTAACACCAGCGTAGCGCAGACTTCCAGTCTGCTGTATCGCAGCGCTTCCAGCCTGCATCGTGCCCGACCTGGCGGACGCGACCGATTTGCAACGGTCTGCCGGTTGGAAACCTGCGCTACAAACTCGCGCCGTTGCACCGCTCATGAACCAGTGTGAAATTTCCGGGCTAAAGGCGGCTTGATTTCCCGCGGGTGCTGGCCGACTCCGGCAAAGACTCTGCTGATCGTTGATTGCGGCATCATTCAACGCCGCTTTCTCAAGGCGGCGGACCTCAACTGCTGGCGGCCACGCCCGCGCCCAGAACACCGATGACAAGCAACACAATCACCGCGAGGATGGCGAGGGCCAGGAGAATCGTGGCGATCATGCCACAAATCCGCCCCGCGTTCGTCAGGCTCCGGCCGGTCGCGTCCATCGCTCCGGCGTCCATTTGCTTGAGGTCGCCGTTGCCCAGAATCCAAGCGACGACGCCCAACGGACCACAGACGACCAGGCCGAGGATCCCGAGCACAAGTATCAGCGTACCGCGATGTGGTTTCATAGTTGGATGGGTTGTCGGTTGGGTTAAAGGTTGCTTTCTCATACGAGGGCCGGTTCAATCCCGCAAGTTTTTTATTCGGCTATGAACGTTCACGAGTTTCAGGCGAAGCAATTGCTGGCCCAGCACGGCGTCGCGGTGCCGGCGGGTGAAATGTGCGACAACCCGGAGTCTGCCCGGACTGCGGCGGAGAAACTGATTGCCAGTGGCCATTCGCGCGTGGTGGTCAAATCGCAGATTCACGCTGGCGGCCGCGGGAAAGGCGTCTTCAAGAGCGGCTTGCAGGGCGGCGTGAAGGTGTGTTCCAACCCCGAGGAAGTCTTTGTAAACGCCCGCGCCATGCTCGGTCAGACGCTCGTCACCAAGCAAACCGGGCCGGAGGGGCGCGTCGTCAACAAACTGCTCATCGAAGCCGCCTCGAGCATCAAGAAGGAGTTTTACCTGGCCGTGCTGCTGGATCGCGCGGTCTCGCGCCCCATCGTCATGGCCAGCACGGAGGGCGGCATGGACATCGAGGAGGTCGCCGCCCGTACTCCGGAAAAGATCGTCAAGGAATCCATTGACCCCGCCGTGGGCATGATGCCCTACCAGGCGCGCAAACTTGCCGCCGCGCTTGGACTCAAGGGGGAACTGATCGCCGCCGGGGCAAAACTGACTCTGGGCGTTTACCGGACCTGGTGGGAACTGGACGCCACGCTGGTCGAGATCAACCCGCTTTGTCTCGTCGAAGCCGGTGGCAAAGAGTCTTTGATCGCGCTCGATGGCAAGATCGGTTTCGACGACAACGCGCTATACCGGCACAAGGACATCCAAGCCATGCGCGATTTGAACGAGGAAGCGCCGTTGGAAATTGAGGCGAGCAATTACCAGCTCAACTACATCAAGCTCGACGGCAACATCGCCTGTCTGGTCAACGGTGCCGGCCTGGCGATGGCCACCATGGACATCATCCAGCACTTTGGCGGCAGTCCGGCCAACTTCCTCGACGTGGGCGGTGGCGCCAGCGAGGAACAGGTTGCGGCGGCGTTCAAGATCATCATGCAGGACCCGAACGTGAAGGGGATTCTGGTGAACATCTTTGGCGGCATCATGGATTGCAACGTCATCGCCACGGGCATCGTGGCGGCGGTGCGGGAAACCGGTCTGAACCTGCCGCTGGTGGTGCGGCTCGAGGGCAACAACGTGGTCGCCGGCCAGAAAACCCTGGCGGAGTCGGGCCTCACGCTCATCACTGGCGATTCCATGGCCGACGCCGCGCGGAAAGTGGTGAAAGCGGTGACGGCCTAGGCCGCCAACCCGCTCGCAGAGTTCCGGCGGGACACCGCCGTTCCTCCAGATGTTCTTCAACTGGCGCATGTTTGGTAGGGCCTTGCGGCTGGCGCTGTTTCAGCAGCCTTTCAGCCTGCGGCGCTGGGCGTTCGTGATCTTTTTCAGCGCGCTGTTCCTTTCGTTCCTGGGCGTTGTGCTGGTGGGGCGCGCGCTGGACCATGTCCTTTTCCCCGGCTTCAAGCGCCAGCCGGTCCGGCAACCGGTTTTCATCATCGCCCCGCCGCGCAGCGGCACCACCCTCGTTCAAAACTTGTTCAGCCTGGATGCCGACCGGTTCGTCCACCTCAAGATGTATCAAACCATCTTCCCGTCCGTCAGTTTCCAACGGCTGTTCGACGCCCTGGGCTGGCTGGATCGCAGGCTGGGCTGGCTGGATCGCAGGCTGGGCCGGCCGGTTACGCGGGTGCTGGGTTGGTGCGAAAAGAAATGGTTTGGCGGCTGGGACACCATGCACAAGATGCGCCTCAACCAACCGGAGGAGGACGACGCCCTTTTCCTCTACGCGTTCGAGTCCGAGGCGATTTATCTGCTGTTTCCTTATGTGCAGGAGTTGTGGGAAGCCGGGTTTCCCGACGCGCTTCCGCCGGAAAAACGCCGCCGCCTGATGCGGTATTACCGGAGCTGCCTGCAACGGCATCTCTACGCCAACGGCCCGACACGCACGCTGTTGTCCAAGGCCACGCAATCCTCGGGCACGGTCGAGTCGCTGATGGAGGAATTTCCGGACGCGCGGTTCATCACCATCATCCGCCATCCTTACAAATCCGTCGCCTCGCACGTGAGTTTGTTTGTTCCGGTGTGGCGGGCGCACTCGCCGGACATCGCCAAGGACGGGCCGGTGGCACGCGCTTATGCCGGGTTGGCGGTGGAATGGTACAAGCACCTGTTTCAGTTTCGGACCAAGATTGATCCGGCGCGGTATCATTGCATTGATTACCGGGAACTGGTCCGCGATCCGGGCGCGGTCATCGAACAGGCCTACGCGCATTTTGGCTGGCCGGTGAGCGACGATTTGCGGATGCGGCTGCGGGAAGCGACGCGGCGGCAGGCGGAATTCAAGAGCCAGCACGAATACACGCTCGAGGAGTTCGGTCTTTCCAAGCAGTGGATTCAAGATGAGCTGGGTGAGGTGCTGGACTTCTACAAGCTGCCAAGGTAGCCCCCGCCATTCGATTTGCCGAGTCGCCGCGGCGGCCAGACCGGCGGCATCGCGCGCCCAGCAGACATCCGGGAGGGTCAGAACTTCAATCGTCAGGTTGACGCACAGCCTCTCGCCCGGGCAACGGCCTGAAGCTCGTCCGCCGCTGGCGCATCATCGGGCGCATCTCAGTTTATCGCAGGCAGGCATTCCTGGCGTAGCGCAGGTTTCCCAACCTGCGGTATCGCCGACTTCCAGTCGGCGGGCCCAGGCACGGCGTGGCAGGCCGGGAATTCCCAGCGTTTGCGGATTGGAAATCCGCGATCCGGCAGACTGGAAGTCCGCGCTACGGCATCGCCCCGGCGCCCCCTGCAAGAAAATGAGATGCGCCCCGCATCCTCACGCCGCCTTGAATTTGCTTTGCCAGAGCGGGCAACTGATCTAACCTAAACTCGCATGTCAATTGTGCTGGAAACCGAAACCTCAAGACCGACAGCCAAGGAAGGCCTCGACCTCCGCGCGCTGATCGAGCAGCACGAGGGCCGCAACTACGAGTTGCAGTCCGAGCACATCAACCCCGCCAACGTTCGCACGCTCAAGACCATCGGCTTTGACCGCTGCTACGTCCGCGCGGAAGGGCCATACCTCTGGGACGTCCAGGGCACCAAGTATCTGGACCTGCTGTCGGGTTACGGCGTGTTTGGCCTGGGACGCAACCACCCCGAAGTCATTCGCGTGTTGAAGGACTTCCTGGATTTGAACTACCCGAGCCTGGTCAAGATGGAAGCGCCTTTGCTGTCCGGTCTGCTCGCCGAGCAACTCAAGCAGCGCATGCCCAACCAGCTCGACATGGTGTTTTTCACCAACTCGGGCGCCGAAGGCGTGGAGACCGCGATCAAATATGCGCGCTGTGCCACGGGCAGACCCGCCATCCTCCATTGCGCCAAGGCGTTCCACGGGCTGACGTACGGCTCGCTCTCGCTCAACGGCGACGACAGTTTTCGCGAGGGGTTTGCCCCCTTCCTGACCGATTGCCGGAAGATTCCGTTCAATGACCTCGCGGCGCTCGAACAGGAACTGCGCAAGCGGGACGTGGCCGCGTTCGTGGTCGAACCGGTCCAGGGCAAGGGCGTGAACATTCCGTCGCCGGGTTATCTGCGCGAAGCGGCGGCGCTCTGCCGCAAGCACGGCGCGCTGTTCATTGATGATGAAGTGCAGGCCGGCATGGGCCGCACGGGACGTTTCCTGGCCATCGAGCACGATGGCGACGTGGACCCGGACATTGTGGTGCTGGCCAAGACGTTGTCCGGTGGTTTCGTTCCGGTGGGCGCCGTGCTCTGCAAGAAGTGGATTCACGAAAAGGTGTTTTCGAGCATGCAGCGCTCGGTCGTTCACAGTTCCACGTTCAGTCAGGGAAGTTTCGCGATGGCGGCCGGCCTGGCCGCGCTCGACGTGCTCGAACGCGAGCAACTGGTGCAACGCGCCGAGCGGATGGGCAACCTGATTGGCGAGGCCGTGCGGGCCATGATCCCGCGCTTCGAGTTCCTCAAGGAAATCCGCTGGCGCGGCCTGATGATGGGCATCGAGTTTGGTTCCCCCAAATCGCTCACGCTGAAAGCCGCGTGGTCGTTGATGCACACGATGGACAAGAGCCTGTTTCCGCAGGCGGCCATCATCCCGTTGCTCAACAAGCACCACATCATCACCCAGGTCGCGGGCCACCACATTGACGTCATCAAGCTGCTGCCGCCGCTGGTCATCAGCGAGGCGGACGCGCGCTGGTTCCTCAGCGCCTTCGAGGACGTGCTGGTGCAGATGCACAAGTTCCCCGGCCCGGCCTGGGACGTGGTATCGGACATCGGCAAAATGGTTTTGACGAACCGGGCGCGGTAACCGAGCGCAGCGCCCCAGCTCTGCAAGCGCCAATACCGCGTGGAGCTACAACTCCGCGTTCCTCCGGGGAGAGGCAAACCGCCACCACGCCACGTGCAGCAGCCCCAGCAGGATCAGCAGGAGTCCGTTCGCCACCACCCCGGAAACGACCGGCGTGCCCGCGAAGCTCTGGATCGCGACCAGCAGCGCCAGCGCGATGTTGCGGTTGCTTGTGCCGAAGGCGATCACCTGTCGCGACGCCGGCGCGCCGCCCAGGCCGTAACCCATCACCAGCGACAATTCCGCCACCAACGCCATGACCAGCAACGGCCGCCAGCCGGTGGCGATGATGGAGTTGAATTCCACAACGGTCACGAACGCCAGCGACAGCGCGCCGACGGCTTCAGAGGCCACTTCCACCGGACGCAACATTCGACGGCCGAGAGCCGGCCAGCGGTGGTTGACGAAAACCCCGAGCGCCAGCGGCAGGGTGATGGTGGCCACCAAAGTCAGCAAAACGCCAAGCAGATTGAATCGGATTGCTCCGGCATCCGGCACTGCTTTCAACGCCACCACACAGGCCAGCGGAGTCAGGAACGCGGAGAGCACGGGAAAGATGGACGTCAAGCCGGCCGCGAGCGAGAGATCGGCTCGGGCCAGGCGCGCGAACACGGGCACCACCGGGGCAAACGGCGCCGAGCCGAGCAGGATCATCGCAATGGTGATGTCGCGTTCGAGGCCGGACACGCGCGCCGCCGCCAGTGTCAGCGCCGGCACGATGAGGAAGTTCGCGACGAGAATCGCGACGAAGCGGCAGCGCCGCAGCGATTGGACCACCTGCCCCAGCGTCAACCGCAAGCCCACCGCGCCCAGCAGGCCCGCCAGGGCGCTGATGGTCAGGAGGCGGATGACGGTTTCCGTGGTCACGGGCGCGAAGCCGGCCGGTCAGATGGAGATGGCGCTGGAATCGTCCTGCAGTTGGAGGTGTTCCAGCACGCGGGCGACGGACTCGGACACGCTCAACTGGTCGGTGCGCAGTTCGATCTCCGGGTGCAACGGCGGCTCATACGGCGCGGAGATGCCGGTAAACTCCTTGATCTCCTTCGCGCGCGCCTTGGCGTAGAGTCCCTTGGGATCGCGCCGTTCGCACACCTCGATGGGTGCGTTCACATGCACTTCGATGAAACGGCCCGCCGGCATGATCTTGCGGGCAAAGTCGCGGTCGGCGCGATACGGCGAGATGAAGGCCGTGATGCAGATCACCCCCGCGTCCGCGAACAGTTTCGCCACTTCCGCCACCCGTCGGATGTTCTCCGCGCGGTCCTTCGGCGAAAAACCAAGGTCCGAACCGAGACCGTGTCGGATGTTGTCGCCGTCGAGCACATAGACCGAGCGACCGAGGTTGAACAGCTCGCGCTCCAGTTCCGTGGCGATGGTGGACTTGCCGGAGCTTGAGAGGCCCGTCAGCCAGATGACGCAACCGGGATGGCCGTGGCGGGCTGCGCGCTGTTGCGGGGTCACCTTGCCCCGGCTCCAGAAAATGTTGTCGCTCTTCGTGCCGGCATCGTGCGTGCGGCGGGGATAGTTGTCCCCGATGATGATGCCGCCGCCGGCCACGTCGAATTCATCCACGATCACAAACCGGCCCGTCGGCGCGATGTCGGCATGAACATCGAAGGCGAGCGGCTTCCTGGTGCGCAGGGTCAGTTCCGCGACCTCGTGACGGCCCACGAACAATTCATGCTCCTTGCGCGAAACCACCGCGAGGGACGACGCGTCAATGACCTGGTCCACTGATTCGATGAAACACTCCAGTTCCTGCGTGGCGAGTTTGAGCTTGTAATTGCGGCCCTTGGCGAAGGGGCGCTTGCCCAGCCAGAACAAGCGGGCCTTGAAGCGGGAGAGCTCGTACGGCGGAGCGGCCTCATGCGCCGCCACGGCCCCGCGCGCCACGAAGATTTGTTCCGTGAGCGTGATGCCGATGGATTCGCCGGCTGCCGCCCGGTCGGTGGCGGGCGCGTTCCAACGTTCGATGGTCTTGACGGTGCTGGTTTTGTCCGTGGGCGAAAACACGATCTTGTCTCCCACCTGAATCACGCCCGCTTCGACCCGGCCCGCCAGGATGCGGCGGTGGTCAAAACGATAGACATCCTGGATGGGCATTCGCAACGGCTGGTGATCAGGCCGGTCGGTGGCGCTGAATCCGTCCAGCGCCTCAAGCACCGTCGGGCCGTCATACCAACCGAGCTTCCCGCTGCGCGTGGCGATGTTGTCGCCGTCGCGGGCGACGATGGGAATGAAGACCCGCGGCTCGAGGCCGATCGTTTTGAGCCAGGCGCGGTAGTCGTTTTCGACCTGTTGAAAGCGCGCCGCGCTGTAGTTTTCGAGATCGAGTTTGTTCACCAGCACGGCGACCTGGCGGATGCCCAGCAGGTGAAGCAAATAGCCGTGCCGTCGGGAATTCTCCTGAACGCCCTCGTGCGCGTCTATCACCAGCAAGGCCGCCTCGGCCTGCGCGGCGCCGGTGACCATGTTCTTGAGGAACTCCTTGTGGCCGGGTGCGTCAATGATGACGTATTGCCGCCGGGCGGTGTGAAACCAGATTTGGGCGGTGTCAATCGTGATGTTCTGGTCGCGCTCGGACTGGAGCGCATCCATGAGGTTGGCCCACTCGAAGGGCACGCCCCGTCGCTCAGCCACGCGGCGAAGCTGCTCCAGTTTGCCCTCGGGCAACGAGCCGGTGTCGTGAAACAACCGGCCCACCAGGGTGGACTTGCCGTGGTCCACGTGCCCGACGATGACGATCTTGAGTTGCTCGGTCGGAGTCATGTCATTGGCGGCAGCCGCCGCGATCGGTCCACGGTCGAAGAGGGGGGGTCACATGTAGCCATCGCGCCGGAGTTTCTCAAAGGCGTCCTCGCTTTCCTGGTCCTGCGCGCGGCCGGAGCGCTCGGGCGTCCGCGTCTGGCGCAATTCGGTGATGATCTCGGACACGGTGCGGGCCGAGGATTTGATGGGCGCGGTGCAGGGAGCGCAGCCCAGGCTGCGGTAGCGCAGGCCCTCGCCGTTGGCAAAGTAGAGCGGGATCACGGGAATGTTTTCGCGCTCGATGTACTCCCACACGTTGACCTCCGTCCAATGCAGCAGCGGATGGATGCGGATGTGCGCGCCGGGAGCGAAGTCGGTCTTGAACTGATCCCACAACTCCGGAGGCTGGTCTTCGACGTTCCATTCCATGTTCTTGTCGCGCGGGCTGAAATAACGCTCCTTGGCGCGGGTGGGCTCCTCGTCGCGGCGCACGCCCACGATCACGCCGGTGTAGTGGTGTTTGGCCAGCACTTGTTGCAGGGCGTCTTTCTTGAGCGTCCCGCAACATTCCACGCGTGTGGCCCGGCCATTGGGAAAGGTGGTGCCGGCCTCCAACACGGCGTGGTTCTGGCCGACGACGAGCTGCAGCTTCCACTCGCGCACCAGCCGGTCGCGGTACTCAATCATCGAAGGGATTTTGTAGCTGGTGTCCACGTGGACGAGCGGAAACGGAACGTGGCCCAGGAAAGCCTTGCGCGCCAGCCAGAGCAGAACGGTGGAATCCTTGCCGATGCTCCAGAGCATGGCCAGGTGTTCGAACTTGTTGAACGCCTCGCGCAGGATGTAAATGCTTTGATTCTCGAGTTTGGACAAATGATCCATGACGAATGTCGCGCGTCACCCTAGCGGGCGCCGCCCGCCGCGGAAAGTTGAATTTGCGGTCGTCGCGCCAATTGGGCGCATCTCAGTTTATTGCAGGCAGGCATTCCTGGCGTAGCGCAGGTTTCCCAACCTGCGGTATCGCCGACTTCCAGTCGGCTGGCCCAGGCACGGCGTGGCAGGCCAGGAGCTCGCCGCGGTTGCGGATTGGAAATCCGCGACCCGGCAGACTGGAAGTCCGCGCCACGGCATCGCCTCGGCGCCCCCTGCAAGAAAATGAGATGCGCCCGCGCCAATTGAGGGTATTCCGGTTCTTTGCAAGTCCGCCGGTCTGCTGGAGGGGCGGCTTGCCAGCCGCCCTCCGGCGTCCAGTCCGGCCACCCGGCCGAGTGCAGGCGGCATGGTTGCTGGAAGCCGGAGGCGGTTGCGCCACTGCCTGACTCGGCGACGGCAACGACTGGGCGGGAGAAGTTCACGTGGCGCGAGAACCCTCACCACCCATCCCGAACCCAACTTGCGATCACCCCTGACGTCCGGCCCTTCCTTGACGCGCGTCCGGGCGGTTGTTACGGTGCGTTGCAGCAAGAGACGAAAGTTCGCGTCATGGACAGTCCCTATTTCTTCATCGTTCTGCTCATGTTGGCCGCGGTGGCGTTTGCGCTGACGCCGCTGGCGCTGGCGTGGCTGTGGGCGAAGTTCTTTTCCCCCCGCAAACCCGGACCGGACAAGAATGCCACTTACGAGTGCGGTCTGGAATCCAAGGGCGATGCGTGGATCCGGTTCAAGTCAGAATACTATCTCTACGCCATCGTGTTTCTGATCTTCGACGTGGAAACGATTTTTCTCCTGCCGTTTGCGGTGGCCTTTGGCGGCCTGTCCGCCGGCGCGTTCATCGCGATGATGATTTTTCTCCTGTTGCTGGTGGAGGGTCTGGTCTGGGCCTGGAAGAAAGGTGTGCTGACGTGGAAGTGAGTTTTACCTCTTGATCTGGCTCTCCATCTCAAAGACCAAACCCAGCGCAGATTGGGAGCAGGATCACGATGAAGCTCAAGAATCCGACCATGGATGAAGGACTGAAAAGCGAATTGCAGAAGCAGGGCATCTTCACGACGAGCCTCCAGGAGGTTTACAACTGGGGACGGAAGAATTCCGTCTGGCCGCTGCAGTTCGGTCTGGCCTGTTGCGCCATCGAGATGATTGCCACGACCATGGCGCGTTACGATCTGGCGCGGTTTGGCGCGGAGGTGTTCCGGCCCTCACCGCGGCAGGCCGACTTGATGATCGTCGCGGGCACGGTCACCAAAAAAATGGCGCCCCAGGTGGTGCGCCTCTACAATCAGATGGCAGAGCCGAAATACGTCATCGCCATGGGGGCGTGCGCGATTTCCGGCGGGCCGTTCAAGCAAGGTTACAACGTGCTCAAGGGCATTGACCGTTACCTTCCGGTGGACGTGCATATTCCCGGGTGTCCGCCGCGACCCGAGGCTTTGATCCATGCCTTCATGACCTTGCAACGGAAGATTTCGGAACAAACATTGGCCGGCCCGCGGCGGCCACGGCATCTCGACGCGGAAGCGCCAAGCGAGTTCCCCGTGCCTCAGTTTGGCGCACACGATCTGGTGCCGCCCAAGAATCCCGAGTTGTGGCAGCCGCCCGCTCTGGTTCGCTGAGGCACCCGGACCCGCCATGCTGCGCGCTGTTGTCATCTCCTTGTCCAGCGCAGTCCTCTGCCATGGCTTGTCGGTCCTCGCTGCCAACCCGGACTGGCCGCAGTGGCGTGGGGTGGGAGGATCAGGGGTTTCCAGTGAAACCAACGTTCTGTTGGAATGGAACACGCGGGAAGGCATCCTGTGGCGAAGCCCGTTGCCGGGGCGCGGACATTCTTCACCGGTCGTGGTCAATGGCCGGGTTTTTCTGACCACAGACGTGGAGGGCGAAGTGGTGCCCGGCGCCAAGGCGGTTGAACACTCTCTCCGGGGCGAGCCTTTCAAACATCCCGACAGCACGGGTGCGGATCGTTCGCATGAGCTTCGGGTGCTGTGCCTCGAGGCCGCCTCGGGGAAGTTGCTCTGGAGCAAGGTCGCTTATTCCGGAACTGTTTTCGATGACCGCCACCGCAAGGGCAGTTACGCGTCACCCACCGTGGCCGCGGACCGGGATCGGGTGTTCGCCTTCTTCGGTGGGGAGGGACTTTATTGTTACGACTTCGAAGGGGCGCTGGTCTGGTCCAATCGCTCTGGTGGCCTGGCGTTGCTTGGCTTGGGTCCGGGTTCATCGCCCGTGCTGTCCGGGCGGGCGGTGATCGTGCAGTGTGATCAAAACGAAGGTGAGCACTCATTCATTGCCGCGTTCGACAAGCGAACCGGAAAGGAACTCTGGCGCGCGGCTCGACAGGTGAGCGCGAGCTGGGCCACACCTGTGGTGGTGAAGTGGCGGGGGCGTGAGCAGGTCATTGCTTCCGGCATGGAAACCATCATCGCCTATGACACGGAAACCGGCTCCGAAGTGTGGCGGCATGAAGGTCTCGGAAACAACGCCGTGCCCTCGCCGGTGGCCGGTCCGGATGCGGTTTATCTCGCGGCGGGGTATCCGAGGAAGCGAACGCTTGCCTTGAGCCTGGCAGGGCGGGGCGATGTCACCGGCACGACAAATCTGCTGTGGGAGTATGACCGTGGGGCGGGTTATGTGCCGTCGCCCTTGTTGGTGGGCGGGGATTTTTATCTGATGACGGATGGCGGCGCGTTGAGTTGCCTGGATGCGCGCAGTGGTGAGGTTCGCTATGATGGCGAACGATTGCCGTCGCCCGCGCGTTTCACCGCGTCCCCGGTGGCCGTAGCCGGGCACCTGCTGCTGACCAGCGAGGAAGGGGACACTTTCGTGGTCAAGGCCGGCGCCAAGCACGAGTTTGTGCGCAAGAATCCCGTCGGCGAAAGCGTTTTCGCCTCGTTGGCGGTGGCGGAAAACCGCATCTACATCCGCGGCGAAACGCACTTGATCTGCATCGGTCGGTGAAGAATCCGCCCTTGGGGCGATGATCAAAGCTCGCCAGCGGCTTTGACCTGGCTACAATCCGCGACGTGGAAACACTTGAACAAATCAAAGCGCGCCTGGAGGCGGCGATTCCCGGCGTCCGCCTTGAGGTGGTGGTCAACGGCGCGGTGGCGACCCAAAGCTCGTTGCTGGTGGACAGCGCGCACGCGGTGCAAGTGGCCAGGTTTTTGCGCGATGACCAAGAGCTTCGTCTCGATTACTGCTCGAACGTGACCGGCGTGGACTGGCTGGAGGCGGAATTGACCGAAAAGGTGAAGATGAAACGGGTGGTGGACGGCGTCGAAAAAGAAGTCGAAGAAACCAGAACGACGCGGCGTCCGGGCCATCTCGAAGCGGTCTATCACCTTTATTCGATGGAAAAGAAACACGGGCCGGTGATCATCCGTCTGCGCACGGAGAACCGCGGCGACCGGCCTCACCTGCCCTCGCTCACGCCGGTCTGGCGAGGCTGCGAGTTTCAAGAGCGCGAGATTTTCGATCTCTATGGCATCGTGTTTGACGGTCATCCCGACCTGCGACGAATTCTGATGTGGGACGGTTTTCAGGATCATCCGATGCGCAAGGATTACGTCGAGCCGGACGACTACGAGTACGAGCCGACACCGCACGACGCGGTGTTGGAGAGGGCCAGGCGGCATTGCGAACCGGAGGCGAAAGCGTGAGGGAGGAGGAACTCAAGGAAACGTCCCCGCCGTATCGGGCACAGGAGTGGAAGAGCGAATTTCAACCGCTCATTGACGAGCTTTATCGGGAGGAGGTTTTGGAAGCGCGGAGGATGTCACCGGAAGACAAGTTTCTCTTGGGAGAGGAATTGTTCGAGTATGCCTGCTCCATCACCCTGGCCGGAATTCGCAACCAGAATCCGGAGTTCAGCGAGGAGGAGTGCGAGCAAGAACTGGAGCGGAGGCTGGAGTTGGGCGAGCGGATGGACAAGCTGGAGCGGTCGTCCCGCCGGAAATGAATCCGCAAGCCAGCTTAACCTTACAGGTGTGCGCCGCGTTGCAGGAGGCTGACATTCCCTTTCTGCTGGCCGGATCGTTCGCGAGCAATTACTACGGCATCCCGAGGTCCACGAAGGACGCGGCTTTCGTGGTCCAACTGAGTTCCGGAGTCGGAGCGGATTTTGCCACCCGATTGGGCGATGAGTTTGTGGTGGATCCGCAACTTTCGAATGAAACCGTGATGGGGACATATCGGCAGTATCTGCGGCATAAGAAGAAGAAGTTCAAAATCGAACTCTTTCTGCTGTCGCAGGATGCCCACGACCAGGAGCGGTTCAAGCGGCGTAGGCAGGAATTGCTCTCTGGCCAGTGTGTGTGGTTGCTCTCGCCCAAGGACGTTATTGTGACGAAGCTTCGGTGGTCGCGCGGCAAGGACGAGGAAGATGTCAGAAACGTTATGCTCGTCCAGGGCGGCAAACTGGATTGGCCCTACATCGAGCAGTGGTGCCGCCAGCACGGCACGCTTGCAAAACTGGACGAAATCCGGCGTTCTATTCCCGACATCTGAACCGCAACTTATGACCAGACACCTCGCAATCGCGTTTGGACTTTGCGCCGCTCTTTCAGCCTGCACCGCGGCCGCCACGCCGCAATGGCCGCAGTTTCGCGGGCCTGGAGGTGCGGGCGTGGCCGACGACCAGTCACCGCCCATCCATTTCGGGCCGGGGTCGAATCAACTCTGGAAAGTCCCGCTCCCGCCGGGGGCGTCTTCACCATGCGTTTGGGATGGATACATTTTTCTCACCGCTTTCAACGACGGCAAACTCGAAACCCTCGGTCTGGACCGCAAGGATGGCGGGATTCGTTGGCGGCAGACCGCGCCGGCCAGGGAAATCGAGAAGTTTCACCGAACCGAAGGCAGTCCGGCTTCGGCGACCCCGGCGACCGACGGGAAAAGCGTTGTCTCCTACTTCGGCTCCTGCGGCTTGATTTCTTACGATTTCGCCGGCAAGGAACAATGGCGGCTCGAGTTGCCAGTGACGCAGCAGGCCGGCGACTTTGGCAGCGGCGCCTCGCCCATCATCGCGGGCGGATTGGTGTTGATGAATCGCGACCAGATGCAAGGCGCGGAATTGATCGCGGTGGATTTGCAGTCGGGCAAAGTCCAATGGCGCGCGAACCGCGCGGAACTGGGCTCCAGCTATGGCACACCGGTCGTGTGGGAAAATGGCGGGGTGACAGAGGTCATCCTTCCCGGCTTCACGCAGATGCGCGCCTACGACTTGAAATCCGGCCAGGAAGTCTGGCGTCTCCGCGGCCTGCCGACCGCCGTCTGTACCACGCCGGTGGCGGGAAATGGCCTGTTGTTCTTTGCCGGATGGTCGCCCGGAAAGGAATCGCCCATGCCCTCGTTTGACACGCTGCTCCAAGCCGACCAGAACGGCGACGGCGTGCTGGCCAGGAGTGAGGCCAACGAAATGATGCAGAGCTTTTTTGCCAGCTTCGACGCCGACCGGGATGACAAGCTCACGCGCGCCGAGTGGCAGGGTTTTCTCGACGTGCTCTCCAGGGGTGAAAACTCGCTGCTGGCCATCAAACCCGGCGGCAAGGGCGACATCACCGAGACGCACGTCGCGTGGAAACAGACGCGCGGCCTGCCTTATGTGCCCTCGCCGTTGCTCTACCGTGACAAGGTTTACCTGGTGAAGGACGGTGGCCTGGTGTCCTGTTTCAACTCCCGGTCGGGCGAACCAATTTACGAACAGGAACGCATCGGGGCGATTGGGAATTATTATGCGTCGCCGGTGGCGGCCAATGGCAGGATATACGTGGCCTCCGTGAATGGCGTGTTGAGCGTGCTCGACGCCGGGGAAAAGCCGAACGTGGTCGGCCGCGCGGATTTCAGGGAGCGCTTGTCCGCCACGCCGGCCATCGTGGACAACAAGCTTTACATCCGGACTGCGGACCATTTATGGGCTTTCGGGAAATGACCACCATCACTTCTTTGCCTCCAACCGCGGCGACAGAGGCTTCCGGGACGCAAAGCGCGGCGGGCCGCACTTGCGAGATTCTGCCGCGACCGCACGCGACCGATGAGGAGAGCGACTTGTTGGAAGTGGCCATGGGCCCGCACCACCCGTCCACGCACGGCGTGTTCCGCATGGACGTGGTGCTGGACGGCGAACGCGTGGTCAAATTGAAACCCGTCTTCGGCTACCTGCATCGCAACCACGAAAAAATCGCCGAGCAAACCACCTATCTGGCCTCGATGCCCTACACGGACCGGTTGGATTACTTTTGTTCGTTGACGAACAACTGGGCTTACGCGCTGTCGGTGGAAAAACTGGCCGGCCTGCAGGTGCCCGAGCGCGCGGAATTCATCCGCGTCATCACGGCGGAACTCACCCGTCTGCAAAATCACGCCTGCCTGGTCGGCTTTCTGGTGCAGGACATGGGCGCGTCAGGCACGCCGCTGATGTATGCCTTCCGCGAGCGCGAGAGAATCCTCGACCTGTTCGAATCGCTGACCGGCGCCCGCATGATGTGCAATTACATGCGCTTTGGCGGTTGCCGGTGCGACCTGCCCCCGGGCTGGTTGGAGCAGGCGAGAAGAGTCGTGGACGACACTCCCCGGTTCATTGACGAGTTCGAACGCCTGCTGGCGGAGAATGAAATCCTGATGGCGCGCACGCAGCACATCGGCGTGATGCCGCGCGAACTGGCCGTCAACGCCAGCATTACCGGTCCGATGCTGCGCGCCGCCGGCGTGAATTACGACCTTCGCAAGGTGGACCGCTACGGCATTTATGACCGCTTCGAGTTCAAAGTCCCGTTGGGTGAGCATGGGGACACGTACGACCGCTACATGGTGCGGGTGCTGGAGATGCGCGAGTCGGTGAAGATCTTGCAGAAGGCGCTGGCAACGATCCCCGAAGGCCCGATCATTGATCCGAAGGCGAAACTGCGCGGGTTCCGGCCGAAAGCGGGCGAGGCTTATGGGCGCATCGAAGCGCCGAAGGGGGAGCTGGGTTTCTACTTGATCAGCGACGGCGGACCGAATCCGTATCGTTACCGCGTCCGTCCACCCAGTCTCATCAATTTGACGATTCTCGAGGACATGTGCCTTGGTCAGCTTGTAGCGGACGTGGTGATCATTCTCGGCAGCGTGGACATTGTCCTGGGAGAGGTGGACCGGTGAACACCTTGCAGGCGGGAATGTGGGAGGCTGATCAAGCGGCAACAACCCCGTTCGTGAATCTTCTTCCTTGCCTGCTTTCTCCCTTTCCCCCGTTCGGCCGGGATTGCATTCTGTTGTTCAAGCGAGTTTGAACTGAAGACCTTATGCTCGGCGAAGGCATCATCAAAGGGATGGCGGAAACGGCGAGGAATTTCCTCGGCAGTTACGTCCACGAAGAACGGCTTACCACGGTGCAATATCCGGAGGAACGGCTGCCCCAGAACGAGAGCGCGCGCCAGTTCCCGTTCCTGCTTTACGACGGCGATGACTGGCAGAAAGGGCTGCGCTGCGTGGCCTGTCAGATTTGCGAGAAAGAATGTCCGCCCAAGTGCATCTACATCGAGAAGAGCAAGGACAAGAAGCCGGACTACGTTGGCAAGCCACAGTTCTATCCGGCGGTTTTCGACATTGATCTCTCGGTCTGCATGAGCTGCCAGATCTGCGTTGAGGTCTGCCCGTTCGACGCCATCAAGATGGACACCGAATATGAGTTGAGCACGGCGGATCGTTTCGGCGGGTTGCTGGTCAACAAGCAACAACTCGCCAAACCCAACAGCTACTATCGCCGCATCCATCCCGGCGAGGCCGCGGAGGTGGATGCGCGATTGGCGGCGGAGAAAGCCAAAGCGGAGGCCAAAGCCAAAGCCGCCGCCGCTCCGAAACCCTCCGTCCAACCGTCCGTCGCCGCGGCTGCGACGAAATGAACCGCTTCCGGGCTTTGAAGGGGGACTCCGAGCCAGACCTGCCGCTGGTAAGCGGCAGCGCACCTGCCAGCGGGTCGCCTGCAAGCTTGATTTTGATCAACGCGCTGGCGAAGCTGCGCCGCGATTTTGCAACCCGACAACGCGATGGGTGATTCGTTGGATCAGATCTTTGTCCTGCTCAAACACTGGTTGGTGCAGCTTGCGCCAGCCAGTTGGCAGCCCTTGGTGGCCGCTGTGATCTCCATTGCGGCGATCATCATCGTGTTTGCCACTTTGTTTGCCGTCACCACCTGGCTGGAGCGCAAGGGACTGGGACGCATCCAGAATCGTTATGGCCCGAATCGCGTCGGGCCGTTCGGGTTGCTGCAACCCGCGGCGGATGGCATCAAGGCGTTGACCAAGGAGGATTTGGTTCCCCGGGCGGCTGACCGGATCGTGCATTTTCTCGCGCCGGTGGTGCTGGTGATTCCGGTGCTGCTCTCGTTTGCCGTGCTGCCGGTGGGGCGCAACATGGTGGCGGTGGACATGGACGCCGGCCTGCTCTTTTTCTTCGCCGTCGGTGCGGCGGCGGAGTTGAGTGTGTTCATGGCCGGCTGGTCGAGCCGCAACAAGTACGCGCTCTTTGGCGCCATGCGGGCCATCGCCCAAATGGTCAGCTACGAGATTCCGCTCATTCTCTCCGCGGTCACTGTGATCATGATGACCGGCACCCTTTCCACGGTCAGCATTGTCGAGGCGCAGGCCGGCCACGCCGGATGGCTGCCGGACTGGTTTGTGTTCACACCCTGGGGCTTCGCGGGTTTCGTTCTGTTCATGATTGCCGCGGCCGCGGAATCGAATCGTTCGCCCTTCGATCTGCCCGAGGGAGAATCCGAAATCATCGCCGGTTACTTTATCGAATACTCGGGCTTCAAGTTTGCGCTGTTCTTCCTGGCGGAATACCTCGGGTTGTTTGCCATCAGCGGTCTGGCCATCACGTTGTTCCTTGGTGGCTGGCACCCGCCGGCGCCCTGGCTCGCGTGGATTCCCTCGTGGGCGTGGTTTTTCCTCAAACTCGTCACCCTTATCCTGGTGTTCATCTGGGTGCGGGGCACAGTGCCGCGACTGCGCATGGACCAGCTCATGAACTTTGCCTGGAAGTTCATGCTGCCGATGACACTGATCAACCTCGTGGCGGCGGCGGCCTGGCATTTCATGCCTCCGGGCCTTCCGCGCTGGCTGGTCTGCGGCGCGCTGGTGGTCACGCCGTACTTGTTGCTGGGCAAAACTCTGTTCCAAAATAAGAACCTGGCCAAACGCACATATCGTTTTGCGGAGTGATCATGAAATCCGAAGCTCGAAATCCGAAGCGCGAAAAAAGGCCGAATCCCAAGATTCCAAACGTTGTCGGGCGGGCTGTTTTTTCGGCGTTCGGATTTCGGAATTCATTCGGATCTCGGCGTTCGGATTTCGGAATTGGTCTGCAAACATGACTCTGCCATTTGCCATCATCGCCATCCTTACCATCGCCGCCGCCGTGGCCGCCATGAGTCTGCGCAATCTCGTGCATTGCGCCTTGGCCTTGACCTTGGCCTTCGCGGGTCTGGCTGCCGCGTTCCTGAATCTCGACGCGCAGTTTGTCGGTTTCGCCCAGATACTGGTCTATGTCGGCGCGGTGGCGATTCTCATCGTCTTCGCCATCCTGCTGACCCGCGGCGGTGAGACGCCGGAGAAGTCGGTTTTTTCCGCTTCGTGGGCTTGGGGGCTGGCTGTCGCGGTGGTGGTGTTCGCGACCCTCGCCTGGGCGATCACCAAGAGCGCGGTGGTTGAGCGAAGGCCGGCGGAGCAGGTCGAGGCAAGCGTCAGACAGATCGGCGACGCGCTCATGACGAGATTCGTGCTGCCTTTGGAAGTCATCGGCCTGCTGCTGACGGCGGCGTTGATGGGCGCCGTGATCATTGCCATGCGCGAGGAGGGGAAATCCAAATGAAGTGGAATTCCGAAAGTGAGCACGTGGGAAAGTGGGAAAGGGAGAATGGGCGCCTGCCGCGCCTCCCACGTTCCCGCTTTCCCATTTTCCCACTTTCATTACGGGGGAAAGCATGACGCCGCTTGCGGGCTATCTTCTCCTGAGCGCGATGCTCTTTGCCATCGGCCTCGCGGGTGCATTGACTCGCCGCAACGCCATCATCGTGCTGATCGGCATCGAATTGATGCTCAACGCGGCGAACTTGAACTTCCTCGCGTTCTGGCGGTTCGGCGAACACCCGGAGGCGCTGGCCGGCATCATGTTTGTGATTTTCTCCATCGGCGTCGCGGCAGCGGAGGCAGCGGTGGGTCTGGCGCTCATCATTGCGATTTACCGGCATTACAAGACTGCCAATGTGGATGAAGTGAATTCGTTAAAGGGATGAGAAACTCAACGCAACGACGCAAAGACGCAACGACGCGACCGGATAACGGAGCAAGGCATTCATGCCGCTTCACCGTACTGAGTAAGACAGTCTTCCAATCCGCCAAGCGATGGGAAGATGGTACGCTGAAGCGACCTGAAGGTCGCGCGCCGAGGCCGCGCCTTTGCGCCTTTGCGCCTTTGCGTTAAGAACCGAGATGCCCTGGATCGTCAAAAACCTCTGGCTGATTCCTGCGCTGCCCATGCTGGCGGCGGGGTTGACCGCGCTGGCGCCGCAGCGATGCCGCAAGTTCGCCGCATCGCTGGCCATCGGCTCAATGGTGGGCGCGTTCCTGCTTTCGCTCTGCGCGTTTGCGCGGGCCCTGCAAATTGGACCGCACGGTCCAAAGGACTTCTACAACTTCGACTGGCTGCAGTTCGCGGCAGGCGCTCCCGGTGTTCTCCAGCTGGGCTGGGTGTTGGATCCCCTTACCGCCGTGATGCTGGTGATGGTCACGTTCGTCGGGCTGCTGATCTTCATCTACAGCGTCGGCTACATGGCGCACGACGAGAATTTCACGCGCTTCTTCACGTTCCTCTCGCTGTTCGCCGGCGCGATGTTGGGCGTCGTCATCGCGAACAGCCTGTTGCTGCTGTTCATTTGTTGGGAACTCGTCGGTCTCACTTCCTATCTGCTCATTGGGTTCTGGTATCACAGGCCCAGCGCGGCGGCGGCGGCGAAGAAGGCCTTCATCACCACGCGCGTTGGTGACGTGTTCTTCTTCCTCGGCATGATGTGGCTCTACCATGAAGCCGGCACGCTTTTATTCTATGACGAAGGCAGGGGGTGCCTTGAACAAGGTGCCCTCATCGGGATGGTCGCCCAGACCACCAGCCTCGGCCTGGCGGTTTCGACCTGTATTGGGCTGCTGATCTTCGCCGGGGCGGTGGGCAAGTCCGGCCAGGTCCCGCTGCACGTCTGGTTGCCGGATGCGATGGAAGGTCCGACGCCCGTCAGCGCGCTCATTCACGCGGCGACGATGGTGGCGGCGGGCGTTTTCCTGGTGGCGCGGGTGTTCCCGCTGATGGCGGCGCATCCCGAAGGGGCCGCCGCCGAGACCACCGCACTCCAGGCCGTCACTTGGATCGGGGCCATCACCGCCGTGTTCGCCGCGTCCATCGCGGTCGCGCAAAACGACATCAAACGCATCCTCGCTTACTCCACCGTCTCCCAGCTTGGCTACATGATGATGGGTCTCGGCACGGGCGGTGTGGCGGTCGGCATGTTCCATCTCATCACGCACGCCTTCTTCAAGGCGCTGCTGTTCATGGGGGCCGGCTCAGTGATTCACGGCTGTCACGAGGAACAGGACATTCGCCGCATGGGCGGCATCAAGAAATACATGCCGATCACGTTCGCGACTTATGCCGTCGGCATGTTGGCGCTGGCGGGTTTCCCGCTGTTCTTCTCGGGCTTCTGGAGCAAGGATGAAATTCTTCATGCGGCGCACGGCTGGCCGGTTTCGCACGTTCCGTTCTACCTTGGAGTGGCGGGTGCCTTCCTGACGGCGTTCTACATGACCCGGCAGGTGGCGCTGGTGTTCTTCGGCAATAATCGGAGCGAGGCTCTCCCGAGCCGCAGCACTCACGAAGCGAAGGAGGCGCACGATAAATCTCACGCGCCAAATGCAGGCGGACATGCTGCGGCTGAGGACAGCCGCGCTCCGCACGAATCCCCGCCCGTGATGACGTGGCCGCTGATCATCCTGGCAGCGTGCGCCATTGGCCTGAGCGTCATTGGCACGCCAGCGTGGCCGTGGTTTCAATCGTTTCTGGGGGCGCACCACGCGGAGGGTTTCACCGCCGGGGTGGTCAAGCTCATGGTGATTTCGGCATTGATCGTGTTCGCCGGCCTCGGCCTCGGCTGGTGGCTCTACGGCCGCAAGCCGAGTCAGAATGCGGATGAGCCCGACGTGCTCGAAAAGCTGCCGCTAGGCATGCACACCTGGTTTGCGAGAAAGTATGGAATTGATGAACTTTACGAATTGACCGTCATCCGCTTCAACGCGTGGTCGGCGAGGGCGTGCGCATTTCTCGATCAATGGATTTGGGGCGGGGCGGTCGCTCTCGTCTCCTATCTCATGCTCGGGTTTTCCTGGGTGAGCCGCGCGTTCGACGAATTCGTGATCAATCTCGGTTTCGATCAAAGCTGCGGCGGCGTGACGCGCGGCGGCAGGATGATGTCGCGGTTCCAGGACGGGCGCGTGCAGAATTACCTGCGCATTTTGGGCGCCGGACTGGTGGCGCTGGTGTTGTTCCTGATCTGGGGAGGTGGGAAGTGAGCGGCGGCGTATGGTTTCGGGGGCGCGCGCGTCTCGCGTGCGGTTTTCGGCATCCCGCCGAAATCTTCGTCATACAAACTGGAATGAAGTCGTTGATGGTCCAGGCGCGACGCCCGAACCTGCACGCGGGACGTGTGCGCTCCCAGGACGGAGGGGCGAAGTGAACGAACTTCCCATACTCACGATCATCACGCTGCTGCCGCTCGTCAGCGGGATTGTTGTCGCGGGCCTGGGCGAGCACAGGAAACTCGCGCGCGGATTGGCGCTGACCTCCAGCTTCCTCTCGCTGGCACTGGTGTTGGGGCTTTGGCGATCTTTCGATGGCAATTCGGGGCTATTGCAATTCGTCGAAGGGCCGCATGCCTGGATTCCGACGCTGGGAGTGCAGTACTACCTCGGGGTGGACGGCTTGGGATTGTTGATGGTTTTGCTGACGGCCCTTGTGGTGCCGATGTCGCTGTTGGCCTCGGGGCGCGTGGCGGACCGGCCGCATGTGTACTACGGGCTGGTGTTATTCCTCCAAGCCGGCCTGGTCGGCACGTTTACGGCGCTGAACTTCTTTCACTGGTTCATCTTCTGGGAACTCAGTCTGATTCCAGCGTTCTTTCTTGTGCGGCTCTGGGGCGGAGCAGCCCGCGCAGCGGCGGCGACGCAGTTTTTCGTTTACACCATGGTCGGCAGCATTGCGATGCTGCTGGCGTTCCTGGCGATCTTTCTTGCCACGAGCGAACCGGGTCAGCCGGGCGTGTTCGATTTCATCACGCTGGCGGACATGGCGCGCAGCGGCACGCTCGAACAATTGTTGCCCGCCAAACTTGGCTGGATTGATCTCACGGCCAGGAAACTCTTGCTCGTCGTGTTTGGCGGGGCGCTGTTGGGCTTCGCGGTAAAGGTGCCGATGATGCCGTTTCACACCTGGCTGCCGGCGGCTTACTCCGAGGCGTCGTCGCCGGTGACGATGCTGCTCACGGGCGTGATGTCGAAGATGGGCGTCTATGGTTTCGTGCGCATCCTGCTGCCAATCTTCCCGCAGCACATCAACTGGATGCTGACGCCGCTGCTGTGGCTGGCGGTCATTACGATTGTCTTCTCCGCTTGCGCCGCCTTCGCGCAGCGCGACCTGAAGCGGATGCTCGCCTACTCCTCCATCAACCACCTCGGTTACTGTTTGTTGGCGGTGTTCGCGGTGGCCAAGTTCACCAACGCGCCCCAGTTTGCCACGGAGAAAGCCGCCGCGCTCAACGGCGTGTTTCTGCAAATGTTCAACCACGGCCTCACGGCGGCGGCCCTGTTCTGGTTTGTGGCGCTGATCGAACAACGCAGCGGTGGCTTGCGCGGGCTGAACGACTTCGGCGGCCTCCGCAAGGTCGCGCCAATCTTCTGCGGACTGATGGGCATCGCGCTGTTCTCGTCGCTGGGCTTGCCCGGGTTGAACGGGTTCGTCGGCGAATTCCTGATTTTCAAGGGCGTGTTCCCCCTGGCGCCGTGGGCGGCGGCGTTCTCCGTGATCGGCCTGCTGGTCACGGCGATTTTTATCCTCACGATTTTGCAGCGCGTCTTCAATGGGCCGCTGAATGAGAAGTGGTCGAAGTTTCCGGACCTGACGCTGGGCGAGATTGCGTTGTTGATCATCCCGATTGCTTTGATGTTCGTGCTGGGACTGTATCCGCGCCTCGTGCTGGACGTGATCAACGCGACGGCGGTGCAGATGGTGGAGCAGTTGAAATTTTAAAATGTTAGCCTGGACCGTTTATATTTCATTTCTTGGCGTGCTGGGGCTGATGCTCCTGCCGAAGGGCAACGCGTCGGCGGCGCGCAAGGTCGCCATGCTGTCAGCAGTCGCGGGATTGCTCGTGGCGGTGGCGGGCTTTATCCAGTTCAAGGCGGGTGAAATCCTCACGGTTGCCAAATTGCCGTGGGTGCCATCGCTTGGTATCGAATATCATCTTGCAGCCGATGGCGTGAGCTTGACGCTTGTGTTGCTCACCGGTCTAGCGGCGGTGGGTGGAATCCTTTTCTCCTGGAACATCGAGCATCGGGCGAAGGAGTTTTTCGCTTTCTACCTCGCGCTCATCGGCGGCGTATATGGTGTGTTCCTAAGCTTCGATCTGTTCCTGCTGTTCGTGTTCTACGAAATCGCCATCGTGCCCAAGTATTTCATCATCGCGATCTGGGGTTCGACGCGGAAAGAATACGGCGCGATGAAGCTCGCGCTCTACTCGTTCGTCGGCAGCGCGATGGTGTTGATCGGCCTCATTGCGGCGTACGTGGTGTCCGGGGCGCAGACGATGAATGTGCTCGAGCTGGCCAAGCATCCGTTTCCGCACAGCTTCCAGGTCTGGGCCTTTCCGCTGGTGTTCGTGGGCTTCGCCATCCTCGCCGGTATGTGGCCATTTCACACCTGGGCACCGACCGGTCACGTGGCGGCGCCGACCGCCGCTTCGATGTTGCTCGCCGGCGTGGTGATGAAACTCGGCGCTTACGGCTGTCTGCGCGTGGCGATGACGCTGTTCCCGGAAGGGCTGGAGGCTTGGAAAACCTGGATCGCGGTGCTGGCGGTCATCGGCATCGTCTATGGCGCGATGGTGGCGCTGGTGCAGAAGGATTTCAAATTCGTCATTGGTTACTCGAGCGTGAGCCACATGGGTTTTGTGCTGCTCGGGTTGGTGACGCTCAACACCATCGGCCTGAGCGGCGCGGTATTGCAGATGTTCTCGCACGGGATCATCGCGGGACTGCTGTTCGCCGTGGTGGGGCGAATGGTTTATGAGCGGACGCACACACGCGAATTGTCCGTGCTGGAGGGAATGAACCTGGTCAAGGCGATGCCATTTGCGGCGGTGACGTTCGTCATCGCGGGCGCGGCTTCGATGGGCTTGCCGGGCTTCAGCGGGTTTGTGGCGGAGTTGCAGGTGCTCATCGGTGCGTGGAAGGCGTTTCCGACGCTGGCGGTGATTACGGGTGTGGGAATTCTGATTGGCGTGGCATACACGTTGCGCGCGATCCAGCAGGCGTTTTTTGGCGAGGCGAAGGAACGCGGCGCTCCAGTTCCGCACGATGATGAGGAAACGAAACACGCGGAGCAGGAGATCCGCGCGCCCATCACCATTCCCGAGCGCATCGGGGCGGTGTTGTTGATTGGCACTTCGCTGGTGATTGGGCTTTACCCGCGAATTCTCCTGGACGTGATCTTCCCGAGCTTCAATTCGCCGTTGTTTGACGGTTTGAGAAGGGTGGGGTTGCAATGAACGTGAGCTACCTCGAACTGCTCAAGCTCGCGGCGCCTGAAACCATCGTGGTCCTCACGGCGCTGGCGGCGCTGGTGGTGGACCTGACCTCGACGCGGGACCTGGAGGCGCGCTTCCGTTTCATCATCAACGGAATGATTGCGTGCGCGGGTTGCGTGGCCGCGATCGTGTGGATGCTGGTGATGCCCGCGCACGCAAACGCGCTGGAGGGGATGTTCGTCGTGGATCCCCTGACCCAGGTGGTGAAGATCGCGCTGCTCGGCCTGACCCTCTTCACGGTGCTGATTTCAATGGATTCCACGTTCACCGAGCACATCGGCGAGTATCTCGCGCTGATTCTGCTCGCGGCGGTGGGGATGATGTTTCTCGTAAGCGCCGAGGACATACTGATGATTTTCATATCGCTCGAACTGACCAGCCTTTCGCTCTACATCCTGGCGGCGTTCAACAAGCGCGATGTCAACTCGGCCGAAGCGGCGCTGAAGTATTTCCTGTTCGGCGGCATGGCGGCGGCGTTCACGCTGTTCGGGTTGAGCCTCCTCTATGGTTTGTCCGGAGCAACGAACCTCGGCCAAATCGCAGCGGCACTGGAGGACAAAGGACTCGATCCGCTGCTGATCGTTGCAATGGTGATGATCGTGCTTGGCTTTGGTTTCAAGGTGGCCGCGGTGCCGTTTCATCTCTGGGCGCCGGATGCGTATCAGGGCGCGCCGACGCCCAGCGCCGCGTTCATTGCGTCTGGGTCAAAAGTCGCGAGCTTCTTCATTTTTGCCAAGGTCATGATGATTGGGTTCACCGGCGGCGAAACAAACGGAGTTCACGAAATCGCCGGAAGTGCAGCCTGGCAGCAATTTGTTTCGGGTTGGACACCGGTAGTCGCGGTCGTGGCCGTGCTCTCGATGTTGTTGGGCAATCTTGTGGCGATTGTTCAAAGCAGCGTGAAGCGGCTGATTGCGTATTCTGCCATCGCACATGCGGGTTACATGCTGATCGGTGTGATGGCGCACAGCGGGGAAGCCGTCGCCTCGCTGGTTTATTACGCGGTGACTTACGGGCTGACAACGATTGGCGCGTTCGGCGTGGTGGCGGTCGTCGAGGCCAGGTCCAAGGATGACCAACTGGCGAGCTTCGCCGGCCTGAGTCGCCGTGCGCCGGTGGTTTCGCTGTGCATGATGATTTTCATGCTGTCACTGGCGGGCATCCCGCCGCTGGCTGGATTCTTCGGCAAGTTCTACGTGTTCGCCGCCGCCTTGAAAACCGGCGCGCCGAATCTTGGCCTGCTGTGGCTGGTGATTCTGGCCATCGCGATGAGTGCCGTGTCCTTCTACTACTACCTGCAGGTGCTCAAACAGATTTACGTGGCCGATATGCCGGCGGGCGCCGAGGAGTTGCGAGTGCCGGTTCTGGGCCAGGTGGTGCTGGGGTTGATTGCCGTCGGAGTGATTCTGCTGGGCTGTGCGCCGAATCTTCTGGTGGGTGTGTTGCAAGCGTCTATCAAGGCCGCTGGGCTGTAGAGGTCGAGGTGGAACGGGCAAGAAGTTTAGCGAGCCGGCGGGTTTTCACGGTGATCGAGTTCCTTAACCCACTCCGCTTCCAATGCGGCTTCGAGGCTGAAGCGAATGAACATGGGCGGATCGCCCTCCTGCCCGAGGACGCGTTCAAGAGTTCGGCGCATGGCAGGCAGGAGCGGTTGCGCGCGCGGGCCGAGAAGCTCGACCGCCCGGGCGGCGTGCAACACGACCTCGGGCACAGGATCGTTGAGCGCCTGCTCGAGTACCGCGAGCGATTCTTTCGAGGGCGACAAGGCGTTCAGCGTGGCGGCGAGTTCAATGCGCACCACGGGCGAGGTCTCCGCGAGCCGTTCCCGCAGTGCGGAGCGATCCGACGGACTCAGGCCTGCGCTGCGGGCGGTGGCTTGAAGGCCAACGGCCGCCCAGTACCGCACACCATCGTCCGGGTGAGCAAGCCATGCGAGTTGTTTGGGCGTCGCCTCGGGACGACCGACTTCCTCTGCCGCTTGGAGCAAATCGCCCAGCGGATAACCGTGTGGATCACGGGCCAGTTCCCGCGGCGAACGTTCTTTGCCGATGCGCTCCCAGACCTGCGGTTCGGTGAGGAAACCGGCGTCGCGCGTTTCGACGAGCCAGCGCCGCAGTTCGCCGCGCAGAGTAGTCAGGCGTTCCCGGTGGGCCGGGTCGCTCGCAAGATTGTTCAACTGGTGCGGGTCAGCATGGGCGTCGTAAAGTTCCTCCAGTGCCCGGCGTGGGGCGGCGTAAGTTTGCGGTCCCCGCCCGAGCTGACCCGCGGCGGCGAGTCGCCGGAACTCCTGACGGAAGGTGGAGCCATCCGAGTAACGCTCGGGCTGCATCCAGGAAAGATGCGGCATGTAATTGCGGATGTAGAGCCAGCGCTCGTCACGCACCGACCTGGACAGATCAAAGACCTCATCCACCCGGTCGCGCGCGCCGTGGACGTATTGCCGGGCCTTGCCCGCCTTTAGGCCAAGAAAAGCAACACCCTGCATGTGCGGCGGGATTTGGAGATCGGCAAGACTGAGCATGGTCGGCGCAAAATCCACGAAGCTGACCAGTCGGTCAGTGTCGCCTCCAGCCGGCGCCGGCGCGAGGTGACGCCACTTCTCCGGGAAGAAAACAATCAGCGGCACGCGCAGCCCGGAATCGTGCAACACCCGCTTGCCCCGCGGCATGCCCATGCCGTGATCGCCGAAGAAGAAGACGATGGTGTCCTGTGCCAGCCCGTCGGCTTCAAGCTGGACCAGCAGTTCGCCAACCTCCTGATCCATCCGGGTGATGCAATCGTGATAGCGCGCCCAGGCGCGCCGGGCTTCCGCGGTGTCCGGGTAGTAAGGCGGCAGGTTTGCGGCGGCGGGATCGTGCCGCTCGACAGCCTTGAGCTTCGAGCCGACTTCCCGCTCGAACTCCTCGGGGCTCCACACACTGGTGCGGGACTGGTGCGTGGTCATGAGATTGACCACCGCAAAGAACGGCTGGCCGGGTTGGCGGTTGCGCCAATGGGCGCGGGGTGAGCTTTCGTTCCAAGCGTCGGCGATGAAGGCCGCCTCGTCGCGAAGGTTGTAGTCAGTCTTGACGTTGTTCGAGCAGTAATAGCCCGCCTCGCGCAACCACGCCGGGAAACCGCGAACCTCCCGATCAACTGGAAACTGGGAACGCAGCCGTTGCGTTCCCAGGGAGGTGGCATGGAGGCCGGTGATGAGCGTGGACCGCGCCGGCGAACATACCGGGGCCGTGGCGAAGGCGCGGGTGTAGCGCACCCCGCGGGCCGCCAGCCGGTCAAGGTGGGGCGTAAGCGCATAGGGATCACCATAACAACCCAGGTGGGGACTAAGATCCTCGGCAGTAATCCAAAGAAGATTGGGGCGAGCGGGCGACTCGGCGGCCTCCGACAGGCTGCCGGCCATCAGGGAGGCAAGCGCCAGCCCGAACCAGGTTCGGACAACAACGGTCACTCGAGATCCGTTCGGGCGGCGGCAGTGCCTGAGGAGGTTGAACTGTCTCATGTGGCGGCGAGGTTAGGCGGGCCTGGGCGGGGATTCAAGCGGCGCCTCTGGGTTGGGTGTCCAAGTTGCATTCAAGTCAGGCGGGTGATCTGCAAGATCCTGGTGGCGGTTTGGGCCTTCGCCATCTCAATGCTTGTAACTTCGGCGGACGCGAGCGAAGAGGAAAGTGCGCGACGCTTTCGGGGCTGGACAGCTTTTGTCCCAGGCAGTTTGATTGAATCAGCGCATGGCCACCGGTCAACTCTGGCTGTTCCCGCCGCCGCGCCCCTTGGTGGAGCGGTTGGGCCGGGAGTTTTTTCGCAATCTGCCCGCGCAACCGGGTGTGTACCTGATGTGCGGGGCGGAGGGGGGAGTCCTTTACGTGGGACGGGCGAAGAACCTGCGAAAGCGGCTGACCAGTTATCGCGTGGCGAACGCGGAACGAATGTCGCGCCGTATGATCCGCCTGCTCCATTGTGTGCGACGCATCGAGTTTGATGTTTGCGCCGACGAGCACGCGGCCCAGAGGCGGGAGGAGATGTTGATCTGCGTTCTGCAGCCGCGGTTCAATCGTGCCGGCAAAGTCTGGCCGGCGGCCTGACGGCTCTGCTCTGCTGGGTCTGCTTTCTCGATCACTGACCGCTGTTCCGTTACTCGCACCGGAACTGAGCGCTCGCTAATTTCCGCCCGGCGACCATCCGCCGGCTCTTCCTCCCTGACCAAATCTAAATCGGCAACCGGCTGGCAACGCCTGCCGGGGCTTCCGGCGTGTTGAAAATGGGCGGCATGTCACGCCGCCAGGAAGCCAGAAGCACCGAGGCCGCAAGAAAATCATCGTCGTTCTCGATCCACAACTCCGGATAAAGCGCCATCTCCAGCATGGAGGGGGACATGGCATCGTTCAGGATGTCGCAGGGGATGCCGGCCCGGGAAAGGAGGTTCTTCACCGAGGTGACCTCGGAAAGATCCATCGAGGAGAACAGCATCTTCATAATCTGGTTTCCGCGAGCAGCTTCCCACGCCCGACTGTCCAATTCAAAGACAGTGAATACGGAAATTGCCCCCGGTGATCCCCCGGGGGAATTGACCCGACCGGGCGGCGTGATTACGACCAGGCGGAATTCGTCGCGGGACGTGTTGGCCATTGCGGGGCTTTGCGTTCTCAACATAGGATGCGGCTGTGCCAATCGAATCCGCCGCTCCTGTAAACGCGCCCGGCCTGCTTTACGAGCTGCCGTCGGTCGTCGAACGACTGGCTTTGGACGCACTCTTCCCAGTCGCCCAGCCGTTGGAGGTCGAGTTGGGCTGCGGCGACGCTTCATTCCTGGTGGATTACGCCAGCCGGCATCCCGGACACAATTTCATCGGTGTGGAGCGGCTGCTGGGACGGATCCGCAAGCTGGACCGCAAGGGGCGGCGAGCGGGCCTGACCAATCTGCGCGGCGTGCGCATCGAGTGCGGCTATTTCCTCGAGTGGTTGCTGCCACCCGGGTCGGCACAAGTGCTGCACGTTTACTTTCCGGATCCGTGGCCCAAAAAGAAGCACGCCCGACACCGGCTGATCAATGAACGATTTCCGGTGCTGGCCCGGGCGGCCCTGTCGCCGGGCGGGCTGGTGTACCTCCGCACGGATGACGCGGATTACTTCAAGCAGATGACCGACGTATTCGCGGGGAGGCGGGAATTTGAACCTACTGAAACGCCGGCGGACTTGGCGGCGTTGCCCACGGATTTTGAGAGAGAATTTACCGAGCGCGGGGTGCGCACGTTGCGGGCGGCTTACCGGCGAAGTTGAACCTCACACGTCTATGACCGGTCCGCCGCCGCCGCGATCCGAAGGCGGCGGCCCGCGCCGATGCCGAAACGTGACCCGGGAGTTGCCCGTGCCGGTAAGGATGTTCAAGGCCACGGAGACGATGCTGATGAGCAACGAACCGAGGAACGCCCAGCCGAAACTGTCCACCTCGAAGACCGGCAGCAGCCAGGCGACGAAGTAAAGCAACAAGGCATTGATGACGAGCGTGAACAGGCCCAGGGTGAACACCAGCAGCGGCAGCGCCATGAACATCATGATCGGCCGGATGAACGCGTTGAGGACTCCCAAAATCAACGAGGTGACAAATGGCGTCCAGATGCCGTCGTCCGTGAAATGCAGCCCGGGCAGAAGGAAGACCGCCACCAGCACGGCCAGCGTGGTGATGAGCCAGCGTTGAATGAATCTTTTTGCGCCCGGCTGCATGTTGGGATGGGCAGCCATCGTCTCGCCGCCCGCAAAAACATGGCGCACCCCGGACGTGAACACAAGGCACAAACGGGCTGATGCGGCCAACGGTCGCGCGGTCAGTCCGCTTCGCTGCGGAGAATTGTGGCCGCGCTGTCAACGGTGACAGTTACCTGATCGAGCACTGCCGGCACGAGACAAAACTCGCCCGGTCCCAGCCACACGGACGAGCCTTCATGCGCCAGTTGCATGGCCCCGCTCAGGCAGGCGATGATTTGCATCCGCCGCTTGTTCAACTTCAACACTCCGGTCTTCACGTCAATCAACTCGACCATAAAGAGCGGGGTTCGCACCAGGGGGCGGCGGATCACCGGCCCTTCATTCACGAGCGCACTCCGCAGCAAGGACGGCTCGAAGTCGGTGAAATCAATACTGGCCAGGGATTCAGCCACGTGCAGCGTGCGGGGATTGCCGTCCAGGCCGAGGCGGTTCCAGTCAAACACCCGATACGTGGTGTCCGAGTTCTGTTGAATCTCAAAAATGACCAGACCCGCGCCGATGGCGTGAACCCGCCCGCTGGGGAGGAACATCGCGTCGCCGGCCTTCACCGGCACCCGATGGAAACAATCCGCCACCGTGCCCTCATGGATTTTTCGCTCGAACTGCTCCCGGGTCACTCCGCGTCTCAAGCCTGCGTAAAGTTCCGCTCCCGGTGCGGCGTCGGCGATGAACCACATTTCAGTCTTGGGCTCGCCGCCGAGTTCGGCGGCTTTGGCGGCGGGAGGATGAACTTGCAGGGAGAGCTTTTCGCGGGCATCCAAGATTTTTACCAGCAGGGGAAAACGGCCACCTTGCAACCCGGCGTCACCCAGCAAATCCTTGCCGTGCTGCTCCACCAACCAGTGCAGGTCGCGTCCCGCCAGCGGGCCGTTTTTGATGACGCTTACGTCGCCCGGTCGGTCGGAGATTTCCCAGGATTCGCCGATGGGCACGCCCGGCGGCAGGGATTTGCCATAAAGCTGTTCCAACCGGCGACCGCCCCAGACGCGTTCCTTGAAGATCGGCTGAAATGTCAGCGGGTACAGCACGACCGGAGGGAGGAGGAGCTTTGGGCGAGGAGGCCAAGCGGGTTGGGAGCGAGTTCGCCCGCGGGTGGTTCAGGTGAGCGAACCTTAAAGCCGACAGGCTTGTCACTTGATCTCATGAGAGTGACGTCCGCAAGAATGCGCTCCCGCGGTTCAAGCCATGGTGGCTGCCGGGGCGGCGGCACGTTTGGAAGATTTTCTTGGGGCCGCGGCCTTCTCCGAGGCGGTGAGGGGTTTCTCCAGGAACGGACCGCACGCACGGTACTTCTCGTAACGCAGCTTCAAACGTTCAGCCACCGGCAGGGCCCGCAACTGCTCCAAGTTGGTCAGCAAGTGTTGCCGCAGAATCTCGGCGGCTTGTTTGGGATCCGTGTGCGCGCCACCGAGCGGCTCGGGAATGATCTCGTCCACCAGCTTCAGTTCGAACAAATCCTTCGCCGTGATGCGGAGCGCCTCGGCCGCTTTGGCGGCGGCGGACCGCTCTTTCCAGAGGATGGCGGCGCAACCTTCGGGACTGATCACCGAATAGTAGGCGTTTTCCAATATCAAAACCCGATCCGCCACGCCGATGCCCAGTGCTCCGCCGGAGCCGCCTTCTCCGATCACCGCGGCGATGATGGGCGTTTCGAGCAGCGTCATTTCGCGCAGGTTGACGGCGATGGCCTCGGCGATGTGGCGTTCCTCCGCGCCGATGCCGGGATATGCGCCCGCGGTGTCAATCAGCGCGATGATCGGCAGGCCGAATTTGTCCGCCAGACGCATCAGGCGCAGCGCCTTGCGATAGCCCTCCGGATGAGCCGAGCCGAAATTACGAAGAATATTCTCCTTGGTGTCCCTCCCCTTTTGCGTCCCAATCACCATCACCTTGTGATCGCCCAGACGGGCAAAGCCGCCCACGACCGCCCGGTCTTCGGCGAAAAGACGGTCGCCGTGCAATTCATGGAATTCGGTGAATGTCCTGGCGAGGTAATCAAGGGTGTAAGGCCGTTTGGGGTGACGGGCTAGTTGCACTCGCTGCCAGGCGGTGAGGTTGGAAAATATCTGCCGCCGGGTTTCTTCCAGCTTCTTTTCGATCTGCTTGATTTCCTCGTCGAAACTGACCCCCAAGGAATGGGTTTCCGGGTGCTTTCTTAATTCGTCGAGTTTGTTTTGCAGTTCGATAATCGGTTTCTCGAAATCGAGCTGGTGTTTCATGCGGTGAAGAGCTTATGCCGCCCGCATGGTTGAAGCAACGCCGAATTCGGCTGCCGAATTCGGCTGCCGGTTTCGATGCAACGATCGGCCCGGCGTTCACCTGCTCAACTGGCAGTGATTCGAGCCAAAGACCGGCATCAGGGCCGCCCTCCAATCGCGTCCCTCAGACAAAAAAGCCCTGCGCCGTTTAAGCGCAGGGCCTGTTCCAAATCAATGGATGATTACCGGCCAGCCTGGCCAGCCGCCTTGGGGCTTTGGACAATCTTCTTGCTGCCTTCCTTCTTGGCGAGCTTGCCGCTGGGGCAGCAACTGGCTGCTTCAGCGTTGGCCGGACAGGCTGATTTGGCCTGTTGTGAGCAGGCCGCCTTGTCCTTGGCCGAGCAAGCGGCTTTGTCCTTGTCGCTGCAGGCTTTGTTGTCGCCCGCGTATCCCACCACGGCAAAAGCCGCGACCGTCAGTAATGCAATGTATTTTTTCATGGTTAATGTGCTGTGAACGGTAAACGTATTACCCGCTCAGACCGATTTGTCAAAGCTTCGTTCAAAAAATTTTCACCCCTCGGGCATGCCGGAAGACGGTTCCGCCCGGCCAATTCATCGGAGAATCAGGTCCTCGATCACCTTTCCCAACCCATCCACCACGCGGGCGAACCGGTCGTAGTCCAGTTTGTCGGGGGTGTCCTCGGTGCCATGATAGTGGGGCGACCGAAACGGCGCCGTGTCCGTGACCATGATCGCGGGGTAACCCGCCTGCCAGAACGCCCAATGGTCGGACCAACCGATGCCCGGCAGCGCGCCCGGCAGCGCCCCGCCCTCGGAGGGAAAGGCGGCCTGCTCGCGGAAAGTCCTCACGCAGCGCCGCACCAACCACGCATCCGCGGTCCGCCCTACGAACGCGATGAAATCTCCCCGCGAGGGATAAAACAGGCCCACGGGAAATGGATATTTCTGACTGCGCTCCCGGGTCGAGTAGTAACCGAGGCTTTCGAGGCTCAACATCGCCACGACGTTTTCGCCCCGTTCCCGGCACTGCCGCGCGTAAACGAGACTCCCCATCTGTCCGGTTTGAAAGAACGGCGGCTCCTCGTTCACAAATGCCACGAAACGGAGCGTGCGCAACGGTTGTTGAAGTGACGGGAATCTTGCCAACGCCAACAAGGCTGCCACGCCGCTCGCGTTGTCGTCCGCGCCGGGACTGCCGGTGACCGAATCGTAATGCGCGCCCACCACCACGATCTCCTCCGGCGCGCGCCTCCCGGGAACTTCTACTTCCAAATTCTGGCATTGCTCGCCGGCGACGGAAAAACTTTGACGCACCACAATGTGACCGGCTTGCGACAGCGTCTGCTCGATGTAATCCGCCGCCGCGGCCAGTTGTCGCGGGAGCAGCACGTTGCGCTCGCCAATCTCGCCGCCCAACTTCTCCACGTGGCGGACCAACTCCTGGCGCAAGTCCGTTTGTGCCGGACTCAACTCCGGCAACGGCCCGCGAAAGCTTTTCATAGGCATGTGGATCATGGTCCACCAACACGCAGCCAGCATGACGGCCAGCACCGCGGCAAGCCAGGCGATTCGTTTTGCGGCCGGACGGGTGATGAAGCGCATGGCCGTCCAAAGAATATGAACCGGTGGGGCAAGTAAAGTCCGCTCGCCGGGAGGCTGACGGTGAAAATTCGCCGGGCCAGACCTATCGCTCGAGGTTTACCGCCGCGCGGTGGGCGATTTCAACCACAACACCATCCCGGCGCAATCAACGAGCGCCTGACCGGCGGCCAATTCCGGCGCTCCGAGAATGCCACCCACATCGGCCAGTGCGGCGCCAGATGGGCCCAGTCCCCAGTCTCCCAGTTCCATGACCGCGAAGTTCACGTTTCGGAAGGTTGCGCCACCTACCTCCATAGTTCGCACGCCCGCCACCGCGAAACCGCGTTGGCCGGTCGCACCGGCCCCGGTGATGCGGCGTGGCGTGGGCAACAATTGCAAACCCAGCGAGGTAGCGACACCGGCATCGAGACAACTCCAGACCCCGCCCGTGTCCACCAACAAATTCGCGAGTTTCCCGTTCAGTTGCGCGGCCGCAATCAGCGCCAGGGGAGCGGTGCGCTTGAGGTCGAGAGGCACGAATCCGCCTCGCCGAAGTTCCGTTTCCAACTGTGACCGTTGTGAGTGGGACAAGTCCTTTTGCCGCGTGTAGAGACGACGGTTCGAACAATCCACCACGGCGGCGTTGCGAATCAGGAAATCACACCCCGCCACGATTTGGAACGGCGCGGGCCGACCCTTGAAAACCAGATCCTGCACCAGCGCCGGTTGGTTCGTGAACTCGATGCGCCCCAACCGCAGGCGCTCCAGCACAACGACCGCTCCGGGCGGATTCGAGCCGGGAAAAGGGTCGCCGGGCGGTAAATCGAGGCTGTGTGCAAGCTTCAGGTGACTCGCCGCATTTGTGCTCACGGTGGTGAAAGACCATCCCGAGTCCACGAGCACACTCAGTTTGCGCCCATTCAATCGGCCGAGGAGATAGAGCCGATTCTCGCCCGAACGCCGCAATTCGACCTCCTCGTAGCCGAGTTGCTGAAACTGACTTGCCAGATTGATCCGCGCGGGCTTGTCGGCTGCCAGCGCTGCCACCGAAAATGTCAGTGCCAATGAAATGGCACACCAACCGCGGGTTGCAATGTTACCCGGACAAGGCCGTGCGCGCATGAGGAAGTCTGCCCGCGCGTTTCCTTCCCGGCAACCCAACCTCTCGGTCATTGGGCAGCAAACTCGCAGATTGCATGGAGGTGTAAACCCAGTCATCTCAGGTGCTGTTCGGTCACTCCATCGGAGCAAATGATCGGGCGTGGAAAGAGTCCCTCGCGAACAGGGCAGGAGCTGTCGGCCGGAGTCCCGGAATTTGTGCGCGACGAGCCTCAGTATTTCGGCAGCACGTTCACGATGCCCTCGTAAACCGGCATGTCGTCGCGGCCCGCCTGACGCGATAATTTTTCCAGTTCGCGCTCCAGTTTCTTGCGCATCGCCGCAGCCGCCGGGTCATTGATGAGATTGCGCATTTCGAGGGGGTCGCTGGCCAGATGGTAAAGCTCCGCGGTGAAGCGATCCGGCGTGGCGTCGCCGTTCGGATAACGGATCAATTTCCATTCCGGCGTGCGCACCCCGCGGACATTGGGCGTGTAGGGAAACTGCTTTTCATAATTGTATTCGTAGAGAAAGAAGTCGCGCCACGCGACCCGTTTGCCTTGCAATAGCGGTTTCCAGGAACGGCCAGTGATTCCGCGCAATGGCTTGGCCCCACAGATTTCGAGAATGCTGGGTGCCAGATCATGATTGAGGATCATCGGCTGAATCACCGTGCCGGGTTTGGCCAGTGGTGGGTAGCGCACCAGCAAGGGGACACGGATGCTGTCCTCGTACATGGTGCGCTTGTCCACGCGCCCGTGTTCGCCGAGGACGAATCCGTTGTCGGACGTGAAGACGATGAGCGTGTGGTCCAACTGGCCGGTTTCCCGCAGCGCCGCGTAAATGCGGCCCACACTCTCATCCACGGAAAGGAGGGTGGCCAGGTAGGCGCGGACGAATTTGCCGTATTCCTTCTGGCCGTAGAGCGGGCCACCCGTGCCGTGCCACGTCGGCAGGCTTTCCTCCAGCCAGGCCGGCTTGCCGTCCGCGGCGCGGTAGTCGAGGAAATTGCCGGGCTTCTTCACGGGAAACTCGTCCAAGGCATGCTCATAGCGCGGCTCTGGCTCGATGGGGCCGCCGTGCGGAGCTTTCTGGCCCACGATCAACAGCCACGGCTTCTCGTGCTGCCGCTTGAGCCAGTCCACCGTGTAATCCGTGATGACCGTTGTGTAATACCCGGCAATCTTCCGTCGCGTCCCGTTCAGATTGAATTCGTTGTCGAAGTAATTGCCCTGCCCGCGATGGCTCATCCAGTAATCGAAGCCCGGCCGCTGCTCGTCGTTGTCCTCGCCCATGTGCCACTTGCCGATATAGGCGGTTTCGTAACCAGACTCCTTCAGACGCCGGGGATAACCGGGCAGGTCGTTTGGGTATTCGGTGAAATTGTTCAGCACCTTGTGGCTGCGTGCGTAGCGCCCGCTCAACATCGTCGCGCGCCCCGGTGAACAGAGCGATGTAGTGACAAAGGTGTTTGCAAATCGCGCGCCTTCGGCGGCCAGGCGGTCCAGATGTGGCGTCTTGAACCAGGGAAAAAGGGCGCTTTCGCCCAGTTCGCGTTGCACGACGCCCAGGGCGTCCCAGCGTTGATCGTCGGTGATGATCACGAGCACGTTGGGCCGCGGTTGAGCCGGCGCGTTGGCGAGAAGCGCCAGGCACCCGAACCAGGTCAGCAGATGTTTGTTCATGATGGAATGAGCCGGAGCATGGCGGATTTGCCAATCGGCGGCCAAGCGAAAAGGGCAAAGAAAAGGCAAAGAGGAACTGGGGCGGATTTAGATTCTTGTAAAAATGGTCGGGGCGGTGAGATTCGAACTCACGACCTCTTGTACCCGAAACAAGCGCGCTAGCCAGGCTACGCTACGCCCCGAACCGGCCCGCAAAATGCCCGCAGGGGGTGCGAAACGCAATGCCGAATTTGCAGGCTGCCGAACTTGCAGACCGGATTCCTGGCCATCTTAATCCCGGGTCAACAGTCTCCCTTGTTTTGTCGAGCGGTTTCGCTGGAGTTCAGCCTTCAGTCCGTGCGAGAGGTTCAGCCAAGCCGAACAGCAGCTCGCGTTCGCGGCACAGAAACCCCGCTCCTTTGCGAGGGAGCGGGGCACGATGAGTTCCTCATGGCTCAATACCCGGCTTGCCAAGAACTGGTTGGCACTCCTACCCTGCCGTCATGACTAAGCGCGCCAAACGGGCTGCTGCCGGTCAATGGTCCCGCCGCGGCTTTCTTCAAAGGGCCGCCGCCGCTGGCGTCGCGGTCGTTGCCCCGCAAATCGTGCCCTCGTCCGTTCTCGGTCTGGGCGGTGCCACGCCGCCGAACAACCGCATCACGGTGGGGTTCATCGGCACCGGCGACCACGGGGTCAACTGGAATCTCGGGCCCTATCTGCGACACCCGGACGCGCAGGTGGTGGCCGCGTGCGACGTGGACGCGAAGCGGTTGTTCCGCGCCACGGAAACCATCAACGCGCATTACAAGAATGAGGACTGTTTCGGGACCAAGGACTTTCGCGAAGTGCTCGCGCGCAAGGATATTGACGCGGTCATGATTTCGACGCCGGACCACTGGCACACGATCATCAGTCTGCTGGCGATCCAGGCGGGCAAGGATGTCCAGTGCGAGAAACCCACGTTGACCATCCACGAGGGCAAGGTGCTCATCGAGGCGGTGCGCAAACACAAGCGCGTGTTCCAAACCAGCACGGAGGACCGGGCGGTGCCGGAGTATCATCGCATGGCGGAACTGGTCCGCAATGGCCGCATCGGCAAGCTGCAACGCATCGAGGTGATCCTGCCCAAACAACCGCAGACGGCCGGCGATCCCACCCCGCAGCCGGTGCCGCCGGAACTGGACTACGAGATGTGGCTGGGGCCGGCGCCCTTTGCGCCCTACACCCGCGACCGGGTCCATTGGAACTTCCGGTGGATCTGGGATTACTCCGGCGGAATCATCTGTGATTGGGGCACGCATCTGTTCGACACGGCTCAATGGGCCAACGACACCGAGCGGAGCGGGCCGGTCGAAATCGAAGGTTCTGGCACACACTGGTCGGGCGGTTTGTACGACACGGTAAAGGACTACGACGTGACTTATCGTTACGCCAACGGCGTGGTGATGACGTGCAAGCCCGGCAATCCGAGCCTCAAGTTCATCGGAACCGAGGGGTGGGTGGGCAACACCGGCTGGCGTGGCGCCGTGCAGGCCAGTATTCCGGAGATTTTGAATTCCAGGATCGGCCCGAACGAGCTGCACCTTTACACCAACCCGAAAGGCGAGCACGACGACTTCCTCCAGTGCGTGCGCAGCCGCAATGACCCCTACTTCCCGGTGGACATCGGCCATCGTGTGTCCACGGTTTGCCATCTGGCCAACATTGCCATCAAACTGGGCCGTAAACTGAGGTGGGATCCTCAAGCCGAGAAGTTCACGGGCGACGAAGAAGCCAACCGGATGCAGGACCGCCCGCGCCGCGATCCCTGGCAGTTGCCAAAGGTTTGATGCGGACCGCGCCCGTCACCGTCGCAGCTTCGGCCGCAACTCGTCGCGGGGTTAAATTTGGAGAGGTGCTTTTGTTCGGCACCAAGAATTTAGCTGCGAGGATCGGGCCGCTGTGTTTCAATTTCACCAGATCGTTCACCCAAGAATACACATGAGAACCAACCTGCCAAGCCGCGCTGACATTTGCTCTGACCTCGAGAAGCCGGGCCAAGTCAGCTCAGGCCGAAGCTCCAAGCGATTTTCATGCTGCTGGATGCTGGTCCTGCTTCTGGTGTCCACCGTTGCAAAGGCCGCCATGAAGACGGAGAACGTCTTCCTCATCACGACGGACGGGTTGCGCTGGGAGGAGGTGTTCAATGGCGCTGAGGAATTGCTGCTCAACAAGGAGAACGGCGGCGTGAAGGACGTGGACGGATTGAAGCGCGACTTCTGGCGTCCGACGCCGGAGGAACGGCGCAAAGCCCTGCTGCCCTTCTTCTGGAGCGAAATTGCCGCGCGCGGGCAGCTTTACGGCAACCAAACGAAAGGGAGTGTCGCGCAGATCACCAACACGCGACGTTTCAGCTATCCCGGTTACAACGAATTCCTCACGGGCATTGCCGACCCGCGGATTGACAGCAATAACAAGATTCCCAATGCGAACACGAACGTTTTCGAGTGGCTGCACACGCGTCCCGGATTTCATGGCAAAGTGGCCGCCGTGGTCAATTGGGACGTGATTGCGTGGATTCTCAACGCCGAACGCAGCCGCCTGCCAATCTGGACCGGCTATCCGCTCCCGGCCAATGCGCCGGTGCTCATCAAGTTTTCCCCGGAGCTTGAGGAACTGGTTGCCGACACCACACCCATCTGGTCGAGCGTCATCATGGACACCTTCACGGCGCGCGCGGCGCTGGATTACGTCCGGCAGCAACAGCCTCGGGCGTTCTATCTGGCTTTTGGCGAGACGGACGAATGGGCGCATGATGGTCGGTACGATTGTTACCTGCGGGCGGCGCACCACGTGGACCGGTTCATCCAGCGTTTATGGCAAACCGTGCAGGCCCTGCCGCAGTACCGGGACAAGACGACGTTCATCGTCACCACCGACCACGGACGCGGCTCCGGCCCGCAGGATTGGCGGCATCACAGCAACAAGATTGACGGGGCGGAAAACATTTGGATCGCAATCCTCGGCCCGGACACGCCGCCCCTGGGTGAACGGACCAACTGTGCGCGGGTTACTCTGAGTCAAATCGCCTCCACTGTGGCGGCGGTGCTGGGGGAGGATTTTCATGGGGCATTCTCCCAGGCTGGCGTGCCGATCTCCGAGGCGATCCGCATCCCCGGCAAGTAACCTCCAACCGGTCACACTCAAGCCATGGCGAAACAGCGCGCTTCGCTTGCCGGCAAACCGGCGCAGTCGCTTGGTGAATGGTCGGCTCTAATCCGGAAAGCCCGTCGCCGCATCGCCGATGGAGTGCTGGTTTCGCCTTGTGTGGAGTCGGCTTCGCTCTCGGAACTGACCGGGATGCGCATCTTTTGCAAGCTGGACAATTTGCAGCGCACCGGGAGCTTCAAGGAGCGCGGCGCCCGCAACGCGCTGCTGCTCCTCACTTCCGCGCAACGCAAGCGGGGCGTCGTGGCCGCTTCCGCGGGGAATCACGCGCTCGGCCTGGCCTACCACGGGTCGCTGCTGGACATCCCCGTGACAGTGGTCATGCCGCGATTCGCGCCGCTCATCAAGAGCAGCACCTGCCGGCGGTTGGGGGCGCAAGTCGTGCTTCACGGTGATACCTTTGCCGCCGCCAAGGAGGAAGCCGACCGTTTGGGCCGTGAACAAGGATTCACCTACATTCACGGTTATGATGATCCAGGCATCATCGCCGGCCAGGGCACCATGGGTCTGGAAATTCTGGAGCAGGTTCGCAGCGTGGAGGCCGTGGTGGTGCCGATCGGTGGCGGAGGATTGATCTCAGGCGTGGCGGCCGCCATCAAAGCCCGGCGGCCCGATGTGCGCGTGGTCGGTGTCGAATCGGCGCGCGCACCCACCTTGACCCGGGCGCTGCAAGCCGGCCGGCCGGTCAAAATCTCGCCGGCCGTCACGTTGGCCGATGGCTTGAGTGTTCCTCAAATCGGGGCGCAGGCTTTCGCTCTCGCGCGGCGGTTGGTGGATGAAATCGTAAGAGTTGGCGAGGACGAAATTGCGCTGGCCATTCTGCGGATTCTTGAACTGGAGAAGACCGTGGTGGAGGGCGCTGGCGCAACGCCGCTGGCGGCTTGTTTGAATGACAAGTTGAAGCACCTCCGCGGCAAGCGAGTGGTGATTTCCCTTTGCGGCGGCAACATTGATCCGAACATTCTGGACCGTGTGATCGAGAAGGGGTTGGTGGTGGACGGGCGGCTGACACGCTTCACGGCGGTCATCAGTGATCGCCCGGGCGGACTGGCCAAACTCTCGCGACTGCTGGCCGAGGCCGGCGCCAGCATCAAGGAGGTCACCCATGATCGCGCCTTCGCCGGCGCGGACGTTTCGACCGTCAACGTGCTCTGCACCATCGAGACTCGTGATCGTCACCACGGGCGGGAAGTCCTGCAACGGCTGCGACAAAACGGGATTCGCTTATTCCACAGCAGCCGCTAACCTTGCCGCTCCTGAATTACGATGAAAGTCACACTGAGTTGGTTGAGGCAATACGTGGAGTTTGACTGGTCGCCCGGGCAACTGGCCGAGCGTTTGACCATGCTCGGATTGGAGGTCGAGAGCGTCCGGACCATCGCTGGTGAATTCGAGGGCGTTGTCGTCGCCCAAATCCTCACTCGTGACAAGGTGCCGGGCGCGGACAAGCTTTCGGTCTGCAAGGTGAACGACGGTCGCGGCGAGCGCACCATCATCTGCGGCGCGCAGAATCATCAGCCCGGCGACAAGGTGCCGCTGATTCTGCCGAATCACGCCCTGCCTCTCAAACCCGGCGAAAAGGAGCCGTTCGTCATCAAGGAACGGAAGGTGTTTGGCATCACCAGCCAGGGCATGATGTGTTCCCCGCGCGAGCTGGGTTTGAACGGCGATGCGGAGGGGTTGTTGATCCTGCCGAAGGACGCGAAGGTTGGACAACCGTTTGCCGAACACCTGGGGCGGAGCGGGGGTGACGTGGTTTTCGATCTCGAAGTCACGCCAAACCGGCCCGACCTCAACAGTGTCATCGGCATTGCGCGCGAGATCGCGGCGGTCTCGGGCACGGAACTCCGAATCCCAGAAATCCAAATCCCGCAATCCGAAGTCCGGGCCGACAGCCTGGTGTCCGTGCGCATTGAGGTCCCCGACCTCTGCCCGCGCTACACGGCGCGGGTGGTCAGGGGTGTGAAGATCGGCCCAAGCCCGGAGTGGTTGCGCGCGACGCTTGAAAAGGTCGGCGTCCGAAGCATCAACAATGTGGTGGATGTGACGAACTATGTGATGCTCGAGTGCGGCCAACCGTTGCACGCGTTCGATTATAGCCTCATCGCCAAAGGTAGTGGCACAGGCTTCCAGCCTGTGGTCGCAGGGCAGGCTTCCAGCCTGGCATCTGCGACCGGAACGGGGACCTCAGACACGAAGCCTGTGCTGCACGACAGGCAGGATGTCTGTCCCACTATCGTCGTGCGCCGCGCTCACGACGGGGAATTGTTTGTCACTTTGGACGGGCAGAAGCGCACGCTTTCGAGCGAAATGCTGATGATTGCCGACGAGCGGAAAGGCATTGCGCTGGCCGGGATCATGGGCGGGCAGAACACGGAGATCAACGAGGCCACCCGCGACGTGTTGATTGAAAGCGCCTACTTCAGCCCCACCAACATCCGGCGCACCAGCAAGGCGCTGGGATTGCGGAGTGAATCGAGCTATCGCTTCGAGCGCGGGGCGGACATCGGCAACACGGATTGGGCCAGCCGGCGGGCGGCCCAGTTGATATTGGAAACGGCCGGTGGCGAGCTGGCCGACGGACTGGTGGATGCCTATCCCACCCTCGCCGACCCGAAGAGGATCACGCTGCGTTACGCGAAAACAGATCAATTGCTTGGCGTCGCCATTTCGCCGGCGACGCAGCTTCGCCTGCTGGAGCGCCTGGGTCTGCGGCAGGCTGAGGGCGAGTCCCCGACGCGTGTGCCGTTCGTGGAGGCCAGCCCGGACACCGTTTCGCTATTGAGCAAGCAGGTCATTGCCGCCGGCGCGCAGCCCAGCGTTACTGTGGTCGTTCCGACTTGGCGGGTGGACTTGAAGCGCGAGACGGACTTGATCGAGGAAATCGAACGGCTGTATGGCTTGGAGAAGATTCCCGCCACACCCCCTCGCGGCGCCATCGGCTCAAACTCCTTCGACGCGGTCCATGATCAGATTGCCGAAGTGCGACGGATTCTATGCGGGCTGGGGTTGAACGAGGCGCAAGGGCAGACGCTCATCTCCAAGGCCGACTGCCACCACCCGAATGTTGAAACACTGGTGATGCTGGCCAATCCGCTGAGTTCGGACATGGACGTGCTGCGGCCGAGCCTGCTGCCGGGACTGATCCATTCGCTGCGACACAACGTGGCGCGCAAAAACTACGATGTGGCGTTGTTTGAAATCGGTCGCGTGTTTCACCGGTCAAGCGGTGCGGACCTCCCCTCTCGCGGCTCGAAGGTCAAGGCAGGTCATGGGGATAAGGGAGTTTGCCTTTTGCGGGAGGAACGCCGGCTGGCCATCGCCCTCACGGGGCGACGGAATCCGGTCTATTGGAGCGGCGAAGAACGCGAGGCGAAGTTTGACGTGTATGATTTGAAAGGCATGATCGAGGAGTTGCTCGAACAATTTGGCGTGCGCGGCGTCAGTTATGTTCGGCGGGCGGAAAGTTCGCACATCTTCCTCGAGTCAGCCTCCATCCAACTGGGGAAGCATCCACTGGGTGAGTTGGGGCAGCTTTCTCCAGTGGTTGCGCGGAAAATGGACCTTCGCGACGCGGTGCTGCTGGCGGAGTTGAATCTGGACCTGCTGCTCGCGCGCCGGAGCGCGAGCCGGTCATTCAAACCGCTGCCGCCATTCCCGGGCATCCGGCGCGACGTGGCGATGCTGGTGCCGGAATCCACCACCCACGAAACCATCATGCAAACCGTCAAAGCCGCCAAGCCCGCCAACCTGGAGACGGTGGAACTGTTCGACGTGTTTCGCGGCAGGAATGTACCCGGGGGTCAGAAGAGTCTGGCTTACGCCTTCACGTACCGTTCCGCTGAAAAGACGCTCACGGATGCCGAGGTGAACGCCGAGCACGAGCGAATGATCGAGCAGTTCAAGCAGAAACTCCCGGCCGTCATTCGTTGAACCCCAGGCCCGCTCCCTGCCGTGACAACTCTCGGCGGCGAGGGCAGGGGTGAACGTCTTCCTCAACGGAACGGGCTCGGCCATTTGGGACGACCGTAACGGCGCATTCTGCTGCACTCGTAACCGCTTGCGCCTGACCATTCTGCACCACCCATGTTGGACGCGGACGCGCATTCCACTTTCCCTTGTCTGGCCGGCAACTGCCGGTCTGCCATCGCCCGATTGTCAATGTTCTCGCTGAATGTGAACAGCGGTGAATAGTTTCAATAACTTCCCGTTGCGCCCCCGCAAGGATCCCAGCACAAAGGACACGCGCGACGAAGGCTTTGGCGTCGCTTCGATGGCGGTAGGGCTTCAGCGGCCAGTGGTGACTCAAGGACAGGGACATCCTATGAAGACTGATGTTGCGAGCGCTTGATGGGCTCAGAACCACGCCCTGATTCCGTGTTGTTTGCGGTGTTGTATGAAGTTTATTCGCAGTTTGAGAAGTGGCCTTCTGGGGTTGTTTCTTCCCTTGATGTGCTTGGCTCCGTGTTGGGCGGATGAGTTGCCGGGTTGCCCGGTCACGCTCGCGTGGGATGCCAGTCCTGATGCCAGCGTCACGGGTTACGCCCTTTACTACGGTCTCGAAGCCGGAAGCACAACCAACCGCGTAGATGTGGGATTGGAGCGCATCGTCACCCTCACGAACCTGCTGGCTTTCTCCAACTACTTCTTTTACGCCGTCTCCTACAACGCCCTTGGCATGGAAAGCGTCCCATCAGACTGGCTTTACTACCGGCCGCCCGCCATCACCCGACTGCGAATCGCCAAGACCGAGGACGACGGAACCGTGCTCCGCTTTCGGACTTCCGCCAGCGCGCTGTGCCGCATCGAATACTGCACGAACTTGGAGGTTAACCAGTGGCAAACCCTCACCACGACCAACGCTGATGCCGCCGGAAACATCGTCCTGACTGACCTGCATGACGAATCGCATACGAACCGCTTCTACCGCGCGGTGTTGGTCGGCACCCGCTTCAGGTCTGTCCCGGCCACAGCCGTGGAATAGCAGGCCGGGCCGATTCAAACGAGCTTCTTGAACTTGGCGTTCTCGGCCAGCTTCTTGACCAGTTCTTTCACCTTCTGCGCCTGGCTCTTGTGCGCCAGCAACACGGCATCGTCCGTTTGCACGAGAATGGAGTCACGCAAACCAACGACGGCAATGGGCGTGCGATGGTCTTTGCTGCGGGCATCAAAGATGATGTTCCGCGCGCCGTCCACGTGGATGAAATCCGCCACGGCGCAGTTGCCCTCTGGATCGGCCTTGAGGTGACGCGACAGCGCTGTCCACGAGCCGAAGTCATCCCACGCAAACGCGCCGTCCGCCACAATGACGTTTTGCGCGTGCTCCATCAGCGCATAGTCAATCGAGATGCGCTTGATGTCGGGATACTCCTTGGCGAGGACTTTGTTGAGCTTGGCCGGATTGCCCGCGACTTTGAACCAGCGCTGGCAGGCTTCATACATTTCCGGCTGATGCTTCTGCAAACCTTCCGTGATGGTTACGAAACTCCAGATGAACATGCCCGCGTTCCAGCGGTAGGTCCCGCTATTCACATATTCGAGCGCGCGGTCGAAGTGCGGTTTCTCCACAAATTGCTCGGCGCGATGAAACACCGTTTTGTAAGACTTCACGCCGGGCGGTGGCGGCAGCGCTTCACCCACGCGGATGTAACCGTAACCTGTGGCCGGCTCCGTGGGCTTGATGCCGATGGTGACAATCGCCTGGCCGCGCGACGCCAGATCGAAAGCGTCGGTCAACACCTGCTGGAACTTTTTCTCCTCGGGAATCACATGGTCTGCCGGCAACACGGCCATGACGCCGGTGGTCGAGCGTGCGCCCACGAGCGCCGCGCCCAGCGTGACCGCGGCGCAGGTGTCGCGCCCGATGGGTTCGGCCACGACGTTCTCCTTGGGCAGCTTGGGCAATTGTTCACGCACCTCTGCCGCCTGCGCCTCGTTCGTGATGACGAAAATGTTCCGGGCCGGCACGAGCGGCGCGACATGATCCACCGCTTGCTGGAGGAACGAGCGGTCGCCCAGCAGTTTGATGAGTTGTTTGGGCGTCTTTTCGCGGCTCACCGGCCAGAAACGCTCGCCGCGTCCTCCGGCCATGATGATTACGAAACGGTCTTTGGTATCAGGTTTGGTTTTCATGTGTGGAGGCGATCAACCACGGATGAACACGGATGAACCCAGCGAGTCTGCCGCGGCTTCCGCGAAGGTTGGCCAACAACGCTGGCGTGGACCGCGCTTCTCCCTGTCCCAGGGGGAGAAGGCCGGGGAGTGGGAGAGCATATCGAAATTGCGGTTCTTCCAACCAACGCCAAGGCGACCCGCGGGGCGAGCGGTTCTCCCTCTCCGTTCTTCCCTTTCCCGCTGGGAGCGGGAAAACGCCGACGGATGCGCGCTGAAATCTTTGCCGTTTGTGGGCCGAGTTGCGCACCTGTAGGACGGATGACACAATCCATGGAGCAAGAACATGAACGGCTGCCTCCGAGTATGAAGGACCTGCTCCGGCATCTCCCGGACGCCAACTCGCGTTGGCTGAGTTTACAACCACAGCCGCGTTCCGCTCCCATCGGTTTTCATCCTTGTCCATACGCGGTTCTAAGCTGATTTCACTGCGTCCGCCAACGACTTCACGAATCTGCTGACTCCGACAACGAGCTCCGGCGATCTCCCAAGCTCGGCAATCTGATTCACGACTGCGCTGCCGACCACACTGGCATCCGCGACGCTGCCCACGAGCTTCGCTTGCTCTGGACTCGAGATGCCGAAGCCAACCGCGATGGGAAGCGACGTGTGGGTCCGGATCTTGGCGACCTGCTGCGCCAGATTCGACGCCACCTGGTTTTGCATCCCCGTCACCCCCTCGCGCGAGACGTAGTAGATGAAACCACTGCCGCGTTTGACAATCAGTTCGATGCGGTCATCGGGCGTGGTTGGCGCGACGAGGTAAATGTGGCACAGACCCGCTTGTCGCATCAGCGCTTCGTAATTGTCAGCCTCCTCGGGCGGCAGGTCGAGCACCAGCAACCCGTCAACACCGGCCCTCGCCGCATCTGTAATGAACTGCTCCATCCCGACGCGATGAATCAGGTTGAAGTAGATGTAAAGGACAATCGGAATCTGAGAATCCTTGCGGATGGCCGCGACGGTTTCCAGCACCTTGGGCGGCGTGGTGCCGGATTCCAACCCGCGCTGGGCGGCAAGCTGATTCACCAGACCGTCCGCCAACGGATCGCTGAAGGGCACACCCAGTTCGAGCACATCCACGCCGGCCTGCTCAAATGCCAGTGCAAGCCGTCGCGTGGCCTCCAGATTCGGGTCGCCCGCGCCGATATAAACGATGAAACCCTTTTTGCCGTCGCGCTTTAGACGGACAAACCGTTCCTCGATGCGATTCATGCGGGGGCGAGTTTCGAGTTGCGGGTGGAACGTGGCAAGTGTGGAGTTGAATTTCGAGAACTCAGAGCCGGACCCTACGCGGAGTCAAGCAGAACGAGCCTCTCACTCCATCAGGCGATTCGCCACAAACACAATGCGCAGTCCTTCCAAGGTCAGGTCCGGTTCAACCGCTGAGATTTCGGGAAGCTTCGCGGCCATCAACCTGGCATAGCCGCCCGTCGCCACGACCGGAAGCCGGCGCGCTTTTAGTTCGCGCTTCAATTCCGCCAGCAGGCCGCGAATCAAGCCCCGGTAGCCATGCACGGCGCCGACCAGCATCGCCTGCTCGGTGCTCTTGCCGATGGCGGAAGTGAGTTCGCGGATGCGGATGCGCGGGAGCAGCGCGGTCTTTTCGTGGAGGTAATCCGTCATCGCCGCCAGCCCGGGCGCAATGATGCCGCCGATGTAGCGGCCGCGCGCGTCCACCACGTCGAACGTCACCGCCGTGCCGAAGTCCACCACAATGACCGGCGCGCCGAAATGATGTCGCGCGGCGACGGCGTTGGCCAGGCGGTCCGGCCCGATCGTGCTCGGTTTGGGATAATCAATGCCCACGCCACGCAAAGTCTTTGGCGTCAGTTCAAGGCAACGGAGACCGCAGAACTCCCCCGCGGCGCGCTTAACCTGCGGTGTGGCTTTCGGCACCACGCTGCACAGCGCCGCACCTGCAATTCTCGTTGTGGCAACGAACCTCGCCAGACGCGAGTGCGCCGTGCCGTCAAACCAGCCTGCGGTGGGAATGTCCGTTTGCCGCACGACTCGTCTTGCGTTTGCCAAACCGAGGTGCGTGTTTGTGTTGCCAATGTCGAAAAGGAGGATCATGAGGAAAGGGCTGCATGGCAAAGGCCCAATGGCGAAAGAAGTGCGAACGCAGCAATTCGAATCCTTCGCACGGCTGTATGTGCCGTTCCTCCATGGCCGCGAGGGCTTCTCAATGCAAAGGATGCGGAGGTGTTCGGAGAGGAACGCAGAGGGGAACTGCTTTGTGACCATTGCGAGAATCTCCGCGCCCTCTGCGTTGACATTGAAACGCCAACGTCCGCGCAAAGGACGCAGGACCGTGTCTGTCCGTCTTCGGAATTCGGAATTGGGATTTCGGATTCCACCCTCATTTGTCCAGCGTCACATCTCCGCCGATGATGCGCTCCAGATGGCCGTGTTCAGTCCGAACCAGCAACGCACCATCCTCGTCCAAGGACTCGGCGTGGCCTCGAATCCGCCGGTCGCCGACGTGGATGGATACGCTCCTGCCGAGGGTGGTGCAGTGTTCCTCCCACTCGTCCGCGACGGCCGCAAACCGCCCGGCACAAACCCGCGCGTAGTCCCGGTCCAGCTCGCGCAGAATCGCCGTCGCCAGTTCCGCGCGCAAAACCGGCTTGCCCGATTCGATTCTGAGCGAGGTGGCCGTCTTTCGCAGGTCAGCCGGGAATTCGTTGGCGGTCATGTTCACGTCCAGGCCGAGGCCGAGGATGACGTACTTGACGTGATCCAGTTCCGCGCTGAGCTCGGTGAGAATCCCGGCGGTCTTCCGTCCCCGAATGAGGATGTCGTTTGGCCATTTGATTTCGGGCTGGAGACCGGTTTGTTCGTGGATCGCCCGCCACAAGGCCGTGGCGGCGGCCACGGTCAATTGAGTGGTTTCTTGCGGACGCAGATCGGGCCGCAATAACACCGAAAACCACAATCCCTTTCGCGCCGGAGAAACCCACTGCCGCCCCAGCCGGCCGCGCCCCTTGGTCTGCGATTCGGCAAAAACGACCACGCCTTCCTTCACTCCGTCGCGGGCGAGCTTTTCGATCACGTCATTGGTGGAACTCGTTTTCGCGAAGACACGGATGTCGCGGCCAATGACCTTCGTCCGGCCCAGCCGCGCCAGCAGATCGTCCGCCAGCAGAAGATCAGGCTCGTCGAGCAGGCGATAACCAAGATGGGGGCTGGCTTCGATCTCAAAGCCGAGTTGGCGAAGCTCCTCGATGCGCGCCCAGACCGCGGCGCGGGAAATGCCGATTTGTTGAGCCAGTTCCGCGCCGGAAACGCCGCCGTTTTCCGCGGAACGCAACGCGGAGAGAATTTGGGCGTCAGTGGTCATTCAAAATCCAATCCAATGTCCGCGGCGGGCGCCGAATGGGTCAGCGCGCCCACGGAAATGAAGTCCACACCCGTTTCCGCAATGGCCCGCGCGTTTCCCAGCTTCACTCCGCCACTCGCCTCGGTCCTGGCGCGGCCAGCCACCAATTTCACCGCGCGCTGCAATCGGGCGCGGGACATGTTGTCCAGCAAAACGATGTCCACGCCGGCGTCCAGGGCCTGGCGAACTTGCTGCAACGTGTCCGCTTCCACCTCCACCTTCAGTTCGGGAAACTTCTCCCGCGCTCGCTCCACGGCGGCGGCGACCGGGTTCGGCTTCGCTCCGCGCAACGCGGCGAGATGATTGTCCTTGATGAGCACCAGGTCGTAAAGCCCGAGCCGATGATTGCGCCCACCGCCGCACGCGACGGCGTATTTCTCGAAGCGCCGCCATCCGGGTGTGGTCTTGCGCGTGTCGAGAATTTGCGCCCGCGTCCCTTTCACGGCCTTCACGAACCGCGCCGTGAGCGTGGCGATGCCGGAAAGTCTTTGCACGAAATTGAGGGCCACTCTTTCCGCGCCGAGAAGGGCGCGAGCCGGACCGGTCACGCGGAGCAACAGCGCACCGGCTCTCATCCTCTGGCCATCGCGGGCAAACCATTCGATCTGACTCCGGGGCGCGAGTTCGCGGAACGCGGCCGCGGCGAAAGCAAGGCCCGCCAGCACCAGCGGTTGGCGGGCGCGCATGACGCCGCGGGCGGTGGCCGTCGCCGGAACGGTGGCCAGCGTGGTCACATCTCCGCTCCCCAGATCTTCAGCCAACGCGGCCCGCACCGCGCGGCGGATTTCGGTCTGGCTCAACAACATGTCGCAGCGAGGATAGGTCATGCCGGCTGACGATGAAGCAGAAAATCCGCGAGGCGTTCGAAGCTGACCAGACCGGACTGAGCGGATGACTCAAATGGCCACTTGATATCCCGAGCACAAACGCGCTTCGGATTTGCGACCAGAGTGCCGGTGTCTGCCATTCGTTCACCTGGCCAGTTCAAACGCGAAGCCCTTCAAGTATTCCGTCTCGGGAATCATCGGGATGACGGGATGATCGGGCGATTGCGTGTAAGCCGCCACCCGTCGCAGGACCTTTCGGGTGTCGAAGGCGGCCGAGAGCACGGTGTCCTGGAAGAGACCCGCGTTGACGTGGTGCGAGCAGCAGAACGTGGCCAGTGTGCCGCCGGGTTTCAGCAACTTGAGGGCGCGGACGTGCAGTTCCTTGTAACCACGCAGCGCATCCGGCACCGCGGCGCGGTTGCGGGTGAACGATGGCGGGTCGAGCACGATGAGGTCGAACTTGGGCAGCAACTTTTCGTGCGGACCGGTTTTGGTCTGGGCCTTGAACCAGTCAAAAACATTCACCGCTTCGGCGGAGCATTTGTCCTTCAGCCCGTTGGCCTCGGCATTGCGCAAGGAAGCCTGCACCGCCGACTCACTCTGATCGAGGAGATGCACCTGTGCCGCGCCGGCCCGCGCCGCGTGGAGTCCGAAGCCACCCAGAAAGCTGAAACAGTCCAGCACTTGCGCGCCTTGGGCAAACCGTGAGACGGCCTGGTAATTGACCTGTTGATCCAGATACAAGCCGGTCTTGTGCCCGGCGGCGAGGTCGGCCTCGAAGCGCAGACCGTTCAGATTCACGGAAACCGGACTTGCCAACTCACCCGCGAGCAGCCCGTTGGATTCTTCCAGGCCTTCAAACTTCCGTGAAGCGACGTCGCTGCGTTCCAAGATGGCCCGGGGCGAGAGGAGTTTCTGCAACACCGCTATAATCGTGGCTTTGCGCTTGTCCATGCCGAGGGCGGAAATCTGCACCACCAGCACGTCCTCGTACTTGTCCACGATCAACCCGCTGAGGGAATCACTCTCGGCGTTGACGATGCGGAACGAGGTCGCGCCGGGCAGATGCTTCTGGCGCACGGCCAGGGCGGCACGAATGCGTTGCTCGAAGAATCGCTGGTCAATGTCCGCCCGCTCGGGCGAGAGGACGCGGACGTTGATCTTGGATTTGGAGTTGAAGAAGCCGACGCCAAGGAAGCGCTGGCGGTGATCCTTGACCTGCACGATCTCCCCGTCCGCGGGCGTGTGCGTCAGCCGGAGAATCGAGGAATGATAGACCCAGGGGTGGCCGGCGACGATGCGGTCGGCTTCGCCCGGCTTCAGTAAAACAGTCGGCAACGTTTCCATGGTTTGTAAACAGTCTGGTTCGGAAGGACGGCATCCGGTCCGGCTGGCTGGAGTACGAGTCTTGGCTTGTTCCGAAATCACCCCGAAGCGTGAACTCCGACCCGCTGGTGTCGCCTTCACACTCGCAGGAAACCAAACCCGGGCCGCGGAGGAAAGCAAATGTTTCCCGGCGTGACAACCCCCGCGCGCGCCGGTAAAACTTGGCCTCGCGTTCAGACCAACGCCCAAGATGAAACCGCTCATTCCTGTGACCATCCTGTCGCTCACCATGCTCACGACTCACGCCCAGCAAACCGCGCTCGCTGCTGATCTGCTCATTTTCAACGCTGCCGTCCGGACGATGGACGACGCGCGGCCGCGGGCCGAAGCCGTGGCAGTCTTGGGCAACCGCATTCTTGCGGTGGGTTCGACGGCGGAACTGCGCGCGCTGACCGGCGCGAAAACGCGGGTGATTGACGCGGGCGGAAAGTCCGTGCTGCCGGGTTTCAACGATGCCCATGTCCACTGGCTGACCGGCGGGTTCTCGATTACCAACGTGGACTTGCGCGATGCCAGGTCCCCCGAGGAGTTCTCCCGGCGCATTGGTGACTTTGCGAAGACTCTGCCCAAGGGCCGGTGGATTCTGGAAGGAAGCTGGGATCATGAAAACTGGCCGGGCGCGCCGCTGCCCACACGGCAGATGATTGACGCGCTGACGCCGGAGCATCCGGTGTTCGTGAGCCGGCTCGATGGCCACATGGCGCTGGCCAACAGCCTGGCCCTGAAACTGGCGGGGGTGACTCGTGAAACCAAGGACGTGCCCGGCGGACTCATCGTGCGTGACGCCCGCGGCGAACCCACCGGGCTCTTGAAGGACGCGGCCATGAGCCTGGTCGAAAAAGCCGTGCCGCCGCCGTCGTGGGAGGAAAAACTCGGCGCGGCGCGCGCCGCCACCGAGCATGCGGCTTCGCTTGGCGTCACGAGCGTGCAGGACATGTCCACCGGCGACGACGTGGGCATCTATCAGTATCTGCTCGAACGCGGCGAATTGAAGACGCGCATTTACGGCATGAGATCCATTGTGTCGTGGGAAGCGCTGGGCCGGACCGGGGTGCGCGCGGCGTTCGGCAGCGACTGGTTGCGCATCGGCGGGCTCAAAGGGTTTGCCGACGGGAGTTTGGGTTCCTCCACGGCGTTGTTCTTCGAACCATACAGTGACACGCCGAACACCCGCGGGTTGCTGTTCGATCAGATGCTGCCGGAAGGCATCATGCTCAAGCGCGTGGAGGCCTCCGATAAGGCGGGTTTGCAGGTGATGATTCACGCCATCGGCGACGAGGCGAACAAAATCATCCTGGACCTGTTCCAGCAGATTGCCGAGAGAAACGGCGCGCGTGACCGGCGGTTTCGCATCGAACATGCCCAGCACATTCGCCCCGGAGAAATCCCCCGCTTCGGCAGACAAAAGGTGATCGCCTCGATGCAGCCCTATCATTGCGCTGACGACGGCCGCTGGTGCGACAAACGCATTGGACCCGAACGCTCGAAGGGCACGTATGCGTTTCGCACGTTGCTGGATACGGGCGCGGTGCTGGCGTTTGGTTCGGACTGGACGGTCGCGCCGCTGAATCCGATGGAAGGCTTGAAGGCGGCGGTGACGCGCCAGACACTCGATGGAAAGAATCCAAACGGCTGGGTGCCGGAGCAGAAAATTTCGCTCGAGGAAGCCGTGCGCGCTTACACAGTCGGTTCAGCCCACGCGGAGTTCCAGGAAAAGGTGAAGGGCAGCCTCACGCCCGGCAAACTGGCGGACCTGGTCGTCCTGGACCGTGACATTTTCAAAATTGCCCCCGCGGAACTCGACAAGGCAAAGGTGGTCATGACAGTTGTGGATGGCAGGGTGGTTTATGAGGAGACGCGGCGATGATCAAACGCTCAACTCCGCTTGGCCAGGACTCGGTTAAAGTCTGTCGAAAACCCTTGATTCGGAGAAACATCCAAATCCGAAATATGGCCGAAATCCCAAATCAGAAGGGCGAGGGCACGCTCCGAACGGCGAGCCATTCTGATTTGGGATTTCGGAATGCTTTCGGCCCTCGGATTTCCGACTTCGCATTTCTGCTCAACGGCGCACGACGCCGAATCGTGCGGTCCTGCTTGACGGCCTGCGCGGGCCGACGCAGGCTCTACCTCCAATGAGTTATGAATGATTCAACCACCTCCACTCCCGTCTCCCGTCGTGTGTTTCTGAAAACCACCGCTGCCGTTACCACCTTGAGCGCGTTAGGCGACGGCGTCCCGCGCGTCTTCGCCGCCGGCTCGGACAAATTGCGCGTGGGCTTGATCGGCTGTGGCGTGCGCGGCATCGGTGCCGCGATGAATTGCGTCCTCTCGACTCCCGGCGTGGAAATCGTCGCGCTGGGCGACGTCTTCGCCGACCGCGTCGAGGCGGCGTTGAAGCGGCTCAAGGACAACAACGCCGGCAAGGAATGGAGTTGCTCGCGCGAATGGAAGCACGCCGACCAGGTCAAGGCGACGCCGGAGACCTGCTTCACGGGCTTCGACGCCTATCGCAAAGTGCTCGCCGCGGGCGTGGACATGGTGATCCTGGCCGGCCCGCCGCATTTCCGCCCGCAACACCTCAAGGCGGCCATCGAAGCCGGCAAGCACGTGTTCATGGAAAAGCCCGTCGCCGTGGACCCCGCCGGCATCCGCACAATCCTGGCCGCGTCCGATCTCGCCAAACAGAAGCGACTGGGCATCGTCGCCGGGACACAACGCCGGCATGAGGCGCGGTACGTCGAGACGATGAACCGCATCCGCGATGGCGCCATTGGCGAGGTGCTGGCGGGCGAGGCCTACTGGAACGGCGGTTGCGTTCGGCACTACGGCTTCTACCACGAACCTAAGCCCGAGTGGACGGGCATGGAAACGATGATGCGCAACTGGTATTTCTACTCGTGGCTATCCGGCGACCACATCGTCGAGCAGCACGTTCACAATTTGGACGTCATCAACTGGGCATTGGGTGGGCCGCCCGTGGAGGCGCTGGGCGTGGGCGGCCGCCAATGGCGCACCGAACCGCAGTTCGGCAACATCTACGACCACTTCGGAGTGCGCTATCGTTACGCCAACGGCGCCATCGTGGTAAGCACCTGCCGGCAGATTGACGGCACGAAGCCGCTGGTGTCCGAAGGGTTGGTTGGTACGAAAGGCAAGGCCGCCGCGGGCCGCATCGAGGGAAGCAATCCGTTCAATTTCGAAGGGGCAAACCCAAATCCCTACGAGCAAGAGCACGCGGACTTGATTCAAAGCGTCCGCGAGGGCAAACCGCTGAACGAAGGCCGCGCGGTGGCCGAGGCCACGCTCACGGCGATCATAGGCCGCATGAGCGCCTACTCCGGCCAGCCGGTGCGCTACGAGTGGGCGCTGAACGACTCCGAACTCGATTTGACCCCGGACGAAATCAAGCAGCGCGGCTACGCCCTCGGCCCGGCGCCCAAAGTGCCACCGCCCTCGCCGGGCAACGGGGATTTGATCTGACGAGTTCGCAGAAGTTCAAGGTCACCAGTTTCAGCCGGAATGATACGTCATGATATGGGTAGCACACGCCGGAGGCGTGTGCTTTGCGGCGTAACGCCGGTTATCCCACCGGCACGCTTGTCCCGAGGAGTAATACCAGTGCCAGCCGCTGCGGGCTCTCGCTGAGGTATTCCACGGGTGAGCCGACTGGAAAGTCGGCGTTACGATTGGGCGATTCACGGAAAGGCATCCAAAAATCCCCATTGACCCTTTTTGTCCCTCGGCTATTGTTCGGGCGCACTTTGAACCGATGAACTCTCAAACCGTCAACTCAAACGTCGCGCCGAACGAATCGGCGATGCCGCTGCACTTTGAGTGGCTGCGCGATGTCGCCATCAAGCGCGTTCCTGGCGGTGGGAGGTCGAAGCCTTAACAAATCTTTCGAACGCTCTTAACCCATCGCCGGCGTCCGGCGGTGGGTTTTTGTTTGCCCGGATGCTGTTGCTGCGATGGGCAACTCGGTATGAAGACCAAAACGAATCTGCCGCCGCCGGTCTGTGGAATTCCGCGTGCCCGGCGGGAGTGGTGTTTCTGGAAAGCTTCAAGCTCGGAGACACTTAACCATCGCGTGGCAACCAGAGCTTGCGTGAAAATTGAACCGCTGCGTTTCGTTTTCGTCGTCGCGCTCGGCCTCGTCTCCGTGGTCCTGGGGGGCGCGGGAGCGTAACCGGACAAGAGTTTTGTTGAACATCAAATAATATGCGTCTGCTCATCATGCGAAACATCCGGCTGTGGTTGCGCGAGTCGCGGCCCACGCTGGCGCTGGGACTGCCCATCATGGCGGGCATGGTCGGCCAGATGCTGATGGGGCTGGCGGATACCGTCATGATCGGGCGCGTCGGTGTCGTGCCGCTGGCGGCTTCGGCCTTCGTCAACGCCGTGGCCCACCTGCCGCTCGTGTTCGGCCTCGGCCTGTTATCGGCCATCGCCGTGCTGACGTCGCAGGCGTACGGCGCCAAGCGGCCGGACGAGGCGGGTGAAATCTGGCGGCACGGCTTGATGGTGTCCGTGGCGGCGGGACTGTTCTCGGCGCTGTCGCTGGCGGCGCTGCTTCCGTTCCTCGGGTTTCTGGGTCAACCGCCAGAAGTGGTGACGGAGGCCAGACCCTACCTGGTGCTGTTCGGCGCCTCCATGTTCCCGGCACTGGTGGCGCATGGCTGCAAACAGTTCAGCGAAGCCCTGAAACATCCGTGGGCGCCGACGTTGATCCTAATCGGAGGTGTGCTGTTGAACGTGTGGCTCAACTGGATTTTGATCTACGGCAACTGGGGCGCGCCCGCACTGGGACTCGTCGGCGCGGGGTGGGCGACCCTGATCGCGCGAACGCTGATGGCGCTCGGGCTGCTCGGCTACGCTTTGCGCGCGCCGGCCTTGCGCGCGTTTCAGCCGGCGCGCTGGCGGGCGGTGGTGAGCCGCGAAAAACTTCAACGGCTGTTCACCGTCGGCTGGCCGGTGGGCGTCCAGCACTTCTTTGAAGTGAGCGCGTTTGTGCTCGCGGCCCTCATGATGGGCTGGATCAGCGCCGACGCGCTCGCCGCGCATCAAATCGCCATGACTTGCGCGGCGATGACGTTCATGTTCGCGCTGGGCATCGGGACGGCGGTGTGCATCCGTGTGGGACACGCCTTTGGCGCGGCGCAGTTCGCGCGCATGCGGCGCATCGGCTTTGGCGGCGTGGCGCTGGCGGCGGGCCTCATGGGCGCGTTCGGCGTGCTGTTCATGGTGGCGGGCAAACCCATCGCCCAACTGTTCATCGCCTCGCCGTCGGTGGTGAACCTGACGGCACAATTGCTCATCGTGGCGGCGGTGTTTCAGGTGGCCGACGGGGTGCAGGTGGTTTCGATCTCGGCCTTGCGCGGTCTGGCCGATGTGCGCGTGCCGGCGCTGGTCGCGGTGCTGGCGTATTGGTTTGCGGCGCTGCCCATCGGCGCCGCGCTGGCATTCTGGGCCGGTCGGGGCGCGGTGGGCATCTGGATCGGCCTGGCGTTCGGCCTGGGCGTGGCGGCCTGCTGCCTGTTGGGGCGGTTTCATTTGCACACGGCGCGGGTGCGTGCGCACTGAAAGATCTCGGTCCCGGCGTGGGCGGATATGAGTCGAGAAGCGAATTGCGGCACCAGTGAGCTTCGTCATGATTCCTCGCTCACCCCGGCTTTCTCCGGCTGTGAGAGAGAGGGAAATTGCTCACCGACTTCAAGTGAGTCTGACATCGGCGGCGGCGCTAATGAATTTTCCCGCTCAAGCGGAAGGAAAGTTCAGAGACCGGCGCGGCGTCTGTCCGTCATTTTTCTTCGTGTTCAATCATGTCTCTTCATGGTTAACTCCGGGCGTGGAAGTCATCATTCAACCGAACCGGGAAGCCGCCGCGTCGCTCGTGGCGCGCATCGTGGCGCACGACCTGCGCGCCAATCCGCATCTGGTGCTAGGGTTGGCGACCGGCGCGACGATGGAGCGGGTGTATCGTCATCTTGTGCGGATGCACAAGGAGGAGAAATTGGATTTCTCCCTGTGCAGCACGTTCAACCTGGACGAATACGTGGGCCTGTTTCCGAGCGACCCCAACTCCTACCGGCACTACATGGATCATCACCTGTTCCATCACGTGAACGTGGACCCGCGCAACACGCACCTGCCCAACGGCCTGGCGAACGACCTCGACGCCGAGTGCCGGAATTACGAGGCGTTGATCCAGCGCTTTGGCGGCATTGACCTGCAACTGCTCGGCATCGGCAAAGCGGGACACATCGGTTTCAACGAACCGCTTTCCGCGTTGCGCTCGCGCACACGAGTGAAGGCGCTCACCCCCACGACCATCAAGCAGAACGCACCCATGTTTGGCGGCGAGGACCAGATGCCGCGCCGCGCCATCACGATGGGGGTGGGCACGATCATCGAAGCGCGCCGTTGCATCCTGCTGGCCACCGGCGACAGCAAAGCGGAAGTGGTCGCGCAGGCCGTGGAAGGCCCGATCACCAGCATGGTCACCGCCACGGCGCTCCAATTGCACGCTCGATGCACCGTAGTCGTGGACGAGGAAGCGGGCGCGAAGTTGAAGGAGAAGGAATACTACCGCTGGATTTTCGAGAACGAGCCGGAGTGGGAAAGCTATCGCTGAGGGCTTGGCAACATTCAACGGGCAACGCGCAAGGTCACAACCCTAATCGTGGGTTCCGGCGATGCGCAGCCCCGCTCCATACTGCTGCGAAAGACGAGGAGCATGAATCCGAAGCCCAAAAAACCCGAAGGCCGAAAGAAATCCGAAATTCGATGCCCGAATGGCTTGCCTGTTGGATCGTGCCTTCACCATTCGGATTTCGGGCTTCTGGCTTCGTTCGGATTTCGGTTCTTCGGATTTCGGGCAGGGACGAAATCAGCGGTTAACGTCCGACGTTAGCGCGGTCCTGGGCGATTCGTCTTCGTTGAGTGTCGCCCATTCGGTGTGGAGTGTCCTGTTTGCCTTCCTTTCCCTGAACCGCTCGGAATTCCGCCAGGTTTTGGGCTGCGGCAGCCCTCTGCCGCTTTGGAGGTGGGCCGGCGGGCGAGAGCGGCAGAAGACTGCCGCAGTCCGAGACGCTCTCGCGTTGGACGGGAGAAGTTCCTGATCGCAATGCGGGATTTCAGCAGCGTGGAGATTCCCCGGGGGCTGTCCACATGCACCTCGATGTCATTGGGAGGGTGCGGCCCCCGGCAATCGCATTTCCCACGTCACGCCATCTGTACGGGTGGAACGTGTTTGACCAGCAACGGGATGCTGGCGGCGGATTGGTCATCGAACGAGATGTCCACGGAGTAAAGCCCCGGCTCATCGAACTTCAATTGCTGAATGTTGATGATGAAATTGCGCGTGCCGAAATGCACGTCGTCCGGCAGGGTGACTTCCACGGGGATGGGCGGAAAATCCGGCATGATGGAACGGCCGTCGGCGTCCACGAAGTTCAGCCGCAGGTTGTGCTTGCCCTCGTCGCCATTGAAGAAGGTGACGCGGAGGGCCACCGAACATTGGGGATGGACGGCGGGCAGTTCGCGAGCGTAGATGGTATCAAACGCCCCGAGGAGGTTCAGTTTGCCGTTGTCGTCGGTCGCCGCGTCGCACAGGACAGCCACTTGAATGTTCATGCGGGGACGAGCTTAAACCACGAATGAACACGAATGAACACGAATTTCTTTGAATGAATCTGTTGCATGCGTGACGTTGACCAGGGCCGCTGCAAGCAATGGTCAACCAGGGGGAACGACTCGCGCTGCGAGCCGCAGAGTTGCGTTCAGGGGTGGAACCTCCCGTTGCTTCCACCCGCTCAACCTACGGTTGCCTCAGCCGATAAAACGCCGTGGTGGCGGGCGGGGTGGCATCAGTGCAAGTGAACCGGCCGTCGGGCGGGGCGTTGGTGGTGTGCAGCGTTGTCAGGTCCTGGGTGAACCGCACATCGGCGGCGCGTTGGACGGCGCAGAGGCCGCCGGCCGCGCCCCGGCAATCGAGCGTGACCACCCCCGCATCCACGCGGATGCCCTCGATGACTATCGGCTGGGGTGTGAGATTGGCCTGGGCGATGAACGGGGACAGCTTGTTGCCGGCGAAATAGAAACTTCCCCCCACAAAGAGATGGCCAGCCTCATCGGCGCCGTAACTCAAAAGGGGGTGTTACCCAAGGTGAGGCCGGAACAGGCTCCGGTTGACTCAAAAGTGGTGTTACCCAATGCCCCTTGAAATTGGAACCGAAGGAAGCCGGGGCACGGTGGCCGTCC
>WYBW01000069.1 GCA_011525685.1 Verrucomicrobiia bacterium
CCGTGACCGTGATCGTCGTCGTCCCGTTGGCATCCGCCACCGGTGTGAAGGTCAGCGTGCCCGTGGCGTTCGGACTGGTGTAACTGACCGTCGGGTTCGGGATCAGGCTGGGGTTGCTGGAAGTCGCGGTGACCGTCAGGGTCTGATTCTCGTTGGCCGCGCCGCTGGTGATCCCCGCCAGGTTGACGGTCTGGGGTGCGGCATCCTCGTTGATCGTCAGGTTGCCGATATTGTTGAGCGTCGGCGGATCGTTCACGGCATTGACCGTCACGGTGAAGGTGCGGCTGAAGAGGTTGTTCTGCGCCTGACCGTCGTTGACGGTGACCGTGATCGTCGCTGTGCCGTTGGCGTTGGCCACTGGTGTGAAGGTCAGCGTGCCGGTGGGGTTCGGGCTGGTATAGTTGACCGTCGGGTTGGGGATCAGTCCCGGGTTGCTCGAGGTCGCCGTCACCGAGAGCGTCTGATTCTCGTTGGCCGCGCCACTGGTAATCCCCGCCAGGTTGACGGTCTGAGCCGAAGCATCTTCGTTAATCGTCAGATTCCCGATGGCGTTCAAAGTTGGTGCCACATTCGTGGCCGTCGGGATCGTATAGACCAACTCGTCGGAGAAGACACTTTCGATGCCCAGGATGTTGTAGGCCGTCGCGGCGAAGTAGTAAGTCGTGCCTTCGACCAGGTTGGAAACAGTCACAATGGTGGCGTTGCCGACATTGATGATGTTGGTATAGGTACGCGAGGCCACGCCGTAGTAGAAGTTGTAGCCCACCACACTGGGGTCCGGGGACGGGTCCCACTGGACGGTCACGTTGGCCGCGGAAACCGGCAACTGCGCCAAAACTAATGTGAAGATGAAGACGATCAAGCTGGTGGCTGTGCGTCTTCCCCGTGAAACAACTCCTTTTCCTTCCATGGCAATGCCGCTTATCGCAAAACCGCTGCCAACACGCCAACGTGCGAGCCAGCCGGTGGCTGGAACTCAAAAAGAAGGGCGGCCCAGGCAGTGTGACTCTTCGGGGGATATGCATCGAAAGCCCCTCTCTGCGCGAGACTTTTGCCTCCCACAGCAGGGGATGTGGTTTGTCGCCACTGACACCTCCGCACATTCGCCAACCGATTCGAATGGTTAGCTCTTGGAGGTCGGCAAGACAGCTTTGTCTTGAAAACAAGCAAGTCCACACCCGCATCTCAGTCCGCCTTTCGGACAATGACACGGCAAATCAGTCGGCCGCTGAAAGGCTGACCGGCATCGGCGTGCGAACCCAATTCGACTTGAAATTGTCCGGCGAAAGCGCACCCGGGGCGGCCTCGTTGGATCTGGAAAATCGCTTTACTTTCCGACGAGACCTCCTAGATTGCCGGCGCTTTGGTTGGGGTCGTAGCTCAGTTGGTAGAGCACCACAATGGCATTGTGGGGGTCAGGGGTTCGAATCCCCTCGGCTCCACCAACCTTCAAGTTTTCGGTCGCGTGATGCCCTCTGGGTCATTCCTAACGTCGGAAGTTCATTTGCGCTGCGGGACGTGCCCCGCAGGCGCACCTCACGCAAGTCACCGGCTGGACGCACATTGCCCCAGCAACAAGCTCTCGATTTCGTCGTAACGCGACACCACGCGCGTGGCGTTGCGCAATTCTCCGGCCGGATGCGTGTTGGTGATGGCGATGACGCGCATCCCGGCGGCCAGTCCAGCCGTCACCCCGGGTTTGGAATCTTCGATCACCCAGCACGCGCCCGGGGACACGCCCAGCAGTTCCGCCGCGCGCAGAAAGATTTCCGGCTCAGGCTTGCCCCGCTTAATCTCGGTAGCCGTCACGACCGCCGAGAAGAAGCGGCGCAGGTCCTGAAGCGATAACACCGCTTCCACCACTGGCCTTTCCGAGCCGGAAGCCAGTCCCAACCGGCAGACCCGCGAAAGTTTCTCCACGAGTTCTCCCAGGCCGGCAAAAATGGGCTCTTCGCGGCGGATGATTTCCAACACGCGTTCTCGCTTCATTTTCAACAACTGTTCCAGCGAGTGCTCGGGATTGTATTTGGCGATGAAATCCTGCCAAACCTCGAAATCCGAGCGGCCCACGTAATTGTCCCAGTTCAGATCGAGCGGTTGTTCATACCCGATCTCACGTAGCACTTCAAAAAATGCCTTCGCGTGACGCGGCTCGCTGTCCACGATCACGCCGTCCATGTCGAAAATCACCGCCTGATAATCCCGGTCATTCATCCCTGTGCTCCTGTGGTCAAAGTGTCGTCCCGGCCAGTTGCAGCATGCGCTCAAACTGCGCCCTGGTCACGGGCGAGACGGACAACCGTGATTGCTTGAGCAGCACCATCTGTTTGAGAATCGGGTCCGCCTTGAGGCTGTGCAGACCAACGGCCTGGCGCAAAGTCTTCACCGGCACCAAGTCCACGCACGACCAGTCGCCGTCAATCGCCGTCGGATCACGGTACGCCGGCTTTGCCACCCTGGCCACGCCCACGATCTCCCTGCCGGCGCCGCTGTGGTAAAACAGAACACGGTCGCCCCTGGTCATCGCACGAAGGTGCAATCGCGCCGCAAAATTGCGCACGCCCGTCCAGGCGGTCCTGCCTTCCTTCACCAGCATCGCCCACGAGTAAGTTTCGGGTTCAGATTTTACCAGCCAGCAGTTCATGAAACCATTTACGCCCTGTGACTTAACGCTTACGCTCACGCCGTGAGTCTGGCTGACAATCTTGCCTCAATTCAACAACGGATTCGCGCCGCGTGCGAGCGCGCCGGGCGCGACCCAGGAAGCGTTGCCTTGCTCGCGGTCGCCAAAACGCAGCCGCCGGAGGTGGTCCGAGCCGCGGCGGAACTGGGTTTGACATTGTTCGGCGAAAACAAGATTCAGGAGGCAAAGGCGAAAATCCCGCTTTGCCCGGATCGGTTGCGATGGCACTTCATCGGCCATCTGCAAACGAACAAATGCCGGGATGCCGTGAGCTTGTTCGAGATGATTCAGAGCGTGGACAGCCTGCCTCTGGCGCAGGAACTCCAGAAGCGCGCCGAGCAGGCGGCGAAGACGATGCCGATTTTGCTGGAAATCAACGTCGCGGGCGAAGGCAGCAAGTTCGGCTATCAACCGGAGCGGATGCTCACCGAGTTTAAGGAAATCATCTCGCTGTCACGCCTGGAGGTACACGGATTGATGGCCATACCACCGTTCACTCCCGTGCCCGAGAAGGCGCGCCCGCATTTCCGCCGCCTGCGCGAGTTGAGGGAGCAGTGCGAACAACTCCTGGGCGCTCCCCTGCCCCACTTGAGCATGGGCATGTCCGGCGATTTTGAAATCGCCATCGAGGAAGGCGCGACAATTGTGCGCATCGGCACGGCGCTGTTTGGGGAACGGTCCAAGGGGGGAGTGCAGGGTGTTTGAGATTGGGTGGCGGGGAGGAGAGGGCGAGAATACTGATTGGCACACCCTTCACTCCGCCATGGAGCGAGGTCGCTCCAAAGTCGAAGGCGAGTTCTTGATTCCAGCCAGAGTCCGCAATCCGAAATGCCGAGATCTGAAGGATGCCGGGAGCAAGAAATCCGAACGGCCGGGAACCGCTCGCACCGGCAAGCAACCCGGGCTTCGGATTTCGGCTTCCGGATTCTCAATCAACCACTCTCGTAATTGCATCGCCCCGCCCTGAGCTTGGATTCACCATGCGGAATTTTGCTTCAAACGGCTCCAAGAGTGTCCTAGAGTGCCGCCGTGACCATTGAGACTTTTAAGAAGGAAATCACCGAGGCGGTCAGGACGTACGAGAAGTTCGTCGTTTGCCTGGACAAGACGCCGGAGGATTTCGGCGCGGCCCTTGGCTCGCTCATGCAGAAAGCCATCAAGGCGTACGAGAGCCGGGGACCGAACATGCGGCATGGCATTGCGCTCGACAAACAGGTCACGATCATCCTGAGCCAAAGCGACGGCCCACGGCCTCTGTGCGGGATCTACTTCAATCTCCACTCGCCTTACAAAAAGAACGCCCTGCCGCAAACGGTCAAACCCCTGACCGAAACCATCGGGGAAGGTCCTCAGCAATCCGAGGATTGAATGGCGGACGTTTGACCGGGTAAGGCGAAAACCTTCGCCAACTCATTTGCTGCTGATCTGATCGCCTTCTTGGGCTTCACCCGTGATTAGATCGGCCACGACCAAATTCTCACGCCGCCAGTCGCTGACTCGTACCTCTCCGACTTTCAGTCCCTGGCGGTAAACGAACATGCGTTGCTCCGCCTGGGGCAGATTTCCCGGCGGGAAGTCCACCACCACAAAGCGGCCGGCGTCGTTGTAGCGCACCACATTGCCGGTGAGGGCGGTCCCCGGCGTAACGATCAGATCGCCCGGTTTGGCCGCCGCGGACCTGGAGGACCACGACACGCCCGAAACGCCCGTGGCGGCATCGTCGAACCCTGACTTGCTGCTCCGTCGGGAAGGCTCTGGACCGGCGCACCCGGCACCCATCATCACGCACGCCAACAGAAGAACCACGATCCCGCTTCGCATGGCCGCAGTTAACCGCAGGGCGGTTCATGGGTCAATGGAGCTTTCGGTGAGGATTGTATCGTCATGCTCGTAGGCGGGCGCGCAGCAGCAGAGCAAACGGAGCGTTTCGTTGCCGGTGTTCCAGAGCTTGTGCTTCTGCCCCGGTGGTATGGCAATGGCATCCCCGGCTCTGACCTCACGCCATTCACCCTCGATGCGAATGCGCCCCGTGCCCTGCGTGATGTAATAAATCTCCTCGGCTTTCAGGTGAAAATGTTCCTGCGTGCTCGCGCCCACAGGCAGGCGCGCCTCCGCGAGACTCTGGTTGCGTATGGCCGAATTGCGACAGGCCAGCAACTCCCGGGTTTCCGAGCCGTCCTTCGTGATGAAAGGGGCGATCGCATCAAGATTCTTCACGTCCATGACTTCAGAGTTAACGGGCGACAAGCCAAAGTGCCATCGAAATGTGTTTGACGGGAAGTGCTCCGGTCGTATGGTGGCCGCATGGAACATTCACCCGGCTTTCTTCAACTCGTCAACGACGCCAAAACCCGCGTCCAGGAGATCAGCGTCGCCGAAGCCCGTGCGCGAATCACCGCCAACCCCAACGTTGTCCTGATGGACGTGCGCGAGGATCACGAATGGCAGAAAGACCATGCGGAGGGAGCCGTGCATCTTGGCAAAGGCATCCTCGAACGCGATCTCGAGAAGCTCTACCCGGACAAGAACACGGAGATCATCATGTATTGCGGCGGCGGCTTCCGGTCGGCCCTCACCGCGGACGCCGCCCAAAAGATGGGCTACTGGAAAGTCAGTTCGCTCATCGGCGGTTACAAGGCGCTCGCGGCGGCCGAGTGGCCGTTGACGCGCGGCGATTGACGGGCGATTCAGCCGGGACTGACAACCGTTTGCGGCGCGTCCGGCTGAGGCGCGGTGGCGCGTCGGCGGAAGCACACCCGGTTGAGCGCGTTGACCGCCGAGGTCACCTTCTCGAGGGTACACTCGCCCATCAGGCAGATTTGAATCCAGTTCCTGCGCCTCAGATATTCACTGTGGCAACTCAGCAAAAAACCTGAATCCTGCATCAAGCCGCCAATCTGGACTGAATCCAGTTCCGCCGGCAGAGCGATCGTCACCACCGCCGGTGAAGTCCGCGCGTCGCCGGCCACCAAGTCGAACCCGTGTTCCAGCAGTCGGGTGCGCAGGAAGGTGGACATTTCCACAAGTCCGAAAAACCGCTTTTCCCAGTCCACGTGTTTGACGGCCGCGTGCAGCGCGTGCAGCAGGTTCGAGGAAAACGTGAATGGAATGCCTTGCTGCTGGGCGTAGTAGCCGAGGTCGAGGTAGCGTGGCAGGCGGTCCGGAGCGGGTTGGGATTCGTGATGGTAAAAGACCATGGCCACGCCCGGATAAGAGCGAAGACCTTTGCCGCTGGCGCAGGAGGCAAGGTAAACACCCTCCAGATTCACCGGCACGGTGCCGATGGAACTGATGCAATCCAGGCAAAGTTTCACTCCATGGGCGGCGCACATGTCCTTGAGGGCCTCGAGGTCATTGAGCACGCCGGTCGAAGTTTCGCAATGCGCGCACCACAGCCAGGCCGGAGCGGGCACGGCCGCGAGTTTGAGCCGGACCTGCGCCAGATCGAGCGGTGCTCCCCACGGAAACTCCAGTGTCTTGAAGTTGAGTTGGAATCGCCGCGCCTGGTCGGCCAGCCGCAGGCCGAATTCGCCATTGGTCAGGACGAGACCGTGGCCGCCCAGCAGTGCAAGCTGCCCGGCAATCACATCGTTGGCCAGCGTGCCCGAGCCGAAGAACAACTCGGCCCGCTCCGCTCGCACCAGATCGCAAATCACACGCCGGGTCGCGTCGAATTCAGTCTGAAAACTTTCGGCGCGATGCGATTCCGGCGCCTGCTCGAACGCGCGACGGACTTCGCGCCGAACCGCGACCGGGCCGGGCAGAAAGTTCACCGCGCTCGGGTGAAACGATTTGGCCGGCGAGGACCGCAGGAATTCGCGGGCGGTCACCTCGAACGTTTCGAGGGTGACATACATCGGCTGGAACTGGGCGTCTCCCGTACCGACCAGCGGCCCGAACGGCACGAAGCCCAGGTGCTGATACAATTTCGCCTGTCGCGTCGTGCCCGAGATGATGGCCAGGTCGTAGCCCTTCTCGACGCCGTGCTGCCAGAGCAAGGCCAGGATGCCGGACAGCACCTGTCCACCGCGCGCGCCGCGGAACTTCTTTTCGATGGCCAGCAAACGGATCTCGCACACCTTGCGCCCGGCTGGGAGATGATTGTCCAGATCGGGAAGTTTCTGATCCAGCGAGAACGGCCGGTTGCCGCGCACGGCCAGCATGCCCACCAGTTTCTGGTCGCAGAGGCAGATGAGGTAGGTGTTCTCGGCGTGAAACTTGTCCACCAACCGTTGGGCGGGGGACTTTTGATGCTGAGGGATTTCCTCGACGAAGGTGCGGTAGTTGAGCCGGTGAATCTGCTCGAACTCCCAGTCTTCGGTGGCGAACTTGAACACCAGCGGTGCTCGTGTGCTCATAATTTGGGATGATGTGGTTTGGCGGTGACGCTGCGCCGCGCCGCCAGCGCGGGGATTTCCTCCAGGAGATTCTTGCGATGCGCGAACAGGATCATGGCCGCCAGCAGCGCGATGACCGCCAGCTTGAGTCCGTCGCGGTGCAACCAGTATTCGGTCAGGGGCAGGCAGGCAAAAGCAAACAGCCCGGGGAGGAGCGTCCTGCGAATGAGGGCAAACCCGCCCAGAAAGAACACGGCATAGGCCACGGCCAGCCGGTGATCATAAAGCAGGAGCGCTCCGAGGGAGGCGGCCACGCCCTTGCCCCCGTGAAAACGCAGTTGCACCGGCCAGATGTGACCGGCAACCACGCAAAGCAACGCCACCGCCGGGAGCAAGGGATCATCGGTGAACCGGTCGGCAGCCCAGACCGCGAGCACTCCTTTTCCCAAATCACCCGCCACCGTCAGGAAGAAGGCCGTCCTGCCCAACAACCGGCCCACGTTGCGCGCTCCCACGCTGCCGCTCTCGAAATTGCGGATGTCCTGCCCCTTGACCGCTCGAACCAGATAGTACCCCGTGGCAAAGCAGCCGAGGAGGTAAGCGCCCAAAGCACACACCAGCGCCTGCGCGCCGTTGGCGGCCTGCAATTGTTCCATCCACGCCATATTTCAAGATTGGATCATTACTGCGCTGACCGACGACCCGACTTTAATCCGGCACCGCGGCAACCCATGAATTGAAAATCCTGACCGGGCTTCGATTCCCTCAATGTGTCGGCACATGGACGGTTCGATATCCGGATGTAGTTAAGCAAAAGCGTCCGAACGGGGCGAGAGATTTTTTCGGCCCGAATCCGCAACGGGCGCATCTCATTTTCTTGCAGGGGGCGCCGAGGCGATGCCGTAGCGCAGACTTCCAGTCTGCCGGGTCGCGGATTTCCAATCCGCAACCGCGGCGAATTCCTGGCCTGCCACGCCGTGGCTGGGCCAGCCGACTGGAAGTCGGCGATACCGCAGGTGGGGAAACCTGCGCTCCGCCAGGAATGCCTGCCTGCAATGAACTGAGATTCGCCCATCCGCTACTTCGAACCCAGCCAGCCCCGCAGGCAATCGGACTCGCAAAGGCCGCCCCGTGCCTGTGCCTCCCGGTTTGCTGCGGTTCACCGAGCCTCAGATTCCTGGACCAAGCCAAGCACTCGCGGAAGAGCATCCTCGATTTTCACGGGGGTCACACCGCCGCCGCGCGGTTTGATTTCGACCTCGCCCTTCGCCAGCGATTTTTCTCCGATGCTCACGCGAAGGGGAAAGCCGACCAGGTCGGCGTCCTTGAATTTCACGCCCGGACGCTCGTCGCGGTCGTCCAGGATGACTTCCACCCCGCGCGCAGTCAGTTCGGCGTAGAGGGTCTCGGCCAGCTTCATGCCGGGGTTGTCCGCCGCCACATTGAGGGGTGTGATGCAAACCTGATAGGGCGCGACGCTCATGGGCCAGAGGATGCCATCCTTGTCATTGCACTGCTCGATGACCGCCTGCAAGGTGCGCGTGACGCCGATGCCGTAGCAGCCCATGACGGCGGGCTTGCGCGCGCCGGCCTCGTCGAGAAACAGCGCTCCCAACTTCTCGCTGTACTTGGTGCCGAGTTTGAAAACGTGACCGACCTCGATGGCCCGGCGGATTTTGAGTGGCTGCCCGGTCGAAACGCACAACTCCCCTGCCCTCACGGTCCGCAAATCCGCCCATTCATCCACGCGGATGTCCCGCTCCATATCCACATGTCGGAGGTGAAATCCGTCCTCGTTCGCGCCGGTGGTCATGCCCCGCGCCCCGCGCAAAACTTCATCGGCGAAAACCTTGATCTCGGGTTTCGTGCGAGTGCTGGTCACGGCGCCCAGACTGCCGGGATGCGCGCCCGTCGCCTCGAGGATTTCCTCCGCTGTCGCCGCCCGGAATGTCGCGGTGCCAAGCCGTCCGGCAAACTTGGCTTCGTTGAGCTGGTCGTCGCCGCGCAGCAGGGCAATCACCAGTTTCCCTTCGACCACGTGAATCAGAGTTTTGATTTGTTGATGGGCCGCAACGTTGTACGGCGCGGATGCCAGCGCTTCGATGGTCACCACGCCGGGGGTGGGAAAACGCTCGGGCGCCGCGCCCGCGCTGACGGCCGGCGTCGGCGTAATCGGTCCCTGGCTGGTCGCCTTCTCGAGGTTGGCGGCATAGTTGCCGGTGTCGCAATAGACGACTTCGTTTTCTCCCGTCTCGGCGGGCACCATGAATTCGTGGGAGAACTTTCCGCCGATGACACCAGTATCGGCCTCGACGGGCAGCGTCTTCAAGCCGCAACGCGCGAAGATGCGCGTGTAGGCATCATACATTTTCTGGTAACTTACCTGGGCGGCCTCGTCGCTCACGTCAAAGCTGTAGGCATCCTTCATGATGAACTCGCGCGCGCGCATCAGGCCGAAGCGCGGGCGGATCTCATCGCGAAACTTGACCTGAATCTGGTAGAAGTTCTTGGGCAGTTGGCGGTAGGAGTTGATCTCGGCCGCCGCCAGCAGCGTGATGACTTCCTCATGGGTGGGGCCAAGCAACCACTCGCGATTAGCGCTGTCGCGCACCTTGAAGAGCACGTCGCGCGCGGATTCGTAGCGGCCGCTCTGCTGCCAGATGTCCGGCGGCTGGAGCGCAGGCATGAGGACTTCGACGGCTCCGGCGCGGTCCATCTCTTCCCGGACAATCTGTTCCACTTTCCGCAGTGAGCGCAGACCCAGGGGAAGAAAAGTGTAAACGCCGCCGGCCAGTTTGCGCAGCAATCCGGCCCGGAGCAGAAGTTTGTGCGATAGAATCTCCGCGTCGGCCGGGGCTTCGCGGAGGGTGGGAATGAGGGTTTGGGTCCAGCGCATGAATTCAGGGGTCGGATTTTCTCAGCCATCACAGCCAGGGCTCGGCGACGCGGGTTCGGGTCTGCCACTCATTTCACCGAATTGATCAATGGCGACAACCCTTGAATCCGCACCTCCAGCCGGTCACCCGACTGAATCGGGCCGCCGCCGCCAGGAGTGCCGGTCAGGATCACGTCGCCGGGCAAAAGCGTCATGCTGGTCGAGATGAAGCTGACGAGTTGGTAGCAATTGAACAACAGTTGGCGCGTGTTCGAGTTCTGCCGAAGCTGGCCGTTTTGGAAAAGCTGGAGCGTCAGGTCATGTGGTTCAATCTTGGTTTCGACGTGCGGCCCCAGCGGCAGAAAGGTGTCGAAAGACCGGGCGCGGCACCACTGGCTTTCAGCGTTCTGGATCGTGCGGTCACCGATGTCCTGCGCGGCGGTGTAGCCGAGGATGTAGCGCGGCGCCGCCGCCGGCGTGACGTTGCGGATACGACGTCCGATGATGATTGCCAGTTCGGCCGCATACTCCACGCGGTGATGGGCGTGGGGCAGTTCGATCTTGCCGCCGTCGGGCAGGAGCGCGGTGGGCGCTTTGAACCAGATCAGCGGTTCTTTCGGCGTCGGCTGACCGACCTCCCGCGCCTGGTCCGCGTAATTCAATCCCACCGAAATCACCTTCGAGGGCAGTACCGGCGAGAGGGTCCGAACGCCCCTAGCTGGAGTGGCTTTCCGGTCGAAGGAAGGCGAGCCGAAGACATCGCCCCGCAAACGGAACAACTCGCCGTCCACGACTTTCGCGTAGAAGACGTCATCACCTTTTTGAAACCGGCCGATGGCTGCCATAATTGCGGGGACAGACTAACAAGCGACCGCGCGGCATCCAAGATTAAATGCCCGGCGGTTCAACGGAAGGTTGCGATGGCCGGGGAATCCCGCTAAGATGCCGCCATGGACCGTTTGACAAAGCAGGAACAGTTGGTTCTGTGTCTGGTCCTCGGACTACTGCTCACCGGGTGGGCGGTCAAAACTTATCGCGCCGCGCAGGCCTCCACGCAGGTCGCCGCGCCGGCGCAGCCGTAATATGCAGGAAGTCAATTTCGACGAGGCATTGGAACAGATTCTGGCCAAGGACCCGCGCTATCATCGGGAGGCGTATTCGTTCGTCCGCGAAGCGCTGGATTTCACTCAGAATTTGATCCGCAAACAGCAAACCGGACAAATCCGGCACGTCACCGGCCAGGAGTTGCTGGACGGCATCCGCCAGTTTGCCTTGACGCAGTTCGGGCCCATGACGACGACGGTGCTCGAGGAATGGGGGGTGCGCTGCTGCCGTGATTTTGGCGAAATTGTTTTCAACATGGTCGAAATCGGTTTGCTGGCCAAAACGGAGAAGGACAGCCGGGAGGATTTCGAGGGCGGATACGAATTTGAAGAGGCGTTCCGCAAGCCGTTTCTCCCATCAGCCAAGCTCACCCCTGCGGCGGTTGAAACCAAATCCAACGTCGCCTGACGGCACGTTCGACGTGTCATGAGCCTTGTCCGATCAGTGTTGGGATTCTTTGTACTTATGAGCGCCACTTTTGTCCCGCCCGCCGGGATTGCCAGAAACCAGGCGGAGATTCCGCCGTTGCCCAGCGGCGTGAGGGTTTCGACCCTGGACAACGGCCTGACCATCATCGTGCGGGAGGATCACAGCGCGCCGGTGGTTTCGGCGCAAGCCTGGTGCATGGCCGGCAGCATTCACGAGGGTCGCTGGCTGGGCGCGGGACTGTCGCACGTGTTGGAGCACATGCTGTTCAAGGGCACCACCAACCGGCCCGGCAGCCGCATTGACCAGGAAGTGCAGGAGGCCGGCGGCTACATGAACGCCTACACCTCCTTTGACCGCACCGTGTACCACATTGATGTGCCGAACACCGGCGCACGCACCGCGATAGACATCCTCTGCGACATCATGCAGAACGCCACGCTGCCCGCCGAGGAAATGGAGAAGGAAAAGCAGGTCATCGTCCGGGAGATGGACATGAATCAGGACGACCCCGGCCGCCGTGCCAGCCGGCGCTTGTTCGAAGTGGCCTACACCCGCAGCCCCTACCGCTTCACGGTCATCGGCTACCCCGACATTTTCCACGAGGTCAAAACCGAGGACATCGTGGCTTATTACCGGGAAAAGTACGCGCCCAACAACGTGTTCTTCGTGGTCACCGGCGACATCCAACACGACGAAGTTGTCGCGCAGATTCGCGAAGCTTACGCACGGGCCAAAGCCCGGCCCTTGCCGCCGGTGGTGCTGCCCGAGGAACCCAAGCAGGCCGCCCCGCGAGAAGTGATCGAGGAAGCGCCCGTTGAGCTCGGCCATTTCCATTTCGCGTGGCACATTCCCGACGTGCGCCATCCCGATGTGCCGGCGCTTGACGTGCTGGCGGTGGTCCTCGGCAGCGGCCGCAGTTCGCGGCTTTACCAGCAGGTCCGCGAAAAGCAGGGGCTGGTCAATTACGTGGATGCCTGGACCTACAATCCCGGCAACCCCGGCCTGTTCGGCATGAGCGCCGTCGTTGACCCGGACAAATTCGAGCCAGCCCGGGCCGCGATGCTGGCGCAGGTGGCGAAGGCCCAGCAAAAGCTTATCCCTCGGTCCGAACTGGAGAAAGCCGTCAAACAGTATGTGGCGGCGACGCTTTCGACCCGCAAGACCATGCAAGGCCAGGCGCAGGACCTCGGCGCCAACTGGCTCGCCGCCAGCGATCTCAATTTCTCCGAGCGTTATCTGGCCGCTGTGAAACGGGTCAAACCCGCCGATCTGCAGCGGGTCGCCCGCCACTACCTGACGCCCGAGAACCGCACGCTCTACGCCCTGCTGCCCAACGGCAACGCGCCCAAACCGGCCATCCAAACGCAGCAAATCCGTGAAGGGGGCATTCAACAATTCGTCCTCCCGAACGGCCTGCGCCTCCTCGTCAAGGAAGACCATCGCCTGCCCTTCGTCGAGTTTCGCACCGCGTTTCGGGGCGGAGTGCTGGCCGAGAGCGCGGCGGATAACGGCATCACCCAGTTGCTCGCGAAGATGCTGCTCAAGGGCACCAAGCGTCGCAGCGCCGAAGCCATCGCCACGGAAATCGAATCCGTGGGCGGCAGCATTGACAGCTACGGCGGCAACAACAGCTTTGGTGTGAACCTTGAGGTGCTCAGTTCGGATTTCACCACCGGCCTGGACCTGCTGGCGGATGTGCTGCTCCATCCGACTTTCCCCGCGGCGGCCCTGGAGCGGGAGCGTGAAGTCCAGATCGCCACCATCCGCTCTCAAAAGGATGAGCTGCTCAAGAGCGCCAGCAAGGCGATGCGGCGCACCTTGTTCGGGGACGCCGGCTATGGTCTGGATCCGCTGGGTTCGGAAGAAAGCGTGCAGACGATCCAACTTCGCGACATCCGTGCGTTCCATCAGAAACTGACCACGCCCACCAATTGCGTCCTCGCCATCTACGGCGATATTCAGGCGACCCAAGTGAAGGCCGCCGTCGAGAAAACCTTCGCGCGGTGGAAAGGAGGTGCGGCGAAGGCCGCCTCTGTCAACACTGAATCCACACCGCTCGACTCCGCAAAGCGCGTCACCGAAACCCGCGACAAGAAGCAGGCCGTGCTTTTCATTGGGTTCCCAGGAGCACAGATATTCGACGAAGACCGCCACGCCCTGGACCTGCTGCAAGAGGCGTGCAGCGACCTGGGTTCAAGGTTGTTTCTGCGCATCCGCGAGAAGCTGGGTCTGGCTTATTATGTCGGCGCTCAAAACTTCGTGGGCCTCGCGCCGGGTTACTTCGGTTTCTACGCCGGTACCGAGCCCGAGAAAGCCGCGCTGGTCGAACAGGAAATTCTCAAGGAAGCCGAATTGCTGCGCAACGAAGGTTTGACTCCCGAGGAACTCAAGCGCGCCAAGGCCAAGGTCATTGGCCAGAAGAAAATCGCCCGCCAGGACCTCGGCGGTTTCGCCATGTCCACCGCGCTCGACGAACTCTACGGCCTGGGCCACGGGTATTGGGAACAGGAAGACGCCAGGTTCGAGGCGGTTACGCTTGAACAAGTGCAACAGGCAGCCAGAAAATACTTGCGGCCAGACCGGGTCGTGGTTGCGCTGGTCAAACCGGAGCAGCCATAATCGGCCTCGCTGTATTACCGTCCCGCGCTACAGCGACCAACCTTGCCGATACTCGGTCCGCAAGAACTCGTTGGCTTCGTCGCAATTGGTGAAGCGTAGATTCGGCGCGTCCCACAGGAGCTTGAAGCGCGTGAGGTCTTCGCGAAGCTGGACGCGGAGGGTTACATTGCCCAACAAGACGGCCTCGGCCAACGGCCCGGCATAGTCGAAGTTTGACCCCGCCGCCGTGCCGCCTTTGCACGCCGCGATCCATTCCTGGTAGTGGCTCGCGGAGCGCGGGATGAACGGCTTTATTTTCCCCACTTCACGGGCGCGGGCTTCGGGATAGACGGCATTGCCGAGGATGAAACCCTTGTCGCCAATGAGCAGCCGGCCGTTGTCGCCGAGCAACCGCCCATCCGGGAGTCCGTCAGGCCGCGGCGGACGGAGACCGCCGTCATACCAAACCAGTTTGCAGGGCGGCATCGCGACGGCGCCCGCTTCCGCGCCGCTCAGGCCTTTGATGTGGGCGTTGTTGGCCTGCGGGGAGGCATCGCGCGCCGGGAACTGATAGGTGACCATCGAGCCCAAAGGGAAAGTCTCGGTGTTGACACGCGTCGAAGCGCCCTGGACAGAGAGGGGCGCGCCGAGTTTGAGGGCACGGAACACGGGATCGAAGGAGTGGCAGCCGATGTCCCCGAGCGCGCCAGTGCCGAAGTCCCACCAACCGCGCCAGCGGAACGGCACATAAGCCGGATGATACGGTCGCATCGGCGCCGGGCCGATCCACAAGTCCCACGCCAGCGTGTCCGGCACAGGCGGCGTATCCGTGGGACGCCCAACGCCTTGGGGCCAGTATTCGTCGAATAATCCCCGCGAGGGACGGTCGGTCCAGATGTGCGCTTCCTGGACGTTTCCAATGGCTCCGGACCAGACCAGTTCGCAGAGATGGCGGGTTTCTTCCGAGGCCTGGCCTTGATTGCCCATTTGCGTGGCGACCTTGGCTTCGCGCGCGGCGGTGGCGACCTGGCGGGCCTCCCAAACCGAGTGGGTCAGGGGTTTCTCGCAATAGACATGCTTGCCGCGTTTGATCGCCTCCATGGACGCAACCGCGTGGTGATGGTCCGGCGTGGCGACGACCACCGCGTCAATGTCTTTCACCTCGTCGAGCATCTGGCGATAGTCCTTGAACTTCCTGGCCTGAGGATGCCGCTTGAACGTGCCCGCGCCGTGCCGCCAATCCACGTCGCACAAGGCCACGAGGTTCTCGCTTTCCATGTTCCGCAAATCGCCGGCGCCCTGGCCGCCAACGCCGATTCCGGCAATGTTCAGCTTTTCATTCGGCGACTTCGCCCCGCCGCGCCCGAGGACGTGGCTGGGCAGGAACATGAACACCGAGGAAGCCGCCGTGGCAGCGATGAATTTTCGGCGTGAAAGGCGTGAAGATCTGCCCTCCACCGCTGCGGCCGGGTCTCCTAGCCCAGCCGCGCTCCGACTCTTAAGTTGACTCTTCGATTTCATTTCCCCGTCTCCCGGTTTGTGGTTTCAACTACTTCAATTCCTTGATGCGCATGTTGCGGAACCAGACCGTACCGTGATCGCCCTGAAGGAAGATCGGGCCGGGTTGGTCATACTTGTTGTCCAACTCACCGCCAGTGCCCCTTGTGACCTCAACATTATCGTGAATCTTCACACCGTTCTGGATCACCGTGATCTTGTTACCGATGATCGTGGCCTCGACCGACTGCCACTCGCCGCCGGGCTTGGAAACAAATTTGTCCGGCGCCTTGAAGTTGTAGAGCGAGGCGTTGCCGGTTTTGCTCACCTTGCCACTGGCATGGTCGCCGAGAATCTGGAGTTCATAACGGCCCCGCAAATAAAAGCCGCTGTTGGAATCGTTCGGTACCATGTATTCGTATTTCACCGTGAAGTCCCGGAACTTTTGATCCGTGACCAGGTCGGTGCCATGCTCGCCCTGGTTGACGATGTTCTTCAGGATTCCGTTCTCGACCTTCCAACTGTTGTGGCCGCCGGGGTTGCGCAGATGCCAGCCGCTGGTGTCCTTGCCATTGAACAATGGCCGGAAGCCATCCTCGTCCGCGGCACATAGCGAGACCGTAAAGGGAGCGATCAACGCGAGAATCAGAAGGGTTCTTTTCATGGTGTGAGATGAGTCATTGGTTGTTTGAAAAACATCCGTTTGCCCGGCAAACGTGCCCGACGAGTCTGGTTTAACGATTTAACTTGTCCCGTCAAGGTTGATAACGACGCAGCGCGACTGCCGATTATTCAGCTTGCCACCAGCCACCAGCCTGCGCGCCGAAGCTCGCGAACCAGTTATTTCCCGGCGCTTGAAGCCGCGAGATTGATTGGAAACATCCGAAACCGCTTCAGATTCGCATCCTTCAAATCCTTGCACGTGCTGCCTCCGATGGACACTCCCCCATCGTCACTGATGATGAAAAATGTTCCTGCGGCGGCGTCTTCCGGAAAGAACAGGGCCTCGGGATTGAAGCCGGCGAGATTGACCTCCCGCTGCCATTCCGGAACCACCTCACCACCGGCCCACCGATAAAGCCGGGCGGGGGTCTTGTTGTCGTGATGCCCGGCAATGATCCAATACTGCCCAGCATGAAAATCGAAACCCCGGATGCCCAGTCCGTCGAGATCGAGGAGTATGGCCTCGCCGAAAGTGGGCGGCTTCCCGGCCACCACGGAAGCGGGGTTCAACAACGGAATCACCAAGGCTTTTCCTTGCGGGATGGGGGTCCGAAACCCGATCAACAAGTGCCCCTGCGGTGTGGCGGCCAGTCCTTCGATGTCCAGGGTGCCCGCCTTCCGCGGATGCGTGGCCGCCGCCCGGGCAAGATTGAACCGGCTCAACCGGGGTTCGCGGATCAAGTCTCGCACCAGAGTCACATAAGGCTGACCCACGGGCACGAGGGCGGGCTCGGACTTCGTCATCCGGATTTCGGTGGCAAAGAGGCGGTGCCGATCCGGACTGGCCTTTCCGGAAGCCGTCAGGCCATGTGAACTGATCCAGTAAATGCGGTCACCCACGCGCGCCGCCCCTTCCAAATCCGCCTCCGCCCCTTTCTTGACCAGTCGTAAAAATGAGGACACATCCAGCGTGGACACCGGCGGACCGGGTTGGCTGCAACGGTAGATGCGGAGCACGTTGTCCTCGTCGCTGGCCACCACGAACTGGTCCGCATCCAGCGCCACCGCGGCAGAGGCATCGCAGGTGTGGGTGTAGGTCGTCGCCAAGGACAGCAGGTTCTGGCCAAGGCCCGAGTTCGCCAGGCTCAAAAGAGCCAGGAGTTGGACGGCCGTGTTCATCTGGCAATCACCCCCAGACGGATGCGAAGAGTGTCCGCCGCCGCTGAGGTTGGTGGACACGCTCGTGGGTTTTCGTGCCCCTGTGAATCACACGGATGATCTCGGTCAAGCTCCCGAACATGGGAGAGTAGCGGAGTGAACGTGACCGCCAAGAAGTCAGTTCGCAGGCAGACCCACACACCGTAATGCCAGGAACAATCCAGCGAGATGGGGAACTTGAAGTAAATCCAGTTGAATTGGCTCTCAAACAAAGAAAGCAGCCCGCAGGCCGGTCAGGAAGCAAGCTCGAAGGACGCCGCCTCAGTGCTGTAATCTGCGCCACCGCCAGACCAGCAGTCCGAAGCCGCCCAACGCGAACAAAACGTACGCGGAAGGTTCGGGTACGGTGACGATGAATGCTTGGATGCCATTATTCGAGTTGAGGGCATACAGGTGGGCGTTCCAACCGGAGGAATCATAGTAAGAGTCGCCCCATGCCACGGCGCCAGTCCCGTTCCCGTTGGCGTTGGGTGTGCCGGTCAGAGTTGTGGCAGTGTTGATGTACACCAAGTTCAACGGGTCGGTCGCATCATAAAGCCGCAGTCCTGAATCCACTGTGTCCATGACCGCCAACAGCGGGATTCCGCCCAGCACCGTGTAGTCCATAAGCCTTTGCGACGAGGTGGTGACCACGCCCGCCCCAAGCAACGTACCGACCGATCCGGAGTAACTTGTGTAACGCAAATTGATGCCACCCTGAGTGCCAAAAACATGGTCGGCATCGGTGAACGTAATGCCCAAACGAAAATCCCCGGCGTTCGGGGGAGTCCCAGCAAACGCGACCTGAGTATGTGTACCGGTGGTGGGGTCAATGATGGCGTACCCGTTGTTGCCGTTGGTCGCCGGGGTGCTGCCAAAGCCCACAACCAGTCGTGTCAGACTCCCGCTACCAATTGCATCCAACGTATCGCCAACGCGGCCGCCCTCAATTGGCGCGCCAGAGTACACCGTCGTAGGTATCGAAGCTTCGCTCACCCAGCGATACACCTTGAACGGACTGGTGGACGCTTGCGTGGTCAGATTTCCAACATAGATGTGACCATCACCTCCGACGGAAATCATGTTGATGGCAAATGCGCCACCGCTCACGCCCGTGAGATCCAGCCCGCCCAAATCCGCGCCTGTCAACGGATTTAGAACACGGACATTGTTGCCGCCCGTCCGGCTGGCCAGATAAAGGTGGCCGTTGCCGTATGCAAGCCCTCGCGCCAGGTTGTCATTCGCCAAATATGAGCTTTCCCCGTTTGCCAGCCAACCGTCTCCACCGAAGGTAGTCAGCGGACCGATTGAGATTTGCGCTTGACCGTTAAACGAGGTCAATGCCAACGCGAAACAAGCAGTAATGCACGCGAGTTTTTTCATACAAGTACTTCATTCTGATTCCTGGTCCAGCCGCGCGCTAAATTCGTAGGTTTTTCCGCATGGATTTGTCAAGCGTTTAGTATCACAATGCACCAAGCGCAAACTTGCCTGCCTCAGCGATATGAGGGCCTCGCCGGATATGCGCCCAAACCTTTTGCCGACCATTGCCTTAAGTTTCGGGCGTCGCGTCCAATTCAAACCCGCATCTCCCATTCAAGCGGAGAGGAAAGTCAGCCACCGAAACTGCGACGGCTCTACGAACCGAGCCACGGACGCCACCGCTCGATCATCGCCTTCAACAATTCCAGTTCCTCTGGGCGCATGTCCACCAATGGCGGACGCACCGGGCCGCCAACCAGGCCGATCAAGTCCATCATGGCTTTCATCACCGACACTTCGTAACCCTTCCGCCGCGCTCGCAGGGCGTAGAGCGGCACCACCAGTTCCTCCATGAGCCGCGTCAGCTCGGTCGAATGGCCGGCGGAAGCCAGTTCATGCAGTCGCAGCGAAAGGCGCGGCGCCACGTTGGCGATGCTGGACGTGTAAGTCCGGATGCCAATCGCATAGTAACCCGGCACCAGGTCGTCCCCTGCCCCACCAATCCAATGCAACCGGTCGCCGACGCGCTGGCGGATCATTTGATAACGGCGGATGTCCGCCTGGCCGTCTTTCCAGGCGATGAGATTCGGAATCTCCTGGGCAAGTCGCTCCACGAGGGCCGGCGAAGGATTGAACCAGTCCCGACTGTAAATGAGCATCCCCAGTCCGGTCGCGTCGGCGATGCTCTTGTAATAAGCCACCAGGCCCTCCTCCTCCGTGCTCGGATAGTAAGGTGGAAACGCCAGAATACCGCTCACTCCAATCGCCGCCGCCTGCCGCGCGACTTCCGATGCGATGGGCGGATTGATTCCCACTCCCGTCAGGACGGGCACCCAACCGGCGACTTCCTCCACCGTCGCTCTGACGATCTCCAAGTGCTCCGCTGGTGAAAGGCTGTGGATTTCCCCAGTCCCCGCAGGCGCAACGATGGCGGCGAGGCGATGCTTGATCAAGGATCGGAGATTCTGCCGCAAGCCGTCCAAGTCGAGCGACAGGTCACGCTTGAACGGCGTGCAGGGAAACGCAATGACTCCGTGAAGGCGTTTGCGAAGTTCGGAGGGCTGCATGATGCAGGCTGAATAGCCAAGCGAGGGCCGTATTTCAAGTGCGCAAAGCGAGCCGTGCTGGCGCAAATCCTCCGCCATCCAAGGCCGCTCGATTCGACTGCGTAAGCGATTGAGCGAAAATCCGAAAGCCGAAGGCCGAATTGCGTGAGTGTGCGATCATACCCTGTCCTTTGCACCTCGGGCTTCGGGCTTCTCTCGGATTTCGGTCTTTCGGATTTCGGACCTCGGCCAAAATTCCCGGCTCGCGTCGGACTTGAGAACAGCCGGGCCGTTCGCCTCTGCTCACCGCTTGACAATCGGCGGCCGTGCTCTACCACCAGCCTTCGGATGAAGAAGCTTCCCCGAGTGGTCGTCCTCTGTCTGGCTGGTTGGATGCTGGCCGTCTCCGGGCTGGTGCTGGTGGCGACCTGGCAACGGGCCGAACACCGCGCGGTCATCGGCATGGCCTGGGGGTTGATCCTGCTGTGGATTGGCGGTTGCGGCGTGGCGATGTGGTACTGGTGGGAATTGTTGTGCCGGCTGGCCGCGCGAGTCCGCCTGCCCTGGCAGGTGAAATTCGTCCTCGGCTGCACGGCGCTGGCCTTGACTGAGGAAGCGATCACCACGCTGATGACGAACTGTGCTCCGCTTTTTGGCGTGCAGGTCGGCGAGGCTTACATCACCGCATCGGCGAACTATTTCGACGTGGTGCTGTATCACAGCGTCGTGGTGTTTGTGCCGATGTTCATTGGCTGGGCGGTGCTGCTCCATTATTGGCGGTTTTCGCCTTTCGCCGTGTTTCTGCTCTTCGGTGTGGTGGGGCTGCTGGCTGAAACCATTTCATTCGGCCTGCAAAATCTCGGCAACTTCGCGTTCTGGATATTCGTTTACGGCCTGATGGTCTGGCTGCCGGCGCACTGGGCGCCGCCGGAGCGTTCCGCGCGCCCGCCGCGCTGGTGGGCGTATCCGGTTGCCATCGTCGTGCCCTTCCTGTTTCTGCCGTTGATGGGAATTCTGTCCCCGTGGCTCTGGTTGACGCCAAAACATCCGAGCATCCACTTTCCATCCATCGGTGGCGGTCCGTGAGTGACGACGGAGTACGACGACAGTCAGCGCACCAGGCAAGGACGTTTCGCATCAAACTCCCAGCCGGGAATCAAGAACCGCATCGCCACCGCATCGTCGCGGGCGGCTAGTCCGATCTTCTGGTAAAGCGCATGAGCTTGCTCAATCTGCATCATGTCCGCTTGCACGCCGAGGCCGGGGGAATCCGGGACGGCGATCATTCCGCCGATGATTTTGGGCGGCTCGGTTGTCAGTCGCTGGCCATCCTGCCAGATCCAGTGTGTGTCAATGGCGGTGATTCTTCCCGGCGCGGCGGCGGCGACGTGTGTGAACATCGCGAGCGAGATGTCGAAGTGATTGTTCGAGTGCGAGCCCCAGGTCAGTCCACCCCAGTCGCGGCAAAGTTGCGCGACGCGCACCGAGCCTTGCATGGTCCAGAAGTGCGGATCAGCCAATGGGATGTCAATGGCCTCCAGCCGGAGGGCGTCGGCCAATTGCGGCCAGTCGGTCGCCACCATGTTGGTCGCGGTTGGCAATCCGGTGGCGCGGCGGAATTCTGCCATGACTTCGCGCCCGGACAGTCCACGCTCGGCGCCGCAAGGGTCTTCAGCGTAGGCGAGCACACCGTGCTTGCCGCGGCAAAGTTCGATGGCTTCCGCCAGTGACCACGCGCCATTCGGATCAAGTGTGATGCGGGCTTGGGGAAACCGTTTGGCCAGGGTGATGACGGCTTCCATTTCTTGCGCGCCGCGCCACACGCCGCCTTTGAGTTTGAAATTGTTGAAGCCGTAGCGCGCCTGCGCGGCCTCGGCGAGGCGGACGATGGCCTCGGTGGTCAATGCCGGTTCGTCGCGCAGGCGCAGCCAGTCGTCTTTCGTCTCCCGATGCGACCGATAGGACAGAGGGGTCTTGTTTCGATCGCCGATGTAGAAGAGATAGCCAAGCACCTCGATGGATTTACGTTGCTGCCCTTCGCCCAACAACGCGGCCACAGGCACGCCAAGAAACTGGCCGAGCAAATCCAGCAGCGCCGATTCAATCGCCGTGACAGCATGAATGGTGACGCGTTGATCGAAGGTCTGAATCCCACGTCCGCCGGCGTCACGATCACCGAACTGCTGGCGCACCGCGTTCAACACCGCGTTGTATTGACTGATGGATTGGCCGATGACCAAAGCTCGCGCGTCTTCGAGCGTTTGCCGGATGCGTTCACCGCCGGGCACTTCGCCCAGTCCGGTGTGCCCGGCGCTGTCTTTGAGGACGATGACGTTCCGCGTGAAGAACGGTCCGTGCGCGCCGCTGAGATTAAGCAACATGCTGTCATGCCCCGCGACAGGGATGACACGCATTTCAGTGACGACCGGAGGAGAGGTGGGCATGGTTCAGATCAAAGGAAACAATTTGGCTAGAACGAGAATTGTCGCAAGGCCCGTCAGTGACATGACACATTGCATGACGGAAAAGGATTTGATGGTTTCACCCACGGTCATGCCGCTCATGCGGCTAATGATCCAGAAGCCGCTGTCGTTCATCCACGGAAATGGTTTCGAGCCGCAGCCGATGGCCAGCGCGACATACACGGGATGAAACGGCAATTCCGTCGCGTGAACCAGATTCCCGAGAATGCCCACGGCGGTGATCATCGCGACGGTGGCCGAACCTTGCGCGGTGCGGATGAGCACGGTCACAAACCACGCCAGCGGCAGCACGCCGATTTGATACGCGGTCGCCAGCGATTCAAGGCGCGCGCCCACGCCGGTCTGCTGGAGCATTCCGCCAAACGCGCCGCCCGCCGCGGTGATAAGGATGATCAACCCGCCACCCGTAAGGGCTTGTTCCAACGCCGCTCCAAAGGGTTTGCCAAGTTGCGGGCGCGAAATCAGCAGCCCGATGCCAATCGCCGCGGCGATGGCGAGGGCCACATTCGGATCGCCAACGAGCGAACCAATCCGGAGCAATTGATCCGGCAGGTCAAATCGTTGCGCGACGGCATCGAGTTGCAGCAGAGCGTTTCCGCCGATGAGGAGCACGGGCAACAGGATCGGGAACAACGACCAGCCCAGGGGCGGCAGTTCGCGTTCGTCGCGTTGCGTGATGGCGGTGAGTTGCGCGACAGTCGCATCGGCCGTGTCGCGCAGCGGAACATCCAGCCGCCGATTCAGCCAGACGGCATACAAATAACCCGAGGTGGCGGTAAGGATGCCCACCGCGAGGCCGGCCAGCATCATCATGCCGACACTGACGCCGAGTTGCGCGGCCACGAACAACGGCCCGGGCGTGGGCGGCACGAGCGAGTGCGTCATCGTGCCGCCAGCAATGATGCTGAGAACGTAGAGCGTGTAGTTGCGATCGGTGCGGAGGCGCAGTGCTTTGCCCAGCGGGATTAACAGATAGAAAACCGTGTCGAAGAAAACAGGAATGCCCAGCAGAAAGCCGCTGCCCAGGAACGCGAGTGGCGCGCGGGGTTCGCCGAGCCGGCGGATCGCCGCGCGGACGATCTTGTCCGCCGCGCCGCTGTCGAGCAGACATTTGCCGATGACGGAAGCCAGCGCGATGAGGATGCCGATGCTGGCGCAGGTGTTGCCGAATTGCGCCGCCACGCGTTTGCCGAGCGGTTGTGTCACGAAATCCTCCGTGGCCGCTTCGGACATTTTCTTCTCCTGAGCGTGGCGTTGCAGTGAAGCGGCGGGGGTGAGCGCACCGACCACGAGCGCCCCGAGCACGAGCGCGAGAAACGCCGGCAGTCGCGCCAGCATGATGCCGCCGAAGACGACGATAATGCCGATGCCAAGCAGCCAGAGCGGGTCCATGGTCAGCGCGATGCGGCGAGTTTGTCACTGGCCGTTTGCCGAGTCGTTGGTTCGGAGGCAGATCGTGACACGCGGTGGGCGGGTGATAATACGCATTTGGTCATTTCGAGCGCGACTGGGTGGCTTCCGGGAATTTGTGCCAAAGGAATACCCGGGCCATCGGCGTGCGTCAACCCGACCATTTGTTGGGGGAAATCGTCAGGCTCATCTCAGCTTATTGCAGGTTGGGAAACCTGCGCTACGCCAGAAATGCCTGCCTGCAATAAACTGAGATGCGCCCGTTGAAGACTTCTTGCGCCTCATGGACGGGGAGCACTTGCTCGTCGGCTACGGTCGTGGGCATTTCAAATGCAGCCACGTTGTTCATCGCATACTCGGTGAAGTTTCGACCCACTTCACGCTGTGATCGCCCGTGATTGCCACGGTTTCCGGCGGGGAATCAATTCTGAAGAACGACCAAGGACCGGGGATGAATGGATATTTCTCGATGACGCACTCGTCAATTTCCACGCCCAGGCCAGGACCGTCGGGCACGAGCAAATCACCGTTCTCGATGGCCAGCGGTTCGCGCAGGATTTCATCGGCCAACGGAAACGGATACATGCCCGGTTTACCTCGGTGGGTGTAGCAGGGGTACTCCAGCCACTCGACCACGTCCGCCGGCCAGCAAATCCCCAGGTGCGCGGCGGCGAGCACTTCCAGCGCCGTGCCCCAACTGTGAAACGCGAAGCGCAGACGCTCGCGCGCAATGGCCTCCAGTATCCGCGATCCCATCGCAAAGCCGCCCTGACAACAGACGTCCATCTGGATGTAATCCGCCGCACCGGTTTGGATCAGGTCCAGGAATCCGGCTTCGTCCGGCTCGTGTTCGCCCGCGGCAATGGGCACGGTCCGGCTGGCCCGCAGTTCCCGATACGCGGCGTGATCCTCCGGAGGCAGCGGCTCTTCGAGCCACGTCGGATGAAACGAAACCATGGCCCGGGCCAGGTCGCTGACCGTTTCACGGGAGTAGTTGTGATCGCCCATGCGCCACCACGAGTGCGCGTCAATCATCAGGCCGAAGTTCGGCCCGACGGCTTCGCGCATGAGCCGCACGGTCTCGAAATCCTTGTCCGGCCCGAGGGCCGGCCGCATTTTGTAGGCGGTGAATCCCAGGCCGGCGATGGCGGCGGCTTCATCGGCGAATCGCGCCGGGGACATGTACATGCCGGCGCTGCCGTAGAGTTTGATGCGGTCACGCTTGCGTCCGCCGATCAACTCCGACAATGGACACCCCTTCTCCTTCGCGGCCAGGTCCATGAGCGCGATTTCCACCGCACGATAAGTCTTCTCGAGTTCCAGGGATTCCTTGAACTGAAACTGCCTCCAGCCCCTTGGGTCGCGATTCAGCAGAAAGGGGCGGAGCACGTCCTGAATCTGCCTCGCCGCGCGTTCGTGGGCCGGGCCGGGCGCGTAGCCGACCAGCCCGTTGTCGGCGGTCACGCGAATCAGCATCGCGTCGCGCTTGACGATGGTGCGCTCGCCACCCCAGAACGGCAGACACAGCGGCTGGCGCAATGGGCATGACATCAGAAAAGCCTGGACCTCGGTGATCTTCATGAGCAAAGGGGGAGTGGACGGAGGTCGCGCATCATGCTGCCAGTGAAGCCCAGAAACGCAGGGATTGCAATCTTTGCCGCGGCCTGGCTCAAGACCGCCAAGGCCGGCAGGTCCATCGCCTTGAACGCGGGATCAGGTGACTCAGAGAGCGAAGCAAACGCCGGCATAAACCGCCGGCTGATGGAGCAGTTCCGCCCCCACGTAAAACAGGCTGCCGTTGTCCCGTTGTTTGAACAGTTTGAGCACCACTTGTTGCCCTTCGTCATGCCGGTCCACTTTGTAGCTCGCCCCAACGTCCAGCGCCACGCCATGGGCGAGTGGTACGGAAAGCGCCACTTCGAACTTGTGCTCGTTGAAGTCGCGAAAGACGTAACGCACGTTGGCCAGCAACAGGACGTTCTCGCCGTCGTGGATGCCGATACTCGCGTAGGCATAAGGCGCGGTGCGGAACGGCCGGACGCCGTAGCGCAAGCCGCTGTCCTCGGCCAGGCGGCCCCACCACGAACGTTCAACGGCGCGATAGGACCATTGCTGAGGGGAAACGGCCTCCTCCCGGACGTTGCCAATGGAGTTGCGGAGAAAGTCCGCCAGCACTCCCTGGCGCTCCTTCAGCCACGTCATCAGCGGAAGATCCACACTGGCCTCACGGAGACCGTGCGTGAACGAACGGTACAGCGCCTTGCGGGCGCCCCGGGTGGTGCGGTCGTGAAAAGCACTGGTGTCATCCTCCTCCATGCGCAGGCTCCAACTCAGCGAACTGAAGGGATGGAAGCGGTCCGCGAATTTCTCGGCCGCCTGCTCCTGGAATTCATTCTGGAAGCGATCCCAAAAGGCCATGGCCTCATTCGCCGGCGATTTCAGGTCGCCTGCCCGGCCGAGGTGGTGCTCAAGCTGAACGTCCGATGAGGCGGCCGCGGCTCCGACTGCGAGAAGCGCAGTCAAGCCGGCCATCATTCGACAACGGGGATTCACGGAAGTGACTTGAGAAACGGTTTCGCGGGTGGTTCGGACAGCGAAGGAGCGGGAACATTCAGTTCGACGACGCGACGGATGGTCCGTGGCTTGATGACCGCTTTCGACCTTGGCATTGCTCTCCTTGCCTTGTTAGGGCCAGGGAAAAGCAGGCATGATGCCGCTGCCCGCCGCCGTTGGTGCGTCAAGCCCGATGCATCCCATGCAGATCTGGCTGGGAATTCAGACAGGCAGGCCGCGTGTCCGATCGGGAACTGACAAGCCTTGGCAGCAGAGGCGGTTGCCAACGCAGTCTCGCCGCGAGGATCGGACAGGGAAGTCTCAGCGGCCTGCGTCCGAACGGAACTCGGTTCGTGCCTGCCCGAATGCCTTCAGCCGGCCTGTCCTCATTCCCAAGGACTGACTCATTTCAAGCCACCGGAGAGAGCACGGCGCGGATTCGTCATCCAACCAACTACCACGGACCAAACCGGTGACGATTCCTCCGAGGCACGGCAATCGGGCCGCGTGCATTGACAATCCCCTCACCTCTGCCAGCATTTCGCCGATGTTCTGGAGCGTGAAGCGCGGCTTGGTTCTGGTGGGCGTGTTGGGAGTGATCGCCGTCGGCGTGTGGGCCGGCCGCCCGGCGTATCGCGGCTGGCAGGAACGCCGGTCGGTCCAACAAGCCACGGAGTTCTTGGCCGCCAAAGATTATCGGAACGCCATGTTGGCGGCGCGCCGGGCGCTGGCCGCCAACCCATCCAGTGTCGAAGCCTCCCGGCTTATGGCCCACCTGACGGAAACGCTCCGCTTGCCGGCGGCGCTGGATTGGCGGCAGCGGCTGGTGGACCTCCAGCCCGAGGATCTGACCAACCGGTTGCAGTTGGCCCGCACGGCGATCTTATTGGGCAATTTCCCTCGCGCCGCTGAGGCCTTGCGCGGCGTGCCCGCGACGAACCACAACGCGCCGGCCTTTCATCAACTGGCCGCCGCGGTGGCGATTGGGTTGACCAATCTCAACCTGGCGGAACATCACTTTGGCGAAGCGGCGAGGCTGGATCCCACCAACAAGCTCGTTCGGTTGAACCGGGCCGTGCTCCATCTGCAGGCCACCGATCAGACGCTCGTTCAAGGCGCGGTGCAAACCCTGGAGCAACTCCGCGACGACCCGGTTCTGCGCAAAGATGCCTTGCGTCATCTGGCGCAGGCCGCCGCCCGCAATAGCGATTGGCCCACGGCGCTCGCGCTCACCGCGGAACTTCAGGCCGAAGCCGGCTCGCCGGTCGAAGACCGGTTGTTGCACCTGACAATTCTGCAGAAAGCCGGCAGCCCGGACTTCAAGCCCTGTCTCGACAGCCTCGAGGCCGAATGGGCGGCGTCCCCCACGAAGATCAACGCACTCACCACCTGGCTGTTGGGCCATCAGATGACGGAGGAGGCCGCCCGCTGGCTGGAAAGCCTGACTGCGGAGATACGATCTCAGCCACCAGTAATCCTGGCCCGGGCGGACGTGATGGTGGCGCGCAAGGATTGGACCGCGCTGCAAGCATTGTTGCAGGACGCAAAGTGGGGCGACCTGGATTTTGCCCGGCTGGCCTTGCTGGCTCGCGCGGCCCGGGAGGAGCGGCAGGAAATCGCCGCCCAGGCAAACTGGCGCGCGGCCGTCAAGGCGGCCTCCGAAGGTCCGAAGCCCCTGACCACGCTGGCCGGCATGGCGCAAAACTGGGGCTGGGAACGGGAGCATGAAGAATTGCTCTGGACGCTGCTGCAACGCTGGCCCGGGGAGCGCTGGGTGGTGCAATCGCTCAATAAGATGTATCTCGCCACGGGCAACACCCGTGGGTTGCACAAACTTTACGCCGCGTTCGTCGCCTACGACCCCACGGATCTCGTGGCCAGGAACAACTTCGCGGCCTTGTCGCTCCTGTTGAATCTGCAAACCAGCCGCGCGCACGAACTGGCCCGCGAACTGTATGCCCAATCCCCCACCAACGCCGTGTTCGCCTCTACCTACGCCTATTCGCTGCATCTGCTGGGCAGAACCGCCGAGGGCTTGCAAGCGCTGGAGGCGCTGTCACCGACCCAGTTGGCGCAACCGAACATCGCCGCCTACTACGGCGTCCTGCTCGCGGCGGACGGTCGGACGGATGAGGCGAAAAACTATTTCGATCTTGCGAGCAAAACGCGGCTGTTGCCGGAGGAACAACTGTTGGTCGAGGCAGCGCGGAAGATGCCGGCGAAGTGATTCTTCAGCCATTCGATCATTCATCGCCGCTTGCGCCGGCTCTTGAACAACTCCAACTGCGGCTCCTTGAAGAAATCGTAGTTCTTCAAAATACGGATCATCTGCAACAGATCGGACTTCTGATAATTCCGGTTCACCGCGATGTGCTCGACCAGGTCGGCCAGCATCGTGCGAAACGGGATCACGGCGTCCACCCCTTTGGATTGCAGCAGGGCGATGCTTTCCTCGCGCGCCTGCGCCAGGTGCGGCAGGGCGGGAACGACCAGGATCTTGAGCGGCGTGCCATCCTTGCCGAAGGCGCGGGCCGCCTGTTGAAACACCTTCGGTTCGACGAAGCGAAAGATTTCCGGCGTGCTCGCCAGACGGGCGGAACTGAACGTTTCCGTGTGCCAGCCCTTGACCACCACGATGGCGCGCTGGATGAACGGCAGATCGCCCGAAGCGAGGACGAACGGTTGTTCGCCCGTCCGCGCCTGCGCCTGAGGATTCAAAACAAAAAAATCAATGTCATCGTCCTCGCGTTTGGTCGGCGCGATGTATTTGCGATGCTGCCGGACCAGGAACCCGTGGAGCTCAAAGTATTCGCGAACGATGGTTTCACTGACGGCAGCCACGAATCAATCCAGGTTGGAGAGTTGAGAGTTCAGGGTGCGCTGAAGCAATGCCTCCGGCACTCGTTGTCCCCAGACGACTTTGCCGATCCGCTCGGCGAGGACAAACTGTATCTGGCCATTGCTGACTTTTTTATCCAGGCGCATCGCGGCCAGCAGACGCCGCTTTTGTGGTGCGCCCAAACGGATGCGGTTGGGCAGGCCGAAACCAGCCAGCACGTTGCCGATCCGGATCGCGTCAGCTCGCGGCAGTCCCGTGACGTGGGTTGAAAGGCAGGCCGCCAGCGTCTGGCCGATGGCGATGGCCTCCCCGTGCAAATACTTGCCATATCCGGAAATCGCTTCAATGGCGTGGCCGATGGTGTGCCCAAAGTTCAGAATCTGCCGCAGACCACCCTCGGTTTCGTCCTCCACGACGACGGCGGCCTTGATCTCACAGCAACGCGCGATGACTGCCGTCAGAAATCCGCCTTCGCGCGCCAGCAATCGGTCGCCGTGGTGCTCGAGGCGCTTGAACAATCCCCCATCGTAGATGACCCCGTATTTCACCACCTCGGCCAGGCCGGACCGAAACTCGCGTTCCGGCAGCGTCTTCAAAGTGTCCAGGTCGCAAAGCACCAGCCGCGGCTGGTGAAACGCGCCCACCAGGTTTTTCCCGGCCGGCAGATTCACACCCACCTTGCCGCCAACCGAACTGTCCACCTGCGCCAGCAGCGTGGTGGGCACTTGTACGAACGGAATCCCGCGCAGATAAGTCGCCGCCACAAAACCCGCCAAATCGCCCACGACACCTCCGCCCAGCGCAACCATGAACGACCGCCGTTCCAGCCGGTGCGCGGCCAGTTGGTTGTAGCAAGCCTGCACCGACTTCAAGCTCTTGGCGTTCTCGCCCGCCGGCACAATCACCAGCGCGGGGTCAAATCCTTCCCGCACGAGTGAATCGAACGCCGGTTTCGCGAAACGTTTCCCGACGTTGGTATCGGTGATGATGGCGCACCGGCTGCCGAGGCCGAGGCGGGCGCAGTGGCGGCCCAACTCCCGCAGCAAGCCTTCACCTATCTTGATGACATAGCTTCTGCTTCCCAACGGGACATTGACCGTGCGCACGTCCACAGCATACGAGGGCGACCGAAGCTGTCAAAGATTTGCCATGCCCCCAGATTTGGCTTTTTCTTCGAGAGTCCAAAACTATGCTGCTCGCGAATGAATCGCGTAGCCCTCGTCACTGGCGCCTCGCGCGGCATTGGCCGCGGCATCGCGCTGGCGTTGGCCAAACTCGGGTTTGACGTGGTGGTGAATTATGCCGGCAACGCCGCCGCCGCGCGACAAACGGCCGCCGACTGCGTCGCCGCAGCGCGGGCCGACGGCAGGAAGGTTCGCGCGGAAATCTGCCAGGCGGACATCAGCCAGGCCGCCGACCGGCGCAAGCTGGTTGACTTTACGAAGCAGACCTTCGCTCGGCTGGACTTGCTGGTGAACAACGCGGGGGTTGCGCCCAACGTGCGGGCGGACATCCTGGAGGCCGGTGAAGAAAGCTTCGATCGCCTCATCGCGATCAACGTCAAAGGACCATACTTCCTGACTCAACTTGCGGCAAAGTGGATGATCGAACAAGTCACGCATCAAGCATCACGCTTCACGTCTCCACCCAAAATAATCACCATCTCTTCCATCTCGGCCTACACCGCTTCAACCAATCGCGGTGACTACTGCGTGAGCAAGGCGGCGCTTTCCATGCTCACTCCCTTGTTCGCGTCCCGGCTCGCCGAGTTCGGCATCAACGTGTATGAAATCCGGCCCGGCGTCATCGCCACGGACATGACCGGACCGGTGAAGGAAAAATATGACAAGCTCATCGGTGAGGGACTGACCCCGATTCAGCGCTGGGGCACGCCCGAAGACATTGGCCGGGCCGTGGCCGCCATCGCCAGCGACGCCTTTCCTTTCAGCACCGGTGAGGTCATCAACGTGGACGGAGGATTTCACCTGCGCAGACTGTAGGAGACGACATAATGAATCTCGCACGCGCCAGAAGAGCCGGCAAAAACGATTTGATTTGAGACGCTTCACCCCCTCTCCTACAAACGACTGTCATGCCAATCAGGATTGACCACAAACTGACTCCGCAGAAGCTCCTGCCCGGAGTCTATCGCCTCTTCGAACTCTCCGCCGACAAGATTCTGAGCATCGAGAAAACATGGAAGCCGCAACAGGGCACGCCGGTGTTCACCGTCAAAGGAAAGTACACCTCCCGCGGCTGGACCGAGTGGACGCAGGGTTTTCAATACGGCTCGGCGCTCCTGCAATTCGACGCGATGGGCGACGAGCGTTTTCTGGAGATTGGCCGACGCGGCACCGTGGAGCGCATGGCCACACACGTCTCGCACATCGGCGTGCATGACCACGGCTTCAACAACATCTCCACCTACGGCAATCTCCTGCGCCTGATGCGCGAGGGCAAAATCCCGCACAACGAGGACGAGAAGAACTTCTACGAGTTGGCACTCAAGGTCAGCGGCGCGGTGCAGGCGGCGCGCTGGACAAAGATCGCCGACGGCACGGGATTCATTCATTCGTTCAACGGCCCACATTCGCTGTTCGTGGATACGATCCGTTCCTGCCGCGCGCTGGCCGTGGCGCATCAACTCGGGCATGTATTGATGGGCGAGCAGGACGCGAAGATTTCGTTGCGGCAACGGCTGGTCGAACACGCGATCAACACGGCGCGCCACAGCGTTTATTACGGCGAAGGGCGCGACGCTTATGACGAGCGCGGACGCACAACGCACGAGGCGGTATTCAACACCGCGAGCGGCGCGTTTCGCTGTCCGAACTCGCAGCAGGGTTTCTCCCCGTTCACCACTTGGACGCGCGGTCAGGCGTGGGCGATCTGCGGTTTTGCGGAGCAACTGGAGTTCTTTCGCAGGACAGGCGTCGCGCCTGTCTCTAATTTGCATCGGGAGAAACAAGTTGGAGACCGGCGCGACGCCTGTCCTACGTTTCTGCGCGCGGCTCTGGCCACGGCGGATCATTTCATCGAACATTCCTGTGTGGATGGCATTCCGATGTGGGATACGGGTGCGCCGAATCTGCACCACCTTGGCAATTACGCCGCCAAGACTTCCGATCCGTACAACCAGTGGGAGCCGGTGGACAGTTCCGCCGCCGCCATCGCCGCGCAGGGTTTGATTCGACTGGGCAATTATCTGACCGCGAACGGCGAAATGAAGTCGGGCGTCCGCTACCGCCAAGCCGGCCTGACCATCGCGCGCACTCTGTTCCGCGAACCCTACCTTTCAACCGATCCGAAGCATCAGGGCTTGATCTTGCACTCGGTTTATCATCGTCCGAACGGCTGGGATTACATTGCGCCAGGGCAAAAGGTGCCAAACGGCGAAAGCTCCATGTGGGGCGATTATCACGCCCGCGAACTGGGTTTGCTGATTCTGCGCGAGGCGCGAGGCGAGGTTTATCCCACGTTCTTTGGATGTGTCGCATGAGAGCGCACGCTCACAATTGTGTTGTTCTTCAGGCCACTTCAACGGGCTCACAGTGCGGGCGGAAAGGCGGGCCCTCGCTTGCCGTGTTTTTCCCCCGCCACAGCCCGAGAGTTACATTCGGATGCAATCGGAATCCGTGTTTCTCACCCCAAGCCCTGGATCGCGGACTAGCCATCCTTGCGGTTGATTTGAAGTTTTTGCACTTCAACCAGGTACCAAGGGATCGTTTGTTCACCCTCACCCCGACCCTCTCCCGGCGGGAGAGGGTCAGGGTGAGGGCGATCATGAGCTTGTTCCTCCACGCAATTTGAAACGTGTGATTCTTTCATCATGAAAGCGACCTCCTCCCTCTCCAAACTCCGCGCCGGCGTCATCGGCACCGGCTTCATCGGTCCGGTCCACATTGAAGCCCTGCGCCGGCTTGGCGTGCCGGTCAGGGCGCTGTGCGATGTGCCACAGCGAGTCCAAGCCGCCGCCGACCGACTCGGCGTGCCCCGGACGTTTGGCGATTATCGTGAGTTGCTCCGCTCGCCGGAGGTGGACGTGATCCACATCACAGCGCCGAATCGCTACCACGCCGAGATGTCCCTGGCCGCGCTCCAGGCGGGCAAGCACGTGGTCTGCGAAAAGCCGCTGGCGATGAACACGCGGGAAACCGCCGCAATCGTCAAGGCGGTCCGCAGTGCCGGCACTGTCTTTGCCGTGAACTACAATGTCCGATTCTATCCCGCCGTGCTCCAACTGCGTCGCGCCGTGGCCAACGGCGACCTCGGCGAAATCATCCACGTCAACGGCTCGTACTTCCAGGACTGGTTGTTCAAGGACACCGACTACAACTGGCGTCTGCTTCCGGCTGAAGGCGGCAAGCTCCGCGCTGTGGCGGACATCGGCACGCATTGGATGGACACGGCGTCCTTCATTCTCGGCGCGAAGATCACTTCGGTGTTCGCCGACCTCAGGACCCATCACAAGACACGCAAGCGTCCGCTGGGTGAGGTGCAGACGTTTGCCCGGGCTGACGCGAGCGTGAAGTACGCCACCTACAACGTCGCCACGGAAGACTTCGCCAACGTGCTGCTGCAATTCAGCAACAGGGCGCGGGGCAACCTCGCCGTGTCACAGGTCGCCGCCGGCCGCAAGAACTGCATCCGCATCGAAATCTACGGCTCGAAGAAGTCCGCCTGGTGGTGTTCGGAAGACCCCGAGATGCTGCACTTCGGCCATCGCGACGGTGCGAATGAGATTGCCGTGCGCGCCACGCCCGCGTTCGGCGACGGCGCGGCGGGGTTCATGGATTATCCGTCCGGCCATGTCGAAGGCTTTCCCGACACGTTCAAGATGTTGTTCCGGAACATCTATTCGACCATTGCCGCCGGTGGCAAAGGCGAACGGCTCTTCGCCAGCGCCGCGGACGGCCACACCGAGGTCGCCGTCTGCGAGGCGATCTTCAAGAGCCATAAGACGAAAACCTGGATCAAAGTGTAGCGTCCCGGCTCTGGCAGCCACTTCAACAACACCCAACAACCGAACCAAACTCATCACCATGAAACTCGGATTCGTCTCCGCCATTCTTCCCGAACTGAAGCTAGATCAAGTGCTGGCTTTCGCGGCTGCCGAAAGGTTTGCGTGCGTCGAAGCCATGTGCTGGCCCGTGGGCAAGGCTGAACGCCGCTTCGCCGGGGTCACGCACATTGACGTGAATGGCCTGACTTCGACCCAAGCAGACGACGTAAACGCCCTTTGCCGAAAGCATGGCGTCAGCCTCAGCGGTCTGGGCTATTACCCGAATCCACTTGATCCTGATCTTGCTGCGGCGAAACGCCAGGTGGATCACCTCAAGCGAGTCATTCGCGCAGCGCCCAAGCTCGGCTTGAAAAACGTGAACACGTTCGTCGGCCGCGACTGGACGAAGACCATTGACGAGAACTGGCCGCGTTTCCTCAAGACTTGGAAACCGATTATCGCCCTCGCCGAGGATTGCGGTGTGAAAATTGGCATCGAGAACTGCCCGATGTCCTTCACGCGCGATGAATGGCCCGGTGGTAAGAACCTCGCCGTCTCGCCGGTGATCTGGCGGCGCATGTTCAACGACATTCAGTCCAAGAACTTTGGGCTGAACTACGACCCGTCGCATTTTGTCCTCCAGCGCATGGACCCGCTTAGTCCGCTGGCAGAATTCAAAGATAAGCTGTTCCATCTGCACGCCAAAGACCTGACGGTGCATCCCGAAAAGTTGAACGAGGTGGGCATCTTCGATTTCCCGAAACGCTGGCACACGCCGCGCATCCCCGGCTTCGGCGAGGTGAACTGGGCGCAATTCATGGCCAAGCTTTACGAGATCGGCTACACCGGCCCGGTGTGCATCGAGGTGGAGGACGACACATTTGGCAAGACGCTCCACGGACGCAAGGCAGCGGTCAAAGTGGCCGGAAACGTGTTGCGCCCCTATTTCGATTGAAGCACGGCATCCATCGCAACCGCCAGGCTGGCAACTTGCACCGCATGGCTCATGGCCTTCTCGGTGACAACACGGGCAGCCAACACGTAGCGCAGGTTTCCAACCTGCTGTATCGCCGACTTCCAGTCGGCCAACCCACCCAGTGCTCGCAACCGCCAACCACGCCGACGATGCGCCGGTTGGAAAACCGCGATACGGCAGACTGGAAGTCTGCGCTACGAGCGACCTGACCAGGCAAGACTGAAGCATGACTCGACCCGCAAAGATGAATCGCGTTTGTTTGGGCGTCACCATCGGATTGGCCGTGGCAACGGCCGTCACAACCCAAGCGGCGGATTCGCCCCGCTCTTTCACCAACCTTTTGACTTACGCTCCCGCGCCACCCGACAATCCGCTCAAAGGTTTCGTCCCGTATCTGCGCGCGGACCCCACCTTCCCGCACAGCCTGGAATGGGATTACACGAAGCTCTCCGACGTGATGACCGGGCCGACAAACTTCAATTGGTCGCCCTTCGAGGCCAAGCTCAACGCCGCCGCGTCGCGCGGGCATCAGTTCGTCGCCCGGTTCTACCTGGAGTGGCCTGGCAAAACCACCGGCGTGCCGCAGTATCTCATCGCCGATGGCCTGCGCCTGCGCACCTGGACCAACACCAACACCCAGCCCTTCCCGCCGGCCATTGATCACACGCCCGACTACGAAGACCCACGATTGCGCGCCGCGTTGACCAACTTCATCCGCGCCTTCGGAGAGCGTTACGACGGCGACCCGCGTCTGGGCTTCGTCGGGCTGGGACTGCTGGGCACGTGGGGCGAATGGCACAATCATCCCAACACCGACTGGTTCGCCTCCAAGACCGTCCAGCGCGAGGTGATGGACGCTTACGAAGCCGCGTTCAAGCAAACCAAGCTCGTCGCACGCTACCCCGCCGGCCCGAACGACCCGCGCTACGCAGACAACAGCCGCCGGCCCATCGGGTACCACGACGATTCCTTCGCCTGGGCCACGGTGCATACCGGTCGCCGCAATCAAGACTGGTACTTTGAATCGCGCCTGCGCGCCGCCGGTGCGCTGGACAAATGGCGCACACAACCCATCGGCGGCGAAGTGCGGCCCGAGGTCTGGTCCTGCCTGTTCAACGAGCCGAGTTGCGCCCCTGCCGGGCAGGAGTTCGATCGCTGCGTAGCCGTGACGCGCGTTTCGTGGCTTTGCAACGAGGGCGTGTTTCGCGGAAAGGTTCAAGGCGCGGCGCGCGATCGGGCCATCGCCGCCGCCCGCCGCATGGGGTATGAACTGCATGTCGCCAGTGCCACGCTCTCGACCGGATTGCGCGATGGGGGCTGGTCCATCACGCTTGTGGTCACAAACACTGGCGTCGCGCCCTTCTACTATGACTGGCCCGTGGAACTGGCCGTGGCCGATCGGCAATCGCGAATCCTCAAGACTTGGCGACCTGACTGGAAACTGTCCACGATCCTGCCGGGAGAACCGCCAACACTCTGGCGGTATGAGGTTGAGGCGACGTCGCTGCCATCCGGCGCACACCAACTCCTGTTGCGCGTGCCGAATGTGCTGTCCAACGGCCTACTCTTACGCTTCGCCAACCACGAACAGGATCAGACACTGCCAGGCTGGTTGACCCTGTGTGAATTGTCGCCGTAGCCCATCTGGACGAAACCACGGTAGCGCAGACTTCCAGTCTGCCGTATCGCGGGTTTCCAACCCGCTGACCGTTCGTAGAGCCGGAGCCTGCCGATTGGAAATCGGCGATACAGCAGGTTGGGAAACCTGCGCTACGCCAGAAAGCCCAGCCCGCAATAAGATGAGATGCGCCTGCGCGCCGTAGCCGTGAGATTTTTCGTGCAAGAAATTACCCGGAGTGGCGATTATATCTCCGGTGCAGTCTGCGCAAAAATCCGTTGGCGGTGAGGAGTTTATCCCCACCCGGTTGAGCCTGTTGAGCCGTCTCAAGCGCTGGGACGACCACGGCAGTTGGCGCGATTTTTTCGACACCTACTGGAAGTTTCTCTACTGCGTGGCCATCAAAAGCGGCCTGTCCGACGAGGACGCGCGCGATGTGGTGCAGGAAACCGTCGTGGCCGTGGCCAAAGGCCTGCGCGACGGACGCTTCAAGGCCGCGGAAGGCAGTTCGTTCAAGGCCTGGCTGCAACTCATCGTGCGTCGCCGCGTGGCGGATCATCTGCGCAAACGCCGGCTGCCTCTGGCCGAATCCGCCACCCCGGTTGACGAGACCGCGCGCACCCCGACCATCGAGCGCGTCCCCGCACCCGACGCCGACGTGGTTCTCGAGGTGTGGGAGGAGGAATGGGCCAAGAACCTCGCTGATGCGGCCATCGAACGGGTGAAGCAGCGGGTGGAGGCCAAACAATTCCAGATGTTCGACCTTTACGTGCTCAAGGACTGGCCCGTGCGCGAGGTGGCCCGCACGCTCAAAGCCAACGTGGCGCAGGTCTATCTGGCCAAACACCGCGTTACCGCCATGATCAAGCAGGAGACCGACCGGCTGCGCAAACGCATGGAGACGGAGCAATGAGTACAGCTCTTCGCAACGCAGGTTTTCCAACCAGCGGCCCCTCCGAAAGCGGCGGAGGACCGCCGCACTCCAAGACGCAAGCGCGGTGCGGTGGCGCGTTGATGCTCCGCCAGGTTATGGAGTGCGCCGCCCCTGCGGCGCTTTGGGCTCGCGTGGCGAAATGGTCCAAGCCCCGCCTGCACCTCCGCCGCTACCGCGTCACGCCGCGGCACAATGCCTCCGCCTTTCGGCGTGAGATCCTGTCCGGCGTGCTCCACCATCTCAAACACGAATCCACCCGCACCGTGAATGGCTGAAGCTGATCCTCATCTGAAAGACCGCCTGCTGAACGAACTGAGCAGTTCGCTCACCCCGCCCACCGAGGGCATCGCGAGCGAAATCCCGGCGCCACCGCCACCAGTCATCCCCGATCACACCTTGTTCCGTTGCATCGGTCGGGGCAGTTACGGCGAGGTCTGGCTGGCGCGCAACGCGCTGGGCACCTGGCGCGCGGTGAAGATTGTTTACCGCCGCGCGTTTGACAGCGACCGTCCCTACGAACGCGAATTCACCGGCATCCGCCGCTTCGAGCCGGTTTCCCGCACGCATCCCAGCCAGCTCAATGTGCTGCACGTCGGCCGCGACGATGCCGCCGGGCTGTTTTACTATGTGATGGAACTGGCGGACATGGCAGAGCCGCTTGCGCAAAGGGAAGATGGAAGATCGAAGATCGAAGATCGCATCGGTGCAACCGACTCTCCGCGCCATTCGCCATCCTCGATCCTCGATCCTCTCAGTTACCAACCCCGCACCCTCCGCTCCGACCTCTCCCACCGCGGCCGCCTGTCGTGCGACGAATGTCTCCGCCTTGGCCTTGCCCTGGCCACCGCGCTGGATCACCTGCACCGCCACGGCCTGGTCCATCGCGACATCAAGCCCTCGAACATCGTCTTCGTGAACGGCATCCCCAAGCTGGCGGACATCGGTTTGGTGACGCACGTCGAGGCCACGATTTCCTTTGTGGGCACGGAAGGTTATGTGCCGCCGGAAGGTCCGGGCACGGCGCAGGCCGACATTTACAGTCTTGGCAAAGTGCTTTACGAAATGGCCACGGGCCGCGACCGCCAGGATTATCCCGATCTGCCCACCAACCTGATCGAAGTACCCGCCGCGGACCGCGCCGCGCTGGCCGAGTTGAATGAAGTCATCGTCAAGGCCTGCCACAACGACGCCCGGCAGCGTTATCAGACCGCCGCGGAATTGCACGCCGACCTGGCCCTTCTGCAAAGCGGCGCCTCCGTTCGCCGCCAGCGGCTGCTGGCCCGCCAACTGCGCTTTGTGCAACGGGCGGGAGCGGTAGTGACGGCCATGGCCGCCGTCATTGCGCTGGGCTGGTGGTGGCAGGCGCGGCAAACGGAGCAGGTTCGCGAACTGGCCGACGAGAATCTTGCGCTGGCTGAACGGGCGGAAACCAACGCCAAGCTGGCGGAGCAGAATGCCCAAGCCGCCCGGGAACGGCTCTACGCTGCCGACATCAACCTCGCGTTCCAAGCCTTGAAGGACGACAATCTGCGCCTCGCTCAAAGCCTGTTGGAAAACCATGTTCCGAAACCCGGCCAGCCGGACCTGCGTGGCTTCGAATGGCGCTACCTCTGGCAACGAACCCGGAGTGAGGAGTTGTTGACCCTCCCGGGCCAGTCCACCGGCTCCCGCGTGCTCGCCATGGCTCCCGACGGCGCGCAGGTTGCCGTCGGCGCGCAGGTTGCCGTCGGCGGTTATGAAGGCGGCCACATCCGGTTGTTGGATGTCTCGTTGCGTCGGGTGGTGGCGACGCTTCAGGACACCAACGCCATGATGTCCCTGGCGTATTCGCCCGACGGGCGGATTCTTGTCAGCGGGTCCGCCAGCGACGTCCGCCTGTGGAATCCCCGGTCGTTTACGGAAATCCGGCGCTTCACCAACGCAGTCGCGCCGGCCGTCTTCTCGCCCGACGGGCGGTTCTTGCTCACCGGTCGCGATCCGTGGATAAGTCCGTGGAATGTACAGGGGTGGGATGATCCCAAGGAATTGCTCGTCTGGGATACCGCGACGTGGACGGTCCTCCACACCGCAACGTTTCCAGTTTCCGGCCGGCCCAGCGGATCCCGGGATCTCTATCTGCAGGTGGCCTTTGGAAACGATTCGCGGCAGGTGGCAGTGCTCACCGGGGCCACCACGCGACTGTTGAGCTGTCCGGAGCTGAAGGAAGTGCTTGTGCTTCCTGAAGACCTTCCGGAGAGCAGCACCTCCCGACCATTCCTCGCGTTGTCACCCGACAACCGGACTCTCGCGCTTCCCAGTCCCGAGGGCTACGGCGTGCGGCTCTGGGACGCCGTCGAGAACCGTGAGCTGCGAATACTGCCGGGCCACGCGGACCACATCTTCTCCGCCCGCTTTTCTCCCGATGGCGCCCGGTTGGTCACCGCCAGCCCGGATCAGACCATCAAGTTGTGGCAGGTCGCCACCGGGGAACTGCTCCACACCTTCCGGGGGCAGGCCGACGAGGTCATTGATGTCGTCTTCTCCGCCGATGGAACCCGGCTCGCGTCTCTCGGAGTCACCGAGTCGGTCGTCAAGCTCTGGGATGCCCACCAGCGCCCGCGGCCGGAACTCCTGCCGCCCGGGCTCTGGCCCCAGGGCTTTGAACCCAGTGGGCAATTGGTGGTTCTCGGTCGCCGCCCAGAGCGCCAACCCCTCTCATTTGATCCGATGGGCCTTAAGCTCGCACCGTTACCCCATCCGCAGGTTCGGGATGGGTTCCGGGCGGCCAACAAGTTGCACAGCATTTCTCCCGATGGCCGGTTTCACGGGCTGTGGGACCGTCGGGAGTTGATGTTGGAAGTCTGGGACCGTCGCGACGGCACGCTGAAATGCACGGTTCCCAATCGGAGCCCCTACTTCTCGTTCGACCGGCGTGGGCGGTTGCTCACCACGGCCATAACCAATTCGGTCGGGGAACCGCGCATTGCCGTCTGGGATCTGCCAACCCGCCGCTTGAAGTGGGAGGCCGGTGGCTATAACGGCTATTTCAGCCTCTTCGCAACGTCTGCGGGAGACTATGTGCTGACGCAAAAGGACGACCAGATGCAAGTCGCCCGGGTGGAGGAGGATCGGCTCAGCCCCGTTTTGAATCTGACTGTCCCGATCTATCTGGCGAGTGCCGCGATCTCGCCGGATGGCCGTCTGCTGGCGACCGCTGAAGGTGACATCACGCTCCGAGACCTGCCTGAAGGCCAGACTCTAGGCGTCCTAAAGGGGCACACGCGGAAGACCGTGCATCTGGCCTTCAGTCCTGACAGCCGGACGTTGGCCAGCATCGCCGACGACCACACCACCCGCCTGTGGCATATCGCCACGCAACGGGAACTGCTGCGGTTTCCCGCAGCCACGGAGGACCGCGACATCTTCCAGGTGGAGTTCTCACCCGATGGTCGCGCGCTCGCGTCCTACCGCCATGACGGAACGAACGCCATGACGTCCCTGTATTTCGCCCCCTCCTTTGCCGAGATCGCGGTGGCAGAAGGCGGCGATTACCGAACTCTGGCCGGCGACGATCCCGCCACCTGGTTGAACGTGGCCAAGGCGTTGCAGCGCGAAAACCGCCGGGAAGAAGCCTTGGTGGCCTGCGACGAAGTCCTGCGCCGCACGGCCAAACGGGAAGAACTGGCCTGGCTCGCCGACAAGGCACGTCCTTTGCGCGTGACTGCGCTCAAGCAACTAAACCGTTTTGACGAAGCCGGCGCCGAGAATTGCGCGCCGCTCGGCATCCCGCAGCGGAAACCAGCGGCGCCCGCTGAAGCAATTGACCTGTCCGCGTATTACAACGCCCCTCTGGCTGACCCTCCGCAGGCAGATGTTGCTGCGAACGACTTGAGCGAACTGCCAACGGGCATCCAGACGCTCGCCGGTACCGTGTTCGACGTGCGCGGCAAACTACACATTATCGGCCCGTCACCAGACCGCGAGTGGCGGACGGATCCGCAGAGTATAGATGGCATTCCCGTCCAGCGGCGGCTGAACCGACTGCATTTCCTCCAAGCTGCCGGCTACCAGAGCAAGGACATCCCGGTGGGGGAGCGAATCGGCTGCTTCCGCGTCCACTTCGCCAATGGGAGAACAATGGAAATTCCGTTGCGCTACAACCAAAACACGTCCGACTGGTGGGAACTCGAACACCTGCCCACCGAACTCCCCGAAGCCGTGGTGGCTTGGCGCGGCGCCAATCCCCGCAGCCGGAGGGAGGGAAACAAGCCCATCCGCCTCTTCAAGCTGACTTGGGAGAATCCACTGCCCGACGTCGAGATCACCACCCTCGATTTCGTCGCCGAGCATCCGAAGACGCACCCGTTCCTGATCGCCTTGACGGCCGAGTAGCGCCGGTTTTCCAACCGGCGTGAATCTGTTGTCAGGCACTCGCCGACTCGAAAGTCGGCGTTACGACCGCAGGGCGCTTCACCCGCCAGACTGACCAAGACTTTAACCCGGTCAGTCATCTTCATTTTCTGTGAAAGATTTCCGCCCGGCCTGCGATTACATCCTTGTGTCCACATCCAGAACAACCAGTGAACCTATGCACATAATGAGAACCATCCGAACATTCGGGGGGACCTTGGCTGCCCTCACACTTGCCTTGGGAACCGCTCTGACCGCTCTCGGCCAACCGATTCCAGGCCAGTACATCGCCGTGTTCAAAGACGACGTCGCCGACCCAGGACCGGCGGCCCGGCAATTGGAGACGCAACACGGTCTGGCGGTGCGTCATGTGTATCAACATTCCGTCCGGGGCTTTGCCTTCGCCGGAAACGCCCAGGCGGCGCAGGCGCTGGCCCGCAATCCGCGCATCGCCTATGTGGAGCAGGACCAACTGGCCCACACTTCGAAGGCCGCCATCCCCACCGGCGTGAGCCGCATCGGGATTGACGCTCCTCTGCTCAATGCCATTTCGCCGGCGGGAGCGAATGTGGACGCGAGGATCGCCATCATTGACACCGGCTTGCAGCGCAATCACCCCGACCTCAACGTGGACCCCAACGGCGTGCGCGTGATTACCACGACCACGAAAGTGAAGGGAAGGAACATAACTGAGATCACCTTTGACAACGTCTTCGATGATGACAACGGCCACGGCACACACGTCGGCGGAACGGTTGCCGCCAACGGGGCCATCGTCGGCGTCGCGCCAGGCGCGTTGCTGACGGCGGTAAAAGTGTTAAGCGCCGGCGGTTCAGGGCCATGGTCCTATGTCATTGCGGGCGTGGATTGGGTCGCCGGCCAGCCGGAGCGGTTTGATGTTGCGAACATGAGCTTGGGCGGAGGGTATTCGCAGGCGGTCAATGACGCGGTCAAACGAGCAACCGACAAAGGCATCGTGTTCGTCGTCTCGGCGGGCAACGCGTCCAGCGACGTCAGCCAGGTGTCGCCGGCCTCCGAACCGAGCGCGATCACCGTCTCCGCAATGGTGGATTACGACGGCGCACCTGGCGGACTGGTATCGGGCGACTATGTCTCCTGCAAGAACGCAGACGGCACGGGTGGCGCTTTGCACCCCGACGAAGCCTTCGCCTGCTTCAGCAATTTTGGCGCGGGCGTGGATATTTGCGCGCCCGGCGTGCGCATCTATTCCACCTGGCCACAAACCCTCGGCGATCAGACCGGTTACCACACCATCTCAGGCACCAGCATGGCTGCGCCGCACGTCGCCGGGGCAGCGGCGCTCTACGTGGCGCTCAACCGGGCGAACCGAACGCACACCAGGACCTGGGTGGACGAGGTCACTGCGGCGCTCACGTCTTCTGGCTGGCGCGCCGGCGATTACGGCTACTTCGATTATTACACGCAGGCCGGCTCGCCCCGGCCCACGGGCGACAAGGATTCCACCCGCGAACCCCTTTTGAACGTGAGCGCGCTGTTGGGCGTGACCTCCCGGCCGGACCCGGAAATCTTCGTCACCATTGCCGAGCCTGCGAACAACAGCACCGTGCAGACCGGCACGCCGGTGACTTTCACGGCAACTGCCACTTGGGGAGGCATGGACGTGACCGACGCGATTGTCTGGACCTCGAGTCGGGATGGCGTGCTCGGCAACGGCGGCTCCATTTCCGCCGCGTTGAGTGCAGGCACGCACAGCATCGTCGCCGCGGTACCGGACCCGGTCAGCAGCTTTGGCGGTGCGGCCTCGATCAACGTCGTAGCGGGCCAGGCCACGCCGGTGCCCAAGCAGTTGTTCATCGCCCTTTCCTTCAGCAAACCCGGCGATCCGCCGGTGTACTTCGACGGAGAAACCATGCGCTCCTACTTCGACGTCACCGACGAACTGGGGGCGCCGGTTCAGGACGCGTATGTTTCCGGCACCCTCAAGACCCCGGCGGGCGGCACGCTCACCGCCTCCGGCAACACCGATGCCAATGGACGATTCGAAGCGAGCATGAGGCTGAACGGCAAACAGGGCGGGGCCAACAACTACGGCCTTTGGACCTGCTCCGGTTACGCGACCAAACCAGACCATCTGCGCAGCGACACCGTCAGCCGCGCGTTTGAATTGAGGCGGTGATCCGACATAACGAGCCGACGATGCCGTCCGGGCGGCGGGTGGTGGTGCGGTGGAATTGAGGAGTTCCGACCGCGTTCGCCGTCCGGGTCGTTGAGAGAGCCATGACTTGAGTGGAGCAGATCATGGTGGACTCCGCCAAAAAGCAGCCCGTGGTTCGCCACGGGCTGTTCACTTTTTGTGTGCCCTTAAGGAAACGCTGATTTAATCTCGATGGAATTCTTTTTAACAAGGAGGCGGGATTTTCCGTCAGTGAGGCATGACCCACCAAACCACGTTCGCCCACGCTGAATTCGCCAACAAAAAGAAGACCACCCGCCGCGAAAAGTTCCTCGCCCGCAGGGAGGAAGTCATCCCGTGGGCCAGACTCCTGGACGTCATCGAGCCGCACTATCCCCGAGGCAAACGCGGTCGTCCCCCCATCGGTCTGGAGCGGATGTTGCGCGTCTATTTCCTCCAGCAATGGTATGGGCTGGCCGACGAAGCGCTCGAAGACGCGCTCTACGACAGCCAGGCGTTGCAACGCTTCGCCCGCATTGATCTTGCGGCCGAAGGGGTGCCCGACGCCACCACCCTCCTGA
>WYBW01000070.1 GCA_011525685.1 Verrucomicrobiia bacterium
CTTACCACGTTGAATCGGCCAAGCGGTTCGTGGAGCAACCGCCGTCGTTGCTTTGACCGTCGCCACGGCCGCTTCTCAAGTGGGCATCCCGCCCGCTCATCGCCGAGGGAACGCCAGCCTTTTATTTCCCCTGTGCCCGGACAGGCGGGACGCGTTGTTCGACGTGATCAGCGTCAATCATTGCGTTTCAGCGGGTTGCCTGCTTGCGCCTTTGGTGCTGGTCAGTGGTTGAATTAGCCAGCGACACCTCACCCTTGGAGTCATCGGGATATCCCCCGGCCTTGGCGCGGAATATCCGCTTGCGACTGTTTGCGGAACACACTACCAAGAGCACCGCGCGGTCCGCGGGAATAATGAGTGTTACCATTGCCAAGATCGAAGCCTTCCTGGTCAGCTATCCGACGGTCGGTTATTTCAAATTCTTTGAAGGACCGAAAGGCCGTCTACTCGGCCGGCCAACGGTGGTGGTGAAGGTAACCACGGACAATGGCGCGGTGGGTTGGGGCCAAAGCGTGCCGTCGCATCGGTGGAGTTATGAAACCCACGAAAGCGTCCTGACCACGATTGAGAATTATCTCGCGCCGGAACTGATGGGGCGCGACCCGTTCGACGAGGAGGCGATCCATGCGGCGATGAACCGGATCATCGCGCCGTCATTTTCGACGGGACAGCCGATTTGCAAAGCTGGTGTGGATCTCGCGTTGTTTGATCTCACGGGCAAACTGCTCAACCAAACTGCGGCGCAACGGTGGCGAAAGAATGGTCGTGCTAACCTCACCCTCAGTTGGACGGTGAACGTGCAGTCGCTGGAGGGGGTGGAAAAGGTCGTGTCCGAGGGCTTGGCACGTGGCTACCGGAATTTCAACGTCAAGGTCGCGCCCGATCCGAATTTCGATCTGGAACTGTGCCGCATCGTGAAGCGGCTCGCGCCGGATGGGTTTCTCTGGGCCGACGCCAATGGCGGTTACGACGAGGCGACTGCGATGGCGGTCGCGCCGAAATTGGCCGACCTCGGTGTGCCGGTGCTGGAGCAACCTTTGCCGGCCAATCGGCTCACGGGCTATCAGCGGTTAAAGCGTCAGGGCGCGCTGCCTGTCATCATGGACGAAGGCATCGTGTCCTGCGTGGAGCTGGATGAATTCATCAAGCTTGGCCTGTTGGACGGTGTGGCGATGAAGCCAGGTCGTTGCGGCGGGATCACGGAGGCGCGCCGGCAGATCGAGATGCTGCAGAACGCCGGGCTGATGTTTCTGGGTAGCGGCCTGAGCGACCCGGATATTTCGCTGGCGGCGTCGCTGGTGTTGTATGGCGCGTACGATTTGAAATATCCGGCGGCGTTGAACGGGCCGCAGTTTCTCCAAGGGAGCATTTTGAAGTCGCCCATCCGAGTGGTGAATGGCGAGGTCGCGGTGCCGCGCGGTATCGGCCTCGGCGTGGAGGTGGACGAAGCGAAAGTGAGGGAGGGACGGCAGGATTGACGGCCGCAGGAGACCAAATGGCCGCGCCTGACCGCTTTGTCAAAGTTGCCTGACAAGCCTGCTTGATCCAATTCCCGCAGCCAATGCTCCATTCTACTTTCCGCCGGCTCTTTTCATGACTCAAGTCAAGGCCCGGTTCGGCCCGCCCCGGTTCAATTCAAACGTTTCAAACCATGCAAACTCGATTCGATCTGACGCAGGCGGACATCCCGCGGCAATGGTACAACCTGCTGGCTGATTTTCCCGAGCCGCTGCCACCACCGTTGCATCCGGGGACCAAGCAGCCCATTCCGCCGGAGGCTCTGCTGGCGATTTTTCCGGAGAACCTGGTGCAGCAGGAGATGTGTCCGCATCGGCACGTCGAGATTCCCGAAGAAGTCCGGGAGATTTACGCGCTCTGGCGGCCCACGCCGTTGTTGCGGGCGGTCCGCTTTGAGAAAGCGCTGCAAACGCCGGCGCACATTTACTACAAGTACGAAGGGGCGAGTCCCGCCGGCAGTCACAAGGTCAACACCTCGGTTGCCCAGGCCTATTACAACAAGGTGGCCGGCACGAAACGGCTGGCCACGGAAACCGGTGCGGGGCAATGGGGCGCGTCGCTGGCGCTGGCCTGCAAACTCTTTGGCCTGGAGTGCAACGTCTATATGGTCAAGGTGAGCTACCAGCAGAAGCCCTACCGGCGGATGTTGATGCACACCTGGGGCGCAACGGTGCATCCCAGCCCGAGCGACCAGACCGACTATGGCCGCAAGCTTATGGCCGAGGATCCGCATTGCCAGGGCAGCCTGGGCATCGCCATCAGCGAAGCGATCGAGGATACGGTCAAGCATCCGGACACGAAGTATTCCCTGGGCAGCGTGCTGAATCACGTCTGCCTTCACCAGACGGTGATCGGGTTGGAGACGCTGCGCCAGATGGAAATGGCTGGCGAGGAACCGGACGCCATCATCGGCTGCTGCGGCGGCGGGAGCAACTTTGCCGGGCTGGCGTTTCCGTTCCTCCAGAAGAAGATCACCGAGAAAAAGGGTTATCGCATCGTCGGCGTCGAACCTTCGGCCTGTCCCACGTTGACCCAGGGCGATTTGCGCTATGACTTCGGCGACACGGCGGAAATGACGCCGCTGCTGATGATGTACACTTTGGGCCACAAGTTCATGCCGCCATCCATTCATGCGGGCGGCCTTCGTTATCACGGCATGTCGCCAATGGTCAGTCACGCGCTGAAGCTTGGTCTCATCGAGGCGGAGGCGTATCACCAGACCAAAGTGTTCGAGCAGGCGACGCTGTTTGCGCGCAGCGAAGGCATCGTGCCGGCGCCGGAATCGGCCCATGCCATCGCGGCCGTGGCGGAGGAGGCCGTCAAAGCCCGTGAGGCGGGCCGCAAACGGGTGATCTTGTTCAACCTCTCGGGTCACGGATTGCTCGACCTGAGCGCCTACGAGACTTACCTGAGCGGCAAATTGCAGGATGTTTGAAGCAACCCTCAACCCCGAACTCTCATGTTGAAACTCAAGCTCGCTTCGTTGTTGTTCGTCGCGGCGCTCCTCGTGTTGGCGCCCCGAGTTCAAGCCCAACCCTCAGCCCACTACGTTCCCGGTGTGGAAGGCATCAAGGGCGCGACCCTGCCCCCGCCGGGCGTTTATCTGCGCGACTACAATGTGTTCTACTGGGCAAACCAAGTGAACGACGACCGGGGCAAGGAAATCAAACCGGCGGACCCGGAGGTGTTCATCTACGCGAATGTCCCGCGTCTGGTCTGGATCACCGAGGTCCAAGTGCTGGGCGGATTCCTTGGGGTGGATGCCTTGTTGCCGCTGCAATACACCAGCGTGGAGGCCAACACCCCGGGCGGCCCCTTCGACGACTCGACCTTCGGCATCGGCGATTTGTTTGCCGAGGGAACGATCTCCTGGCACCTGACGCAGTTTGACTTTTCGGTTGGCGCCGGCGTGTGGATGCCGACGGGCGACTCGGCCGACCCGCCCACCACCCGGGCTGGGTTGGGTTATTGGACGCCCATGCTGACCGCCGGTGTCACCTGGCATCTGGATGAGGCAAAGAAGTGGTCGCTTTCGGCCTTGAGCCGTTACGAATTCAACACCGAGCATCGTGATACGGACATCACGCCCGGCCAGGCCTACACCTTGGAATGGGGGGCCAGTTATGCGTTGCGTCCGACGATTGATCTCGGGGTGGCGGGTTATTATCAGCGCCAGACCACTTCTGACAGCGGCAGCGGCTCCAGTTCGGACAAGGACTGGGTGTGGGGCGTTGGCCCGGAGATCAACATGATTTGTCCGAAGCTGGGTTTGATCACCTCAATACGTTACGTGCGCGAAATCGAGGCAGAAAACCGCTTGCAGGGCAACACCGTCACGGTGACGTTGACGCGACGGTTTTGAACGACTCTGCGCCTGGTGGCTGTCACGAGAAATAATGCCGCGCTCTTAAGCACACGGGGGGTTGCGCCAAGCCCCCCCGTCCGAACGCCGGCTTCAATACCGAATCGTGCCGCTGCCGGTGTAGCTGTAGTCTGCGTGGAAGACCGGGAACTCGCCTTCCCACTCCACCGTCAGATTTTCTGTCATGTCCCCCACGGCGGCTTCGAACCGGTCCGTGCCACCGGCGAAATGAACAACGCAGGTCGCTCCCCCTCCACCCACCAAGTCCGCCGTGCCGGTCACCACCCAGAACACTTCATCCTTGCTGGCTGTGGTCAGTCGCCCATAGCCACTGATGCGGCCCGTCGCCATGTCCAGGAGTCCGATCCCGGTATTCGCGGAACGCCCGAAGTGCGTTCCCACCCCGACATCGCTGAGGAGGTTGAACGTCCCCATCGCTCCTGGCGTACCTGAGGGTAGAAGGATTCCCGGGTGAATCACGAATTCCTCGGTACGCGAAGCCCGCCACTTCATCGGGCGATCGCCCGGCTTGCCTTTCGCCTCGATGATATAGCCAGTCCCCATGAGGGGTTCGCCGGCAGGCGCGTCGGTCGCGGTGAAATCCCAGCGCGCTTCGAGGCCCGCGTAACCGCCTCGTCCGACGCCCACCGCGGTCACGCTCGTGATGAAGTGCCCATCCTGAAGGGTGAGTGATCCTTGCCAATACGCTTCCCAGGACCCGCCCATATTCTCGATCTGGAAGGTTCCCCACATCGCACCGGTCCCGGTCGCCACGTCCTGGATGACGGAAACCCCGATGCGGGCGTTCCCGGAAACCCGTGGATCGGTGGCTGTTTCTACCGCGCTCATGATATTGCCCAGGATGAAAACGCTTTCACCATCGGTAAGCGTGGTTCCCTGCTCGACCATGCCAGTGATGGTTTCAACCGTGGTGAACGGGGTCTTCTTGGCTGCTGCCCCGGCGGTCAGTGAGGCCGCCAAGACCATTATGGAGATGTAGCCGAGGGCCGCAGCCCGCGGAGTTGTTACTATTTTCATGCTGTCTTGCCTTTCATTGGTTCGTTTTGTGGCCGGTCGGGCGCGTCCGACGATGCCTTACCCGAGGCGACGGAGCGGGACAGGCAGGACCGAACCCACCCGTTACAACGGGAAAACTTGCGAAGGGTTACATGGCTGCGACGGTATCTCTTCGGGCTTCGGCAGTGACTGGCGGAGTTGACCCGAGGCAGCCCTCTCCTCGTGACGCTGGCGGAAGATGAGCGCGCGGTCCCGCTTTGGGACCAGGCGCTCATCCGCCAGCAACTGGCGACCCTGAATCTCGATGGGTCTTCCCCGAAGCCAGGGCGACCCAAGCCGACCGACTCCCGCAGGTGCCAGTAGGTGATCGTGCCGCTGCCTTCAATGTTCGCACGTGTAGAGCAGCGGGCCGTCCCACATCGCCTTGGTTATCCACGATTGCGCGCCTCAATCCCTTGCGAGGGTCACTCTGCTTCAGACAACCTCGTCGCCGGTCGGAGCTTGACCGGGCAAGAGGAACGTTTTGACCAACTCGCCTTCCCCGCAGACGGTCAATTCAGGAAACCGCTTGAACCACCTCCGGTTTGGAACTTCGGGGTGAGTGTCCATCCACCGCACCATAAGCCGGAGCTGTTGGGCCGAAATACTACGCTGCTGAACGCGGTCCAGCCAATGCGCGTAGAGCCGCCGCGGCAGGTTCTGGCGGCGAATCTTGGGCACAAATCACTCGCCGTAAAATCCGCCCGTCATCGCGGACCTCAATCGAATGATCTCTGCCGGGTCACTGGAGTTTTCGAGGCGCTCGGCCAAGTCGCCGAGTTCATCCGCGCTGAGTTGCCGGCGGCGGGCCAACTCGAAGGCGTGCTGAATCACCTTGGTCTGCTCGTCCGGCGCCAGGCCATCCATTGCCTCAATCACTTTCGCCGCTGTCATGCGTTCACATTTAGGCTCAGATTCACGGCTTGCCAAGCCAAAGCGCGAGGTCCGCCCTGAGCGCTTTTGTCCACCCGCCGTGGCCCAGTTGGCCTGCCAGACCTTCAGATCGGTCGAAGTCTCCACTGTCACAGCCTGCCCGGCGAGCGGCCTCGGTTCTACGAAAGCAGTTATGGTTTGGGATGAGCGAACAGCCAGTCGATGACGAGCGGCGAAAACTCCGCCGAGAGTGTCGGAATGTGGCCGCCACCATTGATCGTCCACAGTTCAACGGCGCCGCCAGGCGGGCAGTTGGCGTAGCGTGTGACGGCCGTGTCAAGCCCCGGCCGATCGGTAGTAAGGTCCAGCGTGGGCACCGGGTCGGTCACCGGGCCGCTGGCGCCGTTGTGGCCGGCCCAGAGTTGGATCGTTTGGAGTGCACCGGGAAATTGAGGCGTATTCGCCCGAATGAGACCACCAAACATGCCGATGATATCGGCGCCACCAGAGTAAGACAACTCGTCCGCGGTGCCGCAGATGTGGAGGATATTGACGGGTTGAACAGGTTGGCAACGGGAGGGATCCAGGAAGGTCATCCCGGCGAAGCTCGCGATACCGGCGATGAGCTCGGCCGACTGACACGCCATGCGATAGGCCATGAAACCCCCGTTGGAATGGCCTATCAGAAAGATTCGCTTGCGGTCCACGGCAAAGCGCTGGGCGATTTGCTCGATCAGGGCCCGGAGGTAGCCGGCATCATCGACGCCAGTGTTCCCAAAATCCCCAACGGCGTCGGTGGCGTTCCAGAAAGGTTGGCCCCACTGGTCTCTAGTGCAGTGTCTCTGAAGTGTCTTTCGTAATGTGGGGTGAAGATGCCAGGGCCTTCCGGGCGCGGCGGATCTTTTCAAGAATCGCCTGTCCTTCTGCGCGCCATTCATAGCGCTGCGGCTTGAGGTTGCGCTCGTGCAGATAGGCCCAGATGGCCTCGGACAGTTCCCCGACGCTGGTAAAGCTGCCGGACAGGACCACGTCCTGACTCAAATCGCGGAAGAAGCGCTCCACCAGATTCAGCCACGATGCGCTCGTGGGCGTGAAATGGAGATGGAAGCGCGGGCGCTGGGCCAGCCAGCGCAGCACTTTCGGGTGTTTGTGCGTCGCGTAGTTGTCCAGGATCAGATGAATGTCCACCTCCGGCGGGGCCGCTGTTTCGATCGCCTTGAGAAACTTCAGCCACTCTTGATGGCGATGCCGGGGCGCCCGTTCCGCCAGAATCTTTCCATTGAGATAGTTCAGCGCGGCAAAGAGTGTCACCGTGCCGTGCCGGTAGTAATCGTGGGTGCGCGTAGCGATGTGCCCTTGGCCCAATGGCAGGCCTGGTTGCGTGCGTTCCAGCGCCTGGCATTGGCTCTTTTCATCGCAGCAGAGCACCAGTGCTCGCGTCGGCGGATCCAGATACAGCCCGACAATGTCCCAGAACTTCACTTCAAACTGCGGGTCGTTGGACAGCTTGAAGGTGCGCGTGCGGTGCGGTTTCAGATCGTTGGCGGCCCACAACCGCTGCACGGCCGAGCGGGACAACCCGCTGTGCCGGGCCATGCTTCGACAACTCCAGCGGGCTCGGCCTTTGGGCGGTCGCACGACTTCGCTCAATACGGTTTGCACCTTGTGCGCAGGCAGGGTTTGCGGGCGGCCGGGCCGGGGCGCTTCTTGCAGTCCGGCCAAGCCCAAATCCAGCACCCGCTGCCGCCATTGGCCGACTGTCACGTGACTGGTCTGGACTTCCGCCGCGATTTGTTGGTTGTCTTTGCCCTCGGCGGCCAGCAGGGCAATCCGGGCACGGCGCACAATCTTCTGCGGCGTGTTGGGAGCTTTGACCAGGCGTTGAAGTTCAGTCCGCTGTTCGGCGGACAGGTGCAGCGGCAGTTTCGGGCGAGCCATGCCGGGAGCTTGGCATTGCCTCATTCACTTAGTAAAGTCTTTTATGAGACACTGCACTAGTCCCGTCCGGGTGGCAGTAGAGGAAGCCGCGACTTTCCGCCAAGGGTTGGAGGTGCATGAAGTTGTTTTCTATCCAAGTCCCGTCGAGAGAATACCCGTGAAGCGCGATCACCAAAGGTATGGGTGTTTTCCCGTCGTAGCTCGAAGGCACGTAGAGGTTGACGGGCCGAGGGCTTGTCACCCGATAGAACGATGCCGGAATCGGAGGTTGGACGTTCCAAGGGCTCGTGGGGGCCGCCAACGTCTGCCAAGGTCCCGTCACGCGGTCGGCTCTTTGCACTTGTCCGCCTCCGGTCCAAGTCACGACACTTACGCCGTGATCGCGCCGGATGGCCAGCTTGGAATCGAACGGCGGGGCCACCGTGCAATAGTTCTTCTGGATGGTCACGGTGGTGGTGGCGGTCCCCAAAGTGGCCCCCCCGTCGGATTGCTCAACCTTACTTGGAAGTCGCCAGTGCGAAGCGCGGCCGGCAGGAGCGCAATGGTGAGGCTCTGCACGGTTTCGTTGGCCTCGAACTGCAAAGTTCCGGACGTCGCTTGGTAGTCTTGCCCGGCGTGGGCCGTGCCATCAGCCGTGGCATAGGCAACGGCGACGGGGCCCAAGGCGCCGTCGTCGCCGCGCAAGACCGTGAGTTTGATCTCGCCGGCTCCCTGCCAGATGGAATACCTCGAGAGTTCAAAGCCCAGCCCCGGATCGTTATCTTGAATCGAGACTGTGGTAGTCGCGCGGGGGCCGAGTACCGCTCCGCCGGTGGGATTGCTCAGCCTGACGAGAAAAGCTTTGCTGCCGTCAGCGACCCCGTCGTTGACAATCGGGATGGGCACCACCTTCACCTTGTCTCCGGGCCCGAGCGTCAGCGTGTTGGTCACACCGATATAATCGAGTCCATTGGTGGCCGTTCCGTCGGCGGTGGCACACTCCACCGTAATAGTGCCGCTCGTGTCATCGGTCCCGCGCAGCACACGAACCAGCGCCGCGCCCGCGTCTTCGCCAACCGTGTATTTGGCCGACTCGAACTGAAAACCCTGGTCGTCATCGACGATCGTGATCGTGGTCGTTTTCGACTGGCCAAGCGAGGCGCCGACGGCGTTGCTCAAAGTGACTCGGAAGCTCCGGTTCGATTCCCTGAGGCCGTTATTGAGGATGGGTATGGCCACCGTCATCAATCGCTCGTTGGGGGCAAACATGAGGTTGGTCGTGGCACCCGTGTAGTCCTGCCCGCTGAGAGCGGTTAAATCGCTGGTGGTCAGATCGACCGTCACAGGCAGGTTGCCATCATCACCTCGCACGATATCGATCAACACCGCGCCTGCACCTTCGACCACGGAATAACTGGTGAACCGAAAACTCACTCCCCGATCGTTGTCCGTGATGGAGACGGTGGCGTTCGTGCGGGTGCCGAGAACCGCCCTGCCAGCCGGGTTGCTCAGTGACACCGTGAACCTCTTGCTGCCCTCGACGAAGCCGTCGTTGAGGATGGGCACGACGATCCATTGGTTGGTTATACCGGTGGCGAAGGCCACCGTCCCGTTGGTTGCGGTATACTTCACTCCGTTTGTGGCCGTGCCGTCGGTCGTGGCGTAATTGACACTCACCGCCGCGCTCAGGTCTCCCAGGCGTTGGACTCCGAGCGTTGCTGCGCCCTGGCTTTCGGGCACGCTGTAGGTGCTGGCGCTGAACTGGAGGAGGGGTTGGCCCAAACCAGCGGTGACCGTGGCGAGAGAGAGTGCGCCTGTGAGGAGCACCTCGACGCTCAAGCACCGAATGCTGGATCTCCATCTAGGGATGCTTTGCGTTTTCATGATTCTTGTTTTCATCGCTTGGGTCTATTGACAGGAGAACTCATGGCAACCCGGGCCGCTTGGCCGGCCGGTGGTCTTTTTCATAGTCGCTCACCCTGCCGTGGTGCATTTCACGACCGCTTCGTGTTTCGCTTCTCAGAGGTTGCTCGCGTTGAATCCCCGGACTCAGCGGCAAGACGCCGCCGGGATCCGCGGGTGTGGACGCCAGAACCACCTGTTTGCGGAGACCGGCTAAGGAGCAATGTTGTCCTTGCTGGTCGTGGCGTGGTTCTTCGTGATGACAGTCGAGTCGTCAAAAGTGAAGTTACCCAGCCAGAAGACACCGCCGCCGATGCCCTGACCACCGGGGCCGCCGCCCAAGGCCAGGTTCTGGGTCACCGTCGCGCCCTCGAGGGACAGCGAGCCATACCAGGTCGCGCAGCCGCCACCCACGCCGTCGCCGCCGGTGCCGCCGGCGCGACCGGTACCGCCCTGGGCGCGGTTGTGAGCCACGGTGGTGTTGATCACAGTGAGCGCCCCTTCGGACTCGCTCCGCAGTCCGCCGCCTCCCGCACCTCCGCCGTTGCCGCCAAGCCCGCCCGGGCCGCCCTGGGCCAAGTTGTGTTCCACGGTGGATTCGCTGATGGTCACGCTCGACACCCCGCTGACGTTTATGGCACCGCCCAATCCCCAGGCGCCCACTCCGCTTGGGACTCCGGCACCGCCGATGGCAGCATTGTGGTCGAACACGCAACCGCTGATACTGCCGTTTCCGTTGAGGAATTGGATGGCGCCGCCAACGCCCCAGGAGGTGCCTGGCGGAGCGCCGTCGCCGCCGATGGCCTGGTTGTGGTCCAAACGGCTGTCCCGGAGTTCCAGCCACCCCGGGCCCAGGCCCATGTCGCCCGTCCAAATGGCGCCGCCCACGCAACTGCCGGCTCCCATGGCGCCGCTGTTGTTATGGCCACCCAGGGCCTGGTTATGGCTGAACTTACTGCCGGTAATGCTCAGGACACCGACGTTTCCGATGGCCCCGGCGGCAGCGTGACCAGCGTAGAAGCCGTCGCCGCCATCGCCGCCGCGGGCGAGGTTGCGGCTGAATGAAGTGGTGGCAACGCGAAGGATTCCAAAATTGAAGACGCCTCCGGCTGACCCTATGCCAGGGCCGAACGGGCTCAGGCCGCTTTCGCCGAGGGCCTGGTTGTCGCACACAATGTCGTTCACCAGCGTTAGGCTGCTGAAGTTGAGGATTCCACCGCCGGTGCAGGGCATGATGGGGGAGTTTCCGTCAGCCAAGCCGTCGCGGATCGTTGCCCCGGAGATCGTTGCCGCGCCGCCCGCGATGACGAAAACCCGGCTGGCGTTGTTGCCGCTGATCTTGAGCTTGTGAGAGCCCGGCCCTTGGATATCGAGGTCTTGCGTGATCATCAATGCGCCGCTGGTCAGCCTGATGGTGCCTTGCACGCCAAAGGTGATCGTGTCGCCTGCGGCAGCAGTGGCGATGGCTTCGCGGAGAGAGCCGGGGCCACTGTCGTTGAGCGTGGTCACCGTGAGGGTGTCTGCCCGGGCGCTGGCCAGTGCGGACGCCAAGGCGAGGGCAGCGATGCAGCCAATGGCCGCACGCCGTAGCATTATAGTTGTCACTGCTTTCATGTTGTTCTGCCTTTCGTTTGTTGGTTTCAGGCCGGTTCGTGTCTCGCCTGCCAGAGGCTGTTGGAACTGAATGGCGCTTTTTGGCGCACATTCCGCCCGGCACTCCCCGTGTTCTCAGGTACAACACCCGGCCGTCACCTTGTTGCAACGGGAAAACTTGCGGAAGGTTACAGGACCGGGACCGGCATGAAGTCATTTGTCCTTGCACCATCTATGTTTTGGTTTCTTTCTTTCAGCCAGCCGCACGCTCCCGCGATCAACGGACATCCACTCAATCAATAGCGGATCGTGCCGATCCCGCGGTAGCACATCTCCATCACCCACGGATCGTCGGTCGGGACGGGGCCGGAGGTGATCTCGATCTCGACCATGCCCACCACCGCGTCAAACCGGCCAGTACCGCCGCAGAAGTGGATATGCCCCTCCGGCACGCCTGTCGGGCCGTGAATGCCGTCGAACACCCAGAAGAGTGTGTCCCCGTTCGCAGCTATGGCTGTTCCTGTGCCGGTAATGGCGCCAGTCACCGGGTCAACCAGGGAGATGCCTTCGTTGCTCGACCGTCCCGCGTGCGTGGCCTGAGCCACCTCACTCACAATGTCGGCCTTGAGAACCATCGCAGGTCTCGGCGGGTCAAACGGCGCCGGTGGCCAGGAGGCTGGATCTAGCTCGAGGCAAGGCAGCAGTTGCCACCGCTCCGCACGGCAGGCGGTGATCTTAAGTGGCCGCTCGCCCGGCCCGCCCTTGGCTTCCACGATGTAGCCCGAGATCGCGAGCGTGTGGGGTTGCGGGCCTTCCGTATAGGTCAGGCGGGCGACCAAGCCGGCGTATTCGCCGCTGCCAGTGAGGGTCATGTGAAGGGTCGTGCCAAGGGACATGGTGCCGGTGAAATATCCTGTCCATTCGCCGCCGCCCTGGTCGGGCACGATACGGCCCCAGCCCCAGAACTTGCCCGCCACGGCATCCACCGCGTAGGTCCAACTGCCCAGGCCTTTGAGGCGCGGATCGGTGATGTCCTCGTCGGCGTCGCACGCGCGCCGGAACGCGACGAGATTCGCGCCGTCACCAAACCACTGTCCCGGCTCAAGGACGTAGTTCCCTTCGACCCCGGTGAAGTAAGTCTTCTTGGCGGCCGATTCGGCGGTCAGCACGGACGCCAAGGTGAGTGCGGCAACGACGCCAATAGCCGTGCGCCTCAGCACTGTGGTTGTCACTGCTTTCATGTTGTTCTGCCTTTCGCTTGTTGGTTTCGCGGCCGGTTCGTGTCTCGCCTGCCTGGGACTGCTGGAACTGAATGGCGCTCGTTGGCGCACATTTCGCCCGGCGATCCCCGCGTTCTCAGTTGAAACACCCGACCGTCACTTTCCTTCCAACGGGAAAACTACCGCAGGGTTACACTACTTCGGTGGGGATGTTCTGGCCTTTGCCACGGCGGACCATCAACGACCGATCGCGTTCAGACTGTTGTTTCAGCCGGTTTCGAAGGTGGGCCAAGAACCGCCGCTTTCGAGATGGGTCAGTGCCAGTCCAGGTTGATCGCGGCCAACTGCCGACGAATCAGCGCCAGGTCCCACAGCAGAAGCGTCCGCTCATCCTCGGCGAGCGTGACGAGGCGCTGGCCGTCGGGGCTGAAGCCGAGCGGGATGCCGGCTTCCAGCGTGCCCAACTCCTGGCCGTCCGCGACGGCGTAAAGTTTCACCTGAGAGTCGCGCTGGTGGACCACGGCCAGGAGAGTGCCAGTGGGCGCGAACGCCATGGCTCCCACGTAATCGCCGGCCAATTCGCGCGGCAGTGACCGCTCCGCCTGCCACGAGCGGGTATTCCAGAAGCGATACTCGGCGGGCGAACCCGTCAGAAGCCATCGGCCGTCCGGGCTGTAGGCGACATTGACGTTCTGGCCCACGGGTAACTCAGTGATCACCTGGCCGGACTCGAGATCCCTGACGCACACACCCCGGCCTTTCCAATTGCCCGAAGCGAATTGGCGTCCGTCGGGGCTTACGCTGACCCAGGTGCTGGGGCGGTGGCCCTTCAACCGCCGCGGTGGTGCGGCGTCACTCAGATGGATTACCAGCGCATCTGCGTCCGGTGACTGCAGTCCGACGACCACCAATCTTTGGCCGTCGGGCGTCAGGGCCGCATGCTCCGCCACACCCGACCACAGCACGGCCGGCGGGCCGGGTTCGAGTGTTTCCAACACAGAATCCCACACCAGCGGCCAGCGCTGTACCCCTGAGATGCCGCTGGTGATCAATACGCCGTCGGGCAGAAAGATCGCCGAACGACTATCACCGGTCGGGACGATGCCGAGTGTCTGGCCAGTGGCGAGGCTCCAAAGCCGCACGCCCTCGCGCCCGGCCACCGCCAGCAGACGTTGGTCAGGGCTGAAGGCCGCGGCGTTGCCAGGCACCGCCAGACCCAGGCGGCCCAGCCGGCGGCACTCGGGTGCGGAACTCACCCGCCAAAGCCCCGCCGCAGTCGCATACGGAGTTAACCTGATGAACCCGAGCATCGCGTCATCCGCGTTGAACGCCGAGGCATATCGTCCGGGGAGACTGAACAACGGGCGGGCCAGGATCGGGTCCCAGAACCAGGTCTTGCCATCCCATCCTCCCGAAACCAGCAGGTCCGCCTGATGATTGAAAAGAACCCCGGTCACGGCTCCGGCATGTCCCTCGAAAACCGCCACACGTTTGCTGGTCGTCACATTCCACAGATAGACGCGTTCGTCGTTCCCTGCGCAGGCCAAGTGCTGGCCCCTCTGGCTCCAAGCCAGGGCTTGAATGCCGGAAGGATGCGGCAGCGATTGGATGAGCTCACCGGAAGCCAGATCGAACACGCGCACGATCCTGTCCAACTCGCTGCAAACGGCCAGCCGGGTGATTTGCGGATTGAAACGGAGTTCGTTGGGCGGGTGCGGTACGGAGATCGTTCGAAGCTCCGCGCCCAAGGCCAGATCATATTGATGAATTGTTCCGTTGGTTTCCGCGATGGCAAGACGTTGGTTGTCCGGCGAGAACTGGACCACGAACTGATGGATTGCGAGGGGTGGTTGCAGGACCACTTTTCGCTGGCTGAGGTCCCAAACTTGGAAGTGATTCGTTCGGCGACCATACCTCTTCGCTGCCAGTAACCGACCGTCAGGGCTGAAACGGAGTCGGACAGTTTCCGGCGTCTCAGGGCCGATGGCGCGGAGGCGTAACAGTTCGGCCCCGTCACTAACCCGGCGAATCACGATCTCACCATCCAGTTCGGTTCGGGCGTAGCGTTCGAGCCGCGCATCAAAGTCAAAACCATGTCCTGGCGAAAGTGACCATTCGCGGAAAGGCTGGGCGTCGGGCAAGGTCAGACAGGCGATCGCTTCATTGCGCAATTCGCGGGACGGACGAATCGCCGCGGCACGGGCAAGCGCGGCGAGGCTGTCAAAGCGCTGCCCGGCGCGTCCACTCCAACGGTTTGCCCGGGCCTGAGCCAGATAGGAGTGCCACAGGTTCTCAACCGCCTGCCGACGCGCCGTCTCGGCATGACGCCATTGCCACAGCACGCCGGTCAAACCGAGCGCGAACACCAGTACCAAACCAGCGGTGAGGCATGCGAGCCGTGGATTGCGCCGGCACCAGCGCGCAGCTTTGGCCGGCGTGCCTACCGGTCGAGCCAGTAGTGGCTTGGCGTCCAAATAGCGACCCAGTTCCTCGGCCAGCATCTGCGCGGTGGCGTAGCGTCGGGCGGGTTCTTTTTCCAGGCACTTCAGACAGATGGTTTCCAGGTCGCGCGGCAGCCGGGGATTGAGCAACCGCAGCGCCACCGGCTCGGTTTCGGCGACGAGCTTGAGGGTTTCCAAGGCGGTGTCGGCCTTGAACGGCGGTCGGCCGCTCAACAATTCGTAGAGGATCGCTCCCAACGCATAGATATCGGCGCGCGCGTCCACGGCGCGGTTGTGTCCAGCGGCCTGTTCGGGCGCCATGTAGCTCGGACTGCCGAACACTTGTCCGCTAAACGTCATCTCGGAACCGCTCCCCAACAGCTTGGCGAGCCCGAAGTCGGTCACGTGCGGTGTCTCATCGGCGTCAATCAGGATATTTGACGGTTTGAGATCGCGGTGCAGCACGCCGTGTTCGTGTGCATGGTGGACGGCCTCGGCGATCATCTTCACGCAGGCAGCGGCCCGGTAGGGCGCCAAGGGATGTTCCCTGACCACCGCCGCCAGGCTGCGGCCGGCGACGTAATCCATCGCGTAAAAGTGCTGGCCTTCGATTTCCCCTGCTTCGTGAATTGCCACAATGTGGGGATGCTGCAACCGGGCGGCGGCGGTGGCTTCCCGGTGAAAGCGCTCCACGTCTTGGGGACGGGCCAGGTGTTCGGCGCGGATCATCTTGACGGCGACCAAGCGGTCGAGGTTGCGCTGACGGGCCTTAAAGACGACGCCCATACCGCCCTCGGCGATCAGTTCGAGCAGATCATAGTCACCGAAGGAGCGCGGCAGTGACGCGTAGGAAGTGACAGGTGGTACGCCTACAAAATCCGATCCGGCCGCGGGTTCGTCGTCCTTCGCTTCACCGAGGCCCATTCGGTACAGGCAACGCGGACACATCGCTTTCGGGGCGTCTGGTGGGAGCGCCATGCCGCAACTCGGACAAGTGTTGTTCTCGGATGTCGCCATTGTCTTCATTCATTCCAACGGGAATGGACCACACAAGTTACGCGCCGCGAGTTCAGCGGCTGACAACCATAAACAAGTAACGCATTTCTTCCTCAATTTCTTCGGGATGCGTTACGGTGTGGGCAATCTCCTCGCGCAGCAGTGCGCGATACCGACGTCGCAGTCGGTGGACCTTCACTTTCACGGACGTTTCGCTCAAGCACAACCGGGATCCCAGTTGGGCATAGGTCTCCGCGCCCCAATCGCCCAAAAGGCAGCCTTGGAGTTGATCAAAAACAGCTACGCGATCGGCAATCACGGCTTCCTGGCGCAGCCGGTCCAGCACTCGGTCCAACAGGTCCAAGGCCCAACGGCGATCGTAGAGGCTTTCAGCATTGGCTTCGACTCGTGCGTCCAGCCCGTAGCGTTGCTCAGCCTGGTTCCAATTCAGCCGCAATTCAGGACAATCCCCGCCGCGTTTAGCCGTGCGTGACTTCTCCCATTGGTCTGCAAGAAAGTGTTTGAGACACGCCAGCAGGAAAGAGCGAAATCTTCCTTTCTCCGGCCCCACGGCGTGCAGGAAATCCTTTCCCAGCAGGTGCGCGAAGAAGCTCTGGGTCAGGTCTTGCGCGTCGGTCGCCGAATACCCGCGCCGCCGCACGTAGGCGTAGAGGGGATACCAGTAAGCGCGACAGAGCTTTTCCAGCGCCTCATCCGCCTGTGGAGACTCGCCGCTCCCCGCTTGCAGCACCACGGTCCAGTGCGTGGTCGCAAACAGTCCCGCCGGCTTCGAGGAAGAGGCAACTCCATCGCTGGAATTACTCATGGCTGAAGGCTAGCGTCCCGGAACAGTATTGAAAAGCTCATCTTGGCGTCGTCTCGGGATGGCGGGTTATTACCAGCGTCAAACCACCTCCGACATTGGCAGCGGCTCCAGTTCGGACAAGGACTGGGTGTGGGGCGTTGGCCCGGAGATCAACCTGATTTGTCCGAAACTGGGTTTGATCACCTCAATACGTTACGTGCGCGAAATCGAGGCGGAAAACCGCTTGCAGGGCAACACCGTCACGGTGACGTTGACGCGACGGTTTTGAAGTTCGCCACTTGTTGGTGGCAGGGGAATGCGTCGTCACCAGTTCGTCACTTCCACTGTGTGACAAACTCTCGTTGTTCAATCCTCCGCTTTCGATTCCCGGGCCGTCAGGTCCTGCACCGCCTGCCGCACGTCCTTGCCGTCGTAAAGCATGGCGTAAACTTCCTCCATGATCGGGGTTTCGACTTTGTGGCGGCGCGCCAGTTCGCGCGCGGAGCGCGCTGTCGGATACCCTTCAGCCACGGCCGTCATGCTCGCGACAATCGCCTCGGCCTTCTCGCCCTTGCCGAGGCGCTCGCCAAACCCGCGATTGCGGCTCAGGCGCGAAAAACAGGTCACCATCAAGTCGCCCAAGCCGCTCAGGCCGGTGAAGGTGTCGGCCTGCGCGCCGCACGCCACTCCCAGCCGCCGCATCTCGGCAATCGCCCGTGTCACCAGGGCCGCCTTGGAGTTGTCGCCAAAGCCCAACCCGTCGCACACGCCCGCGCCGATGGCGATGACGTTCTTGAGCGCGCCGCCCAGTTCCACGCCGTGAATGTCGGTGCTCGTGTAAACGCGGAAGGCCGGACTGTGAAACAAGGCCTGTACGATCTGAGCCGCTGCTTCGTCCTCACTGGCGGCGACGATGGCTGTTGGAACACCCCGGGCTACTTCCATGGCCAGTGTCGGTCCCGACATGGCGACGATGCGGGCGCGAGGCGAGTTCTCCTCGAGGATATCCGACATGGTGTGACCGGTTTCAAACTCGATGCCCTTGGTCACGCTGACGACGACTCCCGTGAAGTCGCGCAGACATTCAGTCGCTTTGCGGAAGCCTCTCGAGACGCTGGCCACCACAACCAGTTCCGCACCGGCCACGGCCCGGGCGGCGTCCGGTTCAGCCACGAGTCCGGCAGGCAGTTCAATACCCGGCAGATAACGCTCGTTGCGGCCGGACTGGCGAATGGCCTCGATCGTCTCCGGGAAGTAGTCCCAGAGGGTGACCTCGTTGTTGCGCGCGGCCAACATGCGGGCCAGCGCCGTTCCCCAGGCACCCGCGCCAAGCACGGTGATTTTCATCGAAGTTCTTCCTTCTTCTTCTTGAAATGGATGCGGCTCTCTGTGCCGGCCAGCAGCCGCTGGATGTTGCTTTTGTGTTTGTAAATCGCCATGAGGCCCAGCCCCGTCGTCACGAGGCCCAACGCGATGCTCTCTTCCGTGAACCAAACCGCCGTGGGCAGGGCCACCGCTGCCGCGATGGAGGCCAGTGAAACGTAGCGCGTGATCACGAACAGAAGAATCCACGCGGCGAGAGCGAGGCCCACCGCCACCGGCGCCAGCGCCAGGTACACGCCCGCCGAGGTGGCGATGCCTTTGCCGCCTTTGAACCGCAGCCAGCAGGTATAGTTGTGGCCAAGAATCGCCGCGATGCCGGCGACGATCCCCAGCCACTCGCGGGTGCTCGCGTCCGGCTGGCCGTCCCGGCCGAACATCACTGGCGCGGCGTCATGGAGTTCGGGATGGAAATTCACGACCAACGCCACTGCGGCGAAGCCCTTGAGCGCGTCCATGAAAAGCACAAAAATTCCCGCCGGCTTGCCCAGGAATCGGAACACATTCGTCGCCCCGATGTTGCCGCTGCCGACGCTGCGAATGTCCACCCCCTTGGCCCGGCCCACGAGGTAACCCGTCGGAATCGAGCCGAGCAAATAGGCCGCGAGCGCGGTCAGGATGTAAGCGAGAATCGGCACTGGCCGAGTCTATGAGTTGAAGGTTGAAGGTTGAAAGTTGAAAGTGCGGTCGCGAATCTTTGCCCAGCTTCGCAGGTTGAGCGTGCAAAACGAATCCGATCTCCCTAGATTCGGCGCGTGAACAACTCCGCCTCAGAAACGGACTCAACCCAGCGTCAGATGCCCCTGCCTCCGGCAAGGGACAAATTGCTTTTCACCCCCGGCCCGCTGACCACGAGTCTGAGCGTGAAGCAGGCCATGCTTCACGATGCGGGCTCGTGGCACTTCGAGTTCAATGCGCTGGTCGCCAGCGTGCGCGACCGGTTGTTGAAGCTGGCAGGCGTTTCGCGGGAGAGCGGATGGGAGACCGTGCTGCTCCAGGGCAGCGGCACGTTCGGCGTCGAAGCGGTGTTTCAAACCTGCGTGCCGCCGGACGGCAAAGTGGCCGTGCTCACCAATGGCGCTTACGGCGACCGCATCATCCAGATGCTCAAGCATGCGAAGATCGAACACGCCGTTTTGAGAACGGCAGAAGACCGGCCGGCCGACCCCGCCGCGCTGGAGGCCCTGCTCTCGACCGACAAGGCTGTGACCCACGTCGCGGTCGTGCATTGCGAAACCACCACGGGCATTCTGAATCCGATTGCAACCTTGGGCGAGGTCTGCCGCAAACACGGGAAAGTCAACATCGTGGACGCGATGAGCAGTTTTGGGGCGATCCCGATTGACCTGGAGGCGTGCGGCATTGATTTCCTGATTTCATCCGCCAACAAATGTGTCGAGGGCGTTCCGGGTTTCTCGTTCGTCCTCTGCCGCCGCGCCGTGCTGCTGGCCTGCGATGGTTATGCACGGAGTTTGAGCCTCGACCTTCTGGGCCAGCTCAAGGGCTTCGAGAAGAACGGGCAATTCCGTTACACGCCGCCGACGCACTCGATTCTCGCCTTCGATCAGGCCCTTCGCGAACTGGACGCGGAAGGCGGCATTGGGGCGCGTGGCGCACGCTACCGTCGCAATCACGAGGCGTTGGTGGAAGGGATGAAAAAGCTGGGCTTCCGCGTTTATCTCGATCCGTCAGTCCAAAGCTGCATCATTACTTCGTTCTATTTTCCCGACGATCCCAAGTTCACCTTTGAGCAATTCTATCGCCGCCTGAGCGACAAGGGATTCATCGTTTACCCCGGCAAAATCAGCCAGGCGGACACCTTCCGAATTGGTTCGATTGGGCGATTGTTTGAAGCCGACATGCGCGCCCTGCTGCTGGCCATCGGCGAAACGGTGAAGGAAATGGGCATTCAACTGAACAAATGAAAGCCGGCTACCGCGAGCGCGCGCTGCGAGCGTTTCCCGCCGGCTCGAACGGCGAGTATGGAATTCCGGCCGAACTTGTGCCTGTCTTGCAGCGCGGCCACGGCTGCCGGGTGTGGGACACCGAGGGCCGCGAGTTTCTGGACATGACCATGGCCTGGGGCGCGGCGCTCGTTGGCCACGCCCATCCCCAAGTGATTGAAGCTGCCGCGCGCCAGGCCCGCGACGGAGCCAATTTCGCGGCGGTCAACACACGCTCCGTTGAACTCGCTGAGCGCATCCAGTCCATCAGTCCGTGCGCGGAAAGAGTCCGCTTCGTCGCGTCCGGCACCGAGGCGACTATGCTTTGCCTGCGAATTGCCCAGGGCGCGACGGGCCGGCCCAAGGTTTTGAAGTTCGAGGGCGCCTATCACGGCCAACATCCCGTCGGCGTCACCAGCATGTTGAACGGCAAGCCCACCGCGCTGCCCGGGTCGGATCCCTCGGGCGCCGGCGCAACCTGGGTTGAACGCGATGTGTTGATCGCGCCGTTCAATGACCTTGCTACGACCGAGAGCATCATTGCCAGTCACGCCGCCGAGCTTGCCGCCGTAATCGTCGAACCGCTGCACCGCTGCATTGCCCCTGCCCATGGCTTCTTGGCCGGCCTTCGGGCCGTGACGCAAAGGCACGGTGTGGTGTTGATTTTCGATGAAGTGGTCACCGGCTTCCGGTTGGCCTTGGGCGGCGCGCAGGAGTTTTACGGCGTGAAGCCGGACTTGGTCGCTTACGGCAAGGCTTTGGGTGGCGGTTTCCCCATCGGCGCGTATGCCGGACGCGCGGATTTGATGGAGGTGGTGGCGGAGCATCGTTTGCCTGGACCGAACTACGTTTGGTCGGCATCCACGGGTGGCGGCAATCCGGTTTCCGCCGCCGCCGCGCTCGCGACCATTGAAGTCCTTTCGGAGCGTGACGTTTATCCGGGGCTTCACGAAGCCGGCGCGCAGTTGCGCCAGCAAATGGCGGACGCTTTGAAGTCGCAGGAGGAAGTCGCGCAAGTTCTCGGCGACGGCCCGCTGGCGCAGGTCGCGTTTTCCCGGCAGCCGGTCACGGATCAGCGAAGCTGGCTGGCCTCTGACCGCGCGCATGGCCGGGCCGTGATGCTGGCGTTGTTGAAGGCCGGTGTTTTTCTCAATCCCATGGGCACGAAACTCTATCTCTCGCTGGCACATGACACCAAGGCCATCGAGGAATTTGTCGGGCACTTCGCCGAGGCCTTGAGCGCCACCCGAAAATCCCGCCCGATTGAAATGGTATCCGCATGATTGCTCCTGCCATAAATCCCTTTTCCGTCAACGGGCGAACCTACGCACCACCCGCGCGACCCATCGTCGTCATCTGCCTCGACGGTTCGGCGGATGAGTACTTCGACGCCACCCTGGCGCGAGGCCGGATGCCGAATCTTCAGCGCCTGGCCGTGCGGGGCCATCGTGGACTCGCGCGCGGTGCGCTGCCCTCCTTCACCAACGTCAACAATGCCTCCATCGTCACCGGTGTGCCGCCCTCGGTTCACGGCATCGGCGGCAACTTTTTTTACGACGTCGCGACCGGCCAGGAAGTAATGATGAACTCGGCGAAGTATCTTCGCGCCGAAACCATTCTGGCCGCGGCGGCCGCGGCGGGACGGAAAGTCGGCGTCATCACGGCCAAGGAAAAGCTGCGCGACATTTTCAGTCATAACCTGAAGGGAATCGCCTTTTCCTCCGAGAAAGCCAACCAGGCGAAGCCGGAGACTCATGGCATCGCGGAGGTGGAAAAAATCGTTGGCCGTCCGACCCCGCAGATTTACAGCGGTGATGCCAGCCTTTACGTGTTCTGGGCCGGCGCGGCTCTGCTGGAGCAGGGCCTGGCGGATTTTCTTTACCTCTCCACCACCGACTACATGCAGCACGCGTACCCGCCGGAGTCGCCCGAGTCGCTGGATTTTTACGCCGCGATTGACCACGAACTGGGCCGGTTGCTGGACCTCGGCGCCATCGTTGCCCTCACCGCCGACCATGGCATGAACGCCAAGCAAAAACCCGATGGTTCGCCCAATGTGATTTATCTCGAATCGCAACTCACGGAAAAGTTTGGCCCCGGCTTCCGCGTCATCCTGCCAATCACCGATCCCTACGTCGTGCATCACGGGGCGCTGGGCTCGTTCGCCGTCGTTCATTTGCCTGCTTTGAACTCCTCCCCTTCTCCCGCATCGGGGGAGAGGGTTGGGGTGAGGGGGCAGGCTTTGCGGGAAAGCGTCCGCACCTGGCTCATGGACCTGCCCGGCATCACCGAAGTTTATGATCGCGAGACCGCCGCGCGGAAACTCGAACTGCCCGCAGATCGTCTCGGCGAACTCATCGTCCTTTCAGGGCGAAACGTTGTCCTCGGCCGCACGCCCGAGTATCACGACCTGAAGGCGCTGCATGGCGGGCTGCGTTCGCACGGTGGACGCTACGAGGAAATGGTGCCCTTGATTCTCTCCGAACCACTCAAGCCTGAATACGCCGCCAAAGCCGCCGGCGATCCGCGCAATTTCGACATCTTCGATTTTGCCATCAACGGCATCAAAACCTGATCACCACCAACTCAAGCTCGTTTGATGAACACACTACCGGTCCAGGACCTGGCCTGTTACGTCGCCGGCAAAAAAGTCACCGGCTCGAAAAAACTTTCCATCCACCACCCGTACGATGGCCGGTTGGTCGGCTCGGTCGCGCTCGCCAGCCGCGCCGACACCGAGGCTGCCATTCAGGCGGCGCTTTCCCATCGCCAAACGCTCACCCGATATCAGCGGTCCATGATCCTGGAAAAGACCCGGCAGTTGCTCGAGGAGCGAAGGGAGGAGTTTGCCCAGATCATCACGGCGGAAGCCGGCCTTTGCATTCGTGAAACCCGCTACGAAACGGGACGCGCCAGCGACGTGTTGCGTTTTGCCGCCATGGAGGCACTGCGCGATGACGGACAGATCTTTTCGTGTGACATCTCCGCGCAGGGCAAGGCGCGAAAAATCTTCACCCTCCGCGAGCCATTGGCATTGATCGCTGCCATCACGCCGTTCAATCATCCGTTGAACCAGGTCGCGCACAAAGTCGCGCCGGCCGTTGCCGTCGGCGCGCCGGTGATCCTCAAGCCGGCCACCGTCACGCCGCTGACGGCCATCCGCTTCGTCGAATTGATGTACGAGGCCGGCCTCCCGCCGCAGATGCTCAGTGTGTTGCTTGGTCCGACCGACGAGGTCGCGGACTTCCTGGTGCGCGATCCGCGCGTCGAACTCGTCACCTTCACCGGCGGCGAAACCGTGGGCAAAAAGATCGCGCAGAACGCCGGCTACAAGAAGCTGGTCCTGGAACTCGGCGGCAACGACCCGCTCATCATTCTGGATGACGCCGACCTCGACCTCGCTGTCACGCTCGCGGCTGAAGGTTCCTTCCGCAATTCCGGCCAACGTTGCACGGCGGTTAAGAGAATTCTCGTCGAGCAAGGCATTGTGAAACCATTTACCGAGCGCTTCGTCGAGAAAGCCCGCGAGTACAAATGCGGCGATCCAACCGATCCCGAAACGCGTGTCGGCACGGTCATCAACGAAGCCGCTGCGGTGCATCTGGAGTCGGTCGTCAAGAAAGCCGTGGCTGCCGGCGCGAAAGTCCTGCTCGGTGGCGAACGCAAAGGCGCGTTGCTCGCGCCGACGGTCATTGCCGATGTGCCGCGCGACGCCGAGATGGTCGTATGCGAATCCTTTGGTCCGCTGGCGCCGATCATGGCCGTTCGCGATCTTGATGACGCCGTCGAACTCGCCAACTCGACGGCGTACGGTTTGTCTTCCGGCGTCGTCACCACCAATCTGAATCGCGCCATCGAAATCGTGAAGCGTCTCAAGACCGGCACGGTCAACATCAACGAAGTGCCCGGTTACCGCCTGGAAAGCTCGCCCTTCGGCGGCGTGAAAGATTCCGGCCTTGGCATCAAGGAAGGCGTCATCGAAGCCATGAAGTGCATGACCACCGTGAAAACGTTTTCGTTGCCGTGGTGAACCCATGAGCGCCACGCCCGACCATTTCAAATCCGAGGGCGACCTGAACCTCTCGCCGCGCCGCACGCAATGGCTGGCGGAGAAAATTAATTCCGAGGCAAAAGCCTGGCTGGACGAGGACGCGAAATATTTTCTGCATCAATCCTTGTCCACGCCCTGCCTGAACGTGTTCAAGGGCTGCGACGGAATCTACGTCGAAGACCTTCAGGGGCGGCGCTACATGGATTTTCATGGCAACAACGTCCACCAGGTCGGCTTCCGCAATCGCCGCGTCGTTGATGCCATCAAGGCGCAACTTGACGAACTGCCATTCTGCACGCGGCGTTACACGAACATCCCGGCGATCAAGCTGGCGAAGAAACTGGCCGAACTCGCGCCCGGCCATTTGAACAAGGTTCTTTTCGCGCCTGGCGGCACGAGCGCCATCGGCATGGCGCTGAAACTGGCCCGCGCCGCCACGGGCCGGTTCAAGACGATCTCCATGTGGGACTCCTTCCACGGAGCTTCGCTCGATGCCATTTCCGTAGGCGGCGAAGCGATTTTCCGACAAGGCATCGGCCCGCTGCTGCCTGGCACCGAACACGTGCCGCCGCCCGATCCCTCGCAATGCCCGTTCAAGTGCGGCGCGCAATGCTCGCTCCAATGCGCCGAGTACGTGGAATACGTCCTCAAGAAGGAAGGGGATGTGGCCGCCGTGGTTGCCGAAACCGTGCGCAGCGTTCCCTTCATTCCGCCGCCCGAATACTGGAAAATCATCCGCGCGGCGTGCGACAAGCACGGCGCGTTGTTGATTCTGGACGAAATCCCGCATGGTCTCGGGCGCACCGGAAAGATGTTCACCTGCGAACATTACGGCATCGTGCCGGACATGCTCGTCATCGGCAAAGGGCTGGGCGGCGGTGTGTTCCCGCTCGCGGCGCTGCTTGCGCGCGAAGACCTGAACGTGATGCCCGACCGAGCGCTCGGACATTACACGCATGAGAAGAACCCCGTCGCTTGCGCCGCCGGCCTGGCGACGATCGAGTGCATTGAGGCCGATGGTCTGCTGGAAAACGCCCGCGCGCTGGGCGAACACGCCTTGCGCCGCATTGAACGGATGAAGGAAAAATATCCGCTCGTGGCCGGTGGCCGCGGACTGGGCCTGTTACTGGGAATTGAACTCGTCAAAGACCTTCAGACCCGCGAGCCGGCCAGCGACGCCGCCGAGCGCGTGATGTATCGCGCCCTGGAAAAAGGAGTGAGTTTCAAAGTCAGCATGGGCAACATCCTCACGCTCACCCCGCCGCTCACCATCACGCGCGAGGAGATGGATCGGGCGCTGGATATCATCGAGGAGTGTCTCGCGGAACTTTGAGCCGCGAGACACCGCAGGAAATCCACTTCGACGACTTTTTTTCATCGGAGTGGGAAGCCCGGCAGACGGAGCAGGTGGGATTGTCTGACTTACAACAAGTCTTCCGGACGGGCCGCGCCGGGCGTGGCTTTGATGTCGAGCTTGAGCACCACGTTGTCGCGGATGAGGTCGTTGGGCCGGCCGGGATAATTGATGTTGAAGTCCTTCCGGTTGATGGCGAACTCGGCCTTCAAAGTCACGGCGTCGTCGCTGATCTGGAGGTCCGCCGGGAACGAGATGCTCTTGGTGACGCCGTGCAGGTCCAGGTTGCCGGTGACGGTGTGCTGGGCGCCGGCCGATTCGATGGAGGTGACGGTGAAGGTGGAGATCGGATGGTTGGCCACGTCAAAGAAGTCCGCGCTCTTAAGGTGCCCCGTCAACTTCTCGTTGTCGCTCCACGTTGAGTTCAAGTCTATTTTGATTTCGGGCGAGCCGGTGATCTTGCCGCCCGCCACGTTGAGCTTGCCGGCAAACTTCTTGAATCCGCCATCATGGCTGCCGGTCACCTTCGAGCCGACGAAGCCGATGGTGGACTCGGCGCGAATGACGTATTCCTTGCCCGCGGTCGCGCCCCCGGCGGCTTGTTGCGGGTCGGCGCCGGCGGTTTTGTGGACTTTGTCGGAAGGATCGGAGCAGCCGGCAATCAAACAGGCGGTCACGGCGACGGCCAGGCTGGCGAGAACAGGATTCTTGGTGATGGATTTCATGGATTCAATGTTTGGTTGGTGGATTAAAAGGCGAATGACAGCGCCGGAAAGGCCTCAGGCATTTCCGGTCCAGTGCAAACTGGCTTGGCATTGAGTGAACATGCTCGCTGGATTCGAGGCACAGCTTGGCAGTTCCCGCGGTCTTTGACAACTGAAAGGTTGATCCCGGGCAGGAGCGCTCCGTGCGCTTGACTTGAGAGCGTCGCCCAGCCTCAAGCCTTGCAAAGACGGCATTTTCGCTGAGTCCGGTGACGAAAAGGCGCGGCAGAGCGGAACATTGGTGCCGTCCGAAGCGGCCGGCAACCGGTCCAAGAAAAGGCTCGAAACCGCCGCCGGCCTGGTGCATCGTCTCCGCCATGAACCCGAAAGATGTTGCCGGAACGGTTTGTACTGACGCCCGAACTCGCCGTCATTTTCTCTCACGTCTCGCGCTCGGCACGATGTTCTTCACCGTGCCCGGAGCCTTTGCGGAGGCATTGACGCATACACCCCGCCAGACTGAGGGACCGTTCTATCCCGACCGCCTGCCGCTCGACACCGACAACGACCTCATCGTGATCAACGATGGACTGACCCCGGCCGTGGGTGAGATCACCTGGCTGAACGGACGGATTCTCGACGCACGCGGTGAACCGGTGCGCAACGCGCTGGTGGAAATCTGGCAGTGCGACGCCCGGGGCGTTTACCTGCACAGCGGCAGCGCGAACAAAGCGAAGCACGACTCGAACTTCCAGGGCTTCGGCCGGTTTCTCACCGGTTCGACCGGCGAATATCTGTTTCGCACCATCAAGCCCGTGCCTTATCCCGGCCGCACGCCGCACATTCATTACAAGGTCAAGCGCCACGGAAAGGAACTGCTGACGACGCAGTGCTACATCAAGGGCGAACCGCAGAATGACCGCGACGGCGTGCTGCGCGGCATCCGCGACGAGAAAGCGCGGGCATCGGTGATCGTGCCGTTCATCCCATTGAAGGATTCACGGGCCGGCGAACTGGCTGCGCGGTTCGACATCGTGCTCGGCCTGACGCCGGAGGCGTGAGCAGTCTCTGGCCCTGGCGCACTGAGCGACCGAGTCCCAGCATCACCGGCAGTTCGACCACCTGACCACTCAACGAAAGGAATATCCATGAAAAGCAGACTGCTGTTCCTCGCCGCCATGCTGTTGGCGGTGCTTCCGGCCACTTCGCAGGACTGGGCCAAAGCGAGACTCGAAAACTCTCCCCGCCATCTCGAGTGGGTGAAGGTCAAGCACGGCAATCGCGAGGTGAATTGTTTCATCGCTTACCCGGAGGTGAAGGACAAGGCCACGGCGGTGGTCGTGATCCACGAAATCTTTGGCCTTACCGATTGGGTGCGCGGCGTGGCCGACCAACTGGCCGAGGCCGGTTACATCGCCATCGCGCCGGACCTGCTTTCGGGCGCCGCCCCGGGCGGCGGCGGAACGGCGGAATTGGGCAGCGGCGACGCCGTGCGCAAGGCCATCCAGTCGCTGACCCCGGACCAGATCACGGCGGATTTGAACGCGGTGGTGGACAAGGTCGCCGCCGACCCGGCCTGCAACGGCAAAGTCGTCGTAAGCGGCTTTTGCTGGGGCGGCACGCAGTCATTCCGATTTGCGACCCAAAACCCGAAGATCAAGGCGTCATTTCCCTTCTACGGTTCCGGACCGGACCAACCGGAGGAAATCGCTCGGATCAACTGCCCCGTCCATGGGTTCTATGGCGGCAACGACGCCCGGGTGAACGCCACCATCCCGACCTCCACCGAGCTGATGAAGCGGGCGGGCAAGACCTACGAGCCGGTGATTTACGATGGGGCGGGGCATGGTTTCATGCGTGCTGGAGAAGCGCCGGACGCCAGCGAAGCCAACCGCAAAGGCCGCGAGGCAGCCTGGAAACGCTGGAAAGAATTGTTGAAGAAAATCTGACCGGCTTCGTCAGGAGATGAGTCCCGAATGAAATCAACCTCCGCTTGCCCGCTCCGCCGGCCAGCGGCCGAGAGTTTACACGAGCAAACCAACCCAAAATTGAACCCATGAGAACCTTGCCTTCCACCTGCGCACTTCTCGCGCTTGCCCTGGCCTCTTCTGCTGCCTGGGCGGCGGCCCAATCGGACGAAGCCCGCCGTCACTGGCCGCAATGGCGCGGACCACTTGCCAACGGCGTCGCGCCGGAAGCCGACCCGCCTCTGGAATGGAGCGAAACCAGGAATGTGAAGTGGAAAGTCAAAGTCCCCGGCTTCGGCACCTCCACGCCCATCATTTGGGGGGACAAGGTTTTTATTCTTACGGCCGTCAAACTGGCCAGGTCCGCCGAGTCGCCCTCCCCGGAATCTTCGTCCTTGGAAACCGATCAATGGTTCGCGCGGCGCGAGCGGGAGCGAGCGGCGGGGTATGGTTCGGAAGGACCGGTGCAACTGGCGCAGGCACCGCCGGCGGAGGGCCGGCCTCGCGGCGGTTTTCGTCCTGGTGGTGGCGGTGGCGGCTTCGGCCGATCCGAAAGGCCCTCGGAGGTCCACCAGTTCAAGGTCCTTTGCTATGATCGTAAAACCGGCCAGCCGCTTTGGCAAAAGACCGCCCGCGAGGAGGTGCCGCACGAAGGCCATCATCGCGATCACGGTTATGCCTCGGCTTCACCTGTCACCGACGGCCAGTTGGTACTCGCCTATTTCGGCTCTCGCGGTCTGCATTGCTATGACCTGGACGGAAACCTGAAGTGGTCCAAGGACTTCGGCAACATGCAGACGCGAAACGGTTTCGGCGAAGGCGCCTCACCGGTGCTGCACGGAAACACGGTCGTCGTGAATTGGGACGACGAAACCGACAACGATTTTATCGTGGCGCTGGACAAACGCACCGGGAAAGAACTCTGGCGCACGCCGCGCAGCGATGACACTTCGTGGTCCACACCGCTCGTGGTCGAGCACAACAAGAAGTTGCAGGTGGTTGTGAACTCGACCCGCAAAGTGCGCAGTTACGACCTGGAAACCGGCGAGGAACTTTGGTCCTGCGCGGGCCAGACCGCCAATGCCATTCCCAGTCCGGTGGCCGACCGGGACACGGTTTATGTTACCAGCGGCTTCCGCGGAAGTGCGTTGTTCGCGTTCGCCCTCGGGCACACCGGCGATTTGGGCGGCACGCCCGCCGTCCGCTGGAGTTACCATCGCAACACACCTTACGTCCCATCGCCATTGCTGGTGAACGGCCAGCTCTATCTGGTCAAAGGCAACGAACAAATTTTCTCGTCGTTCGATGCAAAGACCGGCAAGCCGCACTTCGAGGAGGAGCGGCTGGCAGGGTTGAACGGCATCTACGCCTCGCCCGTCTCGGCGAATGGCCGGGTTTATGTGCTTGGACGCAACGGCGCCTGCGCCGTGCTGAAGCAAGGACCGAAACTGGAAATGCTGGCCACCAATTCGCTGGATGACCGCACGGACGCCTCCATCGCGCTCGTGGGCAAGGAACTGTTCATCCGCGGCCACGAGAACCTCTATTGCATCGTGGCCAACTGAGGACGCTGGGTGCGCCGGCATCCCGGCCGGCCTGCTCCGTGGTGGGGGATTTCGCAGCGCGAAAGCCGACGACGTTCGTGCGGCGGCGCAAGTCTGTAAGGCACACGGCCGCCGGACTCGATTGGTGCCGCCCGCTGATGCGCGGGCGGAATCTTCTCAGCGCAGAGGTTTCCAACACCGCCGCAAGGACGACGTGGGCGCATCTCATTTTCTTGCAGGGGGCGCCGAGGCGATGCCGTAGCGCAGACTTCCAGTCTGCCGGGGCGCGGATTTCCAATCCGCAAACGCGGCGAATTCCGGGCCTGCCACGCCGTGCCTGGGCCCGCCGACTGGAAGTCGGCGATACCGCAGGTGGGGAAACCTGCGCTACGCCAGGAATGCCTGCCTGCAATGAACTGAGATGCGCCCGGACGACGTTCCCGGCAACCTTTTGCATTGAAGCGTTCGCCGGACTTTTCCACAGTGGCACTCACATGGGCGCACAATGGAAACAAGCCGGACGCGAAGCCAGCGCGCAGAAAAAGGGTCAGATGACTGCCAAGCTGGTCCGCGAAATCATGGTCGCCGCCAAACTTGGCGGCGCTGATCCTGACCTGAACCCCCGCCTCTTCGCCGCGGTCGAAAAGGCCAAGAAGGCTTCCGTCTATAAGGACACCATCGAGCGCGCCATTAAGAAGGGCGCAGGTCTTACCGACGAAAAAATTACTTACGAACTCGTCACTTATGAGGGATTCGCGCCGCACAAGGTCCCGATCATCGTCGAGTGCCTCACGGACAATCGTAACCGCACGGCGCCGGAAATCCGCAATCTGTTCAAGGCTGGTTCGCTAGGGCAGCCTGGCAGCGTCGGATTCTTTTTCAATCACCTGGGTGTGGTCGAAGCCACTCATCCCGACGCAAACCGTGACGCGGAGGGCGACGCCATCGAATGTGGCGCACAAGAGATTGAACCCTTGGAGGCCGAAGAAACTCCCGCCGGCCAGAAGGGAGCGCGCTTCCTGACCGAGATCAAAGACCTTGATGCGGTTTCGAAGGCTTTGAAAGCTGCGGGCTGGAATGTCATTGCTGCGGAAATTCGTTATCTGGCCAAGGAGCTTCGCGAGGTCGCCGAACCTGCCCGCAAGGAAGTCGTGGATTTTCTCAATGCCTTGGACGACCACGACGACGTGCATCGCGTCTATGCCGCTCTCAAGTGAACAGTCTCCCGCGACCATGGGTGATCCGGGTGCGACTCCTTCTGGCTTCGGTCTTATGCTCCGGCGTTGCGGCAGCGGCACTGGCGCAGCCCTTGACGCCACAAATTGCCGGCGAGTGGTGGCCGGTCGCGGGCAACCCGGACCTCGGCGATTACACCAGCGACAAACAGCAGCCCGTGGATTTCGCCGTCTGGCAGGCCGCTGACGCCACCTGGCAGATCTGGTCGTGCATTCGCCACACGAAATGCGGCGGCCACACGCGGCTCTTTCATCGTTGGGAAGGCCGGCGGCTCACCGATTCAAACTGGACGCCGATGGGGATTGCGATGGAAGCCGACACCGCGCTGGGCGAAACCAAGGGCGGGTTGCAAGCGCCTCACGTCTTCAAGGAAAAGGGCCTCTACTACATGGTCTATGGCGACTGGCAGCGGATTTGTCTGGCAACCAGCAAGGATGGAAAGACCTTCACGCGTGTGTTGAATGACCGCGGCCAGCCCGTTCTCTTTTCCGGCCCTCACGAAAACAGCCGCGACCCGATGATGCTCAAGGTGGGCAATCTGTTTTACTGCTACTACATGGGCCACAAGAAGGGCGCGGAATATCAATCGGCCATCTTCTGTCGCACCTCATCCGACCTGAAGCATTGGAGCGAACCGATGATGGTTTCGGCCGGCGGCATCGCCGCGGCGCATACGAATTGGTTCGGCGGCGACGCTGAATGTCCCTTTGTCGTGGCGAAAGATGGGATGTTTTACCTCTTTCGCAACCAGCGCTACGGTCGCGACCATCTCAACACCCAATACGCCTCGCCCAATCCGCTGAGTTTCGGCGTGGGTGACGACCGTTACCGTATCGGCACGCTGCCGGTGGCCGCGCCGGAAATCGTATTTCACCAGGGACGTTGGTACATCGCGGCGCTGAATCCCGGGCTGGACGGAATCCGCATCGCGCGGCTGCGATGGGTCAGGAACTGAGGAGTTGCGCAAGTTTTCTGTTGCGGAGCGGCGCGTTTCTTCTGAGCCTCAAAATAATGAAGCCATTGTGTTTGACGGTCAGTTTCGTTTTGTCTGTCGCGGTTCTGCTCCCGGAACGCGGCCACGGTGCCGCGCTGGAACTCAAGCCGGGCGACCACGTCGTCTTCCTCGGTCATGCGCTGGCCGACCGGATGCAGCATCACGGCTGGCTGGAAACGCTCATTCACGCGAAGTTCCCCGGGCACGAACTGGTTTTCCGCAACCTCGCGGTCGCCGGCGATGAAGTCGCCACGTGGCATCGCTCGGAAAACTTCGGCTCACGCGACGAGTGGCTGACCCGGACCAAGGCGGACGTCATCTTCGCCTTCTACGGATTCAACGAATCATTCGCGGGCGACGCCGGCCTGGACAAGTTCAGGAAAGACCTCGACAAATTTCTCAAGGACACGAAGGCCAAAAACTACAGCGGCAAAGGCGCGCCGCGGATCGTGCTGTTTTCTCCCATCGCCAACGAGAAGCTCCAGGACCCGAACCAACCCGATCCCTCGGCCAACAACGCCAACCTGAAAAAGTACACCGCCGCCATGGCCGAGATCGCGAAGGCCAACGGCGTGCCTTTCTTGAACTTGTTCAGCCTTTCGCAGCGGCTTTTCGCACCGGCGGCGAAGCCGGGAGGTGCGCTCACGTTCAACACCTTTCTCCTGACCGAAGCCGGCGACCAGGCGCTCGCGCCGGAGATTTTTCAGGAGTTGTTCGGAGACAAGCCGCCGTCCGGCAATCTCGAAAAACTACGCGCCGCCGTGCTGGACAAAAACGCCGAATGGCACGCGCGCTACCGGACGGTGGACGGCTACAACGTTTATGGCGGGCGCTCGGCGCTGGCCTACGAACCGGGCAAGGGCAAGTTCATCACCGTCCGCCATCCCGCGCCGCCCTATGTTTCCAATTACAAAATCATGCAGCAGGAAATGTCGCAGCGCGACGTGAAGACCGCCAACCGTGACCGGCGCGTCTGGGCCGTGGCCAAAGGCGGCGACCTGAAGGTGGACGACTCAAACCTCCCTCCGGTCGAAACCGTCGCGCCCAACAAAACGGACGTGCAGCCCTACTTGAGCGGCGAGGCGGCCATCCAGCACATGACCCTGGCCAAAGGTTGCAAGGTCAGTTTGTTCGCGAGCGAAGCGGAATTCCCCGAACTCGTCAACCCGGTGCAGATGGCGTTCGACACCAAGGGCCGATTGTGGGTGGCGGCGTGGCCCAGTTATCCCGAGCGCACGCCCACCAGCCAGACCGGCGACAGCCTGTTGATCTTCGAGGACACCAACAACGACGGCCAGGCGGACAAGGTTACGAAGTTCCTCGACGACTTGAACTGCCCGACGGGTTTCCAGTTTTTCAAGGACGGCGTCCTGGTCGTGCAGGCGCCCGACCTGTGGTTCGTGCGCGACACGAACGGCGATGGCAAAGCGGACTGGAAGGAGCGCGTGTTGATGGGTCTGGACTCGGCGGACTCGCATCACACCGCGAATTCGCTCGTGCTCGAACCCGGTGGCGCAATTTATCTGAGCGACGGCGTCTTCCACCGCACGCAGGTCGAAACCGCGACTGGTCCGGTGCGCAACAACGATGGCTGCATCTACCGTTACGAGCCGCTCACGCACAAGTTCGAGCGCTATGTTCCCTACGGCTTCGCCAATCCGCACGGGCGCGTGTTCGATTACTGGGGCAACGACCTCATCACCGACGCCACCGGCAACGAGAATTATTTCGGCCCGGCCTTCAGCGGTTTTCTGGAGTATCCGGACAAGCATCCCAACATGCGGCGCTTTTGGAAGCAACCGTCGCGGCCTTGTCCCGGCACGGCCATTCTTTCCAGCCGGCACTTCCCCGAGGAGTTCCAGGGCAATTTCCTGAATCTGAACGTCATTGGTTTCCTGGGCATCTTCCGCGTCAAGGTCACCGAGGACGGCTCGGGCTTGAAAGGCGAAACGTTGGAGGACCTGATCAAATCCAGCGACCCCAATTTCCGTCCCACGGCGGCTGGCGTGGCGCCGGACGGCTCGATTTACGTGCTCGATTGGGCGCAACAACTGATCGGCCACATGCAGCATCATCTCCGCGATCCGAACCGCGACCACAAACACGGACGAATCTATCGCATCACCTACGAGGGGCGGCCGCTGCTCCAGCCGGCGAAGATTGACGGGGAACCAATGGAGAAGTTGCTGGCTCTTCTGAAAGAGCCGGAAGACGACGTGCGCACCCGCGCGAAGATCGAACTCGGCAAACACGACAGCGCCAAGGTCATCACCGCGGTGAAGCAATGGAGCGCAAAGCTGGATCCGAAGGAAAAGGACTACGTACACCACATGACGGAGGCGCTCTGGGTGCATCAATGGCACAACGTGGTGGACGAGGCCTTGCTCAAGCGGATGCTGCGTTCGCCCGATCACCGCGCCCGCGCCGCCGCCACGCGTGTCCTGTGCTACTGGCGCGACCGCGTCAAAGACCCGCTGGCGCTGCTCGAAGTGCAGGCGCAGGACGATCATCCGCGCGTCCGCCTCGAAGCCGTGCGCGCGTGCAGCTTCTTCAAGACCTCGAAGGCGGCGGAAGTCGCCCTGACCGTGCTCGAGAAGGAAGCCGATCCCAACCAGCCGGACTACTACATCAAGTATTGCCTCGACCAGACCATGAAGGCGCTGGACAAGTACTTGAATGTGCCGTGAGAAACAGTCCGCGCTCGACGGATCACTGTTTCGTTCTCGACTCCTGCGAAGCCAGCGGCCTCATTGAGTTTGCTTTCTTCCGTCATCCTGAAGTCACCAGGGTTGCTGCTGCGGAGGACTTTTTCCTTTTGCGCGGCCCCGATTTCGTCTTGGCTTGACGCGTGGCTGGCTTGCGAATCGTCTTCATGGGCACGCCCGCGCTGGCGCGGGTGTGCCTCGAGGCCTTGTTGAAGGAACCCGGGTTTCAAATCGTCGGCGTGGTCACGCAACCGGACCGGCCCAAAGGGCGTGACCTCAAATTGCAGCCCTCGCCTGTGAAGGAAGCGGCCGTCCACGCGGGTCTGCCGGTGCTCCAGCCGGCCAAGGCGCGCGATCCGGAGTTTCTGGCCGCGTTGCGCGCCCTGCAGCCCGATCTGATCGCGGTGGCGGCCTTCGGCCAGATTCTGCCCGGCGACATTCTGGAACTGCCGCAGCACGGCTGTCTGAATGTTCACACCTCGCTCCTGCCAAAGTACCGCGGTGCGGCCCCGATCCAATGGGCCATCCTCAACGGCGACCGCGAGACGGGCGTGACCATCATGCGCATGGACGCCGGGCTGGACACCGGCGACATTCTCACCCAACGCGCCACGCCGATCGAGCCGGCGGACAACGCGCAAACGCTCCACGACCGGCTGGCGCAATTGGGCGCGGAATTGCTCGTGCGAACCATCCCGGATTACGTGGCCGGCAAACTTTCTCCGCAGCCGCAACCGACTGAAGGTGTGAGCCGTGCTCCCAAACTCAAGAAGGAGGACGGGCGCGTTGACTGGCATCTGCCCGCCCGCGCCATCTGGAATCGCGTGCGCGCCTTCACACCGTGGCCGGGCGCGTTCACGTTTCTGCCCGGTCAACCTCACGCGAAGCTTCTGAAACTCTGGGAGGCGCAGGTGGAAAGCGACGCCGGAAAACCGGGCGAGATTCTTCGGGCAGATGGAAACGGCATCCTGATCGGCTGCGGCGCGGAGTCCCTTTGTGTCCGGTCGCTGCAACGCGAAGGGGGCCGGCGACTGTCCGCTGCCGAATTTCTCGCCGGCCATCCGCTCAAGGCGGGAGACAAACTGGGCGGCGACATTTGAAACCGGACGAGGCAGGCAAGCGGTGATGAGCGTGAGATCGCCGCTTCGCCACATCTGTGGGGGCGCTGTCCCTGTTGTTGGTCCGGGGCTTCACGCAGCCCCGCATAAACCGGCGGCCCGTAACGCCGACGTTCCAGTCGGCTCGCTGCGCGCCGGTTGGAAAAGCGGTGTTACGCTTTTGCGGCTCACGGGCCGTGGACAGGTCCGTTGGGGTCGGCCGCTTTCCGGCCACAGCGATTCTACGCGCGTTTGATTCCCAGCGCCTTGATCCGGGAATTGAGCGTGGACGGTTTCATGCCCAACAAACTCGCGGCGCCGCCCTCGCCGGCCACGCGGCCGCCGGCGGCCGCCAGGGCGCGACGGATGTTCTCGCGTTCCAACTCCTCGAGTTCGCGTACCGTGCGGATGTTCGGTTCGGGGAGCGCGGCGGACGCCACCGGCGGCGCGGAAACCGTGTCCGCCTCCGGCAGGGCGCGGTCGAGATTCAACCGCCCGTTCTGGGCCGTGATAACGGCGCGTTCGATCACGTTTTCCAGCTCCCGCACGTTGCCCGGCCAGGCGCAGGCTTGCAGCCGGCGCAGGCAATCGGGCGTGAGCGATGCCAGCCGGCGGCCCATGCGCCGGCCGAAGCGTTTGGCAAACGCCTCCGCCAGAATCGGAATGTCCTCCACCCGCTCGCGCAACGGCGGCAGGCGGAGCGGAAAAACGTTCAGCCGATAATAAAGGTCTTCACGAAAGCGCCCCTCCCTCACCTCCTGTCGCAGGTCGCGGTTGGTCGCGGCCACCACGCGCACATCCGCCTTTCTCGTGACGGAACTGCCCACCGGCTCGAATGTGCCCTCCTGCAACACCCGCAAGAGTTTGCCCTGAAGATCCAGCGGCAGTTCGCCCACCTCGTCGAGGAACAACGTGCCGCCGTTCGCGAGAGCGAAGCGTCCCTCGCGTCGCGAGGTGGCGCCGGTGAACGCGCCCTTCTCGTGTCCGAAGAATTCGCTTTCCATCAGCGTGGCGGGGATGGCCGCGCAATTGACCGTGACCAGGGGTCGGTCACGCCGCGCGCTGGCCGCGTGAATGGCCCGGGCGAACAATTCCTTGCCCGTGCCCGTCTCGCCCTGAATCAACACCACCGCGTCCGTCGGCGCGACCTGTTGCACGTCCTCCAGCACCCGCCGCAGCGCCGCGCTCTGGCCGAGGATTTCGTCGAAATTGTGCAGCGCCTTGATCTCCTCGCGCAGGTATTCGGCCTGGGCCGTCAGGGCATCAATCTGCCGCTCGGCTTCGAGCCGGTCGTTTACGTTGCGCAGGATCAGCGTGTGAAAGGTGCGGCCGCGATTCTCGAACCGGGACAGCGAGGCCTCCGCCGGAAAGGTCGTGCGATCCCACCGGCAGGCCGTGAGGTTTTGCGGAATCCACAGCCGCCGCTGCCCGGTGGGACGGCTGTCCAGTTCGCGCACGAATGTTTCGAGGTGCGCGACACTCTCCGCGGCGAGAAAATCCCGCAGGTTTTCACCGAGCAAATCCTCCTTCGTGCAGCCGAACAACCGTTCCGCCGCCGGGTTCACGCGGGTGATGCCGCCGTTCGCATCCAACACCACCACTGCGTCCATCGCGCTCTCGAGCAGCGCCGAAAGCTCCTCCTCGCGGGCGCGAACCTCCGCCTCCTCGCGCAAGCGGCGTTGTTCCGCCGCCGCGCGCGCCGCAAAAATCTCGAACAGCGAGATCAACCGCGGGTCGGCCGGCAACGGTTTGTCGTCCAGCACGGACAGGTGGCCCATGACCTCGCCCTGCAGATCGAGCAACGGCACACCCAGGTAACTGACGGCGTGAATGGGGATCAAGTCGGGGTCGCCGGGATACAACTCGATCATCCGGTCGGGAATGTGGATGAGTTTCTTGGATTCCACCACCGGGGCACAGGCCGTGCCGGCGATGGCATATTCGAAGTTTTCCACGAACTCGCCCTTCATCCAGAACGCCAGGGCTCGCAGCCGTTTCTGCTCGGGTTGGTATTCCGTGACCCAGGCACCGATGGTGTCCATCACGGTGGCAAGGTTCTTCACCAGCGCGCGGAAAAACGCCGGGCCCGTTTCCGCCACCGTGCCTTCGACCACCAGACGCAGCGCCGCTGCGTCGTCAATTTGCTTTCGGATGCCAATCATGGGTTGCCGAAGCATAGGCCTTGAGGCCGGCAACCTCAACCTCCGGCGACTGGAACTTTTGGTGAGGCGCTCTCTGTTATCGGTCTGGCGAGGCAGGAGCGCCGGACACGCTGGGATGCAGGGCTATGCCCAGCGCGTTGGCCACGGCGCGCTCACGACCGTCCGTGGGTGCGTTGAGGATTTGGTAACCTCCATGGGTGTCGCGCACGGCCATCAGGGAACTGCCACCGCCGTCGAGGTTCAACGCCTCATGGCAGCCCAAGCGGATCAGTTCGGCGGCCAGTTCGTCGTAATTCATGCCCACCGCCACGCCGGGCTTGCGGCCGTCCACCACCAGCACAATCAGCCGGGTGGCGTTGGCATCGAGGCCCACGGCGGTGCGCGGGTGACGGACTTTGTTTTGAGCCGGCAGCGCTTGTCCGTCCCGGACCAGCATCGTATTCCCCGCCACGACCTCCCAATCCTCCGGGCCGGGTTGGGCCAGCGTCCGGAAGGCAGCCTTGCCTTCGCGGCTGACGACCAGACACGGCACCGGTCGCGAACTCACCGACCAAGTTTTGCCCTGGCTCGCCGCCGGTCCGCTCACCGCGGTCCAGGTGGCGGCGCGGAGAACGGTGTTGGTGCGCACCGGATCGTCCGCCGCAGGTACGCGGAAGAAGTCTCCGTTGACGACCAACGCCAGACCGTCCCGCGCGGCGATGTCGGTGGGCCGCATCAGGGTGGTTTGCCAGGGGCCGTCGCCATCGGGGTCGGGGCCGCCCGGCGATACCCGGAGGTCCAGGCCGGGTCGCGTCAGATCAATGATGGCCACGAACAGCCGGTTGGGCGGTTCGACTCGGGTTTCCGAGAACCACTCGATGCCGGGCCAGGGACGATTCGTGGCGGAGACTTCGCCGCGCGCGGCGTTTCCAGGCAGCAGAGGCAACAGCGAGAAAGCCAATAGCCAGCGGCCAGCGCTCATGCGAGCAACCGAGCCGTCCTGCGCTTGCCTGTCAGCCAAATGCATCGGCTCAGACTATCGGTGAAAAAAGCCGGTGACAGCGAGCACGAAGTTTGCGCGACAACAACTGCTCACGGATCTCGAAACTCGAACTTGAGCCGGTAGTAACGTTGCGGCAGCAAGGGCGAGTCCTCGAAGACCGGTTCAGTGGATGGCCATTGTTCCGGTGGGGGCACGGGCAGCCAGGTGGCATCATCGAGTTGATCCTTGAATTCGACGGTGTAGCCGATGCCGGGCGGCAACACACCCACGCTCAGGCTGAATCCGGCCGGCCCAACGGTGGGTTCGGTGATGGCCGGTGGCGGCAACACGTTCAACTGCACCGTGCCAGTGTCGGATGCGCCCGCGCTATCCGTGGCGCGGAAGGAGAACAAGTCCGCACCGACAAAGCCGAGGTTCGGCGTGTAGAACAATCCGTTCGCATCGGCCGAGGCGCTGCCGTTGGCCGGTTGCGTCACGATGCCGAACGTGATGGTGTCGCCGGTATCGGGATCGAACACCGCCGGGACAATCGGACCGCGTTGGCCCGGTCCGAGGGCCACGGTCACCACGCTCTGCACCTGCGGGGGATCATTCACCGGTTTGACCTGAAGCGTAACCGAACCCGGTGCGGCCAGCATCAGACCGTATTGATCGGTCACCTGGTAGGTGAAGCTGTCGTTGCCGACGAAGTTGGTGCCGGGCTGATAAACAAATCCCGCCGGCGTCAATGTCAATTGCCCGCGTCGTGTTGTGTTCACGATGGAGAACGTGTGCGAGTCGCCGGGGTCAGCATCGGTAACCACCGGGAAAAACGGCGCGGTGGAAGTATCCTCGTCGAGCACTTTGATCAACGGAGTCACGGAGGGTGGCGCGGCCGCGACGAAGGTGGCGGTCACAACGCGGTTGCTGATCAGCGAGACGTGGGTCACGCCGCCCGTTGAACTGTCCGAGCCGGTCCAACCGGCGAACCGCCAACCGGTGTTGGGCGTGGCTGCGAGGGTCACCGTGTCGGTGTCAATGTAGGTCGTCACGTTGCCGGCCACGCTGGCGCCGACCGGCTCAAGGGCCACATTGCCCTGGCCGGTGACATTCACCGTCACCGTGTTGGTGAGCGGTGGATCAATGCGGCGCACGAACAAATGCGACCGGCCCGCACCGTAAGGACTGGTGTAGGTCTGCGTGGTGACCCACCACGCCGAACGGCCATCGGGCGTGAGGCCGCCGTCGGTCACAGCCGCGGCGCTGACGAGGTTGCTGGCAATCCAGTTGGGCGCGGGCGGATTGAGCGCGAGGATGCCGGGTGAACCCGCCGTGCCCACGAACACGTCGGCGACACCGTTGGCATCACCGGTTACGAGATTGGTGTGGACACTGGCCCAGGCGAGTTTGTTGTTGAAGAACGCCGCGGGCCGGCGGTCGGACGTGACCATGACGCGGACGGGCAGGGCATTGACCGGCACAGATGATTGTGCCCCGGCCACGCCGCGACTCTGCCACGCGATCACGCGATTGCTGATGCTGGCCGTGCCGAAGCGTTCGCCGATGGAGGAGTAGATGTCGAGGCCCGTGCTCTCCGAGTTGTTGTCGCCCGAGAACTGCACGTTGGAGCGGGAAACGAAGATTACGGTGTCGCCATCCGGCGCGAGGCTGGCGTCCTCGACCCCGTTGGCGAGGGTGCCGCCCCCGCCGCCGACTTGGGCGCGATTGACCACATACATCGAGCGGTTGGCGACGTTCAATGTGCCGTCGTGCGCGTTGCCGGCGAACTTCATCAACAGCGCATCGCGATTGAATCCATTCAAGGCGAGGTCCGGCGTGATGTCGGTCGCCTGGGTGATGAACAACAGATATCGCCCATCGCCGCTCACGCTCGGCGTGCGCGATTCCTGATTGCCGGTGGTGGTTGGATTGAACGTGCTGATGGCGACCGTGACATAGTTGTTATCGAAATAATTACCGTTGGCGTCGGGATCGAGATCCACCATGTAGATGTCGCGCCCGGTGTTGTTATCTTCGAGCCCGTTCACATAGGACGCGTTCTGCGCGGAGAAAAAGACATAGCGCCCGTTGTAAGTGGGCGCGGTTTCAAATGTGCCCCCCGCCCGGTTGATGGGCGCGCCATTGAAGTGACGCGAGATGACCGCGATTTCACCGCTGGAAAGGTCCTTCACATACAGATTGTTGTTTGATGTGCCGGCCATGAGGTTGGTTGCGCCACTGCGAAAGTATGCATACCGGCCATCACCTGAAATCGCCGCGCTGTCGCTGAGACCGCCCAGCGCTTGCTGGCCCGCGCTGCCGGTGCTCACGCGGGTGATCTTGCCGTTCTCCGTCAGGAACACATCGCTGCGATTGTTGTTGTCGCCATAGACGAAGCCGTTGCCGGTGGAACTGAACAAAAACCGCCGGCCATCGTGCGAAACGGCCACGCCGGAAATCGTGCCCACCGTGAAGTTGGTCGGGTTGCCCGCTTCGTCGTAATAAAGACTGTTCACATCATCAATGCGTGGGGTGAGCATCTGCAATACGGTGGTTTCCCACGCCGGCGGTTGGCCGTAATCCACGAGCAGCGCGACGCTGGAGAGGTTGCCATAGACATCCTGGCAAACGACCTGCACGAGATTGCTGCCGGGGAAGAGCGTGAGGGAATTGGTGAACCGCGCGTAGATGCCGGCGGTCTGCTCGAAGCCGAAGGCGTCGCCGGTCGCCGTCTCTCCGGTCTGCAAATTCTGGAAGGTCACCACCGGCGGCAGATAGGCGCTGCTGTTCGGCTCGCGCACGTCCACCTTCAACACGACCCGGTTTGTGAACACCCGCACGCCGGGCGCGGCGGGCAGGCTGCCGACCGCGATCAAGTTGGTCAGGGTCGGGCCGGTGAAATCGAAATACGCCTCAAAGTTGGTGGCGGCTACATTGCCGACGAGGTCCGTGGCGGTTGCTTGAAACGTGATAAAGCCGCCGACGAATTCCTTGCCGCCTGGTGCGGCGCGGATTTGGTCAATGATGTCCGTGTCGCCGAGGCGGAAGGTGCTCCCGGCAGCAAACGTGGTGTTGCTGAAACCAATCACGGACACACTTCCTTGCGCGCCGCCGGATTCGAGGTCCTCGGCGCGATACTGCAACACGGTGGCTGGCCCGACCCGCCAGCCGATGGCGCCGACTTCCAATCCGGTGAACGAATGTTCCGGCGGCGTATTGTCCACGAACACGCGCAAGGTCTGCACCGGCCCGCGCCGCTCGACTCCGAGAACCTCGGTGTATGGCTGGAAGGTGAGTGTGTTCAAACCGTCGGCCAGACCTGCGAGGGTGAGAAACAACGCGTTTACGTTCGTGCGCGTGATGCGCGAAGAGAGCGACGGATCATTCCATGAGAAATCCACCGCACCTACCTTGTCAAACACCGCCACGAGGGCCTTGTCCGCTTGATTGCGAATCAGCCAATCCGGCTCGGGGGCGCTCCGGATCCCCACGACGTCCGCCGCGCGATGCGCAAGTCCTTCCAGGAAAGTGGAGCGCCGCGCCAGTCCGCCGCGCAGCCGGCGCGGGTCGCGCTTCACGATTTGGCTGCTCAACCCCAGCATGTCGGTGCTGGCCACGATGGGCGGGTCGCCCACCGGCACCAGCGTGGCGGCGCGGATCATTTCGCGGCCGCCGTGCAAGTTGACCGCGCGCCACTGGATTTCCACCGTCTGATTCAGCAGACTGTGCGCGGCGAGGGCGTTCGAGAGCGAACGTGAGTTGCCCAGGTTCATCGTCTCCCACGGCGTGGGTTGCGGATCGCTCGCGAAGGCGGGCAGGAAACGATATTGATGATACGCTGGCTGGACGTGCAAGGTCTCGCCTTGAACGCTGGCGGTGAAGTTGGAGGATTGAAATGAAAACGTGGAGTCCGTGGACACCATAAAAATCCGCTGGGAGTCCGAATAGGTGCTGACCGTACCATTCAGGTACAAGGTGGTCGGTGGCGCGAGCAGAACGGAAAACCAGTTTGTGGCAAGCAGATCGAAGCGCGTCGTCATGCCACCGTGGTTGGCATGATAGAACCCGCCGAGTTGATAGCGCGGGCCGAAAGCGTCCGTAGCGGTCAGGATCTGCGCGCTGGGCACCGCCACATACTCGTCACTCACCTGGCCGGTCTGGCCGGCGGGGTCGGTGAGCAGGTTCGGATTGGCCGCCACCGCGGCGATCCCGGCGGTGGGCCAGACCAGATTGTAGTACTGGAACTCCGTGCCGATGTTCACGTACTGGGCGGCGTTGGTAGAATTCCGATAGTTCAGCAGAAAATTCACGCCGCCCTGCGGGGTCAGGTCCACGTCCGCCGTCGGGAACGCGGGAATCCCGAACGCCGCCGTGAGGGCCGGGCGCAGCGCATTGATCACCCCGGCGATCAGGTTGCCGATCCCGGCCGGCGCCGTGCCGGGTGGAGCGTTCGCAATATCCTGCAGGGCGTAAGCCTCGATGGTGAAGACATTGAGCAGCTCCAGATTGTTTTTGACCAGGGGCAGTTGCGATTCCAACGCGGAAACATCCGCGCCGAACGGGTCACCGAGGGTTTGCAGAAAGGCGCGCAGCAGATCGCCGAGGCGCGGGTTGGGTTTGTCCACACTCACAATCAACCCCTCCCGCACGCCGGTCCAAGCCTGGGCCAGCCAGGGATTGGCGAGCTGCGGGCGGGTGAAGATGGGCGGGTCGTAAATCATCTTCAAGAGTTCCGCCAACGAACAGCCGGCGAAGGGCGGGGCGTTGTAGATGACGTTGGCCACGTATTCGCCGTCTGCGCGGGACGCGGCCTCCGCTTTGTGCAGGAGCGCGCGGGTCACGAGCGAACCTTTGGAGTGGGTGAGAACGTTCACCTGCCGATACGCCGCCAGGCGACCGCCCGGCTCGCGTTCGTTCCGCAGCAGGTCGAGCAAGTCGGTGGCGTGATCGTCCACGCGCCCACTGTCGTTGTAATTGTTCACGTTGGCGGTCAGGCCGAGATAAAATGTTTTGCGCCCGGCCCACCGTACCGCTGGCGGAAGCTCCAACGGCGCCCAACTCGCCTCCAGCGCCGCCTCGAACGGCGCGTAAGCGGGGATCAACACGTTCATATTTGGGGTGGACCGGACGTCCATTAAACTCGGCCGGGCGCGGCTGTGCAGCGCCCGCGTGCCGCCAATCCAGTCGGTCTCCCGACGCAATTGCTCCTCATCGGCCAGAAAGGCGAAACCGGTGGCGGCGGTGGCATACGGATCGGAGAAGGCGTTCGGAGTGGCCGCCGACCATTGCACCGCGTAACTCGGCATGCCGTAGGCGGCAAACAAACGAATGTTGGTGTTGGTGTTGTTCTGGTAGCGGTTGCGGAAAGTGGTGAGTAGTTGGAAGGAGCCGGCCTCGGAACTGAGATCACCCAGGCCCCACGAGCCGCCGTCGTCATTGAATCCATGCGTGTAGAGCACGGCCATCTGCTGCGGGCCATCGGGTGGAATGGGAAACGGTTTGGCTGCGGTTTGAAACGTGAAAAGCAGCAGTCCGGTCCAAGGCAGAACACTTCGAGTCCAGAGGCGTGTGGCTTCCATGAGATGCGCGCACCGTAGCCATCCGCGCTGACAGATGAAAGCTCAAATGCCCGCTGGCTGGCAGTTTTTCCGGTCGGCGGACAGACACGCCATCCATGCGTGAGGAACTTAATCCAGCCCGGTCAGTTCAACACAGGCCCGGCTGCCTCTGTGGCGGCCAGCCGTCACGGGTGGTTTGGGAGGTGGCCGGGCCTTTGGATCGCAAACTGGTCATGAGCAGTCACGACTACGAAGCTGTGGACGCCTCGGGCCTGAGGATTCATGGCGCGCTGAGGTGTTAATCTGAACTCGAGAAGGTTTCCCCTGCGTTGTTCATATTTGTCTGGCGATCGGGTTTAGGCCGGATTGAAATTGCGGTGACGGTCGCCGTCTGGCATAACCCGGCGTTCAAGATGCAAACCAAATTGACTGTTCTCGCGTTTTTGGCGGCCTTGATAATCACGTTGGGCTGCGGCTGCGAGAAGACCAACTCCGCTCCTTCGACCGTTGCCGATCCCGCAGCTCCGTCATCACCTCCGACGACCATCACGGTCGAGGCCTGCGCGCGTATTCATTGGCTGGGCATGAAACGGCTGGCGGCTGAAACCAATGCGGCCTCGTTCGTCGAGGTGTGGAATCTCCCTGAGAGTGAACGGTTGGTTGCCCAAACTCTCGACAAACTCGCCACGGCACCCTGGCGGCTGTTGAAAGAGGGGACGGCGACCAACGATGCGCCAGTTGCCCTGTTGCGACCGCTGCTTGAGGACTTGGTGCAGGAAGAGTCCTATCTCGAAATGAGATCGCCCACCAACGCAGCTTGGGAGGGCATTTTTGCCATCCGCCTGAACGTGGAGCGGGCAGGTATTTGGAGCACGAATCTTAAGGCCACGTTGGAATCGCTGACAGCAGGAGTAAGCAGTCCCACCGAAACCGGCTGGCGCTTGAAGGGTGATACCACGCCGAAGTTGATTGAGTTGTCCCGCACGGGCGAATGGACTCTGGTAAGATTCGCAAACGAACAAAACGGTCTTATGGCTGAGACTTTCGCCCGTGTCGAGAAAGGAGGGTCGCCTTACCAGCCGCAGACGACGAACTTCTGGCTGACACTCATGCTCGATCTGCCGCGTTTAACCTCCGCGTTTTCGGCGAATTCCGAGTCTGAATCCAATCTGCCACGGATCGCCTTGTCCATGATCGGTGACGGCGCCAACGTGTTAACGCGCGGGGAATTGCACTATCTGAAGCCGCTGGGCATCGAGTTGGACCCATGGAATGTCCCGACCAATCTGGTCCATGAACCTTTGATCAGCTTTACGGCGGTTCGTGGTATCAAACCGTGGCTCTCGTCGCAAAAACTGTGGAGTAACCTTGGGCTGGGTGAAGCGCCCAATCAGTTTTACCTTTGGGGCTTGGGCGCGACGCCGTTTCAGACTTACTTCGCCGCGCCGAGTGCCAGCGCCAGCAATCAGGTGTCCAAATTGTCCAACTGGATGTTGAATGAGGGCAACCTCTGGCTCACGGCCAATGCCATCGGAAGTCTTGTCAAGTTGGCGGAAGAGAACGGAGTCGCCTGGTCTGGTGTGCCATTCATGCGGCCCACCTTGAAGTCGGTTGGTTCAGGCGATCTTGCTTTCCTCCATGGCAGCTTTTTCCCAGCCGCTGGCTCGAACCGGCCCATGCCTGTTGAGCTTTTGTATTCTGTTCAGAGCCGGACCAATCTCGTTGCGTATGACTGGGAGATCACCGCGCCGCGTTTCGACGGGTGGACGGGCATTGGGCAATCGTTGCGGATCAGCTTGGGTCGGGGGCGGATGCCGGCAGACTCGGCGGGAATTACTTGGCTTCGAGCTATCAAGCCTAGACTGGGCAACTCCACGACCGGCTTGCTCATGACCGGCCCGGATGAACTTCTCATGGTCCGCAACTCCACAGTTGGGCTGACGGCAGTGGAACTGCACCTCTTGGCTGATTGGTTGGAGTCTCCCCACTTCCCCAAAGGCCTGCACACGCTCTACGCTCCTTCCGATTTGCGGGGACTCAAGAGCCGCTGAAATCGCCAGCTTGGTCACTTGAGTTGAAGGTTGGACACACTCCACACCGGTGATGCTTTCATCGGTTGTACGGCGAATCCGACAGCCGGATTGCGGAGCATTCAGATACGGAAAAGTACGGATACCGGACTTGTCGAAATTCCTGTCCCCACAACTGGGGACAAGCAAATCAGCGCCGGCCAGGCCATGAACCCTGCGTAACGCGAGTATTAAGGAGTTGCCAGTTCAGTCGTAACATGTTTGACCATAAATAATTAAGACGATTGGATCATGATCAAAAAATGTTCAAAAAAAAAGCAAAAAATCGTTGACACCCATTGGGAAGTTTGGGATAGTGCCAACACACACGGTAACAACAAACTACCAAATATGAGAACAAAACTACTCGCAGCGGCAGCGATTCTCGCCGCAGGTGTCGCCTCCTCCATGGCGCAAAACGTTTATTCACTGAACGTTGTTGGTTATGTCAACAAGGCGTTCGTGGGTGGCGGTTTTACCGCTGCTGCCAATCCGCTGAATGCTACCAACAACTCGTTGAACACGATTATGAAAGGCGCGCAAGTGCCCGACAACACAACCGTGTTCTTCTGGGATGCCGCAACCCAAGACTTCTCTCCGATTTTGCCAACATATAACGCTGGGTCGCAGAGTTGGGTGCCTGATGCAACGTTGAATCCGGGGACGGGAGTTTTTGTTTTTGCTCCCTCCGCTTTTACCAACACCTTTGTTGGTGAAGTGAAGCAAGGACTTACCAGTATTCCGATTCCTGCCTCGTTCTCTGCCATTGCTTCTCCCGTGCCTATTGGTGGTGATGTGTCGGTCGTTTTGGCGCAATTGCCCGCAGGCGACAACGACACTGCCTTCAAGTGGGGGACTACTGAGCAGGACTTCACTGAACTCTCCAGTTTCAACGCGGGCTCAGGTCAGTGGATACCTCCTGTGAACTTCCAGCCAGCGGATGGGATTCTCTACTTCCGCGCTGGCAGTGCCACCACATGGAACCGTAATTACACCGTTCCTGCAGTTCCGTAAACTTCCAAGACAACAACCAACTGAGAAACCAAACTCCAAATCACTCAGAAATAAAGACAACTATGAAAAAAACAATGGCAATACTGGCAGCCTGTGCGGTAGCGACCGGCGCATTTGCCCAGGGCAAGGTGACATTCGGTAATGATGCAAACCATCTCATCGTGTTCACGACTGATGTCGGCTCGCTGACCTCAGCCTCCGGGACAAGCTTCGCCTCACTTGCCGGTTTGGCTTTGCCACAGTTGGGCACTGCCCAAAATACAGCGAACCTGTTCACTGCACAGTTGTTCGCAGGGACGACGGTAGGCAATGTGAACACGCTTGTCGCGACGCAGTCGCCAGTTGGAATCGCTGGTAATCCTGATGGTCGGTTGGCGAATCAAACCGTCACACTTCCAAACGGATTCCCGGCTTCCGTCGCAACATTCTTCCAGATTTACGTTTGGGAGACTTCAGCTGGGAGCTATGCCAATGCGTTGAGTGGTGGGTACATCGCCGGTGCTACCGATGTATTCTCCGCCACGCCTGGTAGTTTCGCTTACAACTTCCTGACCACCTCGCCCGACTGGGTTGGGCCGATTACTCTGACTGGCGGAATTATTCCAGAGCCTTCGACGTTTGTGTTGGCCGGTTTGGGTGTCGCTTCGCTGCTGCTGTTCCGCCGGCGCAAGTAAGCCGTTAGGTCAATCTCAAGTTTCAAAGGCCGCTCTTCGGGGCGGCCTATTTTTTTCTCGAATTGGCAATTCCACCGATGAGAGAGAGGCTTGATACAAGACCATTCGCTAAATTCGCTCCTCCAGACATTCGAAGTGGCACATGAATATGCTCACTCCGCACGGCAGTATCGGTCTTCAGCAGTTGCGATTCAGCCGTCTGTATCCGCAACAAAAGCAGAAGTCAGGTGTTACATTTGAACGCGCTGGTTTAACGATGGCCAAGCATTTGCCCTTCGCCAGAGGGCGGGTCTAGCCGCCAGATTTCGTTGTTTCAAGACGGCGGATAGCGATTATATTGAAAACATGAAAAGCGACAGGTCGGATCGGCTCGGGAGACTCGTGATCCTTTGTGCGTTCACACTGGTTGCGTCAATGGCCGTTGCAAACACCGATGCGGCGAACCCTTACGCGGACACCATCGTTGGCCGCAACGTGTTCAGTCTAAAATCACCGCCACCACCGCCAAATCCGGAGGACCTCATAAAGAAGGATCCGCCTCCCAAAATTCTTTTGCAGGGCCTGACAACCATTCTTGGTCGCCGCCAGGTGTTGTTCAAGGTGCAAGTTCCCGCCAAGCCCGGTCAACCGGCCAAGGAGGAGTCTTTTGTCATGACCGAAGGGGAACGGCAGGGGGAGATTGAAGTCTTGGAGATCAATGAAAAAGTCGAGCCGGCGGTGGTCAAGTTCAACAATCACGGCACGATCGAGCCGTTGAACATGAAGGAACACGTTGCGAAAGCTCCCGCTGGTGCGCCTGCTCCCCAACCTGTGTTGCCCCAGCCGGGTCGCCCAGTGCTACCCGGGATGCCCTCCCCGACTGCGGCAGTGACCCCGAGCTCGGGCGGTGCGGGAGTTGTGACCACATTTGGCGGTGGAGACAGAGGAATTCCAACTCGTACGCTGCGCACTCCTTCGACCGTGGCCGGGGGCGTGCCGGGAGCGGTCGTTCAACAGCCGCAGCCCAACGTACAGCAGCTTGATCCTGAAGCCTCCGCGGTTCTGTATGAAGTGAACCGGTTGAGGAATGAGGATCAGACGCAGGCCGGATTGCGGCCCAAGCTTCCGGAGCATCCGTTTTTCTCCGGCGCCATCAAAAGACTCCAGGAACAGAACGCTCAGAAGTCTCCTTGAACCTGGCTCAAGCGGGCATCTGAAGTGTCTCTTGGCAGACGCGGATCCTGTTGCCTGGCTCAATGCCGGGCATGGATGCCGCACTCACCGTAGAATGGGAAGAATGCTTGAGTAATCGTCGGTCCAGAGCAGCGGTGCTCGCGGCGAATTGCCGGACAAGCTCAATCGCGTAAGCAGATTCGGTCGCTCAAAGAACTCCCGTTTTCGCGACAAGACCATCCACACGGAAGGCAGTTTCCCTTCGCGAGGATCCACGAGTGGCGGAGGCGCCAGCGCCGCAGTCATGCCCTGCTTTTCCGCCAGAGCGCGAACGACTGGCTCCAAATCCAGGTGCATGTTGGAGATGTTAAAGACGATCACTCCATCAGGTTTAACATGGCGCGTGTAAATGCGCATGGCCTCTTCCGTGAGCAGGTGCATCGGCACTGAGTCTCCCGCAAAGGCGTCCAGCAACAGCAGGTCGAATCGCTGGTCCGGCTCCCGCTCCAACGAGAGCCTGCCGTCTCCCAGAATCACCTCCACACGGGCCGCCGAATTGCTCAGGTAAGTAAAATGGGTTTCCGCAATCCGGACCACGTCCGGGTTGATCTCGTAATAGCGGATGCGATCACCGGCCCGTCCATAACTCGCCACCGTGCCCGCGCCCAGCCCCAGCACGCCGATGTGGCGGTTGGTCAAACCGGCCAGCTCGGAAAGCACGAGCGCCAGACCGCCCTCCTCGCAAAAATAGGCGGTGGGGATTCGTTGAGCCTCCGGAGCCGTAAATTGCAGACCGTGGTAGATCTGGCCGGAGAGCAACACCCGCGCGTTGCCGTGTGTCAGTGGGTAGTTGACTCCTTCCAGCAACAGGGTTGGCCCTTCCTTCACACGATAAGCACCGTAGAAACTTCGAGTGAAATGGATGGAATCCTTGCGAACATTCAACACCCCATAGCCGAGCCCAACTGCCAGAGCCGCCGTTCCCAACAACGCCACGGCTCCCGCCGGTATGGCCAACGGCCACTCCGGTTTTTCGCGCCAGATGATAAACGTGACCAATCCTGCCATCGCCAGGGCGATGATCGGCGTTTCCAGAAAGGTTTTGAACACTGCCGGCGCCAGCAGTGCCACGAACATGCCGCCCAGTGCGCCACCAAGCGAAATCGAGAGATAATAAACCGTCAACCGTTCCGGGCGAGGGCGCAGCCGGTAAAGTTCACCGTGACAGACCATGCAACCGAAGAACAGCGCGGCCAGATAACCGCTCACTTGCAGCCAGAACCCATGCAAGTAACCCTCATCCAACAACCACGCCAGCAGGCCGAGGGCTAGAAAGCTGCCGGGAATGAAGATGCCGCGCTTGTAAGAGCGCGGTCCTTCGAAGCACAGGATGAACGTCAGCAGATAAACCGCCATCGGAATGACCCACAGTAAAGGCATCGGGGCTACGTCCTGGGAAATCTGATTGGTCAGCGCGAGCAGGAGCCCGGTCCCGCAGGCGGGGAGCGCCACCCAGAGCCAGGCCGGACACCGCCCCGCTAGCGGACCCGCGGGCGCGCTGGTTCGCGGGGCGACTTTCCACGCTCCGGTGTGGGCTTTGCGTGAACTCCAGGCGACGACCGCGCAAAGGATTAGAAAAACACCCATGCCGCCTGCCCAGAGCCACGCTTGGGTGTGTCGGGCAAACGTCGGTTCCAGCAGGAACGGATACGACAGCAACGCCAGCAACGAGCCGGCGTTGGAGCACGCATAAAGCCGGTCATGGGAACGGCCTGGAAACGCATGGCGAAACCATTCCATGAGCAGTGGCGCGGTGGCGGACAGCGCAAAAAACGGCACTCCTACTGACGTCAGCAGGCTGTACAACAACTCCCAAACTGGCGTGCCGGCCGTGTTGGCCGCCATTTTGACCGCCGGTACGGGTGGCAGGAACAACAACGCCAAGACCAACAATCCCAGGTGCGTGCCGCGTTGCGCCATCGGACTGAGTTTCGTGCGCAGCAAATGGGCGTAGGTATAGCCCCCGAGGAGCAGCGTCTGAAAAAACACCAGGCACGTGCTCCAAACCGCCGCGGTCCCTCCGAAAGAGGGCAGGAGAAACTTGGCCACCAACGGCTGCACCGCAAACAACAGGAACGCGCTGACAAACACCGCGACCGCGAATATGAGCATACAAGTTGGTTCTGTGCCTGGTTAAATCCGGGCCGGCATAAGCCCGCCTCGATAGGGCCGCGAGAGTATCAGCAGTCACAACCGAACGTGTCAAACCTCGATGCAGCATTACCCGGCGACCGGGAGCTTGCGTCGAGGCGTGTCGAGGCGTTGACTTTCAATCTCCCGCAGTTACCATTCGCTTGGTGCCGGTTGGCGCGTTCGTCTATCGGTTCAGGACACGGCCCTCTCAAGGCTGAAAGACGGGTTCGATTCCCGTACGCGCTACCATCGAACATGATTCAATCGCATCACTTCCATCGCCGGCTGAGTTGATGCGGGGGAGTGGAACTCAGCGGGTTGTGGTGGCCTTGTTCAGCGGAAGTGCGAGCTTGAGTGGCAAGGCCGTTACCCTGCTGCAACCGGTGCCACGATACGCCACGCGAGCAGTTCTACCTCCCGGAAGTCAGAGTCGTTTTCCTGAGCATTGCCCTTCGATGCAGCGGCTGGTAATCTCGGTGCATGGGCAAAGGCCGCAAGCATCACAAACCGCAACCGGGGTCCGCTCCAACGCCACCGCGGTCGTCGTCGCAACCTTTCAACCCAGTCTGTTCCCCGGCCACGAAGGGGGTCCTGCTGCGCCGGTTGGGGCTGCAATTGGCGGCGTTGCTGGGCTTGAGCGCGGCGTTGGGATTCACCTTCAACGCCGCCAATCCAATCGGCATTCGCTTTGGCCAGACTCGTGCCGCTTCCACTCCGCTGTCGAACGATGGCGAAATCGCCGGGACTGCTGCTAGTATTGTGGCTGTGCCCGAAGTGCAGTTAACTCCGTCCGCACCCGCCGCGCTTCTGCCCCAAACGCTGCCACCACCCCCGGAGCCCGCGCTGCTGACGAAGGCGCAACCCGTGCCGAAGCCGCCGCTGCCACAGTTGCCAACGGCGTCCCCTCCACATGTTCACAATCCGGTAATTTTGCCTCCGGCTTCGCCGGCGGCTGGTCCGCCGGCGACAGTTGTTGCTCCTCAGCCTCAAACGCAGTTGAATCCCACACCCATCCATTGGCGCGAGGCCAAGGCGCTATTGGCAAAGAACGGGACTCTGCTGGTGGACGTGCGGATGAAACCGGCCTATGACGCCGGCCACATCCCTGGCGCTCTTTCGCTGCCCGAATCGAGCACGCCCGAGGAGTATGCCGCGTTCGTTCAGGCCTATCCCACCAACATGGTGTTGATCTTCTATTGCAGCAGCACCAGTTGCTCGCAGTCCATGCGGGTGGCCAACCGGTTCGTGACGGAGTTTCATTATCCGATCGTGAAGTACATGACGGGCGGCTATCTCGAGTATCAACAGGAGGAACTGGCCCGGTCGCAGCCGGCGGCCAATCCACCGCAGCCTGCCAGCCCATGAAGCTGGAACTCCCGAACCCGTGCTGGCCCGTCCTGCGCTGCCTGCTCGGTGTGCTCTTGCTCTGGGCGGCGGTGTCGAAACTGGCCCAACCGACGGATTTTCTCGCTTCGATTTACGCTTACGATTTGCCGCTGCCGCGCTCGTGGCTGCAACTGGTGGCCGTGGTGTTGCCCTGGCTGGAATTGCTTTGCGGTTTGCTGCTCCTGGCCAACGTGTGGACCGAAACCGCGCTGGCAGCGATCCTGGCTTTGCTCGGGGTGTTTGCGCTGGCAACGGGGCAGGCGTGGGCGCGCGGGTTGGACATCTCCTGCGGTTGTTTCAACTTGAAACTCTTCGGCGTGGACGCTTCGGCTGGATTCGTGAAGTTCATCGAGTCCCCGGGCTTCGCGTTTTTCCGAAATCTCCTCCTGGTGCTGCTGGCGTCTGCGCTGTTGCGAAGGCGGCTGGCAGAAGTTGCTGGAGATGGTGCGAACGCGCCATCAGCCTCCAAGTCCTAATCTTGCCCTTGTTCTTGATCTGACACTGCCCGGTGCGCGCGGGCGAAGAGATCAAGATGAGGATTTCGATTAAGATGGAGCCCTAATTCCGAAGTTGGGGAGCACGCCCGCCCCGGGCGTCGCTGGGCGCGCCTCGCGGCCAGCACCTTGCGCGCGACACTGGCACGAACCCTTGAAACTTTCAGTGCGTCCGGGTTTTCCGCGGGGGCGCGGAAAACCACGCCCGGGGCGTGCGCGCTCCCCGTTCTATTTCGGAATTCGGGTGAAGAAATCAGCCGCTGCTGTTCAGAGCTGCCAGCCTTTGCGATATTGATGCTGGATGAACTGGTTGGCTTCGGGACAGTTTTTAGCCCGCAGATTTTTTGAATCCCATTCGAGGCGTTGCCTGGCGCGATAGGCGACGTTGCCCAGCAAAGCGGCCTCAGTCAGCGGACCGGAATAGGCGAAATCTGAACTGGCCGGTTTGCCCGTCTTCACGCATTGAATCCATTCGCGGTGATGTCTGGTGAAATCGCTGCTGATGGATTTGGGCACGGCGTAATCCTTGAAATCGCGTTCCCGCATCACGACATGGCGCGTGTAATCGGCCAGAAGCGTCCCGGTTTCCCCCAGGAACAACACTCCGCTCGCCCACTGGCCCGCGATGTCGGATGGCAGCAACGCAGGCTTCTTTCCACCGTGATACCAGGTGAGTTTGAGCGGGGACTTTGCGGCAGCGCCCGGCGGTCGAGCCACGGTCGAGGCGGGGTATTCATAGCGCACGATCAGCCACGGGGGCGTGGAGTCGGCATGAACCGGCGGGCCTTCCACCACTTCGGCACTCGACGGCGCGGTCAGTGCCAGCGCCCAGTGCGGCAAGTCCATGAAATGACAGCCGAAATCCGCGAGCGCGCCGCCGCCGAAGGCCCACCAGTGCCGCCACCAGCGCGGAACGATGTCCGGATGATACGGCCTCGCGGGCACCGGCCCGAGCCAGAGGTCGTAGTCCAAGTGCGCCGGAATTGGGGGCCTTTCGGCAGGCCAATCCTTCCCGCCATAAGTCGCGTTGACCCAGACGTGGACTTCGTTCACCGGGCCAATCGTGCCTTGCTGGATCAGGTCAACCACAAGGTGATAGTTCTCCCCTGAGTGAATCTGCGTCCCAATCTGAGTGATGAGCTTGTGCTTGCGTGCCAGTTCCGTGACGACACGACATTCGGAAATCGTGCGTGTGAGCGGCTTTTCACAATAGACGTGGCGTCCGCTGCGCAATGCTGCCGCCGTTGCCACGGCATGCGTGTGGTCCGGCGTGGCAACGACGACCGCGTCAAGGTCCGGCTGGTCAAGCAGTCGGCGGAAATCACGATAGGTCTTTGCGGCGGGAAACTTCTTTGCTGCCGCTGACAGGAAGTTTTCGTCCACGTCGCACAGCGCCACGATGTTTTCACCGGCGACGCTGTTCAGGTTGTAGCTGCCCTGGTTCGCCACGCCAATGATGCCAATGCCCAGCTTCTCGTTGGCGGAGATTCGGCGCGGCGACGCCCGGCAGCCGGCGACCCACAACCCTGCCGTGGCGAGGGCCGTTTGCGTGAGAAACTCCCGGCGAGTTCTGCGCGTGCTCATGTCTTCCCCTTCCCTTGTGGCGGACATCAAAGTCCCTCGACTTCCCAGCCTTTGCGATAAGAGCGACGGACGTATTGGTTGGCGTCGGAAAGATTCGTGAACTTCAGGCTCTTCACATTCCATTGCAACGTCGCCTTCGGGAAGCGCGTCGCGAGGCTGCCCAGCAGGATCGTCTCCGTCAGCGGCCCGGAGTAATCGAAGCCGGCGGCGGTCTGGCCGTTGCCGCGGCAGGCTTCCACGAATTGCTGCCAGTGATCGTTCTCCGTCACCTTGGGCCGCTGCCAGTTCTCGAAATCTTTTTCCGGGAACAATTGCGCGCGCGCAATGTGCGGCAACATCATCACGCCTTTCGTGCCGATGAAGATCGAACCTTGACCGGGAAGTTTTTCATCCACCAGCAGCGCTTGCACGTCCTTGGGCGGACGCTCCTCGCCGTCATACCAGATGACTTTCACGGTCTTTTCCGCAGTGAAGGCGGTGCCGGGAAACACGTATTCGATGCGGGCGTTGATGGCCCAGTTCCACTGGTTCGGCGCCGGGCCGTCCGAGCGCAATGAAATCGGCGCGGTCAGTTCGAGCGCCTTGAACACCGGATCGTAGATGTGGCAACCCATGTCGCCAAACGTGCCGGTGCCGAAGTCGAGCCGCTTGCGCCAGTTGCCGGGATGATAATAACCCTCCCCGATGAAGGGTCGCGCGGCGGCGGTGCCAAGCCAGGCATCCCAATCGAGGTCCGCCGGAACGGGGTCGGTGCGGTTGGGCAGCGGCGAGGGATCGCCCCAGGCCTTGTTGCTCCAGGTGTGAACCTCCTTCACCTTGCCGATGGTGCCGTCCTGGATGATGCGCACCGCCTCGCGGTAAATGCCGCTCGAGTGAATCTGGATGCCCATCTGGGTGACAAGCTTGCGGCGGCGGGCGAACTCTGTGAGTTGGCGCGCTTCGTAAACGTCGTGCGTGAGCGGCTTCTGGCAGTAAACGTGTTTGCCGAGTTGCATCGCCGCCATCGCCATCGGCGCGTGCATGTGATCGGGCACGGTCACGTTCACCGAATCAATGGTCTTCTCCTTGTCGAGCAACTCGCGCCAATCCTGATAAATCCTGATCTCGGGAAACTCCTTCTTGAGCGCGCGGGCCTTGGCGAGGTCCACGTCGGCAACGGCGACCAGCTTGGCGCGGCCCCGGGTGATACCCTCGATGTCGCTGCGGGCCATGCCGCTGGCGCCGAAGCTGGCGTGCAGCAGCGTGTCGTTGGGTGAAGCGGCTCGCAATCCGGTGGTGACGTACGGCGCGGCACAGAGTCCGGCGGCCGTCCAGGCCGCGCGGCGGAGAAATTCGCGTCGGGAAAAGGTTTTGTTCATGGCGTTGGATTTCACGGCAGTTCGCGGAGGTAAATGTTCTTGAACCAAAGCGCGTCGCCGTGACTTTGGAGTTCGATCTGGCCGGTGGGAAAGATGGGTTGGGCACGGTCCCAATAGTTCTCCATGACCGTGTCGTTGGTGACAAGTTCGCCGTTGAGGAACACATGCACGCGCTCGCCAACCATCAGGATGCGGAACTGGTTCCATTCGCCGATGGGCTTGTCCGCGACCTTGAGCGGTTTGCTGGGATGCTTCTGGTTGTTGTAGAACCCGCCCGAGCCGACTTCGCTGCCGGCTTTCGTGGGTTGGGTGTGCGGGTCCCAGATTTGCACCTGGGGCGAGCCACGCAAATAGATGCCGCTGTCGCCGCGCGGCGTCAGCTTCCAGTCCACGAGCAGTTCAAAGTTCGCGTAATCCTTCGCCGTACACAGGCTGCGGCCCTTGCCGTCAAAGGCGAGCGCGCCATTCTCGACCTTCCAGTGGGCCCGCATGTTGTCGTCCGCCTCTTGCTGCGCGGCGGCCAGTTGCTCGGGTGTCAGGGCGGCGCGCTTGATGGGATTGTCGTTTGGCCCTTTGAGCAGACCTTTCCAACCGGTGAGGTCTTTGCCATTGAAAAGGGCGGTGAAACCGTCCGGAGGCGTGTTGTCCTGTTCCTGACGGGGGAGTTCCTTGACACGGATGTTGCGGAACTCGAGGTAATCGTTGTGCCCGAGGAAGCCGAGGTGCCCGCGGTCGCGGAACAAGCCGGGGTGTTTGCGGATGACTGCCGCGTCGGTGACCTGATTCAGGTCCGCGTCCAGGATGGTGGTGCCGTTGAGAACCACTTTGATGCGCCGGCCGAGGGCGCTGATCTCCTGGCTGTTCCATTCACCGGGCGGTTTCAGCGCGCCCTTTTTGGCGGGGATCACGTCGTAGATCGAGCCGTGATACTGGGCCGGGCGCAGCTTGCCCCATTTGCCGCGGTCAGCGGCGCCTTCCTCGAGAATCTGGAGTTCCATGCCCATGTAGGCCGCGTCGCCCTCCAGCGGGGCGCGAATGCCCACGCCGTTGTTCGAGCCGTCCTCCAGCTTGAACTCAAAGCGCAGGATGAAATCGCTGTATTCCTTCTCGGTCAACAGATTCCCGCCGCCGCCCCTGGCGCAGTAAATCACGCCGTCCTTCACGCCGTAACCCTCGCCGGTTTTGCCGATGAGTTTCCAGCCATTGAGCGTCCGGCCGTCGAACAGCGACGTGAAGCCTGGTTCCACCTGGGCGGTCGCGCCGTTGGTCAGGAGGCCAAAGCCCGCCACGAGAGTGAGAAGGCCGCTTGTTCTTGGTCTTCCGAAATGTGAGAGGGAGTCGAAGAGGTGCTTGTTCATGATGCTGCTGCCCGGTTTACCAGTTTTGGTAAGACGAGCGTTTGCCAATTCGCGCGGCCTGTCAAGCGGAGGTTTGGGATGCGGCCCCGCGAAAAAAACTCAAAATAATGCTTGATGCATCAGGCTTGGTGTCCTACAAACGCTTCAGAAAGTTCGTTCGGGGTTGTTCCGTGCAATCTGAGCAAAGCCGCCAGAGTCAGCAGGAAAGTTGGGATCGAACAGCACGGAATAACGGCTTGCCCCGGGGGGATTCAATGAAAGGCAACCAATGAAACTGAAATCACTCCAAGGACTGATCACCGCCACCGCTCTCTGCGCCAGCGTGTCACTCGCCGGCGCCCAGAGCATGTTTGATAACTTCGACTCCTACACTTTGGGATCCATCCATGGCCAGGGCGGCTGGGAGGGATGGACCGGTATTGCAGGAGCCGCCGGCATCGTTTCTACCGATCAGGCCTCCAGCGGTGCCCAGTCTCTGCGACTTGTGGCAGGCCACGATACCGTTCGACCGTTCTCCGGCGTGACCTCCGGCCTATGGACCTTGAGCCTCCAGCAGTATATCCCCTCGATCTCATCGGGCAGTACGTGGGTGATTTTGATGAATGGCTATCCGGTGAACTTAAACTGGAGTGTCCAGGTCCTCGCGGATTTTGATAACAACTTGATCGGTGTTTTCGACGGAGGGGGCACATTACAGGGCACACCCCTCGCTCTGCTAAAGGATCAGTGGGTGGACATGCGGTTCGAAATCAATCTGGACGCGAACTCGGTGAGTTCCTTCTACAACAATACCTTGCTGGGCACCCATGCCTGGCAGTCAGGCGGATTCAACGAACTGGCGGCGTTGGATTTGTACCCGGACGAGGACACTGCCGGTGGCACGGCTCAGGTTGGACCGGTTTTCTACGACAACGTCCAGCTTGCGCTGGTACCGGAACCTTCGACTCTCGGCCTGCTGTTGCTGGGCGGGTTGGCGGTTCTGTACCGTTTCCGCAAACGGGCCTGATGGCTTCGCAAGCCTGAACTTTCCAATATCAACCGCCCTTCCGGCCTCCGGAGGGGCGGTTCGGTTTCTGGCGGGTGGCTTTTCGCGCAACGCGGTGTTGTCCGACATTCAGGCTGTGTGTGATTGTCCGATGGCTCAAAGCAAAAGCCTCAACCAGCGTCACCGCCGGAGATTGGCTTCGGTGCTGCGGTCAAGCTGGGCACATCTCACTTTCTTCCGGCCGGGGCTGGTTGCCATTGACCTGGTTGTCGGGCTGCATGTAGGAGAGGCGGCCTGCCCAGCCGCCTGGCCCACTGAGCTGCTGGTAAGCCGTCCCTCCAGCCGTCCGGCGGGCCCGCAAAACACTGAACTGTGCCTTGGTCAAGGTCATGGGAAAGAATTTGCTTGAACCAGGTGGGCGGGCCGTTTGTGCTGGCGGTGGAACGCCGGGTGGCGGTCGCGGTCCCGGCGGGATGCTCGCGTCACCACCGTCTCAGCCAGACACATGCAGACATGCCACGTCCTCGACACCCCGTTGCTGGTGACGGACTACGATCAGTTGGCTGCCCGGTGTCTGGATTGGGCGCGCGCGCCGCGGGTCGTGGCGCTGGAATTCGCCAACACGCACATCGTTGCCCTGCGCCGGCATGACCCGGGTTTCCGGGAAGAAACCAGCGCCTACGATCACTTCGTTCCCGATGGCATGCCGTTGATCTGGTGCTTGAACCGGGCCGGCGCGGGTCTGCGCGACCGGGTGTACGGGCCGACATTCATGCGGCGGTTTTTGGAAGCCGCACCTTCCGGGTCCGCTCACTACCTGCTGGGCGGTTCGGAAGAATGTGGCCGGCGGTTGCGTGAAAGCTTCACGCGACGGAATCCGGGTCTGAAATTCCTCGGCGGCTTTCATGGACGCTGCGGGGAGGACGGAGTGCTGGAAAGCGCGGCCGAAAGCGAAGTCATCGCCGAAATCAACCGGCTCTCTCCGGAGTTTATCTGGGTGGGCTTTGGCACACCCAAACAGCAACGCTGGCTGCAACGGCACAAGCCGTTGATTCAGCGGGGCGTGATTCTGACGGTGGGATTCGCTTTCGACGCGAACGCCGGCATGAAACCGGATGCCCCGCCGCGGATGCAACGGGCGGGACTGACCTGGTTGCATCGGCTCGCCTCCGAGCCGCGGCGATTGGCGCCGCGGTACTTAAAGTGGAACTCGCTGTTCCTGTTTTACCTGATTCGCGACGGGTTGCGGGGCCGCGCGTGGGGGAAGATGCGGTGAGGAGGGGAAGCCTTGCCGCAGGCGAAGGAATAACGTTCGTCGAGAAAGGGGCGCGGCAGGACGCTTACCTCCGAACTGGTCGCGTAGTCAATGTTCGTGAGATTGCCGGGTGCGATTGAACGTGGTGGTCTCTGGGGTGGAACAGCTTGCGCTGCGAGCCGTGCCGCCGCGTGCGGCGTCGCAATCCTTACGGCGCGTTCCGCCCGCTCTGCGCGGGCGGAGTGCCCGCAGCGCGAGCACTGCCACCACGCAAATGGACTGTCACTTTCGATGACAGCCAAGGTGGTCAACCGGGTTGCGAGGGTAACGCCGGTTTTCCAACCGGCGCGGTGCCGACTGGAACGTCGGCGTTACGGCGGGCGGTGAGCAACCGGGGACTGCAGCGGCTGATCGCCCGAAGGCTGTTTCTGCCGGGCGGACGAATTTGTTTGAGCAAAAACCGGTGATTCGGTATCAATCAGACTGGAACGGACGCGCGCATGGATTCTCAGAAAAGCAAAAGTCTGGTGGCGGATTTCAGCAGCGAATTTGTCTCGTGCTGGCGGCAGTTGCCGGACAAGGGACTTTTTTTTCTGCTGCTGGCCGCCTGGTTGGCCCTGTTCCAGTTCCTCGGGAACTCCACCTTTGGCTACATTGATACTCCGTCGCTGTACTATTGGATGTGGAACGCCTACAACATGAAGCATCCCGCGGCGGATGATGGTCATGGGAATTTGATTCCGTTCGTGGTGCTGGGATTGTTCTGGTGGAAACGCAAGGAGTTGCTGGCCCAACCGCTGCGTTCGTGGCCGACGGCGCTCGTGTTGGTGGCAGTCGCCCTCGCCCTGCACATCGTGGGCTATCTGGTGCAGCAACCGCGGTTGTCCATCGTGGGCTTGTTCGTGGGCATCTACGGTTTGATGGGCCTGGTGTGGGGGCCACAATTCCTGCGGGCCAGCTTTTTTCCGTTCTTCCTGTTCGGGTTCATGATGCCGCTGGGTTCGCTGACCGAGCCGGTGACGTTTCCGCTGCGACTGTTGGTAAGCAAGCTGGTGGCGTTCATCTGCAACGACGTCCTTGGGATCAGCGTGATTGCCGCGGGCACGCAGTTGTTCAACGGGTTGGGCACCTATCAGTATGAAGTCGCGGCGGCGTGCAGCGGCATCCGGAGCATGGTGGCGATTGCCGTGCTTTCGATCATTTACGCCTTCGTCGTGTTCCCGAATGGCTGGCATCGGGTGCTGCTGATCGCGAGCGCCGCGCCGCTGGCCTTGATTGGGAACACGTTTCGGATGCTCATCATTGTCTTTGCCGCCGAGTTTGCCGGCGGGCAGGAGGCGGGGGCGGCGGCCCATGATCACTGGTTCTGGAGTTTGCTGCCGTACGTGCCGGCGATTGGCGGCCTGCTGCTGATCGGCCGGTGGCTGGAGCGGCGGAATCCCGAAACCGCCGGGTTCGCCGGCGCGCCACGCCAACAACCTACGACCGTATGAAGATGAACGCGCGAAAGTTGATCCTGGGGCTGGTGACTCTCCTTTTGGTGGGCGGCACGGCTGGCGTGCTGGTGCGGGTCAAAGCCAAGCAGACCCTCGGACTGCCCGGGGTGGCCACCCGGCCGTTGCCCGACAGCCAGAATCTGGAGGTGGTGCTCCCCGAGTTCGTGCTGGATTACACTTCGGAGATCATCGAGCAGGACAAGCTGGCGGTGGAGGTGCTGCCGGCGGACACGAGTTACGGCCAACGACGCTATACCGCGTCCGATGGATTCTGGGTGCAGGTGAACGTGGTGTTGATGGGCAGCGACCGCACCAGTCATCACAAGCCGCAGTATTGCCTGGAGGGCGCCGGCTGGCGCATTGATGCGCCAGCCTCAAGCCGGGAGACGATTCGCATCGAACGACCACACGAATACGATCTGCCGGTGATGCGAATCGTGGTGAGCCGGCAGGTAACGCACAACGGCCAGCCGCTGAACCTGCGCGGGGTTTATGTCTATTGGTTCGTGGCCGACAATGCGTTGAGCGGCGACCCGACGGGCGTCGAGCGGATGTGGTGGATGGCGCGTGAGCTCCTGACGACCGGCGTGTTGCAGCGCTGGGCTTACGTGACCTATTTCGCGGTCTGCCTGCCCGGCCAGGAAGAGGCCACTTATGAGCGGCTCAAGAAACTGATCGCATTCTCGGTGCCGGAGTTTCAGTTGACGCCGAAACCGCGGGCCGACGTTGCCGCGGCCCAGCCCCGGGACGGTGTCGCTCATTGACCCGACAAAGGCTCGGGCCGCAAGCCCGGTTGCGGCGGGAGAACTTTTTTGGTAGAAGGACCGAACTTGAAATCGAAATAGACTCATGCTGCGTCGCGATCGCCAAAAGCGGATGCAAATCCACCAACTGCTCGACGCGTGTCTCTTCGCGGTGAGCTTCTGGATGGCTTACGAGCTGCGGTTCGATCCGGTGGTGATCGAGTGGTTCAATCTACCGGCCCCGCCACCGGAGCTGGCATCGTTCTACTGGTTTTACCTGTTGCTCATTCCGGCCGCGCCGCTGGTGCTGGAGTCCCAGGGGTTTTACGAACGTCCGCTCCTTGGCTCGCGACGGGCCGTCCTCTGGCCTCTGTTCAGAGGTTGTTTCTTCATCACGGTCGGCCTGATCCTGGCGTTCTTCTTTCTCAAACTGAACGTGGCGCGCTCCATGATCATCTGGTTTGGCTGCATCAGCTTCGTGCTGGTGTCGTTGAAGGAAGAAATGTTGCGCTGGGTGTTTCAGAGTGAATTGGGCAGGTCGCACTACCGGCGGCGGTTCCTCCTGGTGGGCACGGGTTTCGAGACAACGCGCATGTGCCGCGATCTGAAGGCCCGGCCCGATTCCGGCATTGAGATCGTGGCGGAACTGGACCTGAACACCACTCCCGTGGATCAACTGGTGCGGTTGTTGCACGAACATTCCGTCAACGGCGTGATCCTCAGCGCGCGCCACGCCTACTTCGAGCAGGCCGAGGCCATCATCAAGGCTTGTGAAGTCGAGGGCGTCGAGGCGTGGCTGGTGGCGGACTTCTTCGCCACGCAAATTTCGCGCACGACCTTCGACGACTTCTACGGCCGCCCGGTGATGGTGTTCCGTTCCACACCGGAGGCCGCGTCCTGGCAAAGCGCGTTGAAGCTGGTGGTGGACCTGGTCGGGGCCGGGTTGTTGCTCGTTCTGTTGGCGGTGCCGCTGGCGATCGTGGCGCTGTTGATCAAACTGACCTCCCCCGGCCCGGTGATGTTCCGGCAGTTGCGGTCGGGACTCAATGGCGAGCCGTTCACCATTTACAAGTTCCGCACCATGGTGACCAACGCCGAACAACTCAAACATGAGCTGGAGGCGATGAACGAAATGCGCGGTCCGGTCTTCAAGGTCACCGGGGATCCTCGCATCACGCCGATTGGAAAAATCCTGCGCCGGTTCAGCATTGATGAACTGCCGCAACTGCTCAACGTGCTGCGCGGCGAGATGAGCCTGGTCGGTCCGCGCCCGTTGCCGGTGGACGAGGTGCGACGCTTTCACGATTTGGCCCATCGCCGGCGGTTGAGCGTCAAGCCGGGCATCACCTGTCTGTGGCAGATCAGTGGCCGCAATCAGATCGCCGAGTTTCGCGAGTGGGTGCGCCTGGACCTTGAGTACATTGACAACTGGTCGTTGTGGCTGGACTTCAAGATCCTGCTCCGGACCATCCCGGCCGTGCTGGTCGGCACGGGAGCGAAGTGATGCGTCACCCGCGTGCCCGATTCAACCGGACGGAACGCCTTGCCTTTGCCTTTGCCTCTGCCAAAGCGGGCAGGTTGGCCCCAGTGCTGAAGTGACGAAACGCGGCCAAGCGCTGCCCAGAACCTGAATCATCATGCCATCACGAACACGCTCATCCACCTCGGTTCCCACCAGTGTGGTCACCGGCGCCGCCGGCTTTCTCGGCTCGCATCTCACCGACCTGCTGCTGGCGCGCGGCCACCGGGTCATTGGCATAGACAACTTCATCACCGGGACGGTGGACAACATCGCGCACCTGGCCGGCAATCGGAATTTCAAATTCATCGAGCAGGACGTGACCGAATTCCTGTTCCTCGACGGGCCGGTGGACTTCGTCTGGCACTTTGCCTCGCCCGCCAGTCCGGTGGATTATTTGAATTTTCCCATCCAGACGCTCAAGGTGGGATCGCTCGGCACGCACAAGACCCTCGGCCTGGCGATGGAGAAGCGCGCGCGCTTCCTGCTGGCCTCGACCTCGGAGATTTACGGTGATCCGCTCGTGCATCCGCAGCCCGAGGAGTATTGGGGCAACGTGAACACCATCGGCCCGCGCGGGTGTTACGACGAGGCCAAGCGGTTTGCCGAGTCTTTGACCATGGCCTATCACCGGCAGCACGGCGTCGAGACGCGCATTGTGCGCATCTTCAACACCTACGGTCCGCGCATGAGGCTGCACGATGGCCGCGTGGTGCCGGCGTTCATCAGCCAGGCGCTCAAGCACCGGCCCATCACCGTGTTCGGCCGGGGCACGCAGACGCGCAGCTTTTGCTACGTGTCGGATTTGATCGAAGGCATCTACCGTCTGATGATGAGCGGCTACGGGCTGCCCGTGAATATTGGCAACCCCACCGAGTTGACGATGTTGCAGTTCGCCGAACAAATCATCCGCGCCACCGGTTCGCGCAGCCGGATCACCTTCAAGCCCCTGCCGCAGGATGACCCGAAGCAGCGCCGTCCGGACATCACCAAGGCGAGAAAATACCTGAAGTGGCATCCCGAGGTGCCGCTGGCTCAAGGTCTGCGGGAAACGATCAAATACTTCCGAAGCAGAGTTTGACCTGCACCCAATCTGAGCCGGCCCAAGACGATTGGTGACCAACGGCGGACCGGGACTTGGAACTCAGGTCGGGGTCAGGGCCTACGCATTAAAAGTGTTTTGAAGCGGTGAGCGGAAGTCGTTGAATGGAGCCAGCTTGCGTGGATGAAATTTAGAGGTTCCCAAACTCCTTCAAATATGGTTGATACTGCGGATGCAAAA
>WYBW01000071.1 GCA_011525685.1 Verrucomicrobiia bacterium
CGGCCCGGGGTGGCGGGCGCGGGCGCGTGGCGGCATCCACGCAAAAGCAAGCGCTGAATGTTGGTTGAGAGTTGAGGGTTGAAAGTTGAGGGTCAGACCGACTCCAAAGCCTTTCGCAGGCCACTCAACATGCGGCTTTGCTTTTCGGCGGCTTGATAGAGCTGCTGGTAATCTGCCTCGGAAAGGAAGCCTTGGTTGCGTCCAATCGTGGCTTGCGAAACCACTTCAAAGACGCTGCCGGTGGCGATTTCCACGAAGCGGGCGTAGTCCACGCGGGAGGATCGCGAGCAGCCCTCAGCGATATTCGAGGAGATGGAAACGGCCGCACGGCGCATTTGATTGGTGAGGCCGAAACGTTCTTCGGCGGGAAAGTTCCGGGTGAGTTGATAGACCAGATCGGCAAAGTGAATTGCCTCGTGCCAGGTTTCGAGTTTTTCAAAGTTGAACATGGGTTGCAGAGGTTGAGTGCCGCCGGTCATTTACCCCCTCAACTTTCAACTCTCAACACAAACGGGCTGCGGTTGCTGTATGGGAGCGGGCTGCGCCTCATGGAGTTGTTGCGCTTGCGAATCAAGGACCTGGACCTGGAGCGCGGCCAGATCACGGTGCGGGATGGAAAGGGGTTCAAGGATCGGGTGACGATGGTGCCGGACAAGCTGAAGGTTCAACTTCAACAACATCTGGCAGGTGTGCGAGCGCAGTGGGAGGCGGATGTGAAGGCCGGTTACGCCGGGGTGTGGTTGCCGGAGGCGCTGGCGCGCAAATATCCGCAGGCGCCCAAGGAGTGGCCTTGGCAATGGGTGTTTCCGGGGTGGTCGCTGACAAAGGGGCAGTTGCGGCCGGACGCACCGGCGCACGGCACGGGGCGGTGGCGGCATCATCTGTTGCCGGAGAATTTACAGCGGGCCATGAAGGTGGCGGTACAGCGTACCGGCTTGAACAAGCTGGCCACGCCGCACACGTTGCGGCACAGTTTTGCGACTCACTTGCTGGAAGCGAACACGGACATCCGGACGGTGCAGGATTTACTCGGGCACAGGGATGTCAGCACGACGATGATTTACACGCATGTGATGGCCAAGCCGGGCATCGGCGTGCGCAGTCCGCTGGATCAAACTTGAGACAGAAGCGGAAAGTCCAAGGTCTGAAGGCCAGGGTCTGAAGTCTGAAGTCCACAGTCCTGGGGCCAGAGCACCTCGAACACGGAAGTGAGGGTGGTGGTTTTCGCGCTGCGAAAACCTGCGGCGTGGGCCGGGCCGCGGCGCACCAATGGGCTGCCATCTCTGGGTCGTGCCTGGAGTCCCGGGCCGCCCGCTCGGACGCGGGCGGGGTTCTCGCAGCGCGAGAACGGCCACCGGAAACGGTTGTGCTGGACTGCTGGACGGTCTTTCGCATGGTTTCTCCCCCTTTCCAGTGGAATGGCATCGCGAGGGTGCAGGTGAATGCCCCGGAGTCTTGGCAACAGTCTCCCTCTCCCAGCGGGAGAGGGAAAAAGGGTGAGGGAGAGTCTTCGCATCCATTGTGGCGGGCTGAAATGAATCCCTGCGTCCCGGGTATTCCCCGCGCTCTCCCTCACCCCGCCCCTCTCCCGCTGGGAGAGGGAGACCCGCGGTCCGCTCCTGGTGGCTCCTTGCTTTTGGGAAAACAGCGAAGAACATTTCTCATGTCCCGCGTGCCGCCGTCCGCGTCGCGCGGGCGGCAACGTGACACCAACTTGAGCGCAGTCATCTGGGATGACTTGGTGCGACGAACTTTGCGGCGCGACGCCGCCAAGCACACGCCGGAGGCGTATGCTCCGCATTCCACTGTGACCAGGGCCTGATATTCGGGTTGAAAAGCGGGCGGGTGCGCGACACACTTGATGCATGCAATCCGTCTTTAGCGGGCCGGTGTATGTAGTGCGGGACAACATTGACACCGACCAGATCATCCCGGCGCAGTATCTGAATCTCGTGCCCACCATTCCGGACGAGTACGAGAAGCTCGGCGCTTATGCGCTGTGCGGTCTGCCGGAATCGCTTTATCCGACGCGCTATGTGAAGGAAGGCCAACTGGACAGTGCGTATCCCATCGTGGTGGCGGGTCGCAATTTTGGCTGCGGCAGTTCGCGGGAACACGCGCCCATTGCCCTGGGTTCGGCCCGTTGCCGGGTGGTGCTGGCGGAGAGCTTCGCGCGCATCTTCTTCCGCAACTGCGTGGCCACAGGGGAGCTTTACCCATGCGAAATCACCGAGCGGCTTTGCGAGACGCTCAAGACCGGCGACGTGGTCACCGTGAATCTGGACGCCGCCACGGTGACGGTGCAACAATCGGGCAAGGTTTATTCCTTCAAACCGCTCGGGGATGTGCGGCCGGTGGTGGACGCCGGAGGGATTTTCAATTACGCCCGAAAAAGCGGCATGATCCCGGCGCAGGGCTGAACAATCTTCAGCGCGTGACGGACGTGCGCAGTCCGGTCAATGCGCCGCCATCGGCGGCGCGGACACGAACGGCCGCCGCGCATCCGAGGGTGTGTTGGGTGATCTTCATCAGGAACTCATTCCAGCCTTCCTTGAGCATGCCCTTGGCCTTGTCTTCGCCGGCGGTGAAGCCGCGCACGGCATTGTTGGCGTGGATCAGGTCGCCGTTGATCCAGAGCTTCACGCCGTCGTCGCTGCCGATTTCCAGCAACACGGTTTGTTCCTTGGGACTGAACACGGTGGTCTTGAGATAGACCACGCAATGGTCGCCTCCCACGACGGATGCAAGGTCCGCGAGCCAGTAGTTGGCAAGGCTGGCGCCGCCGGGCAAAGGCCGCCATTCGGTGCGAGCGGCATCCGACTCCGGCGCAAACGCCACCTCGAACAACTGTTGCGCTTCCTTGCCCGCCTGCCGATACGGGCCGCTGACGAGCCAAGGCGACAGGTAATCGCGGTGCGTCTCCAACGCCGTGAGCAGCGAGCGTGACTCGTTGCGAACGCGCGGGTTCTCCGCCGACTCCGCCAATTTGCGCAAGGCGGAAACAGCCTCCTCCATGTGCGCGGCCTCCAGGCGTGAAGCAATCTGAAGGCAGGCCACCTCGGCCTCCGCCCGGACGGTGGTATCGCCTCGAAAGGTTTCCGCCAGTTCCAAGGCGGCGGGTATTCGCAATTCCGCCAATCGTGCCAGCCCCAGCTTTCGTTCTGCCGGTGTCCTGGCGGCACCCAAACCGGATTGAACCGCCGCGAGCCGATCCGAGGAAGATTGTTGTTGCATGGCTTCGACCAACCGCCAGTAGCCGTCCAACGCAATCGCCCGTTGCGACTCGCGCTTCGCTGTCAACGCAAACCGCAGGAGGTCGGGTCGCGCCTCATCGCCGGCATGGTCGGCCAGGGTGCGAAGCGCGGTCTCGACGAGGCGAGAATCGTCCTCAAGGAGAGCCAGTCGCAGGGCTTCGAGCACGCCAGGCCCGCCGATTTGGCCGGCGGCCGACAGCAAGGCGCAGCGCGCATCGGTCGAGGCGCCAGTCAACGATTCCAAGGCCGCAGTGCTGAAAGTCTGCGGTTGGCGGCTCCTCAGGCCCGCGGCGACAAACGCCTCCACCGCCGCTTCGCGACGCGCCGGGGTCGCTGACTGGACCAGCAGCCCGAGCAGTTGCTGGCGGTGAGAATCGTCGGCCAGCTTCTCCAGCGCCTGAGTCGCGGCCAAAGCGACTTGCTCGTCAGCTTCCCCGGCCAGTCGCAGCAAGGCGGGCACCGCGCCGCGTTCAACGCGTCGAGCCATCGCCTGTACGAGTTCGACTTTTGTCTCCGACGGGGCGCGTCCCATTTCCGATAACATGGTGGTCAGCACATCGCCGCGATGCAGGCTCACCAAGGCCGCGCGGGCGGCGGAACGTTCCTCGCCGGTGGTGCTCGCCGCCACGCCGGCCAGCAGCGCGACCTCGCGTTCGCTTCCGAGTTCGCCCAAGGCTTTGAGCGCGGCCGTGCGCACCGAGGAGTCGCCATGGCGAACCAGCCGGGACATGGCTTCCGCCACCGCGGGGTCGTTCCTTTGCCGCAATGCTTCAATCAGTGCGAGTTGAGCATCAGCGGGCACGCGGTCAAGGGAATCGGCGATGGCCACCGTGGCCGCAGTGCCGGGACCTTCCCTCACGAACTGAATCGCCGCCCAGCGTTCGGAATCGTCCTGGCCCGTCAAGGCCGCCAGCACGAGGCTGGTTCGTGGTTCATCGGGCCCGCAGGTCAACACGCCTCGGAAAGCCGCCATGCGGACGAGGGGAGTTTCGTCAGCCGAGCGCAAGGATTCGTAAACTATGACCGCGGCGTCTCTCTGGCCTTCCGCGAGCAATTGTTCAGCGGCGGCGAGCAATGCGTCGTTGATGAACCCGCGTTTCCGGCCACCGGCGCCGGCGCGCGCGGTTTGCAAGGCCTCCAGCGCTTCGTGGTTGGCGACTCTGCCCAGCGCGCGCGCCGCCGTGACCGCCAGCATCTCCTCCGAAGCGGCGAGCAATGCCGCGAGGTCAGTCACCGCCCGGGCATCCCGGCGCAAGCCGAGCGCGTGGATCACGCCAGCCTGGGTCTTGCCTGAAACGCGCGGTAACGCGGCCAGCAGCGCATCGCCGGCTTCCGGGCCCGGCAGTGTTTCCAGAACGTCCAACGCCCATTGCGCGAGAGATTCGTCCGCCAGCAGGTTTGTCAGATAAGGAACGGAGCTGGCCGTGCCGGCTTCCTTCAGGCGCAAGCAGGCTGCTTCCTTCTGCGCCAGAGGCGCGGAGGATTGCAGCACGGAGATGGCGTGGCGTTCGGCTTCGGTTTCCGCGGCCATCACCGAGGCAGAACCGGTTGCGATCAGGAGGAGGTAGGAAATGAGTTTCATGGCAGCACGAAGGCGGCGTCAAATTTGCCACGGCGGCCGGAACGCGGTGGAGAGCAGTCGGTTGGCTTCGTCATCGTTGATGAACCGTTCCTGCCGCGGGTCCCACTTGAGCGCGCGTTTCAGTTGCAGGGCGATTCCGCCGAGCAACACGGCGCTGGCGGAACGGTGGGAGGTTTCGATGTCACAAATCGTCCGGGCGCGCGTGCGCACACACTCGAGAAAATTGCCCGAGTGACTGTCGCTGCGATAAACGCCGGGCACCGGCGGGCCGGGGGGTTCGGTCAAAAGCTCCGGTGGATCGCTCACGATGTTGTCCCGGTCCACGGCGATCCAGCCCTGGGTGCCGATGAACCGCGCGCCACCGCTGCCGCCGGGGCCGCCTTGCGGCGCCGGGCACGCGTGAACCACCACGCCGCTGGCATAGCGATACTGGAGCACGTCGTTCTCGAAGAACATTTCCACCGGTCCGGTCCGGTCCGCATCGAGCACCCATTGGATGAAATCGTAATGGTGCGGTCCCCAGTTGATGTCGCCGATGCCGCAATACATGTGGGCGTGAACCGTGCCCTGATAGGGACGCCACGGGGCGGGGCCGAGGGCGAGATCCCAATCCAGGTCGGGCGGCACGGGTTTGGGCTCGCCGAATTGATGCCAGGCGAACGAACCACCCGGGCGGAACGCGTACACTTCCTTGAGCGTGCCAATCCGCCCCGCGCGCACCAGTTCGCAGGCCCGGCGAAACCGGGCGCCGTATTCGGAGCGCTGCTGGGTTCCGCCTTGAAAAACGCGGCCATAGCGTTTGATGGCTTTGACCATTTCCTGGCTCTCGCGGATGACGATGGCGGTGGGCTTTTCGCAATATACGTCCTTGCCCGCCTGCGCCGCCAGGATGGTCATCACGCCATGCCAATGGACGGGAGACGCGATCAACACCCCGTCAATGTCCGGGCGGTCGAGCAATTCGCGGAAGTCGTTGTAGGCCCGGCAGGGAGCGTAGTTGCCCGCGCCGAATTTGGCGGTGTAAAACTGGTCCACCTGCCGGCGGGCGGATTCGCGGCGGTCCTGCCAGACATCGCACACGGCCAGAACCTGAACGTCGTTGCGCGAAACGTAGCCGCCGCTCACATAAGTCCACGCTCCGCCCACCAGATGGCCGCGGCCCTGTCCGCCGATGCCGATGAAGCCCATCGCCACCCGCTCGCTCGGTGGTTTCATGCCGGCGCGTCCCAGGACGGAGCCGGGCACGATCAGCGGCCCGGAGGCCGTTGCCGCACCCAAAGCCAGCGCGGATTGGCGAAGGAAGGCCCGGCGAGAGAGGGACTTTGCGCGGTCAGGCCGGCTTGGTTTGATCTGTGGCGAAGCGACGACTGGTAACTGAGGGTTGAGGGAGAGAGGCGCTGCCGACTTCATAGACGTTGGCAGCGTGCCGCCCGCGCTGGTGTCGGGCAACAGGAAAATCGCCGAGCGATGCGTTTCCTGAATCCTTGCCGACCTGCTCAAGGCGTTCACCCGTTGGGCGAGACGCAGAACTCACGGGCGCGCTGCCTTCGGGCCGCTTCAACGCGGAGTTTGCCGGCGGACGCGGACGCGGCGTGAACGCCACGCGCCAAATTCGCTGAGGATTCGGGTGCGTTTCAGCGCTCGCGCTACGCACCGCGATAACAGATTGCCTGTTTTGACAAAGCCGACAACACTCCGTGCGGCGATTGAGCGTCGCGTGAGATCACCCGCATGAAAACTTTGAACCTGCTGCCCGCGCCCCGATCACTCAGGTTGACCGGCGGATTTTTCAAATTGCCCGCGCGGGCGGAACTGGCTTATGCCGGCGAGTGGTCGCATGCGACGATCACACGTCCGCTGACGGAGCGACTGCAAGCCGCGGCCGCCGCGGCGGGTGTGAAGTTTGTTCCTTTGGCTGGCAAGGCGGCGGCACAGCGGCCGGCGGTGGAGGTGCGGCTGGACGAATCAGCTTCCAAGCACGCGGAAGGTTACCGATTGACCATCAATCGGGATGGGGTCCGGCTTGCGGCATGCGAGGTTGGCGGCCTGCGGGCGGGTGCGGCCACGTTGTGCCAGTTGTTGCGCGAGTGTGGATCGCGTCTGCCGTGTCTGGTGATTCGCGATCATCCGGATTTTCCGCGGCGCGGCGTGATGCTGGACGTTTCCCGCGGCCGGGTGCCCAAACTGGAAACGTTGCTCGAACTGGTGGAGCATCTGGCCAGCTTCAAGATCAACGAATTCCAACTCTACACCGAGCACACGTTTGCCTACCGAAAATACAAACCGGTCTGGCGCGATTGGGGCGCGTTGACCGCCACGGACATTCGGAAGCTGGACGCGCGCTGTCGCGAACTGGGCATGGACCTGGTGCCCAACCAGAATTCCTTCGGCCATCTCCGCTATTTTCTGGAGCATCCGCCGTTGCGCAAGCTGGCGGAGGTTTCCGAACCTTACGAGGGTTCCACCGGCGATTTTCTGCGTTACCCGACCACGCTGGCGCCGAATCATCCCGAGACGCTCCAGTTCATCCGCGAACTTTACGACGAGTTGCTGCCGAATTTCTCGAGTCCATTTTTCAACGTCGGCTGCGATGAAACTTGGGACCTGGGTCGGGGTCAAAGCCGGCGGCTTTGCGAGCGGCAGGGCAGGGGACGTGTCTATCTGGCGTTCCTCCGGAAAATCCACCGCGAGGTCACGAAGCGCGGCCGGCGCATGATGTTCTGGGGCGACATCATCTTGCACCACCCGGAGCTGATCCGGGAACTTCCGCGGGACGTGATTGCGCTGAACTGGGGCTACGAGGCGAATCATCCGTTCGAGAAGGAGGCCGCAACCTTCGCCGCGTCCGGGATCCGGTTTTATGTTTGTCCCGGCACGTCCACGTGGATGTCGCTGATTGGCCGGCATGACAATGGGTTCGCCAACCTGGCGCTCGCCGCGAAGGCCGGACGGAAGCACGGTGCGATCGGTTATTTGAACACGGACTGGGGGGATGGCGGTCATCCACAGCCGCTGGCCGTCAGTTACGCGCCGTTTCTGGTGGGCGCGGCGATGGGTTGGTGCGCCAGAACCTTTGATGAGCGACTGCTCGTTCCGGTGCTCAGTCGCGATGTGTTCAATGACCCGACGCAACGCCTGGCGAAAGCGGCCCTGGCTCTGGGTTTTGCCCACCGCCGGTTCGGGTATTACGAGCCAAACATCACGCCATACGGGGCCGTGATTGCTGCGCCGCCGCCGGCCACGAGGGAGTTGTTCTGCCGGAGCGGGCTGAAGTATTACGCGCGCATCCCGGAGACGAAAATCCGGGCGGCGCTCGCCGAAGTGGCAAAGCAACGGGCCGTGCTGAAGGGAGGCAAACCGCTGACCAAGACCGGCCAGATGTTGCGAACGGAACTGGACCTGGCCACGCGCATGGCCATGCAATCCTGCAAGATCATGTTATGGCAAAAGGCCCTCGCCTCGGGGCGAAAAGCCCAGGCACGACGCATGGCCGGCCTGGGCGTCGCCGAACTGCGCAAACTTGAGCGCGACTTCAGCCGTTATTGGCCGACACGCAACAAGGCCACCCCGGCCAAGTGCGCGGCCTTCCTACGATGGCGCATGGAAGATTGTCGCCGCGGCGTCCTGCATTTTCCGCCGGACGCGGCCAGATTGTCGAAGCCCAAAGTCCACCCTGCGGACTGACCAAGCGTCAAAACGCAGGCACGATTTCCAGCTCCTGGCCGGGTTTGGCGACGAGGTCCTCGCCCTTGGCCCAAACCTGGTCGTTCAACAACAGCTTGAAGGTCAAACCTTCCTCGACTTTGCCGGTCCACTGCCAGGTTTTTCCATCCACACAGGTCAACGGCACGCCGCGTTCCCAGCTCAAACCCGCGCCCTGTCCGCGCAGAAAGAGGTTGTTGCCGAAGCCCACGTCAATGTTCGCCTTGATCGTGGTCACCGGGGCGGGACGGTTAGCATTGCCGTTTTGCCTGGCCGGCGAGTTTTGGCTGGTGGACGTGCGGGCATTGAGCGCTGACACCGGCCGGGGGGCCGGGGCGGGCGCGGACGAAACGGTCGCCGGATTTGCCTTGGCGACCGTGGTGGGAGTGGTCGAAGTCTTGGTGGTTCGTTTGGTTGCTTTCACTGGTTTCATATTAACAAGGTTTCAATTACAGTTTTCTTTCTTTCAGACTGACAAAATCGCGACAGACATGCTCAAACTTTTCCGCATGTAACGACACGACCTGCTGCCAAGCAAGCGACGTTCCATGCCGGTTTGGTTACGAAACGATGACGAAGACCGCCAAGAACCAAGCCGCTCAAAGCTGCCTGGTGAATTGCACTCCGAGACGAAGGAGTCTGCGCACGTCGGCGTCCGATCTGGCTTCCGCGTAAATGCGCAGGATCGGTTCGGTGCCCGAGCCGCGCAGCATCAGCCACGACCCATCTTGGGAAATGAACTTCACGCCGTCAAATGATTTTATGTCGGCCACCGGCGAGCGCAGCAGCCGGGCGGGCGGATTCGCTTTGAGGTGCTCCATCAGTTCCCCTCGCTTTTCCAAGGGGAAATGCGTGTCAATCCGCCCGTAGCGATGCGGGCCGAATTCCTTGTCGAGGGCTTTGACGAGTTGATTGAGGCCCGTGCGTTCCGTGGCGAGCATTTCGAGCAACATCAAGCCGGCGGCGATGCCATCGCGCTCCGGGATGTGCCCCGGAAAGCCAATCCCGCCGCTTTCCTCCGCGCCAAGCAGGACGTCACCGTGAAGCATTTCCGCGCAGATGTATTTGAAGCCGACCCCGGTTTCCGTGAGCGTCAAACCGTGCGCGGCGCACATCTTGTCCACCATTGAAGTGGTGGTCAGCGCCTTGACGACGCGCCCCCGGCCGCGACGGTTGACCACCAGGTGGCGCAGCAGCAGGCAAATCAACTGGTGAGTGGTCAGGTAATTTCCGCGCCCATCCATTCCACCCACCCGGTCGGCGTCGCCGTCGGTCACCAGGCAAAGGTCGTGCGGGTGTTTTCGCAGAAAGGCCTGGCTGCGGGCGTAATTCTGCTCGACCGGTTCGGGGTTGATTCCGCCGAACAACGGATCATGCCGGCCATTGAGCGTGGTGACCTTGCAGGTGGTGCCGCGAAGAATTTGCTCGAAGCAACCCGCGCCCACGCCAAACAAAGCCTCGTGCGCAAAACGCAGCTTCGACTTCGCAATCAGTTTGAAGTCCACGAGTTGCTTGAGCGCCGCGAAATGGGTCGGTCGAATGTCCTCGATGACAATCCGCCCTGCGGCCACGGCCTCGGCCAGCTTTTCCGTCCGGACGGCGTTGCGGTCCACAAATCCCTCGACCGCCTGGCAGGTTTCCGGGTCGCTGGACCCGCCATAGTGGGACTTGAGTTTGAAGCCGTTGAAGATGGGTGGATTGTGACTGGCGGTGATCATCACTCCGCCAACGGCCGCTTGAGCATGGACGGCGTGCGACACGGAGGGTGTCGGGGTCGGCTCCGGCGTGAGCACCACGGCGAATCCATTGCCCGCGAACACCTCGGCCGCGCGTTGGGCAAATTGACCGGAGAAAAAGCGACGATCATAGCCGACAACGACTTTCGCCACACGGCCGCAAATTTCGGATTTTGGATTTCGGCTTTCGGATTTCCAGTAATCCGCCGTCGCCTGCGCCACGCGAGCGACATTGGCGAAAGTGAAATCCTCCGCAATGACTGCCCGCCAGCCGTCGGTGCCGAATTTGATCTTTCCCATGTGGATATGCGTGCAATTCGGGTTTCCATCATGCCCCGGCCAGCGCCGGGGCCGGGACAGGCTGGCGGGTGCGCGCCGCAGTCACGATCTTCCGCAACTTCTGGACGGCCGCCTTGAAATTGCGCTGTCCGAACAGGGTGGTGCCACTGACGAACACGTCGGCGCCCGCGCGGGCACATTCCGCCGCGGTCTTGAAATTGACGCCGCCATCCACGGTGATGCGGAAGTCAAACCCCCTTTCGCGCCGCCAGGCAGCGGCTTGCTGAACCTTGGGCAGAGTTTCGTAAATGAACTCCTGCCCGCCGAATCCGGGATTCACCGTCATCACGAGCAAGTTATCCACCTTGTCGAGATAGGGCCGCACCGTGCTGATGGCCGTGGGGGGATTGATCGCGAGTCCCACCTTCCGTCCGAGTGAGCGTATTTTCCAGATAAGCGGTGACACCCGCTCGCCCAGTTCGACGTGAACGGTGATTTGATCCGCGCCCGCGCTGGCGAACGGTTCGAGCAGAATCTCCGGCTTCGAGCACATCAGGTGGACATCGAAGAACATTTTCGTCAGCGGGCGGAGGGCGCGCACCACGCCTGGCCCGAAGGAAATGTTGGGCACGAAGTGTCCGTCCATGATGTCCAAGTGCAGCCACTCGGCCCCGGAACGCGAGGCCCGGGCCACTTCGCCGGCCAGGCCGGCGTACTTGGCCGCCAGCAGCGAGGGTGCGATAATCATGCGCAAAAAGTAGTTGGCCGCCGGCGGCAAGGAAAGGTGGAAGATGCGCCCGGCGGGACAACTGACGCTTGCATGAGCGTTGGACCTGTTGCATAACTGGCGCGACCAATACAAACTTTATGCGCCACTCCAAAATCGCCGCCAAAGTGCTCGCGGAACTGAACCGCCAGATCAACCATGAACTCGCCGCCGCGCACAGTTACCGCGCCTTGTCCGTCTGGTGCGCGGAACAAAACCTGAAGGGCTTCGCCGGGTTCTTTGCCAAACAGTCGGCCGAGGAGCAGGAACACGCGGATAAAATCATCGGCCATCTGATTGACCGCGGCGCGGCCCCTGAACTGGCTGCCATCGCCGCGCCGAAGCAGAGTTTCAAATCCCTTCTCGAAATCGCCCGGCAGGCGCAAGCGATGGAGCAGACCAACACCCAGGGAATCCACGCGGCGTATGAAGCGGCGGTGGCGGCCAAAGATTACGCCGCGCAAGTGTTGCTGCATTGGTTCATCAACGAGCAGGTCGAGGAAGAAGCATGGAGCGCCGAGATGGTGGATCGCGTGCAAGCCGCCAGTTGTGCCGGAAGTCTCTCCGACCTGGACCGTCACATTGAGCGGCTGCTTGCCCGGGAAGAGAGCAAGTAGGCAAAAGCAGGAGCGGCCGCTCGTTCGGCAATGAGGCGCGGAGCAGCGCCAACCAGGCTGGATTGGATCAGGCAGCGGGCGCAGGCGCGGGAGTGCCCAGTCCCGGCAGGCTTGGCGGAGACGGCTTGGGTGGCACTTCCGGCAGTGGGGTGCCGGCGGGCGCACCCATGACCGGGCCGGATTCCTTCCGCGGCGCCGGCGGATTGAACCTGCCGGTGCGGACAATTTCCTCCACTTGCGCGCCATCGAGGGTCTCGTACTCCAGCAACGAATTGGCGATCAGTTCCAGCTTGTCCCGGTTCGAGTCAATCAGGTGTTTGGCGGTCTTGTAGGCTTCGTCAATGATCCGCCTGACTTCCGCGTCAATTTCCTGCGCGGTTTTTTCGCTGTAATCCTTGGTGCGCATCATGTCGCGACCCAGGAAGACATATTCCTGGCTCTCGCCGTAAAGCACGTGCCCCAGTTTGTCGCTCATGCCCCAGTGCATCACCATGGCTTTGGCCATCGAGGTCGCCTGCTGAATGTCGCTGGCGGCGCCGCTGGAGATGTCTTCGATCACGTATTCCTCGGCGATGCGTCCCGCCATGGTCATGATGATCGTATCCACAGCCTGTTTGCGGCGCATGTTGAGCACGTCTTCCTTGGGCAACGACATCGTGACACCCAGGGCCTGTCCGCGTGGAATGATCGTCACCTTGTGTAGCGGGTGGGTGTGCTTGAGCAGAACGTTTACGAGCGCGTGTCCGGCCTCGTGCCAGGCGGTCGCGCGCTTCTCTTCGTCGGACATGGCCATGCTGCGCCGCTCGCGTCCCCAGCGCACCTTGTCGCGCGCCTCCTCGAGTTCGGACATGCCGACACCCTTCTTGTTCGTGCGCGCCGCCAGCAGGGCGGCTTCGTTGAGCAGATTGGCCAGCTCGGCGCCGGAGTATCCCGGAGTGCCGCGCGCAATGATGGACAAGTCCACGTCCGGCGCGAGTTTCACGTTTTTGGCGTGAACCTTCAGGATGGCCTCGCGTCCGCGCACGTCCGGCAGGTTCACAGTCACCTGGCGGTCAAAGCGCCCGGGCCGCAACAGCGCGGGATCCAGCACGTCCGGCCGGTTGGTGGCCGCGATGATGATGATGCCTTCCTGAGTGTCGAAACCGTCCATCTCGACGAGCAAAGCGTTCAAGGTCTGCTCGCGCTCGTCGTTGCCGCCGCCGAGACCGTGTCCACGGCTGCGGCCCACGGCGTCAATTTCATCAATGAATATAAGGCAGGGCGTATTCTTCCGGGCCTGCTCGAACATGTCGCGCACGCGGCTGGCCCCGACGCCGACGAACATCTCAACAAAGTCTGAACCGCTGATGCTGAAAAAAGCCGCGTCCGCCTCGCCGGCAATGGCCTTCGCGAGCAGGGTCTTGCCGGTGCCGGGCGGACCGATCATCAGCACACCCTTGGGAATGCGTCCGCCGAGCCGTTGAAACTTCTTGGGGTCCTTCAGGAATTCGACCAGTTCGGAAACCTCCTCAATGGCCTCGTCAATGCCGGCGACGTCTTTGAACGTGGTTTTGTTGCGTTCCTTGGCCAGCAAACGGGCCTTGCTCTTCCCGAAACTCAGCGCGCCCTTGCCGGCCATTTTGATCTGTCGAATGAAGAAGAACCAGAGAATGAGGCCGATGCCGAGGAAGATAAGGAGTTGATAACCGAGACTGAGCAGGAATGTATTCGGCTCGCGTGCCTCAAACTTGTCGAGGGCGAACAGCTTGTCCTCCATCTTCTCGGTGAGCCGCGCCTTGGTGCGAAAAGCCACTTCCTTTGGCTGCCCGTTGACCATGACCTTGTTGCCATCGCGATCAGTCTCGTAATAAGTGCCCTCGATTTCACGGAGGTAGGTGGATTGCGCCACGTAGTTGACCGTCGCCCGCGCGATGAGGTCCGCGTCCACCTTCTGGAAGAATTCGTGCTGTGAAATCGGCTTGCTGGGGGGCGTCATTTTCTCCTTGGCCAGCATCAGGAGGATGATGCCGCCAAAGATGGCGATCCAAACGATCCAAGTGCGGGGTGGCACTCGAAACTCGCCACCCTTCTTCGTGGACTTCTCGTCGTCGTTGTATTTGTCGTCAGCCATGGTTTGCTTAAGCCCGGGCAAGTTAGCATGGGGCTGATGCGCCTGCAATGCAGGAGTTACGCAGGAGTCATGCCTGTTTCCAGCGCCATTCCAACCGTCGCCGGGTGTGGTTCGTCAGCTTGAAGCGTTCGGAAATCCGCAACCCTTCGATCCAGAAAATCTCCCCGTCAGCGGTCGTTGCCAGCATCAGTTTGCGCCGCCGCGCCGCCGGAATTTTCAGATTGGTGAACCAGTCCTGAAGCTTCACCGTTGCGGACATGCCGATGGGTTGGAAGCGGTCGCCCGGTCGCCAATGACGAAGGATTATACTGGCGCCAACGCGGTCGGCATCGAATTGCTCGCGCGGGCTTTGCCCGGACGGTTTGCGGAACGAACGCGCAGCGGTCACGCGCCAGGAGCATCGCAGCCGGCCAAAGACGATTTCACCCGCCGGCTCGCTCAGGGGCACGCAAAGTTCTGATGGATCGAAGCCGTGTGTCGTTGGCTTCCAGATTCGGACCAGGCCGGATTCATCGCGATAGACTGAAACCGCTCGCTGAACGGAGATCGGCAGGCGGGGACGCAGGCGAAGCCATTCCGTGGTGGAGAACTCCGCGGCCAGTTTTCGTCGTCGCATTTGCAACTGGAGACACCGCCGCTGGACGGCGATGGCCAGGGAATCAAACGGCGTCCGATGCCGTCCCGCCAGCCAGCGTCGGGCCGACTCGGTGACGAATTCATTTTCAGCTCCAATGATCTCCATGGCGCGCCAGACGGCATTGCGGAACCCGGGACGGGCGCGGGATTCCAGCGCCGGCAGCAAGTCATGGCGAATCCGATTCCGCTCGTAAGCCAGCGAAGCATTGCTGCGGTCCTCGCGAAAGCGGATGCGGTGTTCACGGGCGAATCCCGCCAAGTCTGCCCTTGGCACATCGAGCAGGGGCCGAATCAACTCCACGCGCTCATCGGCGGGAGAAGGCGACCGCCACCTCATCCCCGCCAAGCCCTCTCCACCAGCGCCGCGCAGCAACCGCAGGAAGAACAACTCCACTTGATCGTCGGCATGATGCGCCAGGGCCACCGCGCGGGCGGAGAACTGGCGCGCCGCTTGTGCCAAAAAAGCATGCCGGAGTTCGCGCGCGGCCATCTCCAGTGACTGACCGGTGTGTTGAGCGTGGCACTTGACCGATCCCTTTCCGGCGAAGCAGGGCAGTCCCAGTGTGCCCGCCGTTGCGCGGACGAAACGTTCATCCGCAGAGCTGGCCCGCCCGCGAAGCTGATGATTGAAATGAGCCACGCCCAGCCGCCATCGGTTCGCCGCGGCCCGGCGATGCAGCAGGTGCAACAAGACCATTGAATCCAACCCGCCGGAAACCGCCACGAGCACGCGCCGGCCTGGCGGCAGGAGCTTTCGTTGGCGGATGGAGTTTTCGACGTGAGCCAGCAGGTCTGTCACGGCGACATGCTAGTCCACCATGAGAGGCGGGCAAGGGGATTGAAGCGTTTGACGGCAACGTTTGTTGGTAACGAACGTGTAACGCGCCGAAGCGTGGAGTTGACAAGCCATGGATTCGGACTAAATCTTCGCCGCATGAAAGCACTTATTTTGTTGGTGGTTGTTGGTTTGCTGCAAACGGTCATTGTCCAGGCGGGCAACCTACACGATATCAAAGTCAAAAACATTGATGGTAAGGAATCAAAGCTCGGTGACTACAAGGGCAAGGTCGTTCTGATCGTCAATGTCGCCTCCAAATGTGGTCTGACGCCCCAATACGAGTCTCTTGAAGCCGTTTACCAAAAGTATAAAGACAAGGGCTTGGTGGTCCTGGGATTCCCTTGCAACCAGTTCGGCGGCCAGGAGCCAGGGACAAACGAAGAGATCAAGGAATTCTGCTCCAGCAAATACAACGTGACATTTCCGCTTTTCGACAAAGTGGATGTGAACGGACCAAAGCGTCACCCGCTATTCGCGGCTTTGGCTGGACCGGACTCTCCCTTCCCAGGCGACATCAAATGGAATTTCAACAAGTTCCTGGTGAGCAAGGACGGGAAGATTCTCAAGCGATTCGAACCTCGCACGTCGCCCGATGCTCCCGAAGTGACCGCGGCCATCGAAAGCGCGCTGGCTCAGAAGTAGTACGCCCCACAAGGGCTGCGCCATCTGCTCATTTCAAGTAAAAGCCAGGCAACGCGGGCCACTTGAAACAGAGCCAGATCGAGGTGGGCGTGCTCCTCACCTTTGAAATTCCGGATAAACCTACTCTTCACCGTCGAAATACTCGGCGGGCTGGATGCGAAAGGGCTTCATCTGGCCGGGGACACTCAGTTTGTTGCTGTCCGGATAGTGGCAGACATCGGAGGCCGGATTGTCCGCGACGACGTAATAGACGAGATCCGTCGCACCGGTGTTGATCAACTGGTGCGGTTCGCCCGGAGGATGCAACAGGAAATCTCCGTCCCGCACATCCGCCAAGCCGGCGGGCGTTCGCACCTGGCCGCGTCCGGCCACGATCATGTAAAATTCCCACTGCGCCGAATGTGCGTGGTAGGGCCAGTTGACCGCGCGCGGCGGCAGCCGAACCAGTTCCAATTCGAATGGCCAGGGTATCGAGCGCGCCTGCTCCCCGTTGCCCTGCCGCAGCGCGGCGGAGATGTCCTGACTGAACAGGCGAAAGCGCCCCTTGGGTGATTTACATTCGTCGGTGGGAACGGCCGCAAGATTGATCCGCTGCATGCTTATGTTTCTTGGGATACTGGGCGCTCGGCAACTTTCTCTCAACCCGAATTCCGCCATCCCAAACGATTCTCCGGAAATCAGACAGACCCCGGCTGTTCGCTGCGTCCATCCACCCCCGGTCTCGATCTAATCAAGGGACGATCGGATAATGAAACTCGTCGGTGCCGCGGAAGAAGCTGCGCAGGTAATTCTTCTGGGGCACCCATTCGGCGTGACCGTCGCAGAAAACCACGTTGCCGCCGTCGCTGCCATGGTTGTCACCCGGGTCGGGGTAATCACCGTTCCGGCGGGAGGGATCACCGGCGCCCACGTCGTCCGCGTCGTAAATGATCCAGATGTCGGAAGGGCCGCCGCGTTGACGGAAGAAATTCATCTGGGGATCGCCAGTGTTGAGCAGATAAGTCCAGCCCACGACGGTGCTCTGGGTCTTGCGCGCGTTGGCGCCGAGGGCGCCGCCGGTGCCCACCCGATTCAGAAAACCGGCCACCTCGTAACTGTGCCCGAGGATGCCATTCTTCCCGCCCGCGTTGTCCACCAGGTCCGGCAGAAACGTCAACCGGCCATGCAGGCGTTCCTCGTAATACGCGACGCCCGAATCGTTGATCAGGGGTTGGTAGGGGCCGACGAACGTGGGCTGGAAGGTGGCGGCATTGGTGTTGCGCACGAAATTCCGCGTGGCGGGACACTGAAACGACCGCGTATTGGGCAGGTAGTGCGGATACAACCAGTTCATATCGTCGTCCGAGTAATTGATGGCGCCGCTCAACGCACCTTTGGCATCGTCGTCCGCGTACATCTGGCTGCCCAATCCCATTTGCTTGCCATTGTTCAGGCAATTCATGCGCAGGGCCCGCAGCTTCGCTTTACCGAGAGCCGGCAGGAGCATCGCCGCCAGAATGGCGATGATGGCAATGACCACCAACAGTTCGATCAAAGTAAAGGCGCCCAGTCGCCGCCGGCCGGGCAGACCACCAGTCGCTGGTTGCGGAATCGCGAAGGAGGCTTTCGGCATGGCTCAGGGAGATGGTGATGCGGTTGGACTGTTTGCGCTCAGGGCGAGGAATTCCTCCAACGCCCGATCCAGCGCGGCGCGGTCGGTTGCCGTCATCTTCTTGGATACGAACACGCCCAGGATGGCGCCGTCCTGACGCCGCACACAATGCAGCAGCGCCCGCTCATAGATCCAGGTCAGGCGCGAGGGAGGCAGGTGTTGAGCGGAGAGCACTTGGAAGGTGTCGGCCACGGAACGCCACGCCTGTTCGAGGGCGCTCATGGGAAAGTCGCGCGAATCGAAATCGCACACGAACGTCTGATCGGCAAAGCGGATGCCGCGCACCAACGCGCCGGTCACCGGCGTCGTTGTGCGCAACCAGTCGGTGATGCGTTGCTTGGTTTCCTCGTTCATGCTTCTTCCACGGTCCCGCTCAGGTGGTCACGGGTTCCCGGCGAGATTTCACCAACACTCCACGATCCAGTCCGATGATCACCACGGCCCGGGTTTCGGCCGCTTGAATCTCAAGCCGGTCAAATTCACCCAGCGGCAACGCCTGGGCCACGCGTTGCGCTCGTTGTGAAAGGAACTCGAAGAAGTTGACCCATATCGCCGAGTTGCGGCACTGCCACTGGTGCAACACCTCGCCCTCCGCCGAGCAGACCAGCATTTCATCTATGACGGGCCGCAGTTCCGCGGTCGCCGTGGCGGTTGGCACGGGAGGTGGGGCAGCTTCGAAAGCCTCGGGCGGCAGCGGGGCGGCCAAAGCGGCCGCGTCCGGTCTTGTCGCCGCCGCTTCCGCCGCTTCGTCGCGCTTGCGGGCCGCTTCCATCAGCAGAAACTCCCACGACCCGCTGATGCTGCGGGCGGGCGGTTCGCTAAAGGGCTTGAGATTGAACTGCCCGCCGCTCAGGCCCAGCAGTTGATTGAACGCCTCCTCGCCACTCAGGTCTCCGACCTGGGCATGAATGATCTGGCCTTGCTCGACGAAGATCAGGCCGCTCATCCGGGCATTGGAGATTTCGAGCACGGAGGAACTGCGCGCCAGACACTCCATTTGCAGCACATCCGCGATGCCCACCCGGCGCAAGACTCCGCGAAAGCCCTCCTCGGGCTTGAACCGGATCAACTCGTTCAGCGCCGTGAACAGAATTTGCCAGCCGTCCTGGCTGGTGGGTTTCTCGAGAAACAACTCGGCGCCCTTGGCCAGGCAGGCCGTCCGGTACTTCTCGTTGGCGAAACCGGTGAGCACGACCTTCTGCACGTTCGGATAGCCGCGATTGAGCAGGGAGAGCATCTGGATGCCGTCCATCACGCCCATCTGCACGTCAATCACCGCCAGATCCACCGGTTGCTGTTGTAGAATCGCGAACGCCTGACTCGCGCTTAGGGCCGTCGCAATCTCCCATTGGCCCCGGCTCAACGCCGACATCAACTCCCGGGTGATTTCCAGGAAGCGGGCGTCATCATCCACGAATAGAACCCGGCGGAGGTTGGGGGCGGCGGCAGGCATGGGCAAGTGGCTTAACGAATTGACATGTCACCATTCAGCGAAATGCCGGGTCAAAAGTGAAGCGAATTTCTGGGGCGCTGTGATTGGAAGCCGATGCCGTCATTGACCGACGCTTACCAGAATAGCCGGACCATGCAACGGTCGGGATTGGAGATTGCTCCGGGGAGTGAGGCTGGATGAAACGACTTCCGCGGGTTCCGGGTTCAACAGGGGGTAAACGCGAGCGGGTGATCCATCACAAGAACCATTCTTCGGCCACGCCGACTTTCCGTTCGTCGCGCGCTGCTTGGGAAACCGGCGTTACGCCGCGGCGGTGCCACGGCTCGAAGCGGGAACATCAATTCGGAGACACTTCACGGAGACACTTCATCTGGCGGCACTGGATGCGGCTGGTTGGCCGAGCGATTCCAAAGCCTGATATGCAGCCAGCTTCACCCACGGATCGGAATCCTTCAAAGTCAGTCGCAACGCCGTCGCGCTGGTCGGCAGTTGCAGACGGCCAATGGACTCCGCTGCCGCCAATCGCACCACCGCATCGGGATCGTGCAACAAGTCCTCCAGGATGCCCACCAGTTTCCCCGCCTTCCGGACAGGCTCGGGTTGAGCCGCGGCGGCGACGGCCTCGCTCGCTCGGCGTCCCGTGAGCCGGCGCAGGAGACACGATGCCGCGTATTGCACGCCCGAATCCCGGTGTCGCAAAGCCGCCTCGATGTTTGGCAGGAGGGCGCGCACGCGCTCGGAGCGTTCCCATAGCGAATTCAGCATCGCCGCGGCCCGCGCCGCCGATTGTCGCACACCGAGTTGTTCATCCAGCATGGCCAGCACCAGTTGGTCCAGCACCATTTCATCGCCCACCCGCCCCAACGCCTCCGCCGCCTGCTGCCGCACTTCGGCATCCGCATCCTGCAACAAGCCGGCGACCGCAGGCAGTGCCCGCGAATCTCCCAAACGGCCCAACGAACCCAGCGCCGACGTCCGCACCTCCCAATCGGAATCCTCCAGCAACTCCATCAACGGTTCAACGGCCTCCGCGGCGCGCAACTCGCCCAAAGCGCCGGCGGTGGCCAGCCGAACATTGCGATCGCGGTCGCGCAGCAGGGCGATGAGACTCGGCACCGCTTGCGGATTGCCCAGCCGCGCCAAGGCGTTTGCCGCGGCCGAGCGCACGAGGGCATCCGAATCCTTCAACGCCCCCAACAGCGGCCGCAGCACACACTCCTCACCTATTTCGCCCATGGCATTGGCCGCCGCGATGCGCTGTTCATAACTGCCGCCGCTCAACACCGAGGCTATCACCTTCACCGCCGCCTCACCGTAAATGGCGGCGCGCTTCCACTCGCCCAGCGCGACATAGTAGTGGATTTCCTCGGCTTGACCGTGCGGCACCCAGCCCAGGGACTTTAGAGCGCGGGCGGCGCGGCGCTGGACGCCCGGCGTCGCGCGCATCAACGAGCCGCTCAAGGCGTCAATCGCCTTGGGGTCGCCCAGTTTTTTGAGGGATTGTACCGCCGCCTCCTGCACCGCCTCCGCCGGGTCCTTCAACAACTCGATCAACGGTTGCAGGGCCTGTTCTGCCTTGGCTTCGCCCAAGGCCAGCGCCGCCTCGGAACGAATCGCCGGCTCCGGATCTTTGAGCGCACCGATGAGCAGTTCCGTCCCCGAACCATCGCGCAGTGAACGAAGCTTCTGCACCGCCTCCAGCCGCTTTTGCGGCGACTTGGAGTGCAGCCGATGCTGGGTCAGCCAGAGTTTCGTTCTGATCATTGCCGGTCCGTTGTTTTCAGACGCGCGTTGTATATTCCTTTGTCTGCCATCTGTCCAGCGACGCCCTGTTACAACTTCGGGGTTGTCCAAGCCTTGACTCTTGCGGGCATCGGCTTTCGAGGCTAGTGCTTGAGCATGTCCGGCCCGTGGGAATCACCAACCCGCGCCCCGGGTCCGGGCGGCTGGCAAGCTGCCCCTCTGGCAGACCGGCGAGCCGGCAAAAATCGAGGTGCGCCGTGTGCCCCTCTTGGACAATCTGCGATGTTGAAATCGCGCTTCGCTTTTCCGAGCATGGGTCAATGCAAGTTTACCCGCCGAGCACATGCTGGCTCGAATCCCGTTTGCCCGAAGGGGAGCGCAAGCTGCTGAGGCAACTCGCGTTTGACTCTGGTCACGCTGCGAGCCGTCGGATTGAATGCGCCCGCCGGTTCACTGGGCCGGCCTCCCTGCGGCCCGGCTGAATCATGCGAACGCGTACCCTCGACTTGTTGCTGGCCGCCCAAGGCCGTTACGCACTCGGTGCGTTCAACGTCGCCAATCTGGAACAAATTCACGGCCTGTTTCGTGGCGCGGCGGAGGCCAGAGCGCCCGTGGTTGTTCAATTTACCCGATTAATGCGAGACTACGCCCATCCGCTGATGCTGGAGCATCTGCTGCGCGCCGCGGAGGAGATTTATCCCGAGGTCACGTTCGCCGTGCATCACGATCATGGCGACGAGGCAAGCTGCGCGGATGCCATCGCCTCCGGCCATTACACGTCAGTCATGATGGATGCGTCTCATTTGCCGTTCGAGGAAAACATCGCCGCCACGCGCCGCGTCGTGAGTCTGGCTCATCCGCACGGCATTGCGGTGGAAGCCGAATTGGGCCAACTCAAGGGTGTCGAAGATGAAACACCCGCGGCGGCCAGGAACCGGAAGCAAGGGCACTCCTCCCGGCGAGGTGATGCATTATTGACCGATCCGGCCCATGCGGAGGAATTTGTCGCCCGCACCGGTTGCGACAGCCTGGCGGTGGCCATCGGCACGAGCCACGGCGCTTACAAATTTTCCGGAAATCAGCGTCTGCATCTGGACGTGCTGGCGGAGATCAAGCGCCGGCTGCCAGGCGTGCCGCTGGTCCTGCACGGCGGGTCAGCCGTGTCGCAGGCTGAACTCGAACGCATCCGCAAAGCGGGAGGCACACTCGACGCCTCCGCACGCGGCGTATCGGCGACGGAGCTCAAGCAAGCGATCGCTTTGGGTGTCGCCAAGGTGAACATCGCCACCGATGGCCGGCTGCTCTGGACGCGTGTGCATCGCGAATTTTTTCGGGACCACCCGGCTGAATTCGATTTCATGCGCCCCGGCCGAAACTACATGGACGAATTCGGCGCGTTTGTGGCCGGGAAGTGCAAGCTGTTAGGGGCCATGGGCAAGTCGTTCTCCCGTGGTCTCCGAGTCAAGCAAACTGGGAGGAAAAGTCCCTTGGCGACCTCGGCGAGGGCCTTCGCGCCCTCCGCGTCAAAGCTTGAACGCCGCGGACGCAATGGTTCACGCAAAGGTCACCAGGGAAGTTCCTTTCGTGTTTCCCGCTCACCTCGCCTGCTCTCATGAAAGCGCAACCAACCTCTGGCCTTCTGGTTCGTCCGCGGTCAAGTCAAGGTGAATACCTTCGGGTTTCGCCCGAGACCGCCCGTTGGGAGCACCTTCACTTTGCGGCGCGCCGTATGAAGCATGGTGAGCATTGGCAGGCGAACACCGGAGCATTCGAATACGGCCTGGTCCTGCTCGGTGGCGTTTGCCGTGTCGAGTCTTCCCGGGGCAACTGGAACCAGATTGGCCGGCGGCCCGATGTGTTTTCGGGAATGCCCTACGCCCTTTATTTGCCCAAGGAAACCCGCTTCACCGTAACGGCGTTGAGCGATCAACTGGACCTCGCTTGCGGTTGGTGCAAATCGTCGGGCGATTATCCGCCGCAACTCGTCACGCCCGAGCGGGTGGCAATGGAGATTCGTGGGGGTGGAAACGCCACGCGCCAGATCAACTCGATTTTCCCGCCGGGCTTCAACTGTCACCGGCTGGTCGCCGTGGAAGTCTATACGCCGCCCGGAAACTGGAGCAGCTATCCGCCGCACAAGCATGACGTGCATCGCGTTGACGCCACGGGCCAGCTCATTGAGGCCGATCTGGAAGAGATTTATTTCTACAAGCACGACAAACCGCACGGCTACGCCATCCAGCGAGTTTACACCCCGGACTCGCATCTCGACGAGGTGATCGTGGCGCGCGACGGCGACGTTGTCCTCGTGCCGGAAGGTTACCATCCCGTGGCCTCCGCCCACGGTTACACAACCTACTATCTCAACTTTCTGGCGGGCAGCGCACAATCACTGGCGAACACCGACGATCCCGACCATGCGTGGATCAAGCAAACGTGGACGGACAAAGATCCCCGCGTTCCGGTTGTGACGCCAGCGATGGAGATTGAAATTGAAAATTGAGCTTTGAAAAATGGAAACTGAAAATTGCTCCGCGCGGACTGGAGAATCATGACCTCGGAGGAACTATCGAATCGGCTTTGGCAATGCGCGGCACGTGTTGGAAAGGCGGTGGATGCTTTGCCAAACACGCGTCTGGGACGGCATGTTGCCGGACAACTCGTTCGTTGTGACACTGCTGCGCCACCGAATTACGATGAAGGCTGCGCCGCTGAAAGCCGTGCGGACTTCATTCACAAGCTCGCCATCGCGCTAAAGGAACTCAAGGAAACCAGAGGCTGGCTGCACTTCGTCGTTATTGCTGAACTTCTCCAAGCACGGCGGATTTCGCCGCTCTCCGAGGAGGCCGACGCGCTGTGCAGAATCGTTGCCAAGTCCATTATTACCGCCAAGGCGAATCGGCGCGGTCCGCCGCGCGCCGAAATTTGACATTTCCATTTTTCAATTCGCAATCTGCAATTCACCATGTCTTCCCTACCAGCTTACGATCTCATCACGATGGGCCGCTCGTCCATTGATCTGTATGCCAACGAGGTCGGTGCGCCGTTTGTGGACATCAAGTCGTTCGCCGCCTACGTGGGCGGATCACCCACGAACATCGCCGTGGGCGCACAGCGACTTGGACTCAAAACCGCAGTTCTCACTGCTGTGGGCGACGACCCGGTGGCGGATTTCATCCTGAGATTTCTAAATCAGGAAGGGGTGGAAACAAAATTCATCCCCTGCAAACCCGGCACGCGCACCAGTGCCGTCGTGCTGGGCATCGAGCCGCCGGATAAATTCCCGCTCGTTTACTACCGCGACAATTGCGCTGACATCGCCTTGACGATTGATGACGTGCTGAAAACGCCCGTCGGCAATTGCCGGGTGTTTGAGTTTTCCGGAACGGGCCTCAGCCGCGAACCCAGCCGGAGCGCAACCATGTTTGCAGTTGAACAGGCCAGGGCCGCCGGCGCGACCATCGTGCTGGACGTGGACTTCCGCCCGAATCAGTGGCACGACGCGCGCGCGTTCGGCGTGGTCGTGAGGTCTGTCTTGCCGCTCGTGGACATTGTGCTCGGCACGGACGACGAGTGCAAAGCGGTGACGCTGACCGATCCGACGCAGGTGAACGTCAGCCACTCGCAAATCTCCGGCGCGAAGGTGGCCGGCGACCTGCAGGCCGCAGTGCAGGCCATGCAGCGGCGCGGGCCAAAGACCGTTGTTGTAAAGCGCGGTGAGAAAGGCGCGACGCTTTTTGAATCCGACAAAGCCCCCTTGGATGTGCCCGGTTTTCCCGTTGAAGTGTACAACGTCCTCGGCGCGGGCGATGCGTTTGCCGCAGGTTTCATTTACGGCCTCGTCAAGGGCTGGGATTTCTACAAAGCTGCGCGCATGGGTAACGCGGGCGGCGCCATCGTTGTGACCAGGCACGGTTGCGCAAACTTCATGGCTTATGAGGAAGAGGCGATGAAATTCATCGTTGAGCGCGGCGGATTCTAGGCGATGAACACGCGATCGGATTTTCCCCTCACCCCGGCCCTCTCCCCTTCAGAAGGGGAGAGGGAGAATCGTTTGCCAGTCTTCCGGAATTGCAGCCGCCGGAAACTGCACAGGCGCATCCAGCAATCCAGAACAGACCGAATGTTGTTCCCTCTCCCTTGGGGCGAGGGTCAGGCTGGGCGGTTCGTTCCCCTTGTTCCCGCTGCCGCCCGAAACACAAGACAACTTCCATAATGAAAACCAAACGACTGACGACAGCACAAGCCATCATCCAGTTCTTGTTGAAGCAGCAGGTCGAACGCGATCGCAAGCGACAACCGTTCTTTGCCGGTTGCTTGGGCATCTTCGGCCACGGCTGCATCGCCGGCATCGGCCAGGCGCTGCGGCAATATCCCCGGTTCCGCTACATCCACACCAAGAACGAACAGGCATCGGCACACATCGCCACGGCGTTTGCCAAGATGAGCAACCGCCTGCGCACGTTCGCCTGCGTCAGTTCCATCGGGCCGGGCGCGACCAACATGGTCACCGGCGCGGCCACGGCGACGATCAACCGCATCCCGGTGCTGCTGCTGCCCGGCGACATCTTCGCGCGGCGCAACGTCGGACCGGTCCTGCAACAATTGGAACATCCCGGCTCGCAGGATGTCTCCGTCAACGATTGCTTCCGTCCGGTCTCCAAATACTGGGATCGCATCAACCGGCCCGACCAGCTCATGAACGCGCTGCCCGAAGTCATGCGCGTGCTCACTTCCCAGGCGGAAACCGGCGCGGTCACGCTGGCGCTGCCGCAGGATGTGCAGACCGAGGCGTTCGATTATCCTGTGGCGCTGTTCGAGGAAAGAGTCTGGTACATCCCGCGCCCGGAACCGGAGAGAAACCTTCTGGCCCGGGCGGTTGACTGGATTCGCGCAAGCAAAAGGCCGTTGATCGTCGCCGGCGGCGGGGTGCTTTACAGCGAAGCCCACAAGGCGCTGGCGAGGTTTGCGGAAGCGACCGGCATTCCGGTCGGCGAAACTCAGGCGGGCAAAGGTTCGTTGCCCTACAACCATCCAGAGAATCTCGGCGCCATCGGCGTGACTGGCACCTTTGCGGCCAACCGGATGGCTCGCGAGGCGGACCTGGTCATCGGCGTCGGCACGCGCTACAGCGATTTTACGACTGCGTCCAAAACGGCGTTTCAAAATCCCAAGGTGAAGTTCATCAACATCAACGTCGCCGAGTTCGACGCCTTCAAACACAGCGCGCTGCCGGTGGTGGCGGATGCCCGCGCGGCCATCGAGTCGCTCGGCAAGGCTCTGGGCGGCTGGCATGTGAGCGACGCGTATCGGCGGCGCGCCGAGCAGTTGAATCGTGCCTGGGATCGCGAAGTGCATCGTCTTTACCATACGCCCACCGGTGTGCCGGTCAGCCAGGCGGAGGTCATCGGCGCGGTCAACGATTTCGCGCGGCCTCGCGACGTGGTGATGTGCGCGGCGGGCAGTCTGCCGGGCGACTTGCACCGGCTGTGGCGCACGCGCGACCCCAAGGGCTACCACCTCGAATACGGCTATTCGTGCATGGGCTACGAAGTCGCCGGCGGTCTCGGCATCAAAATGGCCGCGCCCGACCGGGAAGTGTACGTCATGGTCGGCGATGGTTCCTGGTTGATGATGTCGAGCGAACTGGTCACGGCCGTCCAGGAAGGTATCAAGCTCACCATCGTACTCTTGGACAACCACGGTTTCCAAAGCATCGGCGGTTTGTCCCAAGCCATCGGGAATGGGCCGTTTGGCGTTCGTTACAAGCAGCGCAACCCAAAAACCGGCCAACTCGACGGTGCCAACGTGCCGGTGGATTTTGCCGCCAATGCCCGCAGTCTCGGCGCGCATGTCATTGAAGCGCGCGACATTCCGGAATTGAAAGCTGCCCTGGTGGCGGCGCGGCGTCAGAAACGCAGCACGGTGATCGTGATCGAAACCGATGCCGAGAAGCGCGCGCCGGGCTATGACTCCTGGTGGGACGTACCGATCGCGGAAGTCTCCACGATGGGTTCGGTCAAGAGGGTGCGCAAGGAATACGAGCGGGCCGTGCGGAAGGAGAGGTTCTTTCTGTGAACACCAGCAGCCAAAACCCCGGCGTCTCTGTCGGCGTGGTGAGCATTCCTCCCACGAGCCGGCAAGAGTGCCGGCGCTTCCAATAAGCACCTGAAATCATGAACACCTCGACCCCAATTCGCATCGCCAACGCCCCGTGTTCATGGGGCGTGCTGGAATTCGATCTGCCGGGCAAGGCGCTCGGTTATGCCCAGGTGCTCGACGAGATCCGGGACACCGGCTACGACGGCACGGAATTCGGCGACTGGGGCTTCATGCCCACGGATCCATCCGCACTTCGTCGCGAGCTGGACGCGCGCAAGCTGGCGATGGTGGGCGCGTTCGTGCCGGTCGCCTTTGCCGACCCCGGCGCCCACGCTGCCGGAGCGGAACTCGCCGTGCGCACGGCGAGATTGCTGGCAGCGGTTGAAGGCCAAGCCCCCTTCATCGTGCTCGCCGACGACAACGGCAGGAATGTCAACCGAACGAAAAGGGCCGGTCGCATCTCCGCCGCTGACAGCTTGACCGACAAGCAATGGAGAACATTTGCGCAGGGCGTCGAGTTTGTGGCCCGCGCGATAGGTGACCAAGCCGGGCTGCGCAGTGTCTTTCATCATCACGCGGCTGGCTTCGTTGAGACGGCGGAGGAAGTGTCCAAGTTGCTTGAATTGACCGACCCGAAACTTGTCGGTCTTTGCTTCGACACCGGGCATCTGCGGTTCGGCGGCGGCGATCCGTTGACTACGCTGCGTGAGCATCGCGACCGCATCTGGCATGTGCATTTCAAGGATTGCAGCCCGGCGGTTCATCAACGTTCGCGCGCGGAAGGTTGGGATTATTTCGAGTCTCTCAAGCATGGTATTTTTTGCGAACTGGGTAAGGGCGACGTTGATTTCGCAGTGGTGATTGAGGAATTGCGCCGCACAAATTACTCCGGCTGGATCGTGGTTGAACAGGACGTGCTGCCGGGCATGGGCGCGCCCAAGGAGTTTGCGCGGCGGAACCGGGATTATTTGCGGAGGCTGGGACTTTAGCGCGGTAGCGGGATGCACATGCACTCCTCCCTCACCCTTACCCTCTCCCGCTGGGAGAGGGAACAGCCACGCATATCCCGAGACTGCTCCACCGTGCTTGTCACGCCGACCGATGGCCCGAATTTCTGCCTTCACCTTCCAAAGGCAAAAAGGGCTTTCTATCAAACCGATCAACTCAGGACAATTTAATGGCAAATCAAATACTGAATGTCGCTGTCATCGGCTGTGGGCGCATTGGCCGTATTCATGCGGAGAACCTGGCCCTGCGCATCCCTTGTGCCCGATTGGTCGCCACTGCGGATGTCACCATAAACGCGGCAAAAGAGGTCGCTGCGCAGCTCCATGTCGCCAGGGCCACCGGTGAATACCGCGAGCTGCTCGCTGACCCCGCGATTGACGCCGTGGCGATTTGCTCGTCCACAGACACTCACTCACGCATCATCCAAGAGGCGGCAGCGGCGGGAAAGCATATCTTTTGCGAGAAGCCGATTGACTACGACCTCACCCGCATCCGCGCCGCTCTAGCTGCGGTTGAAAAAGCCAAGGTGAAGCTCCAAATCGGTTTCAACCGTCGCTTTGATCCGAGTTTTGCGAGGGTCCGTGAGTTGGTGGCTGCGGGCGCGGTCGGGCAACCGCATGTCATTCGCATCACCAGCCGCGACCCCGGTCCACCGCCTTTGGAATACATCAAGGTCTCCGGCGGGATATTCCTCGACATGACCATTCATGACTTCGACATGGTGCGCTTTCTTAGCGGCAGCGAGGCGGAGGATGTTTACGCCATCGGTGACGCGCTGGTTGATCCGGCCATCCGCGATGCTGGCGATGTGGACACCGCCGTCGTGACGATGCGGCTCAAGAACGGTGCGCTGGCGACGATTGATAACAGCCGGAAGGCGGTCTATGGCTATGATCAGCGCGTGGAAGTGTTCGGCTCAAAAGGATCGGTCGCGGCGGGCAATCGCACACCGGACGCGCACGTGCTTTCCGATGCAGCGGGCGTGCATGAAGCCAGGCCCTTGCACTTCTTCCTCGAACGTTACGCCGAGGCTTATGTGATCGAGATCCGGGCCTTTGTGGAAGCGGTGTTGAAGGACCAGCCGCCGCCGGCGTCGGGTCTGGACGGCCTGCAACCTGTCATCATGGGACTGGCGGCGACGAGGTCCTTGCGCGAGGGCCGGCCCGTCAAGTTGGCCGAAGTGGCGTAGCGCAATACCGCTCCATCTTCCGGTCAAACTGACTCCACGGTCGAAACCGGCTTGGGCGAGGAGACCTCTGCGCCATTCGCCTGCTTCAGCAACCGTTGGAAGCGGAAATAAAGCCAATTGCCCAGCGGGATGAGCAACGCCGCGGTCACGACGCCCGCCGCAACGTCCACCGCGTAATGATAACGGCAATAAACGGTGGACAGGCTCAACAACACCACCATGAGGAGGTGAAGGACGCGAATCCGCGGCAGATAGCGGAAGGAGAAATACAGGGTGACAATGGCCACCGCGACATGGCTGCTGGGGAAGGCCGCGCCCGAGGCTTCAAAGTGTTCGTAAATCCAATCCATGAGCCGGAAGAACGGCCCGGCCTGCACGGCGGAGGGATACTCCGGCAAGACTGCCGGCTGCGCTTGCGCCGGCAGCTCGTAACCGTTCACCGCGCGGAAGAAAATGCGCGGTCCGGTGACGGGCGTGAAAATGTAGATCAGATAACAGACATAGAAGACGAAGCACACGATGGACAAGTAATGAAAAAACTGCCGCCGGTCGCGAAGGAACAGGGCCAGGCCGACCCCGACGATCATCACGTAATAGGAAAAGTACGCGGCATAAAACATCTCGCTCACCGGCCAGTAGGGCAGGTGTTCCATGAAAGTGAGGCTGGGTTGACCTCCGAACAGCCTTTCGTCCCAATGAATGAACACCGGATCAAGGAAGCCAGAGACGAAAATCTGGTTCAGTTCCCCGGTTTCACGATAAAAGCCGATGAACATCGGCACGGGATAAAAGTGTCGAAGGAAATCCAGCAGGCGGTTCGCCGGCCACCGGACGTGGAGCAGTATCAGAAGATGAACCAAAGCAAGTCCGGCGACGTGCGCCACCACCAGCCAGGGCCACTGCGCCACCGCCTCGCCGTGAAAGATGAGGATCAGCAGGCCGACCATCGCCAGGTAGCCCTGAGTCGCGAAATCAATGAACGTGTAATGTTTCACCCGCAGTGACTCAGTGTGGCGACAGCCGGCCCGCCTTTGTTTGCAGCAACCAGCCCGCGAAGGCAAAGGCGGGCCACGCCAGAGCCGGAATGTACAACCCGAACTCCAGAAAACTTTGAAGCGCCCATCCCAGCAGTCCCAGCCAGACCAGAAACCCGATGCGGCTGTCCTGGTCCTTCGGCTTGTCGTACCCGCGCCACAACACACTCAAAACAAACGCGAGATACACCGCGCCGGCGGCGAAGCCGGAGTCGGATGCCTGTTGCAGGTAGTCGTTATGGGTCAGGCGGGACATTTCCGATTCGGGCTTCTTGATCGCTTGATACGCAGTTCCGAAAGTGCCCGGTCCGGTGCCGAAAAGCGGATTGGCCGCCGCCGTTTGCATCGCCGCGCGCCAGTAATCGAACCGCGCCACCACGCTGGTCGCGCCTCGCTCGAAGAAAGCGGCATACCTGACCAGGAAGCCCGTGAGGCCGCCGATCAGGACCAAGGCGACAATCACCGCCTTGACACGATTGGGAATCGGCAGATGCAGCAGGAACACCAGTCCGAGCAGCAGCGCCAGCAACCACCCGCCCTTGGAGCCGGACCAATAGAGGCAGGCGGATGCTCCGATGGCCAGCAGGCCCATGAGCAACCCGCGCGCTCCCGGCGTCAGCCGCCGGTCGGATTGCCAGATCAACCCTAGCGAAACCGGCAGCAGCAGCAGGATCACTCCCGCCAGCGCGTTGGGATAAAACAGGGTCGAAAAGATGCGATCGCTGGAAATTCGCTTCAGGTATTCCGGCGGCACGGCTGGCAGATCGGGATAAATGTAGGCGAAGAAGTAACGGCGCGTTTGCTCGAGTCCGCCGAAGTGCTGCTCAAATCCGACGGCAATCACCAAGACAAGAGCGCACACGATCGGAATCCAAAAGGAAGCCCGCTGCCGCTGAGCATCCAGGCAGCAACATCCCAGGTAGAAGCAGGCGACACAGGCGGTAAAATGTTTCAGGGTTTGGCGGGTGAGTTCCGCATCCACGGTCCGGCTCGCGGCGACAAACTGCCAGCCCAACCAGACCAGTGGCAACGCCAGCAGCCAGCGGGGGATGGCCGAAGGCCGACGCGCCACCATCAGGCCAACCAGTGCCGTCACACCCAGCAGCCAGTAGCCGACCTTCAAAGGCCAGGCGATGAGAATCCACTCCGTCAGGTCGGCGGGCCGGGTGACAAATTTGGCCATGATGGGTGGATTGCCCAGCTTCAACACCGCCAGGCCCAGCACGACTCCAAACACGCCGGGAAACAGCCATGCGGGCAGAACATTCCGAACCGGATGGGCTGGTTGGGGCGCGGCTGCCTTCGGTGCGGAGGATTTCAAGCGTGGCTACAGGTGAAGTTTCAACAACCCGACTTCCAGCGCCAGGGCTTCTTGCACGTTGGTGTGCAGCAGTCGTTGGGTCTGCTCAAGAACGTGCAGATTCTCCAAGGCCTGCTTGCAGGTGATCCGGCCCGCCACGCGCTCGGCCCCGGCCACTCGCGGAAATCTGAGCAATTCGCGTCCGGTCGCCAAGGTGAGCAGCCAGATGTCGCGCAACCACCATTCCAAAGCCAGCAGAACTCCCCCGCGTTGCCAGCGGTATTCCGCCTCGATGGCCGCCTTCAACTCGTCCTCCCATTTTTCCCGCAAATCCTTGTCCACGTCCTCGTGACGTTCCAGCGGCGAGCGCGCGGTCAGCGACTGCTCCACCTGGGAACGGATATCGCCCAGCTTCCTGGCCAGCAAGTCCAGCAGACGATAGCGGCCCAACAGGCTTTTCTGTTCGGCGGCGGCCAGTTCGCTGAACTGGGCGAGCCAGCCCACCAAGGCATCCTCGAATTTGCCCGCGCCCTCTCCGGCAAAGTTCAGGCGCAGGCAGCGCGACAGAATGGTTTCCAACAGTCGTTGCGGCTCCGTGCTGAGGAGGATCAAGACCGACCTGGCCGGCGGTTCCTCCAGTGTCTTGAGGAACGCGTTGGCCGCGTTCACGTTCAGCCGGTCCGCTGCCACGATGATGGCCACCTTATAGTCGGCCTCGGTGGGCTTGAGGTTGATCTCCTGCATCAGCTCGCGCATCTGTTCAATCAAGATCACGCGCGACTTGGACTCCGGCCGCACCCAATGGACATCCACGTGATTCCCATGCTCGATTTTCCGGCAGTTCAGACAGGCGCCGCAGCAGTCAATGGCCGCGCCGCCGGCTCGAACCGGCTGCTGGCAGTTCAAGGTCCGGGCGAGGGTGAGTGCCAGTTCCTCCAGCCGGTCGAGTTGGTCGCCGGTAAACAAATAGGCGTGGGCCAGCCGTCCGCGCTCCAACGAACGTTGCAGCAACTGGACGCTTTGTTCCCGATCCGCAAAATCTTTGAAAGCCATCTTCCCGGACATGGTTGCTGATGCCCGCCTGCCAAACAACAGATTTCAAGTCACTTCCATCTCACCGACCGGATTGCCACAAGGCGGGCGCCCCGTCACAACGCACCCACCTTGATCCGACCGTACCGCCTCCCCGTCAGCGTGCCGCCCGCCCGGCATGACTGAGTTTCCCTGATTGTAACGCGGCTGCGCTTGGTTTGTCACAAGGTCCGGGCAGGATGCCGCCGCGAACCAAGCCATTGGCCGATGAAACCAACGACTGCCTCGACGCAAACCGCAGAATGGTTTCGCGGCCTGATGGGGTTCGCGCAATCCCCGCGGCGGAGGAACGCCCGACCCGCAATCTTCCCGCTCCGCCCACTGCGGCCGCATCCGTGGCGGCCCGACTCTCCGCCACGGATGCCGGCTCACCCCCGCAAGCCCCGACGCTGTCCGGCAATGCTGTAGCGTTGACTTCGCATCCGCCAGATTGCGGGGTGACTGCTCCTCTTATCCTGCGGGCCAGCCTGTGGCAAATGTAACAATTTAGGGCTTGTCGGCGCTTCGCCAGCCCACAAGCATCCATTGACTCGATGAATTCGAGGGTGCCACCTTCACGAACATGAAAACCAAAACCCCGCAAAAATCTGAATCGGCAGACGCCCGACGCATCCGTCTGTCCACAGCCGCGCAGCAGGCCTGCCGGAAAGCCGACTTGACCCGCAAACAGGCCGAATTGGCCAAGTCCCGGCTCAAGGCCGCCCGTCGCACCTACAAGTTGCTCAAGAAGGCCGCGAAGAAATCGGCCAAGAAAGCCGAACGTTGCGAGGAGGAATTGAAGGCATACTTGAAATCGCTCAAGCGTGCCGCCAGACGAAAACCCGCCAAGCTCAAAGCCAACCCCGCCCGACGGACTGCGCCAAAGAAAGCCGTGCGCCGGCCAGTGGCGAAAGCGGTCGCTCCTGCAGTGCCCGCGGCTGTTCCGCTTGTTCCTGCCGCGCCGGGAGCCAGCCCGGTCGGTCCACAGCTCTGAGATTCGCTTTCGACCGCATTTCCGGCGAAGTGCCCGGCCTGTTCCTGCTCCCGGCGACGGCCTCACTTCCGGTGCGACGCTGAATTGTCGCACAAGCTTCACGCCGCTGTCATTGCCCTGCCTTGGACGTGTCGTAGAAAGCAGGCATGGCGAAATTGATTTTGGTGGTGGATGACGAGGCGGATTTTTCCGAACTGCTCCAATTCTGGTTGCGCAACCGGGATTACGAAGTGGTCGCGGCAGGGACGGGCACTGAAGCCTTGGAACAGGCCCGACGCCGCCTCCCCGACGCGATTCTGGTGGACCTGCTGCTGCCAGACCTGGACGGACTGACCTTGTGCGAGATTTTCCGGCGACATCACGCCACCCGCCATGCGCCGGTCATCATGATCAGCGCGGTGTCCACGGATGTGACCCGCTACTCGGCCAAGATTGCGGGGGCGGCGGCCTTCCTCGGCAAGCCGTTGGACTTTGAACAATTGCGGTCGCTCCTCGAACTGCTCCTCCCGCCGGCTCCCGCCAGACCTGCGCCCGCCTCTGCTCCGGAGAGTATCACAGAATCGTAACGTGCCCGTCATTGACCTGACACCGGTGGCAGCCACATTGCCTCACAGAGCCCATGCAAACCACTCTGCAACAAGGTGCGTTGGAGGTGACGAAGCTGGCGGAGCTTGAGGTTCGAGCCGGCACGGAGGCCTTCACCACCCCGATTCGCCATTTCGTGCGCCGCAGGCTGCCGAGCGCGCCGGGTCGGTATTTGATGCTCCTGCGTCAGCGGCACCACGCCCGCAACCACCGTCCCTGGCGGTGGGGACGTGCCCTCGAGGAAGTGTGACCCATCTTCTCCATCTGCTGTTTCTCGACGAGTGGGCGGCCGCCACTCCGTCGCCCCGGCTGGCGACCGAGATTCCCGCTGGCGCAACATCGCAAAAACTCGTTGCACCAGGCGGACTTAACGGGGAAAGTTCGGAACGAACCGTGACATCCTTGGGACGAACCTTCAATCATGAGCTGGGTGAACTCCAAGCGCGCTTGTTGACCATGGCCAGCCACGCCGAGCGCGCGGTCAACGATGCCGTGCGCGCCCTGGTGAATCGCGATTACGATCTGGCCGTCCGGACCAACGAAAACGACCGCGTTTTGGACCGGCTCGAGGTGGAAATTGATGAATTGGCCATCAACCTGTTGACCCGCACCCCGCCGGCGGGCGGCGTGCGGCAGGTGGCGGTGGCCATGAAGATTTCCCAAAACCTTGAACGCATCGGGGACGAAGCCGCCAAGGTGGCCAAGCGCACACGCGATCTCTGTCAGGAACCTCCCCTCAAGGTGCAGGTGGACCTGCCCCGGATGGCGCAACTCACCCTCGACATGCTCAAGCGCGCGCTGGACTCATTCGTTCATCGGGACTCCGCGGCGGCGCGGAAGATCATCCCTGGCGACAAGGAGGTGGACCTGCTCAACAAGGAAATCACCCGCGACCTGGTGCGCTACATGACCGCACACAAGGAGGCCATTCCCGGCTGCTTGAATCTCATGATTGTCTCGAAATGCCTGGAACGCATCTCCGACCACGCCACCAACGTGGCGGAGGAAGTCGTTTACCTCTGCGAAGCGCAGGACATCCGGCACTCGCGCGATCCACGGCCGCCTGCGGCCAAGCCCTCTTGATCCACGCCATCGCGGCGAGACGGACCTGTGGCTTCTTCCGCATCTCGCCCGTGCGCGGCACGAATCCTTCTCGGAATGTTGACGAGCGAAAAAAGGCGTTGCCCTCGGCACGGATTCATTGCATCACAAGGATCAACCAATGATAAAGCTCTGCCATGCCGTCGTCTTGATCCTCGCGTCATTCATTTGCGCTGGCCCGCTCCTCGCGGCTGAAAAACCCAATCTCATCTGGATCATGGCCGACGACCTCGGCTACGGCGAAGTCGGTTGCTTTGGTCAAAAGGTCATTCAGACACCAAACCTCGACCGCATGGCGCGTGAGGGAATGCGCTTCACGCAGTTCTACGCCGGGGCGACGGTGTGTGCGCCGTCCCGCAGCGTGTTGATGACCGGTCAACATCACGGTCGCACGCGCGTGCGCGGCAACGCGGGCGCTAATAATCCCGCCGCCCAGGCGCTCAAGCCGGACGATTTCACGGTCGCGAAGTTGTTGCAGCAGGCCGGTTACGCGACGGCGCTCATTGGCAAGTGGGGACTCGGCGACGTCGGCCCGGCGGAAACCGGATTGCCGCGCCGGCACGGATTCGATTATTTCTTCGGCTACCTGAACCAGCGTCACGCGCACAATCACTTTCCTGATTTTCTCTGGCGCAACGAGGATCGCATCGCACTGCCGAACGTCGTCACGCCCGTCGGCGGCGACGGCGCGGGTTACGCGGTGGACGGCGTTCTGTATGCCGATGATCTGCTGACGGACGAGGCGCTGAAGTTTGTGGCCAACCACCAGGACCGTCCGTTCTTCCTCTACTGGAGTCCGGTCATCCCGCACGCGAACAACGAACGCAATCGCGAGTTGAAGGACGGCGCGCACGTTCCCGATTACGGACCTTACGCGAAGGAGGACTGGCCCAGACAGGACAAGGGTCACGCCGCGATGATCACGCGGTTGGACGGCTACGTGGGGCGAATGTTCGACCATCTGCGCCTGCTCGGCCTGGAGAAAAACACGCTGGTCATTTTCACCAGTGACAACGGTCCCCACAACGAAAGCAGCCACAACCTGTCGCGCTTCCAGCCGTCCGGCCCGTTTAGCGGGATCAAGCGCAGCCTGACCGACGGGGGCATTCGCGTGCCCACGATTGCGTGGTGGCCCGGCCGGGTGAAGGCGGGGTCCGAGTCGGCGCACGCTGGTTACTTCGGTGACTGGATGGCAACCGCCGCTGAACTGGCCGGTGCGAAGCCGCCCGCGAACATAGATTCCATCAGCTTCGTGCCCACGTTGGTCGGCAACGCGGCGGCCCAAAAGCAGCACGAGTTTCTGTATTGGGAGTTTCACGAGGGCGGATTCAAACAAGCCGCGTTGTATCAGGGCCGCTGGAAGGGAATTCGCGCCGGCACGCCCGATGCGCCCGTGCAGTTGTTCGACCTCCAGCACGACGCGGCGGAGAAAACCGACGTTGCGGCGAAGCACGCGGACATCGCGAAGCGAATCGGAGACTATCTGCAAACCGCGCGCACGCCGTTGCCCGAGTGGGAACCGCGCTGGCAGGTTCAGCGAAGGGCCAACCCGTGATGCATGTTGCGTTACCAACCCGAAGATCATTGTCCATGCAAAACCTCGCCCGAATTCTTTTCGTCACGCTGCTGGTTGGCTTTGCCGCGCCGGCCGACGCAGCGAATTCCAAACCCAACGTCCTGTTTATCATCTCGGATGACTTGAACAACTTCCTCGGCGCTTACGGCGACCCGCGTGCCAAGACGCCAAATCTGGACAAGCTGGCCGGGCGTGGCGTGCGGTTCGATCGCGCCTATTGCACATTCCCGCTCTGTGGCCCGAGCCGCAATTCGATGCTCACCGGCCTTTATCCCAACAGCACGGGCATTCTGCGCAACGCGGAGATTTTCCGGCAGACGATTCCCTCGCACGTCAGTCTGCCGCAAGCGTTCCGTCAGCACGGCTACTTCGCCGCGCGCCTCGGCAAGCTCTATCACTACGGCGTGCCGCGCTCCGTCGGCACGGACGGACATGATGATCCGGGTTCGTGGGAATTGGAGTTGAATCCCGCCGGTGTGGATCGGTTGGAAGAAGAGCCGCAGATTTTCACGCTCACGCCGGGACAGTTCGGCGGCACGTTAAGCTGGTACGCTTCGCCGAAGAGCGACCGGTATCACACCGACGGTTTGTTGGCCGGTGACGCGGAATGGGTGCTGGAACGTTGCGCGAAACAAAAGGATCGCCCGTTCTTCCTCGCCGTCGGCTTCTTTCGACCGCATACGCCCTACGTTTCGCCGAAACCGTATTTCGACCTCCATCCCCGGAAGGACATGCCGGTGTTTCCACCCGTGGAAGCGTTTCGTCGGCCCGACCTGCCCGCCGCCGCGCTGGGTAGCGCCAAGAAGGAGCAGGAGAAACTGACCGACGAACTCCGCCGCGAATGTGTGCAGGCCTACTACGCGAGCATCAGTTTCATGGACGCGCAGGTGGGACGCGTAATTGGCGCGCTCGACCGGCTCGGACTCGCGGACAACACGATCATCGTCTTCACCAGCGACCACGGCTATCACATGGGCGAGCATGGACTCTGGCAAAAGATGAGCCTCTTCGAGGAAAGCGCCCGCGTGCCGTTGCTGATCGTCGCTCCCGGCGTGACGAAACCCGGCACGGTGGCCAAGTCGCCCGTCAGCCAGGTGGACCTCTATCCGACGCTGGCCGAGCTGTGCGGGGTGAAAGCACCGGCCAATCTTCAGGGCCAAAGCCTTGTGTCCATGCTGGCCAATCCTGCGGAGACGGGGCGTGGTTGGGCGCTGACGCAAGTGACGCGAGGCAACCAGTTCTTCGGCTACACCCTGCGCACCGCGCGCTGGCGTTACACCGAATGGGACGAAGGCAACCGGGGCCGCGAGCTTTACGATCACGACGCCGACCCGCATGAACAAAAGAATCTCGCCGCCGTTTCCGGGCACGCAGAAACCGTCGCCGAACTCTCCGCCCAGCTCCGCGCCGCCGTGAAGGCATCCTTTCCCGCGGACGGCCAGACGCCCGAAATCAAACCTGGACTCTGGATGCCGAATCTCACGAATCCTTGAGTTATGAAATTACGCGCGGAATCCCATTTGGTGTGGCGCATGGGCCACCGCGTGACTTGTTTGTCCGCGCTCTGCGTCATCGGCGCGACGCTCTCGCTCGCGGCAGCGGAGCCTTTTCCCAATCTCGCCACCAACAGCGCGCTGCCCCAAGGCAAGGGATTGGCCGCGCAGTTCCAGGCGGACAAGGGCATTGCCGAGCACACGGGGATCATCTTTGCCGATGATTTTGAAGGCAGCGAACTGGGCGCGCGGTGGGATGAAAAGGGTCGCACCAAGGGCCGGGCGTTGAGCCTGGTGTCGCCCGACGATTCGAGGCTTGGAAAACAATGTTTGCGAGTCGAGGCCCGGTTGGGTGAGAACACGGGCGATGGTTTCACGAAGTGGTTTGAACCAAGCGCGCAGGTGTTCGTCCGCTTCTATGTCCGCTTCGATGAGGGCTGCGATTACGTGCATCACTTTGTCACGTTGCGCGCCAACAAGGGGCTGCGCGGCGGCGACCGGTGGAGCGGTTTCGGCGGCGCGGGTTTGCGTCCGGCCGGTGATGAGCGGTTCTCCACCGCGCTCGAACCGTGGGGCAACTGGGCGCGGTGGCCGGCGCCGGGCAAGTGGAACTTCTATAGTTACTGGCATGAGATGGAGGTGTCGCGCGATGGCAAGTATTGGGGCAACTCGTTTCAGGTTGAACCGCAGGACGTGATCCCGAAGGGCCGCTGGATTTGCGCGGAGTTCATGTTGAAACACAGCACGCCGGGCGAACCCGACGGCGAGCAGGCGTTCTGGATTGATGGCCGCTTGCTGGGCCACTGGCGCGGCATCAACTGGCGCAAGTCGGCAACGCTTCAGGCCAACGCCCTTACGCTCGAATCCTACGTCACCGACCGTTGGACGAAGAACCCGACGAACGTGGTGTTCTTCGACAATCTGGTCATCGCGCGCGAATACATCGGCCCGGCGGGACGCGAATGAACAGCCACCACAAGCCACGGCCGGAGCAAGGTGCCAAAGCAGAATTGAAGTCTTGGGCCGTCGGCGGCGTCGGATTGGGGGGCAATCGTTTGAGGCAAACCATGAAAACGGCATCCCGTTTGACTCGTCGAGAATTCCTGAATCACGCCTCTTGCGTGGCGGGTGGACTGGCCTTGTGCCGCGTGCCGGCGTTGGCCGCCGCTGAGTCCGGCGTTGCCGTCCGCCGGTTGGAGCGTCTGGCCGCCGGTGGGAACGTGTGTCGCTGGTTTCGCTATCCCCGCCGCGAAACGACCGAGCATTTCGAGAATTACATCCCGGCAGCCGAAGCCGCCTTGATGGCGGACCTGGGGCTGAAGCACGTCCGGCTCTGCATTCACCCCCGGGTTTTGATGGAACAGGCCACAGGCGCGTTGCGGGAGGAACGGGCCGCGCAACTCGAGGCGGCGCTGCAACGATTCCATGGTGCCGGTCTGCTGGTGGTCGTGGACATTCACAACGAGGACCGCGCGGCGGAATTGAATCCCGAGTGGCAGGACGCTTTCGTCAGATTCTGGACCGCGCTGGCGTCGCGCTTGAGCAAGTTCGATCCAGAATTGACCGTGCTCGAAATCATCAACGAACCCGTCTTCCGCGGACGCGAGGCGGAATGGGACACGTTCAATGCCCGGCTGGCCGCAGCCATCCGCTCGAGCGCGCCGAGACACACCATCATGACCACCGGCGCGAACTGGGGCGGCATTGATGGTTTGAGGAAGCTCAAGCTGCTTCCCGACAAGAACGTCGTTTACTCCTTTCACTGCTACGATCCGTTCCCGTTCACGCATCAAGGCGCGACCTGGTCCAGTGAAGAAGTGAAACCCTTGCGCGGCGTGCCATATCCGTCCAGTCCCGAGGCGGTGGCCCCGTTGCTGACGGCGCTCGAAGACAAGCCCGGATCGCGCCGGATGGTGGAGCGTTATGGCAACGAGCGCTGGAACAAGGCTAGACTCGCGGCGCGGTTCAAGGAAGGCATCGAATGGGGCGCGCGCCATGGCGTGCCGCTGTATTGTGGCGAGTTCGGCGTGTTTCCGCCGCGCGCCAATCCGGAGCATCGGGCCAACTGGTTTCGCGATTTTGGAGAAGTGCTGGCGGAGCACAAGATCGGCTGGGCGGTGTGGGGTTGGGATGAAGGTTTCGGCCTCAACCGCCGATACGTGGATGGCAGGCCGGTGGTGGACCAGGTCGTGGCAAACGCGCTGGGACTCAAGTCCGCTTGACCGCAAAAAAGTCTGAGGAGGCAAGCATGAAACAAACGCCCGCAAGTCAACTTGGAACAATTTCACGGCGAACATTCTGCCGGTCGGCAGCGATGGCGGTGGCGATCCCGTGGACAACTTTGATGGCCGGGACTGCGGCGTCCAAGCCCGTCAAGTTCTTCAAGAACCTTGCGCCGGGACATATCGGCGTCCGGGCCAATCAACGACAATTGCTCGATCACGCCGTCAAACATGGGTTCGCGGGCATCAGCCCGAGCGAAGGGGAGTTCGCCGGCAAGTCCGCCGGCGAGATTCGCGACTGGGTCGCCACCATGAAGGAGCAGAACATTCGCTATGGGACGGCTGGTTTGCCGGTTGAGTTCCGGCGGGACGAGGAGCGTTTCCGGACCGATCTCGCGGAGCTTCCCCGGCGGGCGGCGTTGCTGCAACAACTGGGCGTAACGCGGGTGGCCACTTGGATTCTTCCTGGCCATGCTGAATTGACCTACTTGGAAAACTTCAAACTGCACGAACGGCGCTTCCGGGAGGTGGCCGGCGTGTTGCGCGATCACGAGATCCGGCTCGGACTGGAGTTCGTGGGGCCGCGCACGTCGCGGTCGCGCTTTCGCTTTCCGTTCGTCTGCGCCCAACGCGACATGCTGGAGCTGGTGCGGGCCATCGGCGTGGACAACGTCGGGTTGCTGCTCGATAGCTGGCATTGGTACACCTCGCACGGCACGGTGGCGGAACTGGGGCAGCTCAGCAACCGCGAGATTGTGCATGTGCATGTCAACGACGCGCCGGCGGACATTCCCGTGGATCAACAGGTGGACTCCCGCCGCCGTTTGCCGGTCACCACGGGCGTGATTGACATGAAGGGATTCATCAACACTCTGGCGCGGCTTGGTTACGACGGTCCCGTCGAGTGCGAACCGTTCGATCAAGAGTTGCGCAGTCTCCCGCCGGAGGAAGCCGTCCGGGCGACGGCGGCGGCGTTGGAGCGGGTGTGGGAACTCCTCGAGGCGTAAAGACGCGTCCTGCCGCACGCGCGGCCGGAGTCGGCACTGGACACGTTTCCCATTTTGCGGCAAACGGGTCTGAGACAAAGCCAACTCGGTTTTCATGAACCCTGAGCAACTTCAAATCCTGGCCATCCTCGTTGCCACGGTCGTGATGTTCCTGTGGGGACGTTGGCGGCATGACATGGTGGCGCTGGGCGCGCTGTTGGCCTGTGTGTTTGCCGGCTTGGTGCCGCGGTCGGAGGCGTTCGCCGGTTTTGGCCATCCCGCGGTCATCACCGTCGCTTGTGTGCTGGTGATGAGCCGCGGTCTGCAGAACTCCGGTGCCGTTGACATCCTCACCCAGCGTCTGTTGCCGTCCAGCGCCGGACCGACGCTCACCATTGCCGCTTTGACCGGGCTGGGGGCGCTGCTCTCGGCGTTCATGAACAATGTGGGCGCGCTGGCGTTGCTGATGCCCGTGGCGATCCAGGTGGCCGCCAAGCAGCGCCTGCCGCCGGGCCAGGTGCTGATGCCGCTGGCGTTCGGCTCGATCCTGGGCGGCATGACAACCCTGATCGGCACTCCGCCCAACCTGATTGTCTCAGGTTTCCGCGCGCAAACCGGGGCGGGCACGTTCGCCATGTTTGACTTCACACCGGTCGGTCTGGCGGTGGCGGCGGGCGGGGTGTTGTTCGTGGCGCTCCTGGGTTGGCGCTTGGTGCCGGCGCGCGAGCGGGCGGGCGTGGAGGGTTTCGACACCGGCGCTTATCTCACGGAAGCGCGGATCACCGAGGATAGCAAAGCCCATGGCAAGTCGCTGGCCGACATCGGCAAGGTCCTCGAAGACGCCGACGCGCAAGTGGTCGGCCTGGTCCGCAACGAGGTGCGCGTCACCGCGCCCCATGCCGGAAGGATTATGCGCGCGGGCGACATTTTAGTGATTGAAGCCGAGCCGAAGTCGTTGGCCGCCGCGCTCTCCAGCCTGGGGCTAAAACTGGTTGAAGCCCTGCCGGTCAAACCACAGGAGAAGTCACCCAAGGTGGAATCCGTTCCCGCCAAGGACAAACCCTTGGACAAGGGCAAGGGCGAGAAAGCGGTTGACGTTGAGGAGGTCGTGTTGATGGAACTGGCGGTGCGGCCGGATACTTATCTGGTGGGGCGTTCCGCCACGGACCTGCAACTGCGCACCCGCTTTGGCATCAACCTGCTGGCGCTGTCGCGGCAGGGCCGGCGTTCAATCCGGCGATTGCGCTCGGAACGCATCCAGGCCGGGGACGTGTTGCTGCTGCAAGGGTCGCCCGATGCGGTCGTGAGTTTTGGCAACGAGTTTGGCTGTGTGCCACTGGCGCAAAGGGCCATTCGCCTCCCGAACCGGCGTCAGGCCGTCCTGGCCACGCTGATCATGGCGGCAGCCGTCGGCGGGGCGGCGTTCGGCTTGCTGCCGGCGGCCATCTCCTTCGCAGCCGGCGTGCTGGCGGCGATGGCGTCGCGCGTCGTGTCGCCGCGGACGGTGTATGACGCGGTGGACTGGCCGGTGATCGTGTTATTGGCGGCATTGATACCGGTGGCGGGGGCCATGGCGTCCACCGGGGCGGCGGACCTGGTCGCGCGGTTCTTTCTCGAGCATCTGGCGCGAGGCCACCCGATCATCGGGGTGGCCTTGATCCTCGTTGTCACCATGACTTTGTCGGATTTCATGAACAACGCGGCCACGGCAGCGGTGATGTGCCCCATCGCCATCAGCACGGCGGCCCAGTTGGATGCGCGGCCGGATTCATTCTTGATGGCGGTGGCCATCGGCGCTTCGTGCGCATTCCTGACGCCCATCGGCCATCAGAACAATACGCTGATCCTGGGGCCGGGCGGATTTCGGTTTGGCGATTATTGGAAACTGGGTCTGCCGCTGGAGATTGTGGTCATCGCCATCAGCATCCCGCTGCTGCTTTTCTTTTGGCCGCTGTGATTGCGTTGGAGAATGATCGCGACGAGGCGCGGGTGGCGTGCCGACCGTCCAACAACTCCCACGTTGGGATCCCCGGCCTTGACCGGCATTTGTCCGGCATTTATTGTCCGTGCGGTTCAACTGCTGGACAAGACCGCCAAGTCCAGTGTCAAGCCGTTGCCAATGCCCGGCAAAATTATGACTGCGACAAACCAAACTGCGCCTCTGGGTTTCAGGCGGGCCATGGTCCGCTCCAAGGCATTTACCCTCATTGAACTGCTGGTGGTGATTGCCATCATTGCCATCCTCGCGGCCATGCTGCTGCCGACCCTGGCCGATGCCAAGGAGAAGGGCCGGCGTTCGGTGGACCACAGCAACCTGCGTCAGCTCGGCATCGCAATGAACATCTACGCCGGCGACAACAGCGATCGGCTGCCTTACACGGGAACGGCCGGTGGCGGCTGGCTGTGGGACGTGGACCGCAACATGCGAAACCTGATGGTGGACAGCGGGGCGCGGCGCGAAATCTTTTACTGCGCGGGCTTCCACGCGTACTACAAGAGCTCGCTCAACAACATCAGCAACTGGTGGAATTTTAACGGACCCAACTCCCAGGGGTGTGTACTCGGCTACATCTGTCTGATTCAGCGCAACGGGGTCAGCCAAGGTTACATGGCACCGTCATCGTCGCCGTTTCCGCAACCGCCCAAGACGTTTCTCGTCAAACTGTCCGTGACCAATGCTCCCAACATGGAGCTCTTTGGCGACGTCGTCATCCAGGAGGACAACAACAGCTTCACTCAGATTCGCAGCACCAGCGGCATCGTTCCATTCCACACTTCGAGCCACTTCGGCAAAGGCGGCCGGCCCACGGGCGGAGTCATCCTGTTTGCCGACGGCCATACCAGTTGGCGACCGTTTCGAGAGATGCGCATCCGCTACCGCGCCGGCGGCAGCCGTCCGATTTTCTGGTTCTGAGAGGCCCGCGCGTTTGCTGTGGGACTGCGAAAGAGTCACTTCTTCGAGTCAGCCGCCGCGCGGCCAGCCAATGGGCCGGACCGGCATGAACTTGCCTTGTTTTCGAGTCAACTTGCGGCCACTGCCTTGGCGGGTAGTGGCGAGCGTCGCCGAAGGCTGAATTCAGCCGGGGGACACCTAACATGTTGGTGAAGCCGCGCGTTTATCTTACCCGCCGACTACCCGCGGCGGTGATGGATCGCCTGACGGAAGAAACCGATTTGGCGTTCAACCCCGAAGACCGATCCGCGACAAAGTGTGAAATCATCGCCGGTTTGCATGGACGCGACGCGTTGCTGTGCAACATCGCCGATCAGATTGATGCGGCCATCCTGGAGGCCTGTCCCGGCTTGAAGGTCGTGGCCAACTTTGGCGTCGGGTTCAACAACATTGACGTTGCCGCTGCCACGCGCGGGGGAATTCCTGTGACCAACACTCCCGGAGTGCTCACGGAGGCCACGGCCGACCTTGCATTCCTCCTGCTCCTGGCGGTGGCGCGGCGGTTGAGTGAGGGAGAACGCTTGGTCCGCGCGCGGCAATGGACCGGTTGGGCGCCGCTGCAACTGTTGGGTGCCGACGTCGCCGGGGCGACGCTGGGCATCGTTGGCTGCGGCCGAATTGGCCGGGCGGTGGCGCGGCGCGCGCGGGCGTTCGACATGCGGATCGTTTATTGGAACCGGACTCGCCTGCCCGCGGATGTTGAAGCGGGCGAGGGGATAGAATACGCAAGCTTGGAAGGTTTGTTGCAGCGGGCGGATTTCGTGTCGCTGCACGTCGCATACGGTCCCGCGACGCACCACCTTTTGGGAGCACCCCAGTTGGCCTTGATGAAGTCCTCGGCGTTCCTCATCAACACAGCACGTGGCGCGGTGGTGGATGAAAGGGCGCTGGTGCAGGCTTTGCACAACAAACGGCTCGCGGGCGCGGGGCTGGATGTTTTTGAGAATGAACCCGCGGTGTCGCCGGGATTATTGCAAAGGGAGAACGTCATCTTGTCCCCACACCTGGGCAGCGCCACCATCGGGACACGAACCAGAATGGGCATGATGGCCGTGGATAACCTCCTGGCCGCCTGCGCGGGGAGGCGGCCGCCACATTGTGTGAACCCGGAGGTGCTCGGTTGAGGCGGTCCGCCAGCGGCCTATGGATGTCAGTGACTTGCTGACGGAGTTGGTACGCCACGAAGTGGCAAACCTGCGCCAGCGCAACGAATACCCGTTCAATTCAGCTCTGGTAATTCTCCATCCCCACGCACGAGCAGACCGGATTGCGATCGCCGAAGACGTTGTCCACGCGGGCGACGGGCGGCCAGAATTTGTAATCGCGCAGATTCTTGACCGGGAACGCGGCGGCTTCGCGGCTGTAAGGGCGATTCCAATAGTCGCTGGCGATCTGGTCGGCGGTGTGCGGAGCGTTCTTGAGCACATTGTTCTTCGCGTCGGCTGCGCCGGTTTCCACGGCGGTCATTTCCGCGTGGATGGAAATCATCGCGTCGCAGAAGCGATCCAATTCGTACTTCGATTCGCTTTCGGTGGGTTCGACCATGAGCGTGCCGGCGACGGGCCACGAGAGCGTCGGCGCGTGAAAGCCGTAATCCATGAGGCGCTTGGCGACGTCCTCGGCGGTGGTGGCCTTGAACGCGCGCAGGTCGAGGATACATTCGTGCGCGACCAGGTTGTGGTTCTTGTAGAGCGTCGGGAAATGCTTTTCGAGCCGCTTGGAAATGTAATTCGCGTTGAGGATGGCGAACTTGGTGGCTTCGGTGAGGCCGCTCGTGCCCATCAGGGCGATATACATCCAAGAGATCGGGAGGATGCTCGCGCTACCCCACGGCGCGGCAGAAACCGCCCCGATGGGACTTTCGCCGCCGAGGTTCACGACGTTGTGGCCGGGTAAAAACTCGACGAGATGTTCCGCCACGCCAATCGGCCCGACGCCCGGTCCGCCGCCGCCGTGCGGGATGCAAAAGGTTTTGTGCAGGTTCAGATGGCAGACGTCCGCGCCGATGAAGCCGGGGCTGGTGAGGCCGACTTGCGCGTTCATGTTCGCGCCGTCCATGTAAACCTGGCCGCCGACGGCGTGGATGATGTCGCAAATCTCGCGGATGGTTTCCTCGAACACACCGTGCGTGCTGGGATAAGTGACCATGAGGCAGGCCAGCGTGTCTTTATGGGCTTCTGCTTTGGCTTTGAGGTCCGCCACATCTATGTTGCCGGATGAGTCACATGCGACGGATAGGACTTTCATGCCGGCCATCACGGCGCTTGCGGGGTTTGTGCCGTGGGCTGAGGACGGAATCAGGCAGACGTTCCTATGGGACTCATTGCGCGATTCGTGATACGCGCGGATGACGAGCAAGCCGGCGTATTCGCCCTGCGAACCGGCGTTGGGCTGGAGCGAAATGCCGGCGAACCCGGAGATCTCCGCGAGCCAGGTTTCGAGCTGCTCAAACATCTTCTGGTAACCGCGCGTCTGTTTGATGGGCGCGAACGGATGAATCTTCGCGAACTCGGGCCACGAGACTGGGAACATCTCGGCGGCGGCGTTGAGCTTCATGGTGCAGGAGCCGAGCGGAATCATCGAGGCCGTGAGCGAGAGGTCGCGCGATTCGAGCCGCTTGATGTAGCGGAGCATCTCGGTCTCGGAGTGGTAGCGGTTGAAGACGGGGTGCGCGAGAAATGAAGAGTGACGAATGACGAATGACGAATGGGCCGAGTGACTCTCATTAGCACCGGGCTTTAGCCCGGTGTTGGGCGTAGCGGAGGTGCAAACCGTTTCAACGGTTTGCTGTGCTGACGGGGAAGCCGTTGAAACGGCTGAACTTTCGTCGTTCGATTCAACACCGGGCTGAAGCCTGGTGTTAATGAGAGCCGAAGCGATGGTCGCGGAGAGTTCCTCCACGGAAAAGCTCGCGGGTTTGTCGCTGTTGAAGATTTGCCAGAGTTCCGCAATGTCGGCGGCGCTTGTCGCTTCGTCGAGCGAAGTGCCGATGGTCGCGTCGTCAATCGCGCGGAGGTTGATGCGATGTGCTTCGGCGATCTTGAGGATATCGGTGGACTTCTTGTCGCCGAGATTGATCTTCAACGTGTCGAAGCGCGGTGTGGTAGCAACTTCATAGCCGAGGCGTTCGAGGCCAGCAGCGAGAACTTCCGTCAGCGTGTGGACACGCTGCGCGATCTTCTTCAGCCCTTCCGCGCCATGATAGCAGGCGTAGAGCGACGCCATGTTGGCGAGGAGCGCCTGGGCCGTGCAAATGTTGCTGGTGGCCTTCTCGCGGCGGATGTGTTGCTCGCGCGTGCCGAGCGCGAGGCGCAGGGCCGGCCTGCCGCGCGCGTCCTTGGACACCCCGACTAGGCGACCGGGCATCTGACGTTTGAATTCATCGCGCGTGGCGAAGAACGCGGCGTGCGGTCCACCATAGCCAAGTGGCACGCCGAAGCGTTGCGCGCTGCCGACGGCGATGTCCGCACCAAATTCGCCCGGCGGCTTGATGAGTGTGATCGCTAGCAGATCGGTCGCAACGGTGACGAGTGCGCCCGCGGCGTGGGCTTTGGCGATGAACGGCGAGTAATCGTTGATCGCGCCGAAAGTGTCGGGGCATTGAACGAGCGCTCCGAAGATCTTGTCGGAGAAGGCGAAGGTCTCGTGATTGCCGATGATGGCTTCGATGCCCAGCGCTTTGGCGCGGGCGGCGACCACTTCGATGGTTTGCGGGTGGCAAGTTTTGGAGATGAGGAAGACGTTGCGACCGTCTTTGAGGCGGTGGGACATGGTCATGGCCTCGGCGGCGGCGGTCGCCTCGTCGAGCATGGAGGCGTTGGCGATATCGAGCGCGGTGAGGTCGGCGACCATCGTCTGGAAGTTCAGCAACGCTTCGAGGCGGCCTTGGGAGATCTCCGCCTGGTAGGGGGTGTATTGGGTGTACCAACCGGGGTTTTCGAGCACGTTGCGCTGAATGACCGGGGGCGTGATGCAGTCGTAGTAGCCTTGTCCGATGAAGGAGCGAAAAACCTGGTTTTGGGCGGCGATGAATTTCAGCTCGCGCAGCGCGTCAGCCTCCGATTTCGGAGCGGGCAGGTTCAGCGGTTGGGGCAGCCGAATGCCTTGTGGCACTGCGGCGTCCGCCAGTGCATCCACGGACTCGTAGCCGATGACCTTGAGCATGTCCGCGGTTTCGACCGCGTTCGGGCCGATGTGGCGGCGGACAAACTGGTCCGGGTGAGCGAGCGGGTCAGGATTAGGCGTCTGCGTTTCCGAAAAAGACATGCGGGGGAAATTAGGTTTGGCCCGGAGCAAAGCAAGTTGGATTTGGTTTGGTGACGCGTAGAATTGAGCTTCTTGTTGCTTTTTCGTGGCCAAACAGGCGTAGCGAATTACACTTGCGTCATGTTGAGTCAGCGGCAACGGGCGGTGGTGTGGGCGGCGGTGGTGCTCGTCGGAATCTGGGCACTGGCGGGGGCGGGATTCCTTGTTGCGCGGAATGCCAAGGTGACAGCCGAGAAGGTGCGGGCTTATGTTGAATCCGTGGACTTGGCGAAGCTGTCAGTTGTCGAACGTGCCAGGGCGCTTCAGGAACTGGCGGACAAGCTCAACCGGCTCTCTCGCGAAGAACGGCAGCGGCTGCGCCTGGATCGGACCGCTTTTGCCTGGTTTGAGGAAATGACGGAGGAGGAGAAGGGACAGTTTATCGAGGCCACAATGCCAACGGGCTTCAAACAGATGATCTCCGCCTTCGAGGAAATGCCGGAGGAGCGAAGGCGCCGCGCGGTGGACAATGCGCTGCGGAGTTTGCGCGAGGCCAGCAACAGGATGCAGGGCGGTGCAGCCGTAGTGGGGGTAACGAATCCGCCGCCCATCAGCGAGGAACTGGAAGCCAGGGTGCGCACGATCGGGCTCAAGACGTTTTACAGCCAGAGTTCCGCGCAGACGAAGGCCGAACTGGCCCCGGTGCTGGAAGAGTTGCAGCGGGTGATGGAGATGGGCGGGGGAAGGTATCACGGGAGATGATTTCCAGGTTCAATGTCCCAATTCCGCGGCAGGTGAGCGGTCAGGAGCGGAGGCGGAGTGGCCACTTTTTCGACGTGCGGAGGCAGATGGGGAGAGACTGCTGCTCTGCGCTGGGACGGACATCCGCCGTGGGAATCAGAATGTCGGTGCCGCTCAACCCTGCCGGCGCAGTTCAAAGATTTGCCTTCTCGCTCATTGAACTACTCGTTGTCATCGCGATCATCAGCCTGCTGGCGGCGATGTTGATGCCGGCAGTGAGCCGCGCGAAGGAATCGGGCCGCTCGGCGGCGTGCATCAGCAATTTGCGGCAGATTGGCATTGCCCTACAGGTCTATGTGGATGGAAACAACAACCGGCTGCCGTTCATGCGGGATCAAATGATCGGCACGAACCAACCCACGAATTCGCTGCCCGGCATGAATGTGGTCTTGCGCGATGAACTCGGCAACACGAACGTGTTGCGCTGCCCGTCGGATCGGCAAGCCTTGTTCGAACTGACCGGTTCGAGTTACGCCTGGAACAGCTTGTTGAATGGCCAGCCGGCCGACAATCTGAACGTCATGGGACTGCATTTCAATCCGCACGCCATTCCCGTCGCCTTCGACAAAGAGGCGTTTCACGCGGCTCGTGGCGCCAACAAGGGCGTGAACTATCTCTACGCCGACGGGCATATCAAGAATCTGTTGGCCATCGAAGGGACCATTCAAAAGTGATGATTGAACTGCGAAAGGTAAGGAAAAGGTTCGGTCAGCGCCTGGCTGTGGACGAGGTTTCCCTTGAAGTTCCGCGGGGAGAGATTTTCGGTCTGCTGGGTCACAACGGCGCGGGCAAGAGCACGGCCATCGGCATGATGCTGGGCCAGGTTTGGCCCACAAGTGGCGACGTGAAGGTCTGTGGCCATGACGTGACCACGCAGCGAGCGCGCGCTCTGCAAAAGGTCGGGGCGATTTTTGAGACGCCGGCCTTTTACGATTATCTGAGCGGCCGGCGGAATCTGGAGATACTGAGCCACTACACGGCGCCGACATCGCCCAAGCGGATTGGCGAGGTCGTGGACTGGGTCGGGCTGACGGAGCGCGTTGATTCGAAGGTGAGGACTTATTCTCACGGCATGAGGGCGCGGCTGGCTCTGGCCCAAGCGCTATTACCGCACCCGGAATTGTTGATTCTCGATGAGCCGGGCAGTGGGTTAGATCCCGAGGGAATTGCCGAGATGAGGCAGACCATCGGGCGGTTGCACCGGGAATTGGGGCTGACGATTCTCCTGTCCTCACACTTGCTGAACGAGGTCGAGCAACTCTGCACGCGGATTGCCGTGCTGCAACAAGGCCGGAAGGTCTTTGAAGGGCTGGTGACGGAAATCCGCGCGGCGCGCAGCCAAGTGGCGCTCAAGACACCTGATTTTGCCTTCGCGGTCAGGCTGTTGCAGAAGCGGGGGCTCGTGACGGGTTCCTCCGACAATCGGTTCTTGTCACTGAAAGACGGCTGCTCCACCGCCGAGATCACGCGGGCGCTCGTGGAAGCGGACATCCCCGTGGAGGGCATCTGGCAGCACGAGCAAACCTTGGAGGATTTTTATCTGTCGCTGGTCAAAGCTCCTTCGTCAACTCCGGCGGTCAATTGACCATGTTCATTGCGCAACTTAAGAACGAACTTTGGAAGCTCTTTGGGAAGAAGCGGACTTACATTGGCTTCGGGGCGTTCATTTTTGCCCAAAGTGCCATGTTGCTGGCGTTCCGGTTTACCCGCTGGCAGAGCGATTTCGAGCGATTGCTGTCGAACAATGGTTATCTCGCCACCGAGTTCATTTCCGCCCTGACCGTGTCAGTGGTCATGTTGATGCCGCAGATCATCTTGTTGATGCCGCTCTACACCACCCTCGTGGGGGGCGACATGGTGGCCAAGGAGGCCGAAGACGGAACGCTGCGAATGATCCTGTCCCGGCCGATTTCACGGGTGCGACTGCTGTTCGTGAAGTGGGTGGCGGGGGTCATCTTCGCCATCATCCTCGTGCTGATCCTGGGAATGACGGCGCTGGTGCTGGCGCGCATCTGGTTTCCCTGGAAGGGCATGTTCTTCTTTGCGCCGGGCATGGCCTTCAGCGTTCTGCCGGCGGGCGAGGGGTTGGAGCGTTTTGCACTCGCGCATGTGTTCCTCGCGGTGAACGCCAGCGTCATGTTGTCGCTGGCGTTCATGTTCTCGTGTTTCAACATGAAGCCGGCTGCCGCCACAATCCTGGCGCTCTCGTATTTGTTTGTGAATGTGGTCATGGAGGGGATTCCATTCTTCGACCGTTACGAGAATTGGTTCATTACGCACCATTTTCGATGCTGGCTGTATGTGTTTCAAAGTCCTGTGCCATGGGCGGAAGTCTTCCAATCCGTAGTCATTCTGCTGGCAACAACTGCCACGGTGTTCATCATCGGTGCGACGGGGTTTCAGGTGCGCGACATCAAATCCTGAACTGCGGTTGCTGGTTGGAGAGGGCGGGTTGTTCCCACCACAATATCCCGGGCCTGTTTTGCTGTCCGGGCACAACTAATGGTGTTTTTCGTCGTGAATCAGGGGAAATAAGAGTTGTGTCGAAATCCAGAATTTCTTAGGATTCCGTGGTTAAATTGGAATGGAGTTTTAGGGTGGGTTGTTGAGCCATTTGTATGTCGAAAGCAAGCGAGATGATTATTGAAGAAAGCACCGAAACAATCGCTCCGGTGATGCAAACCTATGATGCGTCAAAGCTCGGAAAGCTGGAGGGTTTGGAGGCAGTGCGCAAAAAGCCAGGCATGTATATTGGCGGCACGGACGAGCGCGCGCTGCATCATTGCGTGAGTGAGGTGCTCGATAATTCCGTGGACGAGCATCTCGCCGGCTACTGCGACCGCATCGAGGTGACGATCCATGTGGATGGCTCGATTTCGATTCGCGACAACGGGCGAGGGATACCGGTGGACATCCACCCGCAGTATAAGATCCCCGGCGTGGAAATGGTACTCACCACTTTGCACTCGGGGGGGAAGTACGGGCAGGGCGGCTACAAGTTTTCCGGCGGTACGCACGGCGTCGGCGCGAAGTGCGTGAACGCGGTGAGCGAATGGTTCGAAGTCGAGGTCTCACGCGACGGGCAGGTGCATCACATGGAGTTCGAGCGCGGCAAAACCGTGAAGAAGCTGGAGGTGATCGGCAAAGCCAAGGGCACAGGCACGCTCATCACGTTCATGCCGGATCCGGAGATCTTTCGCGAGACGACTGAATTCAAATCGGACATCATTGCCCAGCGCTTGCGCGAATTGGCGTTCTTAAACTCCGGGCTGGAAATCAACTTCACCGACGAGCGCAAGCCCGATGCCGAGCCGGAGCGGTTTTATTACCGGAACGGCGTCGAGGAATTTGTCAAGCAGCTCAACAAGAACCGGGAGCCTTTGCATCCCAAACCAATCGCCTTTCGCAAGGAGACGAAGGAAAAGCTCGATGACAAGGACATTGAGGTTCACGTCGAGGTCGTGATGCAATACAACGACAGCTACAATGATCAGGTGTTGTGCTACACGAACACGATTCACAATCCCGATGGGGGTGCGCATCTGTCGGGTTTTCGGAGCGCCTTGACCCGGGCCATCAACCAATACGCCAAGTCAAATGAGTTGTTGAAGGAAAAGGACCCGCAAATCACCGGCGATGACGTGCGTGAAGGTTTGACAGCGGTGATCTCGGTCAAACACAGCGACCCGAAGTTTGAATCGCAAACCAAGGTGAAGCTGTTATCCCCGGAAGTGGAGCGCATCACGGGTTCGGTCACCTACGAGGGTTTGATGGCGTATTTCGATGCCAATCCGCCCATCGCCAAGCGCATCGTGGACAAAGGATTGAATGCTGCTCGCGCGCGCGAGGCAGCGCGCAAAGCGCGCGAGGCCGTGCGCAAGAGCGCGCTCACTGGCGGCGGGCTGCCAGGCAAACTGGCGGATTGTTCCGACCGCGACCCCGAGAACACGGAGCTTTACATTGTCGAGGGGGATTCCGCCGGTGGTTCGGCCAAGCAGGGGCGCGACCGGAAGTTCCAAGCGATTTTGCCGATCCGTGGCAAGCTGATTAACGTGGAGAAGGCGCGCCTCGACAAGGTGCTTCAGAACAACGAAATCCGCACCATGATCACTGCCATCGGCACGGGCATCGGCGACGGCGAGGGCGAAGGCGCGTTCAACATCGAAAAGCTGCGCTATCACAAGATCATCATCATGACCGATGCCGACGTAGATGGTTCCCACATTCGCACGTTGCTGCTGACTTTCTTTTACCGCCAGATGCCGCAGCTTGTGAAGCAGGGCTTCGTTTACATCGCCCAGCCGCCGCTTTACTCGATCACCCGCAAGAAGAAAACCGACTACATTGATGATGACGTCCAGTTGAATCGCATCCTGCTGCAGAACGGCGTCGAGGAAGTGAAATTGAAGAATCTTGCGGACGGACGCGAGTTTACCCCGAAGCAACTTGAGGAAATCCTCTCGTTGCTGGAATCACTCGACAAACACGCCACCTATATCAAACGCCTGGGCGGTGATTTTGCGGATTACGTGGAGAAGCGGGCAAAGGATGGCACACTGCCGCAATTCATGGCGAAGGTGCGCGACGGCAACAACGAAACCGTTCATTACTTTCTGAGCAACGCGGAACTGGAGCGGTTCAAGGCGGAGAACGGCGACTTGTTCGGTGGCGACACGGAGGTCGAAAGGCGGAAAGACACCCCCACCCGGCGGGTGAAGGTTTCGGACCTGCACCTCGAGAGCAAGGCCATCGCGGATTTGCTGGGCAAGCTCAACCGAAAGGGACTGGCGGTGGACCACTACGCGGCGCAGGACAAGCCGTTGTTTGAGTTGATGGAGGGCGAAGGTGAACGTGCCACGGTCACGCCTTTGTTTTCGATTCCGGAGATTCTTGCTGGTGTGAAGGCCGTCGGCAAAAAGGGCATCCAGATGTATCGCTTCAAGGGCCTCGGCGAAATGGACGCCAAGGAGTTGTTTGAAACCACCATGAATCCAGCCAAGCGCAAATTGCTGCGCATTGACCTCACTGACGCGGTCGAGGCGGAGGAGATGTTCGTAAAGCTGATGGGGGATGAAGTAGAGCCGCGTCGGCAGTTTATTGAGGACAATGCTCTGAACGTGAGGAACTTAGATGTGTGAGAGAAAGAGATTGACTAATGTAGTTACATGAGACTACATTGAGCGCATGAAAACAAAAGCGAAGAAAACATTGGTCTATCCCGAGCTCAAACCGCAGGCCTCCGTCCTGAACGACGCGGTTGCGATGCCTGGAGTGGGGTTGACCATTCCAGTGCGCGCTGCCAAAGCCAAACTCTCGGCGTTGCTGGAGCTCGTGGCGGGCGGGCAGGAAGTCACGATCACGTCGGATGGGAAGCCCAAGGCCGTTCTCCTGCCGGCGGGCGGACAGAAGGCGCGGAAGGTTTTCACCGGCACTTGGGAGCACCTGCAAAAGCTGCCGAAGCAAACGGAGGGACCGTTCGCCGAAGAAATCATCCGCGCTGACCGCGATGGTCGTGGCTGGTAACGACGATGTACCTCGATTCCTGCGTCATCGTCAAGCTGGTCAGCCACGAACCGGACAGCGAGACTTACCATGGCATCGTGACGGGGCAGGCCCTCGTCACGTCAGAACTGGCCGTGGCGGAAGTTCGATCCGCCCTGCTCACCAAAGAACGAACAGGGCGGATTTCCCGCCAGGCGCGGCTGGCGGGGTGGCGACTGTTCCAAGACAAGGTGCGTGACCAGGAGTTTTTGCTGCTGCCGCTGAACCGTCAGGTCATTGAGCGCGCGGGGGCCGTGATTGACCAGTGCCACCCGAACGTCGCGCTGCGCACGCTGGATGCGATTCATGTAGCGACGGCAGAGTTGAATGGCGGCGAACAGATGTGCAGCAGCGACCAGCGCGTTTGTGAAGCCTCGGACTTCATCGGCTTGTCGCTCGTGTCACCGCCGAAAGGAAAATAGGATTTACCGCATTTCACCATGCCAGACGAAACCGAAAACAATCAGCCGCCGCAGGAACAACCGCCATCCCAACCGGGGGGGCTGTACTCCCAGGGCGAGAAGATCCAGAAGATCAACGTCGCCGAGGAGATCAAGAACTCGTTCCTCGATTACTCGATGTCGGTGATCATTTCGCGCGCGTTGCCCGATGTGCGCGACGGGCTGAAGCCGTCCCAGCGCCGCATCCTTTACGCGATGGAGAACCTGTCGCTGTTTCCGGGACGCAAGCACATCAAGTGCGCGAAGATCTGCGGCGACACCTCCGGCAACTACCATCCGCACGGCGAGGCCGTGATTTATCCGACGCTGGTCCACATGGCGCAGCCGTGGGCGATGCGCGAGCGGCTTGTGGATGGCAAGGGCAACTTCGGGTCGGTGGAAAACGACCCGCCGGCGGCGATGCGTTACACCGAGGCGCGACTGACGCACCTCGGCGCGGCGCTGATGACGGACATGGACAAGGACACGGTGGATTTCGTCCCCAACTACGACGAGCGTCTCACCGAGCCGACGGTTTTTCCCGCCGCATTCCCGAACCTGCTGGTCAACGGCGGCACGGGCATCGCCGTCGGCATGGCGACAAATATGCCACCGCACAATTTGGGCGAGGTGATTGACGGCATCTGCGCGCAGATTGACCAGCCGGGCATCACGATCCCGGAGTTGATGAAGTTCATCAAAGGGCCGGATTTTCCCACCGGGGGCATTATCTGCGGGGTGGAGGGCATCAAGAATTACTTCACCACCGGCAAGGGCAGTGTGAAGCTACGCGGCCGCGTTGGGATCGAGGAACTCAAGGGCAACCGGGAGCAACTGGTCATCACAGAAATTCCGTTCAACGTCAACCGCGCCGGATTGGAGGAGCAGATTGCCGCGCTGGTCAACGACAAGGTCATCACGGAAATCTCCGCGATGCGCAACGAGTCGGATGAACACTGCCGGCTCGTCATCGAGTTGAAGCGCGAGGCCGTGCCGAAGGTCGTCATTGCGAACCTGTTCAAGCACACCCAGCTCGAGGTGTCGTTCAGCGTCAATTCGCTGGCGATTGATCGCGGGCGGCCCAAGACGCTCAACCTCAAGGAAATCATCCAGTGCTACATCGAGCACCGGCGGGAGGTGGTGCTGCGGCGCACCCGCTTCGAGTTGAAGAAGGCGGAGGAACGCGCCGAACTGCTCGAGGGTTACATCATCGCGCTGTCCAATCTGGACGAGTTTATCGCCATCATCCGCGGTTCGAAGAACCGCGAGGAGGCCAAGGTGAAACTGCTCGCCTTCGAGTGGTCGCGGGCACAGGTGGAGCATTGGCGGATCTTGATTCGCAGTGAGGCCCGGCTGCAAAGTGGCCGCTACGCGCTCACGGAGCGGCAGGTGGATGCGATCCTCGAACTGCAACTTTACCGGCTGACCGGCTTGGAAATTGACAAGGTGGACGCCGAATACAAGGCGCTGCTGGAAACCATCAAGGACCTGCTCGACATCCTCGCGAAGGAATCGCGCGTGATGGGCATCATCAAGGCTGAGTTGCAGGCCATCAAGGAAAGGCACGCCACGCCGCGCAAGACCGAGATCGTGCCGGACGAGGGCGAGATTGCCATCGAAGACCTGATCGCGAACGAAGGGGTCATCATCACACTGACGCACAACGGCCTCATCAAGCGCACCAACGTCAGCCAGTATCGCGCGCAGCGGCGCGGCGGGAAGGGCGTCATCGGGATGACCACGCGCGAGGGGGAGACGGCCGAGGACAAGGATTTCGTGGAGCATCTATTCACGGCCAGCACGCACGATTACTTGATGTTCTTTACGAACACCGGTCGCGTTTATGTCGAGCGGGTGCATGAAATCCCCGACATGGGCCGCGCGGCGAAAGGCCGGAGCATCGCGAACCTGTTGGAACTGAAGGAGGGCGAGAAGGTTGCCGCCATGATCCGGGTGTTGTCCAAGACTAACGAAGCCCGGGAGGACGTCACGTGGGAGCAGCCGGGCGAACTCTTCTTCGCCACCCAACAGGGCACTGTGAAAAAGACCGCGCTCCACGAATTCGCCAATGTCCGCAAGGGGGGCATTATCGCCATCACCATTGACCAGGGCGACACGCTCATTGACGTGAAGCAAACCCGTGGCAGCACGAAGGAGGGCGATGAGGGCGACGACGTGGTGCTGATCACCCGCGGCGGCATGAGCATCCGATTCAGCGAATCCGACGTGCGGTCCATGGGCCGGGCGGCGGCGGGGGTGAAAGGGATTACGCTGGAAAAGGGCGATGCCGTGGTGGCGCTGGCCGTGGTGGTGCCGGACGCGGCGTTGCTGGTGGCGGGCGAAAACGGCGTCGGCAAGCGCACCTCCTTTGACGAGTACCTGGTGCAGGGCGAGTCGGGCACCCGCAAACAGTCCCGCGGTGGCAAGGGCCGCATCACGATGAAGGTTGGCGAGAAAACCGGGGGCGTGATCGGCGCGCTTCCCGTCCGCGACACGGATGAGATCATGCTCATCACCGTTGGGGGGCAGATGGTCCGCACCTTTGTGAAAGACATCCGCGAGGCGGGGCGCAACACCATGGGGGTCAAGCTCGTGAATTTGGACGAGGGCGACAAGCTTCAAGCCATTGCCCCGGTTATCAGCGAATCGCAGGAAGACGCCGCGACTGACGTTGGGCCAGCCGCCTGACGCGCGGTCATTCAATGGAGACACTGCTCGCCCCTCGGCGGCACGGAATTACGCTTACGGGCGCAACTCGATCCGTGGTGGTGGCGAGTGATGGAGGATTCCATCCAGCACTGACGTCATCTGTGTGGCGCGCTGCGTCGCCGATTCGCAGGAATCGGGCAGCGACCGGTTGATGACCGGAGGAAAGCTCGTGAGGTAATCCATTCCGGCACGGTGCGCAGCCTCGCGCAGAAAGAGTTTCTTGTGATGCGCGGCGAGGCTCGAAGTCCCGGTCGCGGCGATGAGGTCAATCAACGCGCCTTCACGACCCTCGCGCTGCGTGGTCCACGCATCAAACCACCGTTTGACCTCGGGTGAAATGTCCCCGTCAGGCACGACGCACACCACGACGAAATCCGCATTGCGGGAGTTGTCGGCGGCGGTGGCGGCCATGCCGGCGTCTTCGAGAAAATCCGTGCGCCACCAGTGAAACTTCAGTTCGACCTCCGACCAGAAGCGTCTGGCCAGAAGATCGCACACTTCCATCGCCCGCTGGCGCGTGGCCGTGTCGTCATACAGCACCACCACGAACCAGGTCTCCTTGCTCTCATCGCCTTCGAGAGTTGGTTTGGTTGCATTCATGGTTCCGTGTGCGGCGGCCGGGAGTTCGCGGAATTGCAGACTCGACGGCCTGCTGGTCACAAAATCACCTTCCACCCGCGATGCGTTAAAGCAAGACCTTTTTTGTGGAATTATTTGGCCTGCCCTCCGCGGGTGGACCCAGGATGGATGGCGAAGACGGACGAAACTTACGGCGACAACCGTTCGATTACCCAGGAATGGTCGGCTTGTCGCGTGTAGCGAAAACGATCGTGCAGGCGACTGGGCCGGCCCTGCCAGAACTCGATGCGCTCGGGCGACAACACGTAACCGCCCCAATTCGGCGGACAAGGCACGTCGTCGCCGGGAAAGCGCGACTCCATTTCGCGCCAGCGGAGCTCGAGGGTTTCCCGATCTCGCACCACCGAGCTTTGATTCGAGGCCCACGCTGCCAGGCGGCTGCCTTTCGGTCGGCTTCGGAAATAGGCTTCCGATTCGGCGGCGGGAAGCTTGGTCACCCGGCCCGCGACGCAGACCTGTCGCTCCAATTCCGGCCAATAGAACACCAGCGCCGCATTCGGATTATCGGCCAGTTCCTGTCCTTTGCGGCTGTCGTAATTGGTGAAAAAAATGAAGCCGCGATCATCCACGCCCTTGAGCAACACGGTGCGCGCGGAAGGCCGGCCATCCTTGGTGGTCGTGGCCAGCACCATGGCATTGACATCGGCGGGTGCGTGGCCAAGGACCGCGTGCCAGAGCTTGAACAAGGCGATCCCGATTTTACGCCAGCGGCCGCCGTGTGCCGTGGCGGAGGCCTGGCCGAACCAGTTTTCAAATTGCTTGAATGGGTTCGCGTCCAGCTCCTGCCGGTTGAGTCCGCCAAGGCTGTATTCGCGCCTGAGGTCTGCCATCGCCATAAGCTGGCGCAGGTTACAACGAGTTCGCCGCTGCTGTCCACGTCAAGGAACGCTGCAAACCTTCGGCACCATGAACTTTCCGCTTCCCATCGCCGGCCCAAGCCGCATAGTGGACCACGTAATCCCGAAGCATTGTTGCCATGAAACCTCTGCCCTCTCGCATTGTGTGCCGGTGCTGCGTTTTGTTTTCCATCCTGGTGTGCGCATCATCAGTAATCACCCGCTCGACCGGTGCGACCGGGGAAATGTCGGTCGTCGCCGGCGTCGAAGCCCAGCCGCTGGGCGCGCAAGTCCGGCGAGTCATGGAGGCCATGGAGCTCTCCGGTGACCCCTTCCCGGAGGTGATTCGCAATGCTCTGGCGGACGCGATGGCTCAAGGCGATTCCCAACACGCCAGTGCGGCACTCCAGAAAATCCTTGATCCACTTTGCCTGTTCGTCATTCAGATCAATCCCGAGTCCCGCGTCAAAGCCGCCCGTGGACCGGTCACCGCGCAACTCGTCGAGCAAGGCTGGCGGCAATTTCTCGTCAAGGTGGTGAATGAAGCCGGCGTGACGGCCGCGTTGCGCGTGCAGAGTCCGAACGCGCGACGGTTGCACGGCTCACCCGCGGAAGACCTGGCCAATCGCTGGCTCGAACTGGCGTCCTTCGATTCCCAGCCCTTGCAACCCAGGCTCAGCGGTCTGAAGGTGGAGTATCGCATCGTGCAGCTTTACAGTCGGGACGCGGGCAAACGTGAGGCAAAGTTCACCTTTGATGTAGGGCAGGGGACTCAGGACCTGGGCTTCCGCAGTGAAGTGGATTTGTTGTTCGACTGTTTGCCCGCGCAGGTGGTGACATTGCGCGTGCGTGACGAAAACGGCCAGGCCGCCATGGGCTGTTTTGTGATTCGCGACCCGCAGGGCCGCGTTTATCCCTCGCAGGCCAAACGGCTCGCGCCGGACTTCTCGTTTCATCCCCAAGTCTATCGCGCCGACGGGGAACATGTGCGCCTGCCGGATGGCGATTACTCCATCGAGTTTTCCCGGGGACCGGAATCGCTGGTGCAGACGCAAAGAGTGAGCGTTCACGGCAAGCCGCTGACCCTTTCGTTCTCCGTCAAACGCTGGATTGATCCCAGTCGGTTTGGTTATTGGTCCGGCGATCATCACATCCACGCCGCCGGATGCGCGCATTACACCAAGCCGAGCGAAGGCGTGCATCCACCGGACATGATGCGCCACATTCTGGGTGAGGATTTGAAAGTCGGGTGCAACCTGACGTGGGGACCGTGTTTCGATTACCAGAAACAGTTTTTCTGCGGTGATCTGGACAAAGTGTCCGAGCATCCCTACCTCTTGCGCTACGATATTGAAGTGTCGGGGTTTGGCTCTCACCAGTCCGGTCATCTATGCCTTCTGCGCCTCAAGGAACAAATCTATCCCGGCGGCGATTCGATGCATCACTGGCCGACGCTCGGGTTGAACACGCTGCGTTGGTCGCGGAGACAGGGCGCGATTGGCGGTCCAGCCCACTCCGGCTGGGGACTCAAGGTGGACACCGAGGAACTGCCCAATTACATCATTCCGCCCTTCGACGGCATCGGCGCGAACGAGTACATCGTGGATGTGACCCACAAGATTCCCGGCCCGGACGGGCAGCTTGTGCCCGCGGTGGATTTCATCTCCACCGTGGACACGCCTTACGTCTGGGAGTTGAACATCTGGTATCATACGTTGAACGCCGGCTTCCGCACGCGCATCAGTGGCGAAACCGATTTTCCCTGCATCTACGGCGAACGCGTCGGTCTTGGGCGCAGCTACGTGAAGCTGGACGGCAGGCTCGACTTTGATGAATGGTGCGAGGGCATCCGGCTTGGGCGCAACTACGTGGGCGATGGCCGCAGTCATCTGATCAACTTCAAGCTCAACGACACCCTGCTCGGTGAAAACGGCAGCGAGCTTCGCCTGGACCAGCCGGGGCCAGTCCGGGTTTCCGTGAATGCCGCCGCATTGCTGGATGCGACACCAAACAGGCTGATCAAGCGCCGGCCCTATGACGAGAAGCCCTACTGGCACATTGAGCGGGCGCGCATCGGCGACTCTCCCGAGGTGCCGGTGGAGGTTTTGGTCAATGGCCATCCCGTGGCGCGCAAGGCTCTCGTCGGTGATGGTGTGCTGCGCGACCTGACTTTCGACGTGAAGATTGAGCGCAGTAGTTGGGTGGCTTTGCGCATCCTGCCCTCGTCGCACACCAATCCCATCTGGGTAACGGTCGGTGACCGGCCTTATGCTGTGAGTCGCCGCAGTGTGGAGTGGTGTCTGAAAGGCGTGGATCAGTGCTGGTCTCAGAAGAAGGGCTTCATCAAACCGGACGAGCTGAGGGACGCCGAAGATGCCTATGAACACGCCCGGCAGACCTATCGCAAACTGCTTGCGGCGGCGGAAGCGCCGTGAGTGCTTCTCCATGGCTGTCGAGGGGACTGCTTCGCACGCCGCTCCGGCAATGGCCTTCGTCCCACCGGCTGACCCAAGTGGTCGCGATTGGACTTTGACTTTGGGTGACGGTCTTTAGACTGCCGGAAATGAACTGCGCCATCATCGTCGCCGCCGGCCGGAGCACGCGAATGGGGGCGGATCGCGACAAATTGTTTCTTGAAGTTGCGGGCCAGCCCCTTGTCGCCCACACATGGCGGCGGTTCGATCGTGCCGGGTGTATTGACGAAATCGTGCTTGTGGTCCGCGAAGACAAACAGGCGACCCTCGCCCAGCTCGCCGGGAGGTTTGGGTTTGAGAAGCGTCATCGTTATGTGATTGGCGGCGCGGAACGACAGGACTCCGTCTGGAACGGACTCGCGGCGCTTTCGGGCGAGGTGGAGATTGTGGCGATTCAAGATGCGGCGCGGCCCTGCACCAGCGAACGCCTGATCGCCGCCACCATTGCAGCCGCCCGCGAAACCGGTGCGGCAGTCGCGGCCCAGCCGGTCACCGACACCATCAAGGAATCGGCCGATGGCCTCACGGTTCTGCGGACGGTGGATCGCTCGCGGCTTTGGTCGGTTCAGACGCCGCAGACTTTCCGGGTTGAGGTCATTCGCCGGGCGCTACAAGAGGTTCGCCGGCGCGGGCTGACGGTGACGGATGACACCGCGGCGTGCGAATTGATCGAACAACCCGTCCGGCTGGTGGTTGGGGACGAGCCAAATCCGAAAGTCACCCGACCTGGAGACATCCCTTACATTGAATCGCTTCTCAAATTCACCGGGACCTGAACCGCGCTCTGGTTGGCAGGTCTTGCGGGCCGAAAGCGCGGTGTGATAGGAGGTGATTCAGCTTTCGACACAGTGACTGCCCGGGAAGTATGGCGGCGCACTGGGAAGAGGAATGGTGGAGCCGAGGGGATTCGAACCCCTGACCTTCTCATTGCGAACGAGACGCTCTACCAACTGAGCTACGACCCCATCCACGCGGACAGCGGTAGTGTTGGCATAGAACGCCGTGTGACGCAACTCCGAACCTCGGCGGGCAATGTGCGGCAGTCCCTCCCTCTCATTCCGATTCCACTGGCTTGCCCGACGCGCTTGCAGCCTGGCGCAATCGCCGCCAATGTTCAATGCGCTCCTTGATCTTCTTCTCCACGCCTTGCTCGGTGGGTTCATAGTAACGCTTTTCTGCGCCCAAATAGTCTTGCCCGACAAAATGGCCGGGAAACTCGTGGGCGTACTTGTAGCCTTCCCCGTGGCCAAGCCGTTTCGCGCCCTGGTAGTGAGCATCGCGCAGGTGCTCCGGCACGGGCAGAGTGCGGCCCGATTTGACATCGTCCAAGGCCGCGTCAATCGCCATGATGGTGCTGTTGCTCTTGTTCGCGGTGGCGATGTAGATCGTCGCCTCGGCAATGGGAATGCGCGCCTCCGGCCAACCAATGAACTCCGCAGCTTGAAAAGCTGCGTTTGCCAGCACCAGCGCCATGGGATCGGCCAGACCCACGTCCTCCGCCGCGTGAATCACGATGCGCCGGGCGATGAAGCGCGGGTCCTCACCGGCGTGAATCATCTTGGCCAGCCAGTAAAGCGCCGCATCAGGATCGCTGCCGCGCATCGCCTTGATGAAGGCCGAAATCGTGTCGTAATGCGCGTCCCCGTCGCCGTCATAGACCACGGCCTTCTTCTGGATGCTCTGCTCGGCGGCGGTGAGGTCCAGGTGGATAAAGCCATCCTTGGCGGGTTCAGTGGTGAGGGCAGCGATTTCCAGCGCGTTTAACGCTTTGCGCGCGTCGCCATCCGCAATCCTGGCGAGGTGACGCAGGGCCACCTCTTCCGCCCGGATATTCAGGTAACCGAGACCGCGTTCGGCATCCGCCAACGCCCGTTGAAGCAGCGCGAACAGTTCCTCCTCCTCAAGCGGACGCAGTTCGAAAATCTGCGAACGGGAGACGAGCGGTGAGTTCACGAAGAAAAATGGATTGTGCGTTGTCGCGCCAATCAACCGCACCACGCCGCTTTCGACATCCGGCAGGAGAACGTCCTGTTGCGATTTGTTGAAACGATGGATTTCGTCAATGAAGAGGATGGTCGGCTGGCCGGTGTTTTGAAGCCGATTGGCCGCCGAGGCAAGGACTCGCCGCATGTCGGCCACGTTGGACTCCACGCCGCTGAGTCGCTCGAACTTGCTTCTGGTCTGGCGGGCGATGATCTGGGCAAGCGAGGTCTTGCCCGTGCCCGGAGGTCCGTAAAAGATCAATGACTGGATGCGGTCGGCCTCGATGGCGCGGCGCAGGAGTTGTCCCGGTGCGAGGAGGTGAGTCTGACCGACGAACTCGTCGAGGGTGCGCGGCCGCATGCGGGCGGCCAGTGGGCGGTGACGCCCGGCCGGCTGATCCTCCGCGTTCTGGTTTGAAGCCTCCGTCGCGGGTCTGGATGAAAACAAGTCATCGCGCGCCATAACCGAACACTACCAGCTTGCGGGCGGCGGCCAAATAAAAAGGCCCGCCGGACGGCGGGCCGATGTGACGCGCGAAGGGGACAGGATCGCGCGCGCGCATGAAACTCACCCCACCCTTGCCGTGTCTAACGTTTTCCTTTGAACATGTTTTGCAACATGTGGGACCGGCCGGATTGTTTTCGACTTCCAGTCAAGGCCTGTCGGCCGCAATCGCGACTTGGTGTCCCGGGATCGTATTATTACGGTTCAAGGACTTTGTTGAGCAATCACGAACAGGGCAGGGTAAAATCTGTCTTGTTCCGCTTCCAAAGAACTGCTTCCAACAACCGCACCAACTGTGCCACTACTTTGCGCAACGTGCTTCCGACCTCAAGAAAATTCTCGGCGATTTTTTCACCACAACATGTCGTGCGCATTACGGAAGCTGGCGGGTCGAAGGGCATCCTCGCTGCCAGATTGATTTCCCGCTTTCCTGTCGGCCTGTTTCCGGCAACATCGCCGCATGAAACTTTCAATCCCGCTGCTGCTGACGCTGCTCGTGGGCGCGCTGGCTGCCGACCAGGATGGATTCGAACCGCTGTTCAACGGGCGTGACCTGAGCGGCTGGGTGAACGCAAATTGCGCCCCGGAAACTTGGAGCGTGCGCGAAGGAGTGATTCATTGTACCGGCCAACCCATCGGCGCCCTGCGCACGGAGAGGCAGTACGAGAATTTCATCCTCGAACTGGAGTGGCGACACCTGACTCGCGGCGGGAATTCGGGCATCTTCGTATGGGGCACACCGATTGCCGCGCCGGGCGCGCCGTTCCTGCGCGGCATCGAAGTCCAGGTGTTGGATCACGGTTATGCCGAGCAATATGAAAAACAGACTGGCAGGAAGCCGGACTGGTTCACCACGCACGGGGACGTCTTTCCCATTCATGGTGCCACCATGAAACCGTTCGGTCGCCACCATGGCATGAGAAGCTTTCCATCGGAGGATCGCAGCCGGCCTTCGCCCGAGTGGAATCATTACCGCATCGTCGGCTCGAACGGGGTGCTCCGGCTCAGTGTAAATGGCAAGGAGGTCTCCGGCGGCGAGGACTGCAATTATCGCAAAGGCTACCTCGCGTTGGAATCGGAGGGCGCGCCGGTGGAGTTCCGGAATTTGCGCATCAAGGAACTGCCATCGAGCAGCGCCAGCTTGGAGATGACCGCACCAATGGACCTTGGCTGGCGAACATTGTTCACCGGCCTGGATTTGCGCGGCTGGAGAACGAACTCTGCCACGGCCGCACGGTGGCAGGCTGGCGGCGGGCGGATCGCTTTACAGGCGGGCGAGCCGGATCCAGCAGCGGTATTGTGGACGGAACACGAATTTGGAAACGCAGAGTTCGTGCTCGATTGTCGTCCGGGTAAGGCGTCTGCGGGCGAGGAAATGAAGGTGCCGGCGCTGGTATTGGGCGGTACTGCCAGCCTGAGCGCGGTGGTGAAATTGACCGGGGTGACACTGGGCAGTTATCAACGATTCCTCGTGACAGTCAAAGACCGTGTGGTTGTGGTCAAAAGGGGTGAGGAGTTGATCAACCGCCTCAGCTTGCCGGCCGAATCGTCGGCACGGTACCGCCTTGGACTCCGGGATACCGGAGCCGCAGTCGAATTCATGAATCTTTACGGACGCGAGTTCTGATTCCGCAGGCTGTTTGCTCGTCGAACCGTTAACTCCCCACCCAGGCCCATCTAACTTTCTTGCAACTGAGTCTGCCTGTATGTGGCCGCATGGACGGCGTGGACGCTGGGAAGGCGGCTTCCCAGCCGCCTGGCCTGTGGGGCGGCTGGTAGGCCGCCCCTGCGGCAGACTGGCGGACTTTCAAGAAGCCGACATTCGCCCTTTCCACTACCTTCGCTGATTCGGAGGGCTTTCATTCCTGAAGCCAGATCAGAAGCCGCAAACCAGCCGCCCACTGTTTAGACGGTAGCAATCCGAACACACTTTCTAATCCTTGTGGGCGTAATCTCCACAATCCGCAGACTCTGAATCTGCGCTTCACTTGGAAGTGCTTGTCGCCCATTGCTTTAATGGCTTTTCCTCCGCCCGTCGCGCTCCCCGGGAATTTTCCTCTGTAAGCAATTTTGATGACACGACAGGTGTGCATAATAAGATAGCATGGTCCAAGCCTGCGAGGGCTGGCCCCGTCAGGGGGTGACCGCACCATCCGGAAGCGGATGGTACGGGGAAACCAGTTGCACTGGGGGGCCGAACAACCTCCGACAGGCTTGAGCAAACCCATAACCGAAAGAAACACGAACATGAAAACACGCGGTAAACTCAGCACGGCCTTGTTGGGGCTGGCCTTGCTTTGCTCGTTGAGCTGCAGTTTCACGCTGCGGGCGCAACCGATTGCCGGTACCAACGAAATTGCCTACGCCGATTTCGACAACTTCATTCCAGGATGGGACTACGGGTACTTTTATCCGGGCGACCAGGGAGCCACTTGGATCGTGAATCGCTTTTTCTATGACCCACTGATTCAACCGGAAAATGGGCCTGGCGCGTTGCAATACACCTTCGACAACTCTCCGTTCGAGTTGCTGGTTGCCGGAAATCCCGGATACAGCTACGGCACCGGCTTCGGGATGCCGGTCAACTGGGATTTTGACTGGACCAAGTTTACCAGCACGGAACTGGCGGACTACATTTTAAGCTGGGACGCCCGGGTGGAAGGATTGTTGCCTGGCCAGACCACCGCCAACTGCCAGATGGAATTCCGACTCAACTCCAGTCTGGTTGATCCGCCGTTGCCCAACAACCGAGCCTTGCAAAGGAACATCGGATACAACCCGGGCAGCAATTGGACGCACTTCGTGTTCACGCTTGATACCGGGAGCTGGGGCGATAATACCACTTACAATAGCTTCACCAATGGCATTGCCGCCGGCATCACCGGCATTGAATTCAACCAGAATCAGCACCGGCCGGATGGGCAATTTGGATTTGGTCCGGAAAAAGCCATTTACTTGGACAACATCAAATTGGAGGTGATCAGTTACGCCGGTCCGCCACCCCCACCGCCGCCAAAGCAGGTCTTGTCCATCTTTGACTACAACTTCGATGATAAAACGCTGTGGTATTCGTGGAATGCGTTTCCGGGCGGCACCGGCTGGGTGGATGGGGGCGGAACGCGGGCTTACTATTGGGCCGAGAACAACGTCGCGGGCGCAGGCGTGAGCGGCAGCCAGGCATTTATCATGGGCATGGACAACACCCTCATGGCTCAAGGCACTCGGCCGGGTTGGGCGGGTGGCAATGTCGGCGGGGGCGGGCCGGTAGATTACTCTGCGGTGACATCCGCTGATTTGAAAGACTACCGCCTCAATTTTGCCGCACGGGTGGAGGGCTTGGCTCCCGGCCGCGAAAGCACGCCGGTTACGGTACAATTGCATTTCTTGGCTCCCGACGACACGTTGCAGCCGCCTGATGGCGACACCAATCGAGACCTGCTGCTGCGTCTGAACGTAGATGTCTCCGGCCTCACGAGCGATTGGAAAACATTCACCCCGTTGCTCAAGGAAGGCAGTGTAAACGCCGGTACGCTGGCGAACTTTCAGGACCATTTCAACAAAATCGATGAAATCAGCTTCCAATTCCAAATCCTGAACTCTCATCAGGACGAGGTTTGGGGCTACGACGCCGACAATCGCATCGTCGTTGACGACTTCAAGCTCGAACGGCTGGTTGCGGCAACGCCTCCGCTCAATGTGCAACTCGTGGGCGGTAACGTGGTGGTGTCCTGGCCGCCCGTCGAAACCGGCGCTGTGCAACTGCAAAGCGCCTCCAACGTCAACGGTCCTTATACTGAGGTCGTGGGCGCGAGCAGTCCATACTCGACGCCGATTGCTGGAGCGCCAAGGTACTTCCGCACCATTTGGGTCCCACCGGCCCCTTGAATCAGGCGGCCCGCTTCGACTTGGAATGCCGAGGTGGTTGAGTTGGCTGGGGTGACAGCATCAAGGGCGCCGGAGTTCCGGCGCCCTTCTTTTCGGTTCGAATGGAAGCCACCGGAACGCTGGACAACCTCGGCTTGCCGCGAGTGGGGCTGGGCAGCATCGCGTTTTGCGCGTCCGTCCTCCCAACGCCCCAAAGATGGGTTGCCGACCGTGGAGCTATATTGAAAACTTGAGGCCGATGAGCGTGCGATTGTTTTCACTGGCTTTGATCTGGTCCGCTGGAACTGGTTTGGCCCAGCCCTTCGTCCTCCCATGGAACGACAGCGTGCCCGGCGTCCTAACCGATTTCACGGCGATGAACCAGTCCATCGGCCAGAACTCCGTCGTGACAGTGGACACCAACGGCCACTTCGTTGCGAACGGCCAGCGCGTCCGCTTTCTGGGCGTCAACTTTGCCGGGGACTCGCCTTTCATGCCCACGAACAAGGCCGACGCCGTTGCCGCGCGGCTGGCCAAGTTTGGGGTCAATTGCGTCCGCTTTCATCACATGGACGCGCCCTGGGCTTACGGCGGCGGCATTCTGGCCTACACCTCGACGCGGAGCACCAACTTCAACGCCTCCCAGCTCGAGAAGGTCCATTTCCTCGTCGCCCGCCTCAAAGCTCACGGCATCTACGCCAACCTGAATCTGCTGGTCGGCCGTGAGTATCGCTCCGCCGACGGCTTGACCGCCGAAGTGACAACCATGGATTGGAAGGACCAGCACATTCTCGGCTACTTCAACGACACCGCGCTGGCGCTGCAAAAGGATTTTGCGACCAAGCTTCTGACGCCCACAAACCGGTTCACCGGATTGCCGCTGGCGCGAGATCCGGCGGTGGCTTTCGTCGAAATCATCAACGAGAACGGTATCATCCAGAAATGGTTGGATGGCGGTCTGGACCGGCTTCCGGCCAGTTACGCAGCGCAGTTGCAGACACGTTGGAATGACTGGCTGGCCGCCCGCTACACGAACGACACCGCGATGCTGGCTGCTTGGAACATCATCAATCAACCCCTGGGCACGAACCTGCTCCGCAATGGCAGCTTCACCAACGGCCTCAATTTCTGGACGGCCGAGCAACATGACACGGCGCGGGCCGGGTTCAGTCGGACGTTTGAGTTCACCGATGGCCAGCCCTCGGCGCGCATCGCGGTCACAAACACCGGCAGCGCCTCGTGGCACATTCAATTCAACCAAACGGGTCTGCGCATCACCAATGAACACACCTACACGATCTCCTTCTGGGCGAAGTCCAGCCCGGCGACCACCTTCGACGCCTCCCTGATGCAGGCACACCCGGACTGGCTCAATGCCGGCTATGCGCGGGGAATCAGCCTGACGACCAACTGGCAGCGCTTCACCAACACGTTGCAGGCGAATATGACGGACACGAACGTGCGGGTGAACTTCGGCGGCATGGGCACGAGCCTGGCGACCTTCTGGATTGCCGACGTGTGGTTTCAGACCGGCGGCCAACTCGGCACCTTGCCGCCGGGCGCCACGCTGGCGGGACGCACCGTGCCGAACCTGCGCTTCTCCGGCAGCGGTTACACCGGTACCAAAGAAGCGCGCCAGGACTGGCTGCGTTTCCTGCGCGATTTGGAGAATCGTTACTATGATTCCATGGTGGCCCATATCCGAACCAACTGCGGTTATTCCGGTTTGATTTTCGGCACCATCATGATGAACAGCCCGGCCACGGTGCAGAACCGGCTGGACGTGATTGATGGCCACGCTTACTGGCAGCATCCGCAATTTCCCGGCAACCCTTGGGACCCGGTCAACTGGATCGTTCCCAACGTCTCCATGGTCAACACCCTGGGCGACGACAACACGCTCGCGGCGCTGGCCCGCCAGCGGATCAAGGGCAAGCCTTTCACCGTGACCGAATACAATCACCCGCAACCGAACTATTACGGTAGCGAAGCGCCGCTGCTGCTGGCCGCTTATGGCGCGTTGCAGGATTGGGACGGCATCTGGTTGTTCGATTACGGTCATGGCCAGGACGGCACGGCCACGATGGGCTACGCGCGCGGCTTTTTCGACACCGCCCAGCACTCCGGCAAGATGGCCAATCTGTTGCTCGCGGCGAACCTGTTTCGTCGAGGCGATGTCCGGCCTGCGGTTCATGAAATCACGATGGCGCTCACGCCGGATCGCGAGATCGGCCTGCTGGCCAATGCCTGGGCGTGGGGTGTCTTCTCCTCGAGTCAAATGGGCGTTTCCGGCCGGCTCGCTTTCACCAACCGCCTCAGCACCAGCGTGGGCGAGGATGCCGCGGGTTTGACCAATGCGCCGCCCGTGCCCGGGGGCAGTGTTCTCACGAGCGACACCGGAGAGTTGCGCTGGGACCTCGCCAGCCCGGGTCGCGGGGCGGTCACGATCAACACGGCTCGAACCAAGGCGATCCTCGGCCACGTCACCAACCGTATCTGGAATCTGGGCGAGGTGACCTTTGCGCCCGGCTCGAACCAACTAGGCTGGTGTACGATCGGCGCCACGCTGAGGCGTGGGAACAGTTTCACCAATGATGCTAGTGCGTTGATTGTCGCCACCGGTTGGTGGGAAAACACCGGTCAGGTGTGGAAGAACGCCAACAAGGATTCCGTGGGCAATCAATGGGGCGGCCCGCCTTTTCTGACCGAGGCGGTGCCGTTCACCATGATTTTACCGGTCGGAACCAACCTCGTCTCCGGCTGGGTGCTGGACGAGCGCGGTCAGCGCAAGGCCACTCTGGCCGTTACCGGCACGGGCACGAACAGCGTCATTACCGTAACCACCCACTCCGCTTCGATCTGGTATGAAGTGGAGGTCGCGCGGCAGCTCGCCGGTTTCGAGCTGTGGCGCTCAACCAACTTCACCGTGGGCGAACTGGCGAACCCGGCCGTGAGCGGCGAGAGTGCAAGCCCGGCGGGTGACGGCGTTCCCAATCTGCTGAAGTATTATCTCGGTCTGCCGGCCAAGGTGGCCGCGCCACCTGAACAGTTGCCGCGCGGCAGCCTGTTGTCGGTCAGCAATCTCCTCTTTCTCGCGCTGCACTACGAGCGGGACAAGGCGGCCACCGATGTGAACTGTGTGGCTGAAGTCTCGGATGACCTGGCGGCTTGGTTTTCCGGACCTGCCCACACGCGGATGGCGAGCGTGACCGATTTGGGTTGGAAGGAGCGCGTCGCGGTGCGCGACCTCACTCCAGTGGATATGATGGCCGCCCGCTTCATGCGCCTGCGGTTGTCCCGGTCTATGCCTTGAATCGTCCGTCGGCCACGGCGGCGCGCCTTGGCTCTTGTAGTCACTTTTGACGACAATGTCGGGCATGAAGTTTAGTCACCGCCCGCAAGAGAAGCACTGTAGAATCCCTCGGTTCAATGAAAGCCATTTCAGAAGCACATGCTCGCGGGTGCAGGCGCAACGGCAAGGCCACGCCGGGTCGCCAGGCTTTTACCTTGATCGAATTGCTGGTCGTCATTGCCATCATCGCGATTCTCGCGGCCATGTTGCTGCCGGCATTGAGCAAGGCCAAATCCCGCGCGCAGCGAACCCAATGCTTGTCCAACCTGAAACAACTCGGACTGGGCGTGACGATGCTGACCGCGGACCGGCAGGACACGTATCCGCCGTCGGTTTATTCCACCGGCGACGTCCAGTATCAATTGACCTGGGACGACTACATCCACCGCTACATTGGTGGCGTCGCCAGCGAGCAGGAATTGATCATGGGCGTCACGCCGCCGGGCCGGACGCCCCGGGTATTGCGGTGCCCGGCGGATCGCATCGAGTTTCCCAAGGCCGAGTCGTGGCTCAACGAGTTCGCCGCCCGCCGATCCTATTCGATGAACTGGGCCGGGCCGAATTGGATGTTGAGCACGGCCACCGCGCCGTTGCCGGCCACGGCCGTCAAAGGCATCGGCATTTTCTTCAATCTGCGCGGTTCGGCTCCTGGAACTTTCGAGTGGGAGCCGCGCGGATTCAAGGTTGCCGCTGTCAAAGACCAGAGCGGCACCATCCTGCTGGCGGAACTGGCCAATGGCCGGAACATGGCGGGCAACGATTGGCCGTCCTTCTGCGCAGGTCCCGGACCGGCCCTGCCACCCGGGGTCAGTGAGGATTGCATCCAGACCACCACCACGCCCAGCGTGAGCAGCACGAGCCACACTTACGGGTCAATCTCCTACGGACTTCATTCCAAGAGATTCAACTACCTCTTTCACGATGGTCATGTGGGACTTCATGCGACCACGGCCACCCTCGGGCGCGGCACCCTCGCGAATCCACTGGGGATGTGGACGATGCTGGCCGGGGATTGAAGGCTCGGATCCTCTCCGTGGCAGCAAGCGATTCAGGCGCGCCGGGCGCGGTTGCCTTCACCAGGCCGACCAACCAGCCAGAGCAGTTGCAATCGGCAGAGTGAATCCTTCATCAGGATTCAGCGGAAGCAGGGGATTCTCAAAATCCGGATTCTGAAAAGTCCCTTGGCTGAAAGCCGGGCTAAGCCCAGTCAGCATAAGCAAACCAACTAGGAATCGAGTTTTGGCTCTCACAGTTTCCGAGTCCAGTGCCGCCGCCAACCAAACAACAACGCACCGAGCGCCAGCAAGCCGAGCGTATGCGGTTCCGGGATTGTCACAACCGTGATGTTGTCCAGGATTTCTCCATGGAGGCCGATTCCGATCAAGCCGCCATCACTGAACGTCAGGCTTGAAAAGGGTCGCGTGGTTACAATTCCCCAAAAAGTAAAGTTGGGATCCGCCGGCGCGGTGAAAGTGAAAACCCTCCCATCATTAAGAGTCACCGTCGCCAGGAACGTGCTGTGAACTGGGTTGAGCAGACTCGCAAAGTCTGCGCCGAAAGCCAGCGCTGGACCGCTCATGTCCACCCTCTGCGGCGTAAGGCTGTCGTAGTTGTTCAGCACCCGATTCCCGCCTCCAGACATGAAACGGATGAGTTGCGGCCCACCGCCACGAAATGTCAGTCCGGAGATTGTCAACCCCGGGGAGTACTGCACCCACTCGCCTTCATCAATCCCGCCCGGAGGTAACGGCGGCTGAAAATTTACATCCTGCCTGGTGCCAGCTAAACCGGCAATTGCCAAGTCAAATTCGGCGCGATCTCTGTAGATGGTACCTTGCCCGAGGCACGAGCATGCAAAGATAAACGTGAGGCAAGTGGCCAGAATAATACTCGCGAATGATGTTTTCATACTCATTTTCCCTGTGTTGATAATACACTAAGGATAGTTGGTGTGCCAGTTAAGCTGATAGTTGGTGATATTCAAATTCAGGTTGTAGATCCCGTTAGTACAGAGGTAATCCATGTCCTTCTGCATTTGAACGCTGAGGGCGCCGCGGGTTGAGGTCCCGCCGACAAGGACCAGCGAGCCTCCTGTCATAGGAATCATGTTGGGCGACCCGCTATCGCCGCCTTCATTCGTCTTGTGATCGTTGAAGGCCGGTCTTGATGTGTCCTCACCAAAAACGAAAGGCGGCATATTCGCGCTCATCTTTCCGTGTTGGCACGTTCTGAAAAGCACCCCCATCGAGCTTGGCGGTGTCATGACCGCAATCGGCGTGATGTTTGTTGGCAGATCATCGTTGAAAATAAGAATGCCGTAGTCGTAGGCCGAGGTCCACCGCGCATAGGCAATTACGTTGGTCACTTCAACAAGTTGATCGTCGCCGGTGCAAAACCAGACTTTTGTGTCCGCATGGCCCGAGAATCCTTCATACCCAAAATATGGGGCCAGGGAGTGTCCCGCCGTGAAGCCGTGCCGTCGCGTCAGTGCCGTAACCGGAGCGTGATTGCCTTGGAAGCTGTTGGCTTGCGAGATGGCTGTGAAGCCGGTCTTTCCGTAGAGCAAAGAATTGGTGTCCCAAGCGAGGATGGGAGCATTGGTTCTGATTGGGTGCCAGTTTGTCGCCCACAAATTGATTGTCTTGTTATTAGAAGCGGTTTCAAAATTCATTTTCGAGAAAGCGCAGCGTGATCAGGGCGCAGGCCAGATGAAAGAAGGCCCGATACATGGACAGGTGCCGGTCGTAGCGCACCACCAACCGGCGATAATTGCCCAGTCAGGCAAAGGTGCGTTCGATCTTCCAACGCTTGCGGTATCGGCGCAGGTGGCGTCCGTCGTTGAGGGAGGGTGTGTGCCGACTCTTGCGGTGCGGACTCAGCAGCAGCATGCCCCGCTGCAAGAGCC